>NZ_JBWKOR010000005.1:0-178979 GCF_059416185.1 Pseudomonas sp. GW821-FHT09E04
TTCCAGGCTTCGATGACCTGAAGCAAGCCGCTGTCGAAAACTGCGTAACTCATTGAGTTTCAAGGAGTTTTTCGTTTTGACTGCGCCGGAAGTGGGGCGAATTATAGGCCTCCAGAATCTGCCGTCAACCTCTATTTTCATAAATCTGTCATATCGGTCAAAAAAGCCCTGAAACGCAAAGGCCGACCTTAAAAGGTCGGCCTTCTTTGCATTGCCCTTCTACTTACAAGCTAGGGAAAGCGAATTGCGAAGCCTCATGGCTCGCACGCTGCGGCCAGCGCTGGGTGATCGCCTTGCGACGCGTGTAGAAGCGCACGCCATCCGGACCATAGGCATGCAGGTCGCCGAACAGCGAACGCTTCCAGCCGCCGAAGCTGTGGTAAGCCACCGGCACTGGCAGCGGTACGTTGACACCGACCATGCCGACTTCAATCTCGTCACAGAACAGACGTGCCGCCTCACCGTCACGGGTGAAGATGCAGGTGCCGTTGCCGTATTCGTGATCGTTGATCAGTTGCATTGCCTCTTCCAGGCTGTTCACCCGAACGACGCACAGCACCGGCCCGAAGATCTCTTCTTTATAGATGCGCATCTCAGGGGTGACGTTGTCGAACAGGCAGCCACCCAGGAAGAAGCCTTCCTCATGACCTGGCACGCTCAGGCCACGACCATCGACCACCAGGGTCGCGCCCGCCGCCACGCCATCTTCGACATAACCGCTGACCTTGTCGCGCGCCTGACCGGTGACCAGCGGCCCCATGTCCAGACCACACGAAGTACCGGCACCGATTTTCAGCGCCTTGATCTGTGGAACCAGTTTGGCCACCAGTGCGTCGGCTACCTGGTCGCCCACACACACGGCCACCGAAATCGCCATGCAGCGCTCGCCGCAGGAACCGTAAGCAGCGCCCATCAATGCGCTGACCGCGTTGTCCAGATCCGCATCCGGCATCAGTACTGCGTGGTTCTTCGCGCCGCCCAGAGCCTGCACGCGTTTGCCACGCTTGGTGCCTTCGGAATAGATGTATTCGGCAATCGGCGTCGAACCCACGAAGCTCAGCGCTTTGACTTCCGGCGCTTCGATCAGCGCGTCCACCGCAGTCTTGTCACCGTGCACGACACTCAGCACGCCTTTCGGCAGACCGGCTTCCAGCAGCAGTTGAGCGATCAGCAGGGTCGAGCTTGGATCACGCTCGGACGGCTTGAGGATGAAGCAGTTACCGCAAACGATCGCCAGCGGATACATCCACAGCGGCACCATCGCCGGGAAGTTGAACGGCGTGATGCCGGCCACCACGCCCAGCGGCTGGAAGTCAGACCAGGCATCGATGTTCGGGCCGACGTTACGGCTGTATTCGCCCTTGAGAATTTCCGGCGCTGCGCAGGCGAACTCAACGTTCTCGATACCACGCTTCAGCTCACCGGCAGCATCTTCCAGCGTCTTGCCATGTTCTTCACTGATCAATTGCGAGATGCGCGCTTCGTTCTGCTCCAGCAGCTGCTTGAAGCGGAACATCACCTGGGCGCGTTTGGCCGGTGGCGTGTTGCGCCAGGCCGGGAACGCAGCCTTGGCGGCATCGATGGCGTGCTGGATGGTTTCGCGGCTGGCCAGCGGCAGCTTGTGGATAGCCTGACCGGTGGAAGGGTTGAACACATCAACTGCGCGACCGTTCTCGGTCACCAGTTCGCCATTGATCAAATGCGGGATAACGCTCATCGGGGAACTCCTGAATTCTTGTGCGCAGACGCCCGCGAGGGGCGCCTGCTATTGGCGTATCTATATAGAAGGAAAAATCAGTCGAGCTTGTTCAGCACTTCGCCGACCGCGTCGAACAGACGATCAAGGTCTTGCGGCTTGCTGTTGAAGGTTGGGCCGAACTGCAGGGTGTCGCCGCCGAAGCGCACGTAGAACCCGGCTTTCCACAACGCCATACCGGCTTCGAATGGACGCACGATGGCGTCGCCGTCACGACCCGCGATCTGGATCGCACCGGCCAGACCATAGTTACGAATGTCGATGACGTTCTTCGCACCTTTCAGACCATGCAGGGCATTTTCGAAATGCGGTGCGACTTCGGCCACGCTCTGTACCAGATTTTCCTTTTGCAGCAGGTCGAGTGCCGCCAGGCCAGCGGCGCAAGCCACCGGGTGCGCGGAATAGGTATAGCCGTGCGGGAATTCCACGGCGTATTCCGGGGTCGGCTGGTTCATGAAGGTCTGGTAGATCTCGGAGCTGGCAATCACCGCGCCCATCGGGATCGCGCCGTTGGTGACTTGCTTGGCGATGCACATCAGGTCCGGGGTCACGCCAAAGGTGTCGGCACCGAACATGTTGCCGGTACGGCCGAAACCGGTGATCACTTCGTCGAACACCAGCAGGATGCTGTGCTGATCGCAGATTTCGCGCAGGCGCTTGAGGTAGCCCTGTGGCGGCACCAGTACGCCAGCGGAACCAGCCAGTGGTTCAACGAACACCGCAGCGATGTTCGAAGCATCGTGCAGTTCGATCAGCTTCAGCAGCTCATCGGCCAGGGCGATACCACCCTGCTCCGGCATGCCACGGGAGAAGGCATTGCTCGCCAGCAAGGTGTGCGGCAGGTGATCGACATCCATCATCGCCTGACCGAACAGCTTGCGGTTACCGTTGACGCCGCCGAGGCTGGTGCCGGCGATGTTCACACCGTGGTAGCCACGGGCACGGCCGATCATTTTGGTCTTGGTCGACTGACCTTTCAGACGCCAGTAGGCACGGACCATTTTCACCGCGGTATCGGCGCACTCGGAACCGGAGTCAGTGAAGAACACGTGATTCAGGTTGCCCGGAGTCAGCTCGGTGATTTTCTCGGCCAGTTGGAACGACAGCGGGTGACCGTACTGGAAGCCCGGCGAGTAATCGAGGGTGCCCAACTGTTTGGCCACCGCTTCCTGGATTTCCTTGCGGGTATGCCCGGCGCCGCAGGTCCACAGACCGGACAGCGAGTCGTACACCTTGCGGCCCTTGTCGTCGATCAGCCAGCTGCCTTCGGCACCGACGATCAGACGCGGGTCGCGCTGGAAGTTGCGGTTGGCGGTGTACGGCATCCAGTGCGCGTCCAGCTTCAGTTGGCTGGCCAGTGGCGACGACGCGTTTTCAGGCATGTTCATCGGGCAAAACCTCGCAGGGCAATAAGCTTCAGGGAGATAGAAAGCGTTGTTGCAGCTAAATTGCCACGGGGATAAAGTCGGTGAAATCCAACTTTTCTAACCTTCAGTTAGAACCCTGCTAAACAATGAGAACAACAGCATGAGCAGCCGCCGCCCCGATCCACTGGCCCAGGTCAGTGACTTTGACATTCGCCTGCTACGGATTTTTCGCAGTGTGGTCGAGTGCGGCGGCTTCTCCGCAGCGGAAACCGTGCTCGGCATCGGTCGCTCGGCGATCAGCCAGCAAATGAGCGATCTCGAACAACGCCTGGGCCTGCGTCTGTGCCAGCGCGGGCGCGCCGGTTTCTCCCTGACCGAAGAAGGTCGCGAGGTCTATCAATCGGCGCTGCAGCTTTTAAGTGCGCTGGAAAGTTTCCGCACCGAGGTCAACGGCCTGCACCAGCACTTGCGCGGCGAGCTGATCATCGGTCTGACCGACAACCTCGTCACCCTGCCCCACATGCGCATCACCCACGCGCTCGCACAGTTGAAAGAGCGCGGGCCGGACGTGCAGATCCAGATCCGCATGATCGCCCCCAATGAAGTCGAACAAGGTGTGCTCGACGGTCGCCTGCATGTCGGCGTGGTGCCGCAGGCCAGTGCGCTGTCGGGGCTGGAATATCAGCCGCTGTACAGCGAACGCTCGCTGCTTTATTGCGCGGTCGGCCATCCGTTGTTTTATGTCGATGACAAACAGCTGGACGACGACCGCCTGAACAGCCAGGACGCCATCGCCCCGACCTTCCGTTTGCCGGCGGAGATACAGGCGCACTATCAGGCGCTCAATTGCACGGCCAGCGCTTCCGACCGTGAAGGCATGGCGTTCCTGATTCTGACCGGGCGTTACATCGGCTATCTGCCGGATCATTACGCCAGCCTCTGGGTGCAACAGGGGCGGCTGCGCGCGCTCAAGGCCAACACGCGTTTCTATGATTTGAGCCTCGCCTCGGTCACCCGCAAAGGCCGGCGTCCGCATCTGGTGCTGGAAAGCTTTCTCGAAAGCCTGGCCGCCACGCGCTGACGACCGGGGTTTTATTCGCCCGGGGCTTGTCGCAGGCCGATGGTTGCGCTATCAACGCAACTGGTTGCACCCCACAGACAAACCCGGAAGTGCCTATGACCTTTGAAGTCCCCGCTCACGGCGGCAAACCTGCCAGCCGCATTCGTCAGAAGAACGAAGAGACCATCATCAAAGCCGCCGAAGACGAGTTCGCCCGTCACGGGTTCAAAGGCACCAGCATGAACACCATCGCCACCAAGGCCGGGTTACCCAAGGCGAATCTGCATTACTACTTCACCAACAAGCTCGGGTTGTACGTGGCGGTGCTGAGCAACATCCTCGAGCTGTGGGACAGCACCTTCAACACCCTGACCGCCGAGGACGATCCGGCCGAAGCCCTGACCCGCTACATTCGCGCGAAAATGGAGTTTTCCCGCCGTCAGCCGCAAGCGTCGCGGATCTTTGCGATGGAAGTGATCAGCGGCGGTGAATGCCTGACCGAGTATTTCAACCAGGACTACCGCGCCTGGTTCCAGGGCCGGGCCGCGGTGTTCCAGGCGTGGATCGATGCCGGCAAGATGGACCCGGTGGATCCGGTGCACCTGATCTTCCTCTTGTGGGGCAGTACGCAGCATTACGCCGACTTCGCCACACAGATCTGCCGAGTGACCGGTCGCAGCAAATTGACCAAACAGGACATGGACGACGCCGGCACCAACCTGATCCGCATCATCCTCAAAGGCTGCGGCCTCACTTCTTCTATATAAGTCGTTTTATGCCATTCACCCTCAGCGGCTTCTGCGAATTTCGCGAAGAGATTCGCAAAAGCCGTTTCATCACCTTCGCCGCACCGATCGGCAGCCCTGCCGACGCGCAAACCTTCATCGAGCAGCACAGCGACTTGAACGCGTCGCACAATTGCTGGGCATGGAAACTCGGTGATCAGTACCGTAGCAACGACGACGGCGAACCGGGCGGTACGGCCGGACGGCCGATTCTCGCGGCCATCGAAGCGCAGGACTGCGATCAGGTCGCAGTACTGGTGATCCGCTGGTACGGCGGCATTCAACTGGGCACCGGCGGATTGGCCCGGGCCTATGGCGGCGGGGCCAACAAGTGCCTGCAAGCTGCAGCGAAAGTCGAACTGATCAGCCGTGTGCCCCTGCGTTGTGCCTGCGGGTTTGCCGAACTGGCGCTGGTGAAGTTGCGGGTGGCGGATCTCGGCGGTCTGGTGGTGGAGGAAAACTTCACCGCCAACGGTGTCGAATTACAGCTGGCAGTGGGCGAAGCGCAGATCCCGTTGCTGCAAAACCAACTGGCGGATCTCAGCCGTGGACGCATCCTGCTCCAGCGCTGAACACCTGCAATATTTCGGGGCACGACACGATTCGCTTATTCCACCGAGTTGCCCACATCAGCTGTGCACCCGACTGTGGATAACCTGAGCACACACCGCTGTAACCCTTCTGTCACGTGGCTTTGCGCGATTTGTTCACTTTTCGCCCAAACCACGTGAAAAAAGTTTAATTCCAAGCAAAAACAATCAGTTAGATCTGTTTATCGCCATTGGGAGATAGCACCGATGCGCTTATGCCAAGGTTTTCCGATTGCGCACAAATACTGTGGAGCAACCTGTGGATAACCCGTTCATGACTCCCTTAGCCGCAGGTGCTGCTTGGCTCCGGCGGTATTGCTCGTTTTTTAACCAGATTTTCACGAACAAAACTGGAGCCTGATCAACGGCTTTGCGCTCAATTGGTGCTGCCCATCCGGGCAATTTTGCATTCGATGCTCTACGCAAAGGGTCGCCGGGCAAGGGTCTGACGGGTTCCTGACTCAATGGCCAGGAAATTGCTTTATCCACAGGCACAACTCCAAGCAAGCCGAGCCTGTCATGCACAACGCCACGCCCACCCCGCGCCTGCAACTGCGCCGCATCAGCAAACGTTATCCCGGTTGTCTGGCCAACGATGCCATCGATCTGAGCATCGCCCCCGGTGAAATCCACGCCCTGCTGGGTGAAAACGGCGCGGGTAAAAGCACGCTGATGAAGATCATCTACGGCGTCATCCAGGCCGACTCGGGTGAAATGCTCTGGCAAGGGCAACCGGTGAACATGCGCAACCCGGCCCAGGCCCGGCAGTTGGGCATCGGCATGGTGTTCCAGCATTTCTCGCTGTTCGAAACCCTGACCGTGGCGCAGAACATTGCGCTGGCGATGGGCCCGGCGGCCGGGACGCCGAAACAGCTTGAACCGAAAATCCGTGAGGTGTCCCGGCGTTACGGCATGGCGCTGGAACCGGAGCGACTTGTCCACAGCCTGTCGATCGGCGAACGCCAGCGAGTGGAGATCGTCCGTTGCCTGATGCAGGACATTCGCCTGCTGATTCTCGACGAACCGACTTCAGTGCTCACGCCGCAGGAGGCCGAGGAACTGTTCATCACCCTGCGCCGGCTCGCGGCCGAGGGCTGCAGCATTCTGTTCATCAGCCACAAACTCGGCGAGGTGCGTGCCTTGTGCCACAGCGCCACGGTTCTGCGCAGCGGCCGGGTGGCCGGGCAATGCGTACCGGCCGAATGTTCCGACCGAGAGTTGGCGCAACTGATGGTCGGCGAGTCGGCGGCATTGATCAGCGAGTATCCGAAAACCAGTGGCGGCGCGACATTTTTGCAGGTCAGCGGATTGAACTGGCACAACCCCGATCCGTTCGGCTGTTCGTTGATCGACATCGACTTGCAAGTGCGCAGCGGCGAAATCGTCGGCATAGCCGGTGTGGCGGGCAACGGTCAGGATGAATTGCTGGCACTGCTGAGCGGCGAGCAAATCCTGCCCCGCGATGCAGCGCAAACCATCTGTTTCCGAGAACGCGCCGTCGCTGATCTACGTCCGGAGGCGCGACGCAAACTCGGCCTGGCTTTCGTCCCCGCCGAACGCCTCGGGCACGGCGCGGTCCCGGAGTTGAGCCTGGCGGACAACGCCCTGCTCACAGCCTTTCAACAAGGGCTGGTCAGCCACGGGTTGATCGAGCGCAACAAAGTCGAATCCCTCGCCGAGTTGATCATCCAGCGCTTCGGCGTGAAAACCCCGGACACCCAAACTGCCGCCCGCAGCCTGTCCGGCGGCAACCTGCAGAAATTCATCCTCGGTCGGGAAATTCTTCAGCAACCGAAACTGCTGATCGCGGCGCACCCGACCTGGGGCGTGGACGTCGGCGCGGCGGCCGTGATCCATCGCGCCCTGATCGCCCTGCGCGATGCCGGCGCGGCGATCCTGGTGATTTCCGAAGACCTCGACGAACTGTTCCAGATCAGCGACCGCCTGGGTGCGCTCTGCGGCGGGCGAATGTCGGCGCTGCAAGACACGGTGCAAACCCGAATCAGCGATGTCGGTGGCTGGATGGCCGGCCAGTTCCACAGCCCTCAACCACAACCCGCCACGGTTTAACGGAGTTTCCCATGCTGCTTTCCCTCGAACCCCGTGGCCGGCAATCGCGCCTGATGCTGTGGTGCTCGCCGCTGTTGGCGGCGGTGCTGACCCTCGGTTGTGGCTCGCTGCTGTTCATCGCCCTCGGTCATGATCCGCTGCAAACCTTGCACACCTTGCTGATCGCGCCGGTCAGCGACTTGTATGGCGTCTCCGAATTATTGGTCAAGGCGTTGCCGATCCTGCTCTGTGCCCTCGGTCTGGCGGTGGCCTATCAGGCGCGAATCTGGAACATCGGCGCCGAAGGTCAATTGTTGCTCGGTGCGTTGGCCGGCAGTGCGCTGGCGGTGAACATCATCGATATGCAGAGCCGTTGGGCCTTGGTGTTGATCCTGCTCACCGGCACGTTCGCCGGCGCCGCGTGGGCCGGGCTAACCGCCTGGTTGCGCACGCGCTTCAATGCCAACGAAATCCTCACCAGCATCATGCTCAATTACATCGCGCTGAACCTGCTGCTGTTCTGCGTCCACGGGCCGTTGAAGGACCCGGCCGGGTACAACTTTCCCGAGTCGGCGATGTTTGGCGACGCCAGCCGCTTGCCGCTGTTGATGGAGGATGGTCGGGTTCACGCCGGGGTGTATTTCGCCCTGCTCGCGCTGGTGGCGGTGTGGGTGTTGTTGCAGAAAAGCTTTGTCGGCTTCCAGATCAAAGTGCTCGGGCTGGATAAACGCGCGGCAGGATTTGCCGGGTTTCGCGAGAAGCGTCTGATCTGGCTCGCACTGCTGATCAGCGGAGGATTGGCGGGACTTGCCGGGGTCTGCGAAGTCACCGGACCGATCGGGCAACTGGTGCCGCAGGTCTCGCCGGGCTACGGCTATGCGGCGATCACCGTGGCGTTTCTCGGCAGGCTCAATCCCATCGGCATTCTGTTTTCCAGCCTGTTGATGGCGCTGCTGTACATCGGCGGCGAGAGCGCGCAGATGACGCTGAACCTGCCGCAGGCGATCACCCAGTTGTTTCAGGGAATGATGCTGTTTTTCCTGCTGGCCTGTGACGTGCTGATCCTCTACCGACCCCGACTGAACCTGCGCTGGGCCCGACGCACTTCAACCACCGCCGTAACCGCCGGAGCGCTGTGATGGACATCGATCTGCTGAGCAATGTTTTCTACGCCATGGTGCGTTGCGGTACGCCACTGCTGCTGGTGGCGCTGGGTGAACTGATCTGCGAAAAGAGCGGCGTTCTCAACCTCGGGCAGGAAGGGATGATGCTGTTTGGTGCGGTGATCGGTTTCATCGTCGCGTTCAACAGCGGCAACCTGTGGCTGGGCGTGGTGTTGGCGATGCTTGCCGGGATGCTGTTGTCGTCGCTGTTTGCCCTGGTGGCGCTGGTGTTCAACGCCAATCAGGTGGCGACCGGGCTGGCGCTGACGATTTTTGGTGTGGGCCTGTCGACCTTTGTCGGCGCTGCGTGGGTTGGCAAACCGCTGGCGGGATTCGAGCCGCTGGCGATTCCTTACTTGAGCGAAATCCCACTGATCGGCCGCATGCTGTTTGCCCAGGATCTGCTGGTGTACCTGTCGTTCGCGCTGTTTGCGCTGGTGGCGTGGGTTATCGTGAAAAGCCGTATCGGGCTGATCATTCAAGCGGTCGGCGAGAATCCTGATGCGGCCAGTGCCATGGGTTTGCCGGTGCTGACCGTGCGTACGCTGGCCGTATTGTTCGGCGGGGCGATGGCCGGACTGGCCGGGGCTTATCTGTCGCTGGCGTACACGCCGATGTGGGCCGAGAACATGACCGCCGGGCGTGGCTGGATCGCGCTCGCGCTGGTGGTGTTCGCCAGTTGGCGGGTGTGGCGACTGTTGCTCGGGGCGTATCTGTTCGGACTCGCCAGCATCCTGCACCTGGTGGCGCAGGGGTTGGGGCTGGCGATTCCTTCAAGCTTGCTGGCGATGCTGCCGTACGTCGCAACCATTCTGGTGCTGGTGTTGTTGTCGCGGGATGCGGTGCGTACACGGTTGTACGCGCCGGTGTCACTGGGACAGCCGTGGCAAGCCGGACATTAAGCCGTGACGGCCCGCGACAGCGACCGAACAGGCAACGCCTGAGCAATGCCCCACGCCACTTCGAGAACCAGGAAACCCACCACCAACGAACTGGCGCCGTGGGCCAGGGCATACGCCATCCACGCCGCGAACAGAAATCGCGTCACCGCGTCATAGCGCCCATAAACCGGCTGCGGATCACGAATCCGCAGCACCGACCACATGCACACCACAGAACCGAACAGATTCGCCATCAACAGATGCGCAGGTTCGAACGCCGGCAACTCACCGGGCAATTCCAGCGCCTGACTCAACGCCGTCAACAACCCATGCAACACAGCAAAACTCCATGGCGTGACAAACGCCACTGTCACGATCAAGTCATACCAGGCACTGCCGCGCACCAACTGTCGATACTGCGTTGAAGTCCACATCATCCTTGCTCCGAAAATTCAGGGAGCAATCACGGTAAAGCCTGGAGTATGCTCCAGGGTCAAACACTTTCGAGACCTGCAAGATGCGCATCGGTGAGTTAGCCCAGACCTGCGATGTCAGCCGTGACACGCTGCGTTTCTACGAGGAGCGCGGATTGATTGCGGCGCAACGCAGCGCCAACGGTTATCGCGACTATCCGCCGGAAATGGTGCAACTGGTGCTCTACATCAAAACGGCGCAGCGTCTGGGCTTTACCCTTGGCGAGATCGGCAGCAGCGTTGGCGCGTTGTGGCAATCGCCAAACCCCGACACCACCGTCACGCAACTGCTGCAAGACAAACTCAAGCTGGTCGAAACCCGCATGGCTGAACTCGGTGAGCTGCGCCAGGAATTGCAGCATCGGCTCGGTCAACGTTGTCCATTGAACCCGTGATCTTTCAACTTTCAAGGAAAGCCAATCATGTCCGCACTGAATCCTGCCAAGCACGCACTGATCATCGGCGCCTCCCGGGGCCTGGGTCTGGGTCTGGTGAAAACCCTGCTGGCCGACGGCTGGCGAGTCACCGCCACGGTTCGCAATCCTGCGAACGCCGAGGCGCTGAAATCACTGGGCAACGTGCAGATCGAAAAACTCGACATGGACGACCAGCAAGCCGTGATCGCCCTGAGCCAGCAACTCAAGGGCGAGACCTTCGACCTGCTGTTCGTCAATGCCGGGGTCAAAGGCCCTGAAGTGCAGACCCCGGGCGGCGCGACGCTGGCGGAAGTCGGTCAGTTGTTCTTCACCAACGCCGTGGCGCCGATCAACCTGGCCCAGCGTTTCGTCGGGCAGATTCGCGACGGCAGCGGCGTGCTGGCGTTCATGAGTTCGGTGCTCGGCAGCGTGACCATGCCCGACGCGCCGGAACTGGCGCTGTACAAGGCCAGCAAAGCGGCGCTGAACTCGATGACCAACAGCTTCGTCACGCAGTTGGGCGATCAGAAACTGACTGTGCTGTCGCTGCATCCGGGCTGGGTGAAAACCGACATGGGCGGCGAAGGCGCCGACATTGACGTCGACACCAGCACCCGCGGCCTGGTGGATCAGGTGGACGCGTTTGCCGGCAAGGGCGGCCATCACTTTGTGAACTACAAGGGTGAAACCATTCCCTGGTAAACACTGGACCCTGTGGGGGCTCACTCCCACAGGGTTATCCCGGTGTCTGGTCGGGTTGGGCTTGCCCGTCGCAACATTTTGTTCGAAACTCCGCACCTCGTCCTTCGCGGCGACCCTGGATCAGCAGACAGGGCAACACTGAGCTGGCAACCCTGAACCCAACTTTCAGAGGAGCCGGCCACAATGCCTGCGACCCGTATCTGGTTAAAAAATCCCCTCGCCATTTTCACGGCCAACGGTCTCGACGCCCGTGGCGGTCTGGTGCTGCAAGACGGTGTGATTACCGAAGTGCTCGGCGCCGGCCAGCAACCGTCGACCCCGTGCAATGAAGTGTTCGACGCCCGTGAACACGTGATCCTGCCGGGCCTGATCAACACCCACCACCACTTCTATCAGACCCTGACCCGCGCCTGGGCGCCGGTGGTCAACCAGCCGTTGTTTCCGTGGCTGAAAACCCTCTACCCGGTGTGGGCGCGCCTGACGCCTGAAAAACTCGCCCTCGCCACCAAAGTCGCGCTGGCCGAGTTGCTGTTGTCGGGTTGCACCACCGCTGCCGACCACCATTACCTGTTCCCGGATGGCCTGGAAAACGCCATCGACGTGCAAGTCGAAACCGTGCGCGAACTGGGCATGCGCGCCATGCTCACGCGCGGTTCGATGAGCCTCGGCGAGAAGGATGGCGGCCTGCCTCCGCAGCAGACCGTGCAGGAAGGCCAGGTGATTCTCGACGACAGCCAGCGGCTGATTCACGAGTACCACGAACGTGGTGACGGCGCGCAAATCCAGATCGCCCTGGCGCCGTGCTCGCCGTTCTCGGTGACCCCGGAAATCATGTCCGCCAGCGCCGAACTGGCGAACAAACTCGATGTGCGTCTGCATACTCACCTCGCCGAAACCCTCGACGAAGAAGACTTCTGCCTGCAACGCTTCGGCCTGCGCACCGTGGATTATCTGGACAGCGTCGGCTGGCTCGGCCCGCGCACGTGGCTGGCCCACGGCATCCACTTCAACCCCGACGAAATCGCCCGCCTCGGCGCGGCCGGCACCGGTATCTGCCATTGCCCGAGCTCGAACATGCGTCTGGCGTCCGGCATCTGCCCGAGCATCGACCTGACTGATGCCGGCGCACTGTTCGGTCTCGGTGTGGATGGTTCGGCGTCCAACGATGCGTCGAACATGATCCTCGAAGCCCGCCAGGCCCTGTACATCCAGCGCCTGCGTTACGGCGCCGAGAAGATCACCCCGGAACGCGTGCTGGGTTGGGCGACCAAGGGCTCGGCGAGTCTGTTGGGTCGTACCGACATCGGCGAACTGGCGGTTGGCAAGCAGGCGGACCTGGCGTTGTTCAAGCTGGATGAACTGCGCTTCTCCGGCAGTCATGACCCGATTTCGGCGTTGCTGTTGTGCGGCGCGGACCGCGCGGATCGCGTGATGGTCGGCGGCAAGTGGCGCGTGGTTGACGGGCAGGTTGAGGGGCTGGACCTCAAAGGCCTGATTGCCGATCACAGCCAGGCGGCTCGCCAGTTGATCGCCGGCACCTGATCTCCCCCCTCTGATCGTTCCCACGCTCCGCGTGGGAATGCATACCGGGACGCTCTGCGTCCCAGCGTAGGACGCGGAGCGTCCTTTGCGGCATTCCCACGCAGAGCGTGGGAACGATCAATCACAACCCCAGCAGCGACAACATGATGAACGTCGCAAACAACACAAAATGGGTCATGCCCTCAATGGCATTGGTCTCCCCGTCATTGAGGTTGATCGCGCTGACGATCAGCGTGATGAAGATCATCACGGTCTGCACCGGGGTCATCGCCATCTGAAACGGCTGACCGGTGTAGAGCGCCATCGCTTCCATCACCGGCACCGTCAGGATCACTGTCGACAACGACGCGCCCATCGCAATGTTGACCACCGACTGCATGCGATTGGCCAGCGCCGCGCGCAACGCGGTCAGGATCTCCGGCGCCGCCGAAATCGCCGCCACCAGAATCGCCGTGATCACCGGCGGTGCGCCCGTCCCTTCCAGGCCCAGATCGAGGGTCTTGGACATCACCTCGGCCAGTGCGCCGATCACCACCACACCGAACACCAGAATGCCGATCGACAGCGCCAGGCTGACCGGTTTCGGCTCCTGCTCCACCGGCTCTTTCTTGCGGCGTTTATCCGGGTAGCTGTAGCTGAAAAAGTAGCTGTGCGGGCCGACCTGCATGCGCAGGAACAACGTATAAAGCACCACCATCGCGCCGATGGTGAACGCCGAATAGATTTTCCAGTCGGCCTCGGGAATGAACTCCGGTACCACCATCGACACACCCATGGCGGTGAGAATCATCACGCTGTAACTGCGGGCCGAATCATCGTTGTAGGACTGCTCGCCATGCTTGATCCCGCCCATCAATGCGGCGAGACCGAGGATGCCGTTGATGTCGAGCATGACCGCCGAATAGATCGTGTCGCGCACCAGCGTCGGCGAGGCTTCGTTGCTCATCATGATCGCCAGGATCACCACTTCAACCAGCACGGCGGCGAGGGTCAGGATCATCGTGCCGTAAGGGTCGCCGACTTTTTCCGCGAGCAATTCGGCCTGATGGGCGACGCGCATCGAGGCGGCGACGATAAACGCGATCAATACCAGCCCGCCGGTCAAGGCGACGACCTGGCCACTGTGCAGCAACCAGTGTTCCAGCGGATAGGCCACGAGAGCGGCGATCAGGGCCAGCAGCAGAAAGCTTTCTTGCTTGAGGATCGTGAGCATGGCGGGCCTGCGGGCGCTGGGGACGAATGAGTGACTGACTGCGGGGCGGCGCTAATAGTTCGTTACACCTTAGCGCACCACGGAATGGCAGCCGGTTCGGCAGGTGCACTTTATTGGCCTTGGCGGCCTCATCGCGAGCAAGCACGCTCCCACGGGTGATCGTGCTCCCATGTGGGAGCGAGCTTGCTCGCAAAGGCCTCGCCTCGATTTCAACTCTATTTGTTGTCCGCTTGGTCAGCCTTTTGCATTGCCCTCCCCACACACAACAAAAGGGAGTTCGCGTTCATGCAAAAACGTCCACTGCAAACACTGCTGTGCATCGCCATGGGCCTTGGCCTCAGCCTGAGCGCCAGTGCCGCCGATCCACTGAAAGTCGGCTTCGTCTACATCGGCCCCATCGGCGACCACGGCTGGACGTATCAGCATGAACAGGGGCGCAAGGCGCTGGCGGAAAAACTCGGCACGCAGATCACCACCAACTACGTGGAGAACGTCGCCGAAGGTGCCGATGCCGAGCGGGTGATCCGCAACATGGCCAAGGACAACTACGACCTGATCTTCACCACGTCTTTCGGCTACATGAACCCGACGGTGAAAGTCGCCAAACAGTTTCCCAAGGTGACCTTCGAACACGCCACCGGCTACAAACAGGACAAGAACCTCGGCACCTATCTCGCGCGTACCTACGAAGGCCGTTACGTCGGCGGTTTCCTCGCGGCGAAAATGACCAAGACCAAGAAGATCGGCTACGTCGCCTCGTTCCCGATCCCGGAAGTGATCCGCGACATCAACGCCATCCAGCTGGCCCTGAACAAGTACAACCCTGGCACCGAAATCAAAGTGGTGTGGGTCAATTCGTGGTTCGATCCGGGTAAAGAGGCCGACGCCGCCAACGCGCTGATCGACCAGGGCGTGGACGTGGTGTTCCAGCACACCGACAGCCCGGCGCCGATTCAGGCCGCCGAACGGCGCGGCGTCTATGCCGTGGGCTACGCTTCCGACATGGCGCACTTCGGCCCGAAAGCGGTGCTGACCTCGATCGTCAACGACTGGGCACCGCACTACATTCAGGCGACCCAGAGCGTGATCGACCACAACTGGAAATCCCAGGACTACTGGGGCGGGTTGAAGGAAGGCACGGTCGAACTGCCGATCAGCGATCTGGTGCCGGCGCCGGTGAAGGCCGAAGCCGAGCAGATCATCGCGGACATCAAGAGCGGCACCTTGCAACCGTTCACCGGGCCGATCAAGGATCAGGCCGGGGTCGAGAAAATCCCGGCGGGTGTGAGCGCGACCAATGTGGAACTGGCGTCGATGAACTACTACGTCGAAGGCATGAAGGCCGAGATGCCGAAGTAATCCACCTGACGCCGACCTGACCCTGATCGTTCCCACGCTCTGCGTGGGAATGCAGCCCGGGACGCTCCGCGTCCCTGCCAAAGCGGACGCGGAGCGTCCATTGAGGCATTCCCACGCGGACGGTTCGACGCCTCGACGTGGGAACGATCCCCCTTTTACCTTTCAAGGATTTTGTATGGATCAGCTTCCAATCATCGACATCAGCCCGCTCTACTCCGACGACCAGAACGCTTGGTCCGCCGTCGCCGAACAGATCGACCACGCCTGCCGCGAATGGGGCTTCTTCTACATCAAGGGTCACCCGATTTCTGCGCAGCGAATCGAATCCCTGCTCGATCACGCACAGCGCTTCTTTGCGCAACCGGCAGAAGAAAAACTCAAGATCGACATCACCCAGACTGTCCATCACCGCGGCTACGGCGCCATCGCCACCGAGCAGCTCGACCCGGACAAACCCAGCGACCTCAAGGAAACCTTCGACATGGGTCTGCACTTGCCGGCCGATCATCCCGAGGTGCTGGCGGAAAAACCCTTGCGCGGCCCCAACCGCCATCCGGCCATTCCCGGTTGGGAAACGCTGATGGAGCAGCACTACCTCGACATGCAGGCCCTCGCGCAAACCCTGCTGCGAGCCATGACCCTGGCACTGGACATCGAGCGCGACTTCTTCGACACGCGCTTCAACGAGCCGGTCAGCGTACTGCGGATGATCCATTACCCGCCGCGTCACACCGCCAGTTCCGCCGAACAGCAGGGGGCCGGTGCGCATACCGATTACGGCTGTATCACTCTGCTGTATCAGGACGCGGCCGGCGGCTTGCAGGTGAGAAACGTAAAAGGCCAGTGGATCGACGCACCGCCCATCGACGGCACGTTCGTGGTCAACCTCGGCGACATGATGGCGCGCTGGAGCAACGACCGTTATCGCTCGACCCCGCACCGGGTCATCAGCCCGCTCGGCGTGGATCGCTATTCGATGCCGTTCTTCGCCGAGCCGCATCCGGACACGAGTATCGAATGCCTGCCCGGTTGCCAGGACGCACAGCATCCGGCGAAATATCCGACCACCACCTGCGCCGAATTCCTGCTGTCACGCTTCGCCGATACCTACGCCTATCGAAGGGAGCAGGAAGCGGTGTGATGGATCGGTTGGTCAGGTTTTGCCAATTGTTTCGGCGCGCATCTGTAGAATGCCGTCATTGCACCTGATGAGAAAAGAATATGTACGACTGGCTCAACGCCCTGCCCAAGGCCGAACTGCACCTGCACCTCGAAGGCTCGCTGGAGCCCGAGCTGCTGTTCGCCCTGGCCGAACGCAACAAGATCGCCCTGCCGTGGAGCGACGTCGAGACACTGCGCAAGGCTTACGCCTTCAACAACCTGCAGGAATTCCTCGACCTGTATTACCAGGGCGCCGACGTGCTGCGCACTTCCCAGGATTTCTACGACCTGACCTGGGCCTACCTGCTGCGCTGCAAAGAACAGAACGTGATCCACACCGAACCGTTCTTCGATCCGCAGACCCACACCGACCGTGGCATCCCGTTCGAAGTGGTGCTCAACGGCATCGCCGCCGCGCTGAAGGATGGCGAGCAGCAACTGGGCATCACCAGCGGTTTGATCCTGAGCTTCCTGCGCCACCTGAGCGAAGACGAAGCGCAGAAAACCCTCGACCAGGCACTGCCGTTCCGCGATGCATTCGTCGCCGTGGGCCTGGACAGTTCCGAGATGGGTCACCCGCCGAGCAAGTTCCAGCGCGTGTTCGACCGTGCCCGTCACGAAGGCTTCCTGACCGTCGCCCATGCTGGCGAAGAAGGCCCGCCGGAGTACATCTGGGAAGCCATCGACCTGCTGAAAATCCAGCGCATCGACCATGGCGTTCGCGCCATCGAAGACGAGCGCCTGATGCAGCGGATCATCGACGAGCAGATCCCGCTGACCGTGTGCCCGCTGTCGAACACCAAACTCTGCGTGTTCGATCACATGTCCCAGCACAACATCCTCGACATGCTCGAGCGCGGCGTGAAGGTCACGGTGAACTCCGATGACCCGGCGTACTTCGGGGGTTATGTCACCGAAAACTTCCATGCCTTGCACGAACATCTGGGCATGACCCAGGATCAGGCCAAACGCCTGGCACAAAACAGCCTGGATGCGCGGTTGGTAAAACCGTAACAGCACAAAGCCGTTCGAACACGCCCGTGTTCGAACGGCTTTTCAGGTCTCAGCGCACAACCGCTTCAGTCAACTCTTCCAGCGTCTTGCCCCGGGTCTCCATCCCGAACAGCCACACCACCCCCGCCGCCACCGCAAAGCACAACGCCCCCAACGCAAATACCCCGCCCTGCCCGGTGATCGGGAACACCAGACCAGTGATCAGCGGCCCGAGCAGCGAACCCACGCGCCCGATGGCCGAGGCGAAACCCGAGCCCGTCGCACGTGCCGATGTCGGGTACAACTCCGGCGTGTAGGTGTAGAGCACCGCCCACATGCCGAACAGGAAAAACTGCATCAACAGGCCCGAGCCGATCAGCAGCCCGACATTGCCGCCGAACACCGCACTCTGGCCGTACAGAAACGCCATCACCCCGCCGCCCAGCAACGTGACGATGCACACCGGTTTACGCCCCCAGCGCTCCACCAGCCACGCCGCCATCAGAAACCCGGGTATCCCGCCGAGGGAAATCAGCACCGTGTAATACACCGACTGAGTGACCGCGAACCCCGACTGTTGCAGCAACGCGCTGAGCCAGGACGTCAGTCCGTAGAACCCGAGCAATGCAAAGAACCACAGACTCCAGAGCATCATCGTGCGCTGGCGGTACAGCGGCGACCAGATCTGGCCGAGGGCCGAAAGGAAGTTGCCCGGTGGCGTGATCACCCGAGGCAGGCGAACCGGCTCCGGCAACGCAGCCCCGCCAAGCGACGCCCGTACCCGGTCCTCAATGGCGCACAACACCTTGTCCGCCGCGTCATGCTTACCCGCCTGCTCCAGCCAGCGTGGTGATTCGGGAATGAAAAAGCGGATCGCCAATACAAATACCGCCGGCACCGCCAACACCAGAAAGATGTCGCGCCAGCCAATCAGCGGCAGCAGGAAATACGACAGCACGCCAGCAGCGACAAACCCCAGCGGCCAGAAGCCGTCCATCAAGGCGATGTAGCGCCCGCGACGCCGGGCCGGAATCAGCTCGGACAACATCGACTGGGCAATCGGAAACTCCATGCCCATGCCGATCCCCAGCAGGATGCGGAACAGGGTCAGACTCTCGACCGTTTGCGCCGTAGAGCACAGGTAACTAGCCACCCCCCACAACACGATGCTCCACTGAAACACCGGTTTACGGCCGAAACGATCAGCCAGCAATCCGGACAGCGATGCGCCCAGCACCATGCCGAAAAAACTCGAACTGGCGAGCAGCCCGGCTTCGGCGCTGCTCAGGCCGAATTCGGTTTTGATCGAGCCGAGCAGGAAGGTCATCATCGCCAGATCCATGGAATCGAAGAAAAACGCCAGGGCGATGATGATGAATATGATCCGGTGATAACCGCTGACCGGCAGGCGTTCCAGTCGATCCGCCGCGCTGAAGCTTCCCGTGTCCATGCCACCCCTCCATCCGAAATATCTGCGGATCGAGTGTGCGCGATAGCCGTTCAGCCTTTGTGCCAGATGCGACCTGTTCGCAGCCGTAGGCGACGCCAGTCATCCGGGCAATGGTACACAGCGCTCTACAATGCCATTTCCAGCTCGGTTTCCCGGGCGAATCGATGAATTTCCCGCTGCCCCGCCGCCGTCAGTTGCAGGGCGCGGGAATCGTTGGGCAGCATCAACCAGCCGGACTGCATGAACAGCTGCAACAACGCCGCCCCCAGCGAACCGCCCATGTGCGGGCGTCGCTCGCTCCAGTCCGGGCACGCGCAAGCCACCTGAACATTGCGATGAGCCAGCGCCTGGATGAAGACCCCGCGACTGGCCAACTGTGTCGAGCCCTTGTGGGTGACTACCACCCGATGTTCAAGCTGTTCGATCCAGCCGGCATCGAGCAGGCGCTGGTACAGGTCGGCCGCCAGCGTACCGCCCAGATGATCGTCGCAAAAACGCGCACGCAGCAGGGAAGACGGCGCGGCCTGTGGTCTGGCAATGGGTGTGGCGCGCTTGAACACGTCGGGAACCTCCCGCGGCGCGCTGGCAAGCGTGGCGCTGGCCAGGGCCTCGATGGCCGCGCCGACTTCCGGAGCCGCCAGGCGAAAGAAGCGCTTGCGCCCGCGAGCCTCGACCTTCAACAGACCGCCCGTGGACAAGCGCCCCAGATGCGCGCTGGCCGACGAGGGCGACAGCCCCGCCAACAGAGCCAGTTCCTCGGTCTGCCGGGCCGAGCCATCCATCAACGCCCACATCATTGCGCTGCGTTTGGGATCGGCCAGCAACGTGGCGATCTGGCTGATGCAAGGTGCATGTTCCATGTATTCACTCCCTGTTGAATCGTATCGTCTACTGCTCAGAGACATCTTGACCAGTAATCAGTCGTCGGCCAAGCCGCGCAAAACGCCTTGATCCGAGGCAAGGCAACACACTGCCACCCGGCATTCGCAGTAATTGATGCAACCCTCACCGCTGCCCGGTCAGTGCCGGTCCGAGCGAGCCTGTTCCCGCGTGCCGGTGCAGGCTTCAGGCGGTCGCTAGTATAAGCGGGTTGCTCGCGGCGTCCTGCGCCGGAGCGGGTACGGCTGGTGATTGTTCCTGACAGAAATTTCGCTATTTACCTGCGACTAATGATCAACCTGCGGAAAAACGGGAAATCGGCTACTCAGTTCGGCGCAACGGCTGGCGAGCATCTCCCTCAGAAGGTTCACCGGCTTACTCAATTGTGCGCGATGGGCGCACAGCAGATTCAGCGGAGCCCGCTCGCAGAGCAGGCCGGGCAACAGCACTTTCAATCGCCCGGCGAGCACATCGTCGGCCACATCCAGCCAGGATTTGTAGGCGATGCCCGCCCCCGCGACGGCCCATAACCGCACCACGTCGGCGTCATCGCTGAAGCGGTCGCCACTGACGGTCAGGCTGACTTCGCGTTTGCCGTCATGAAAACTCCAGTGGTCATGCACCCGACTGCCCAGCATGTACAACAGGCAATTGTGCTGCGCGAGCTGTTCCAGTTGAGTCGGCTCGCCGTGTTTCGCCAGATAGCCGGGAGAGGCACACAGCACCCGCCGGTTCTGCGCAGCGATGGGCAATGCGACCAGACTGGAATCCTCCGGTTCGCCATAACGCAGGGCGATGTCCACCGGTTGGCGAAACAGATCGGCGATGCGGTCGCCCAACAGCAGACGCACCGTCAATTTCGGGTGTTCACGCTGAAACGCATCAAGCCACGGCAACAGCAGGTTGCGGCCGAAATCCGACGGTGCCGACAGTTGCAGAATCCCGCTGACCTGGTCCTGACCGCTGGCCAGCAGACGACGGCCTTCATCCAGGTTGCTCAGCGCCGCCCGGGCGTATTCGAGGAAGCCTTCACCCTCGGAGGTCAGGCGCAAACTGCGGGTGGAACGCGCCAGCAACCGTGCCCCGAGTTGTTGTTCGATACGCTTGAGCGCCGCGCTGGCCACGGCGGCGGACATGTCCATCACCCGGGCCGCCGCCGACAGGCTGCCCAGATCCGCCGCCCGGACAAACAACTGCAAGTCATCGAAACGCAGCATTTCAGCCTCGATTATCAAAAAAATATTGAAAGAGACTGCTCTTTTAGCCGGTTTTATCTCGCGTAGAAATAGCCAATCATGCCTCCCATCGAATTCATCCCGTTCCGGAGTCGAACATGTCCCAGCCATTCACCGCCATCGCCACCCTGATCGCCAAACCTGGCCAGCAGGACGCCCTCGAACAACATCTGCGCGCATTGATCGAACCGACCCGCGCGGAAGCCGGTTGCGGCCAATACGACCTGCACCAGGACATGGCCAACCCGCTGGCCTTCTACATGATCGAGCAGTGGGCCAGTGACGAAGCCCTGCAGGCCCACGACGACAGTGCGCATATCCAGCATTTCCGGGCGCAGGCCGCAGGCTTCCTCGAACACTTCGAGCTCAAGCGTCTGCGCGCCATCGTCTGAATCCTTCCTTCAAGCATCTTTCGGAGTCATCCATGAAAGCCATCGCCTATTACGCATCGCTGCCGATCAGCGACGAAAAATCCCTGCAAGACATCGAACTGCCGGAGCCAGTGGCCGGCCCGCGCGACCTGCTGGTCGAAGTCAAAGCGATTTCGGTCAACCCGGTCGACACCAAGGTCCGCCAGAACGTCGCGCCAGAAGGCGGTGCCGCCAAAGTGCTGGGCTGGGACGTGGCCGGTGTGGTCAAGTCAGTCGGCAGTGAAGTGACGTTGTTCAAGGCCGGCGACAAGGTCTTCTACGCCGGCTCCATCGCCCGGGCCGGTGGCAACAGTGAACTGCATGTGGTGGATGAACGGATCGTCGGCCATATGCCGAAAACCCTCGGTTTCGCAGAGGCCGCCGCCCTGCCGCTGACCGCCATTACGGCGTGGGAGCTGTTGTTCGAACGCCTGCAAATCCGCGAAGGCAACACCGATGAAGGCCAGAGCCTGCTGATCGTCGGCGCGGCCGGTGGCGTGGGTTCGATCCTGACCCAACTGGCCAGCCAGCTGACCGGGCTCAAAGTGATCGGCACCGCCTCCCGTCCGCAAACCCGCGACTGGGTAAACGAGCTGGGCGCTGACCTGGTGATCGATCACAGCCAGCCGTTGAGCGAAGAACTGAAACGCGCCGGCCACCCCCATGTGACCCACGTCGCCAGCCTGACCCAGACCGACCAGCATCTGGACCAACTGGTCGAGGCCCTGGCGCCGCAAGGCAAACTGGCGCTGATCGATGATCCGAAGTCGCTGGACGTGACCAAGCTCAAGCGCAAGAGCCTGTCGCTGCATTGGGAGTTCATGTACACCCGCTCGCTGTTCGAAACGCCGGACATGATCGAGCAGCACAAACTGCTCAACCGAGTGGCCGAGCTGATCGATGCCGGGACGTTGAAGACCACGGTGGGCGAGCACTTCGGCACGATCAACGCGAGCAATCTGCGCCGAGCCCATGAATTGCTGGAAAGCGGCAAGGCCAAGGGAAAAATTGTTTTAGAAAGTTTCTAAAACTTCGGAGGCCGCAGCCTTTGTCAGCGCCAGACGTGGTTGACTCGGGGGCTGCGGTCGCTTTTTGCCGTCAGTCAGATGCTTGACCCTTGTCACAATTGCGATCGTATTCGGGTCTACAATCGAAACCTCTGCGATGCAATCTTTTACGTCCGGGAGGTCAGCAATGAAGATCCTGATAAAAGAAGTGGCAAAGTCCCAGTGGCAAGTTCGTCTCGACCAGCACGCCGTGACATTCCGCAGTGAGGCCGAAGCTCGGGCCTTCACCCGCACCCTCGAAGCGCGTCTGTACGCGCCCCATCAGATTCCCGACCTCGGCCAGCAACGCGCTGTCGGCTGAGTTCTTCCGTTCAGACTTCGGCCTGCGCCTTTGCCAGCGCCCGGGCATTCTGTATGCGCCGGGTAAGCATTGCCGCGCTGACCACCAACAGACCGCACAGGCTGATGACCATGGCCATCGGCACGGCTGTGCCATCGTGCAAAACCCCCACCAGCGCCGAAGCCCCGGCGGCGACGCTGAACTGCATGCTGCCGAGCAACGCTGACGCACTGCCGGCGCGAGCGCCCTGCCCGTTCATCGCACTCGCCGCCGCATTGGGGCTGATGCAACCAAGACTCGCCACGCAAATGAACAATGGAATCAGCAGCGGCCACAGTGCCTCGGTGTGCAGGGCACTGACCGCGAGCAGCGTCAGTCCGGCGCCGAAGTAAACCCAGACCGCCCGTGACAGCAGAAACGCCGGGCCACGCTTGGCCAATAGTCGCGCATTGACCTGCGCCACCAGAATGAAGCCCGCCGCGTTGGTGCCGAACAGCCAGCCGAAATGCTCGGCCGGGACGCCATACAGTTTGATGAAAATGAAAGGCGAGCCGGCAATGTAGGCAAACATCCCGGCAATCGCGATGCCGCCGGTCAGGGCATGGCCCATGTAGACCGGGTCGGTCAGCAGTCGACCGTACTGACGCAGAGCACCGGACAGTCGCTGGCGCGGAACATGGGCCGGCAGACTTTCCGGCAGGCCGAGGGCCACCGCCAGGCCGGCCAGGGCACTGAACCCGGTCAGCACCAGGAAGATCGACTGCCAACCCGTCGTATTGACCAGCAGACCGCCGAGCATCGGCGCCAGGATTGGCGCCAGCCCCATCACCAGCATCAATTGCGAAAAGACTTTCGCCGAGCCCACCGCGTCGCATTTGTCAGCGACCACCGCCCGGGAAATCACCATCCCGGCGCATCCGCCCAGTGCCTGAACGAACCGCGCACCAATCAGCCATTCCAGATTCGGTGCATAAGCGCAGGCCAATGACGCCAGGGTGAACAGCACCAGGCCGGTGAGCAATGGAATCCGCCGCCCGAAACGATCCGCCACCGGACCGTAGGCCAGTTGACCGATGGACAGGCCAAAGAAGTAAGCCGACAGCGTCAGCTGGACGTGTTTCTCATCGGTGCCGAACGCCAGCGCCATGGTGGGAAACGCGGGGAGATAGAAGTCGATCGCCAACGGACCGAAAGCGGTCAAGGCACCGAGAATCAGAATGGTACGGAAGTTCATCAGGCGTCCAGGTTCGACAGGCAATTGGGCGGGCACTTCAGGAGAGAGTGCAGCCCGACAGTCTAGCCGCGCGAGGACGCCTTGAACATTCCGGTAGCTCGCTAACTATTAAAAAGATCAGGCGAGTTTAATGACATAGCCTTCTTCGCTGATCGCCTCGATCACCTGCTCGGCGCTCAACGCACTTTCGACGCCGACTTCCTTCGCTGCCAGATCGACCCGCACGCTGGCCGCCGGATCCTTGCTCTGGACCGCTTGGGTGACGGCCTTGACGCAGTGACCGCAGGACATGCCTTCAACAGTGAACACTTGCATGGAATGACTCCTTTGAGTGAGGTTGCCGGCAGTTTCGAGCTTGCCACGATGGCAAGGTCAAGTTCTGCAAAAAACTGCCGGGCTGGCAATCGGCGCCGCGCTCGGCCAAGCTGCGTGCATCAATGACATAAATTCAGGAGATTCAGCCATGCGCTGGTCAGCTTTCAGCCTGTTTGGCTTACTCAGCCTCTTTGCCGCGATCCCTTCGGTGCATGCCGCCGGGGAAGATTTCGGGGTGCTGATCATTTCCCGCGAGCGCCTGGAAGTCGCGACCTCCTGCGAGATCGGCGTGTACATCCAGGATCAACTGTCGGCGCGACTGTTCCAGGAACAGAGCACCTCGTTCAACCTGCCGCCGGGCAATGTCTCGCTGCGCCTGAAACTGCTGCCGGGGCAAATGCCGGGCTGCAACCCGGGCATGCTCGCGCCGGGCTCGCAGGAGATCAAACTGCATGCAGGTGACATCCTGAAGTTCCGGATTGCGATGAATGCGGAAGGCATGTACCTCAAGCCAACCGGCCTCGGTTATTGACTCATCCGGATCGGGCGGCGGAATCTGGCGCTTGACCTTGCCAGCATGGCAAGGTTGATCCTGTAGGCATCCACTACAGGGAGTACGACCGATGTCCGATTCCATCACGTTCGATCTGCCCATCAGCGGCATGACCTGCGCCAGTTGCGCCGGCCGCGTCGAACGCGCCTTGAGCAAAGTCAGCGGCACCAGTGCCGTCAGCGTCAACCTCGCCACCGAACAGGCCCGCGTGCAGGCACCCGGCGACAGCCTGCCAGCGCTGATGGAGGCGGTTGAACGTGCCGGTTACAGCGTGCCGCAGCAAACCGTGGAATTGAACATCGACGGCATGACCTGCGCCTCCTGCGTCGGCCGTGTCGAACGCGCCCTGAACAAGGTTCCGGGGGTGAAAAGCGTCAGCGTCAACCTCGCCAATGAACGCGCCCACCTCGAACTGCTTGGCGCTGTCGATCCGCAGCTCCTGATCACCGCCGTGAGCAAGGCCGGTTATTCGGCCAGCCTCTTCGAACTTGAACACCAGACCGACAATCGCCAGCAACGCCTGAACCATGAGCGCTGGGCGCTGATCTGCGCGATCGCCCTCGCCTTGCCGCTGGTATTGCCGATGCTGCTGCAACCGTTCGGCATTCACTGGATGCTCCCGGCCTGGGCGCAATTCGCTCTCGCTACCCCAGTGCAATTCATCTTCGGTGCACGTTTTTATGTGGCCGCATGGAAAGCCGTGCGCGCCGGTGCCGGCAACATGGACTTGCTGGTGGCCCTGGGCACCAGCGCCGGTTACGGCCTGAGTCTCTATGAATGGGCGACCGCTGACGGGCGCATGCCGCATCTGTATTTCGAGGCCTCGGCGGTGGTCATCGCTCTGGTGCTGCTTGGCAAATACCTCGAAAGCCGCGCCAAACGCCAGACCGCCAGTGCCATCCGCGCACTGGAAGCCTTGCGCCCGGAGCGAGCGATTCAAGTCATTGATGGTCGCGAACAAGACGTCGCCATCAGCGCCCTGCGCCTCGGTGACCTTGTACTGGTCAAACCCGGCGAACGTTTCCCGGTGGACGGCGAAGTGCTGGAAGGCCAGAGCCATGCCGATGAAGCGCTGATCAGCGGCGAAAGCCTGCCAGTGCCCAAGCAACCGGGCGACAAGGTCACCGGCGGTGCAATCAACGGTGAAGGCCGCTTGCTGGTGAGCACCACGGCACTCGGTGCGGAAAGCGTACTGGCGCGAATCATCCGTCTGGTGGAGGACGCTCAGGCGGCTAAGGCACCGATCCAGAAACTGGTGGATAAAGTCAGTCAGGTGTTCGTGCCGACGGTTCTGCTGCTGGCTCTCGCCACGCTGATCGGCTGGTGGCTGTACGGCGCGCCGCTGGAAACCGCGCTGATCAACGCCGTCGCGGTGCTGGTGATCGCCTGCCCCTGCGCCCTCGGTCTGGCGACACCGACCGCGATAATGGCCGGCACCGGCGTGGCAGCACGCCACGGGATTCTGATCAAGGACGCCGAAGCGCTGGAGCGCGCCCATGAAGTCAGCAGCGTGGTGTTCGACAAGACCGGCACCTTGACCTCCGGCACCCCGCGCATCGCGCATTTCAGTGCGATCGACGGTGATGAGAACGCCCTGCTGACAGCGGCCGGCGCGCTGCAACGCGGCAGTGAACACCCCTTGGCCAAAGCCGTGCTGGATGCCTGTGCCGAACGTAGCCTGAACGTGCCCGATGTCAGCGACAGCCAGTCCCTGACCGGGCGCGGCATCGCCGGCAACCTCGACGGCCGGCGCTTGGCGCTGGGCAACCGGCGCTTGCTGGAAGAAAGCGGTCTGAACGCCGGAAACCTGAGCGAATCCGCCAAGGCCTGGGAAACCGAAGGTCGCACGCTGTCGTGGTTGATCGAGCAAAGTCCGGAGCCCCGCGTACTCGGCCTGTTCGCCTTCGGCGACACCCTCAAGCCCGGCGCGCTGCACGCGGTGCAACAACTGGCTGCGCGACATATCCACAGCCACCTGCTGACCGGCGACAACCGAGGCAGTGCCCGTGTGGTGGCCGAAGCGCTGGGCATCGAAAACGTCCACGCCGAAGTGCTGCCGGCGGACAAAGCCGCCACCGTCGCCGAGCTGAAAAAGACCGGCGTCGTGGCCATGGTCGGCGACGGCATCAACGACGCCCCGGCACTGGCCGCCGCCGATATCGGCATCGCCATGGGCGGCGGCACCGACGTGGCCATGCACGCCGCCGGCATCACCCTGATGCGCGGCGACCCACGGCTGGTGCCGGCAGCGCTGGAGATCAGCCGCAAGACCTACGCGAAGATCCGGCAGAACCTGTTCTGGGCCTTCGTCTACAACCTGATCGGCATTCCGCTGGCGGCGTTCGGCTTCCTCAATCCGGTGCTGGCCGGCGCGGCGATGGCCCTGTCGAGCGTCAGCGTGGTGAGCAATGCGCTACTGTTGAAAACCTGGAAACCCGAGGATCTGGAGGACAACCGATGAACATCGGCCAAGCGGCCCGCCACAGTGGCCTGAGCGCGAAGATGATCCGTTATTACGAGTCGATCGGCCTGCTCAAGGCCGCCCATCGCACTGACAGCGGCTATCGCGTCTATGGAGACGATGACCTGCATACGCTGGCGTTCATCAAGCGCTCGCGGGACCTGGGCTTTTCGCTGGAGGAAGTCGGCAAACTGCTGACCCTCTGGCAGGACCGCCAGCGCGCCAGCGCCGATGTGAAGGCCCTGGCCCGCCAGCACATCGACGAGCTGAATCAGAAGATTCGCGAACTCGGCGAACTACGCGACACCCTGCAGGATCTGGTCGAACACTGCCAGGGCGACCATCGCCCGGACTGCCCGATCCTCAAGGAACTGGCGTCGGGCTGCTGCGCGCAACCCGCTCGCGCCTGAGCAGCAGGACTTTCATCGACAGCACCGTGGCGAGGGGAATGCCGTGGAACAGCAGCACCACGGCACCCGGCGCCCACCACGAATAGAACGGTGCGGCGATCAGCATGCCGACGCCGAACCCGGTCATCTGCAACAGCGTCAGGAAACTGAAGATCGGCAGGCGCAGGGGCTCCGGTTCCCGTTGCAGACGTGACATCAGGCCGACTTCCGAGAACCCGTCACCCAATCCGGCCGGCAGCGAAAACAGCAACAGCCCGACGACGCTGTGCTGCTGGAACATCAGGATGAAGCCGCAGGACATCAGCAACACCCCGCCAAAGTACCTGCGCTCCAGATGGATGTTTTCCGAGCCCTTCAAGCGACTGGCGATTCGCGCGCCCAGCAATTTCCCACTGGCCCATACCGCGAGCATCAGGCCCAGCGTGGTGCTCGCCGAGTCCGGTGTCAGCAGTTTGGAAATGATCGGAAATCCGACGTTGTGCGCAGCGCTACCCAAAGTGTCGGCCATCGTGACAGCCAGCATCGCCGCCACCACCGGGGCGCTGCGCAGGCCTTGCAACAACGCCGACCATTCACCCTGTTTAGCGCTGGATTGGCCGACGGCCTCCGGTGCGCTGAACCGCAATGGCGCAATCAACACCGCCGCCAGCAGATAGGTCAGCGCATTCAACGCGAACACCGTTTCAAAACCAAACCCTGCGACCAGCAGCCCGGACACCAGACTGCCGCCGACCATCGCCATGGAAGAGGCGGACGTGATCCAGGCATTGGTCTTGAGCAACTGCGCAGGCTCGATCAGGCGCGGCAACTGGCTGTTGAGGCCGATGGCGAACATCGAATTGCCAAAGCCCAGGCCGAACGCAATCAGCGGCAGCAACAACGCCTGCTGGCTGACCGGCACGATCAGCAACAACCCGAGCACAGCGGCGCGCAGCAGATCGAAGGCAATCAACGGCAAGCGACCGCTGCATCGGCGATAAAACGCGGTGCCGATCAGGCTGGCGAAAATCCCGCCGCCCACACGACTGGCCAGGAAAATCCCGACGCTCATGGCGCTGTTGCTCAGCAGGTAGACATAAGTGGCCAGCGCAACCATGTTGAGGAAAGCGCCGAAATCGGAAATCAGCCGCGCCGTGATGATCAGCCGGGCATTGCGGGAGGTGGTGGTCACAATCAATCCTTGAATGTGTAAAACCCGGCCGAAGCCGGGTTTTCTTTTTCAGATGCTTACTGCATCCACGGTGGCGGAGGCGGTTCGTCGGACTTGCCCTTGGGCTCGTCGTCCGCCGCACGGATGGCTTGCTTGCGCTCCTCATCCAGACGCGCCGCTTCGATCTCGCGCAGGACCCCACCGACATCGGCCAGGTCCTCGGGATCGTCGAACTCGCCGGTCAGCACGCTGGCCGGGTGCAACGTACCCGCTTCGTACAACGCCCACATTTCCTTGGCGTATTTGGTCTTCTTCAACTCCGGGGCGAACCGGCCGAAGTACGACGCCATGTTGCCGACGTCACGCTCCAGCATGCTGAACGCGTGGTTGTTGCCCGCCGCGTCCACCGCTTGCGGCAGGTCGATGATGACCGGGCCGGTCGGCGTCAGCAGCACGTTGAACTCCGAGAGGTCACCGTGCACCAGGCCGGTACACAACATCAGCACGATCTGCGAAATCAGGAACGCGTGGAATTCGCGGGCCTGATCCGGCTCCAGCACCACGTCGTTCAGACGCGGCGCGGCATCGCCGTATTCATCGGCCACCAGCTCCATCAGCAGCACGCCTTCCAGGAAGTCGTACGGCTTGGGCACCCGCACCCCGGCGTTGGCCAGGCGGAACAGCGCCGCGACTTCGGCGTTCTGCCAGGCGTCTTCGGCTTCCTTGCGCCCGAACTTGGAACCCTTGGCCATCGCCCGGGCCTGTCGGCTGTTACGAACCTTGCGGCCTTCCTGATACTCGGCCGCCTGGCGGAAACTGCGTTTGTTCGCCTCCTTGTAGACCTTTGCGCAACGTAACTGATTGCCGCAGCGCACCACATAAACAGCTGCTTCTTTGCCACTCATGAGTGGACGCAGCACTTCGTCGACCAGACCGTCCTCGATCAGGGGTTCAATGCGTTTTGGAGTCTTCATCAGCTTTTATTGTGGGTCCTTTATTACCAAACACGCGAATGTCATTCGTTATACGGCAATCCTCGCATCACGGGGAGGGGTTGCCGACCTGTGAACCTGTGGATGCACACACTGTGCCGGATCAAACGGGCCAATCCGCCGCTCTTGTATCGACCGCTGCGAATCATAGCCGAGCCTGCCGAACTTGTTGGCGCAAGGACTTGAGGGCATTTGCGACAGAATCTGACATCGGGCTGCACGTGCTTCGCAAGATTTTTCTCTGAAGGCCTCAATTTCCCTCTCCGGCAGCCGAAGCCCTCAGAGACAGAGGAATTTGTCCGACAATCGTTCCGAAAAAGCTTCGATGTCGCACTCAGGGAATGGAGTGGAAAACACCGTTTTCGGCTGCCAATAAACCGCGAGTCATCTGCACTGCGTGGGCCTACAAGAAAATCTGGAGCGCGGATGAACATCAAACAGAAGTTGACGTGGGCGTTTGCAATCATCGCCTGCTTGCCCGTGGTGCTGGTCGCCACGCTGGTGGTACTCAACCTGCGCAGCGATGCCCGGGAAGGTTTTGTCGACGGCAGCGGACGCGAGATCCGTCAGGTCAGCAACGCCATGCAGCTTTTTTTTGACGGTATCAGCCAGAACGTCGATTACCTGGCGACGCAACCGCTGATCAAGAACACCGACGACAGCCTCAAGACCTACATGAGCGCCAACGCCGAAAGCGTCCCGCAGGGCGAGATGGACAAAAAGGTCTTCTCCTTCCTGCAGGATCTGGGCAACAGCCACCCGGCCTACGCCTACGCGATCGTCGGCACCGCTGCCGGTGGTTACGTTTCCTGGCCCGACGATCCCAAGCTGAGCAACTACGATCCGCGTCAGCGTCCCTGGTACAAGGCCGCTCAGGCCAAACCCGGCAAACCGTTGCGCACCGCCGCCTATTACTGGGCGCAGGACGATGCAACCTATGTCAGCACCGTGCGCACCATCGACAACAAACTCGGTAGCAACGGCGGCGTGGTCAGTATCGACGTCACGCTCAAGCAGCTCACCGAGATCGTCAAACAGATCAAGCTCGGCGAAACCGGTTACCTGATGCTGCTGGAAAACAGCGGCATGGTGCTGGTCGATCCGAAACAGCCCGAGCACAACTTCAAGCCCCTCGACAGCCTCGGCGACGGTTACGCGCAACTGGCCAAGGCCGGCAAAGGGCTGGTGGAAGTCGAACTCAACGGCGAGCGCTACATGGCCAACGTCTGGCCGTCGGAGCAACTGGGCTGGACCTTCATCGGCCTGATCAAACAGAACGACGTGATGAGCTCGGCCACTCAGTTGACCTGGCTGATCGCGATTATCGCGGCTGTGTTGGCGGTGCTGTTCGCCGTGGTCGGCGCCAGTTTCGCCAGCCTGATCGTACGCCCGATCCGCAGCGTGGCCAGCGGTCTGGAAGGCATCGCCCAGGGCGAAGGCGATCTGACCAAGAACCTCGATATCCGTGGCAACGACGAAACCGCGCAACTGGCCAACTGGTTCAACCAGTTCCTCACCGCGATCCGCAGCCTGATCCAGCACATCGGTGGCGCGGCCGGAAAAATCCTCGCCACCTCGCAGAGTTCGACCCGGGTTTCCGGCGACATGGCCGAAGCCGCCGGACGCCAGCGTGAAGCCGTGGACATGGTCTCGACTGCGTTCCACGAAATGGTCGCCACCGCCAACGAAGTCGCCCGCTCGTGCAGTCAGGCGGCGGAGTCGGCCGACAGCGGCCAGCGCCAGGCCCGCGAAGGTCAGCAGCAGATCGATGCGGCGGTGCACAGCGTCGATCAACTGAGCCAGGAACTGGAGCAGTCGGCGCAGTCGATGCAACAACTGGAGCGCGACAGTAACGACATCCAGTCGATCCTCGGCACCATTCGTTCCATCGCCGAACAGACCAACCTGCTGGCGCTCAACGCCGCCATCGAGGCGGCGCGGGCCGGTGAGCAAGGCCGTGGCTTTGCGGTGGTGGCCGATGAGGTTCGCGCACTGGCCAAACGTACGGCGGATTCGACGGCGGAAATCGACGGTCTGCTGGGCAACCTTGCCAAGCGCACCAGCGCCGTGACCCAACAAATGCGCGCCAGCCTCGATGTGTCGCAGCAATCGGTGACGCGAATCGGCGAGGCGCGGGCGAGTTTTGGTCAGATCCGTGAATCGGTGGATGTGATTCGTGACATGAATACCCAGATCGCCACGGCCGCCGAAGAGCAGCATCAGGTGGCCGAGGACATCAATCGGCATATCAGCCAGATTCACGGTGATGCGCAGTTGGTGGCGGAGCTGGCCAATTCGGCGCGGCTGGATTCGCAGAGTCTGGCGGGGTTGTCGAATGAGCTGGATGGGTTGGTGCGAAGGTTCCGGACTTGAGATTGGGGGCAACCTAAAAAGCCCCCTCACCCTAACCCTCTCCCGGAGGGAGAGGGGACTGATTGGGGGATGCTTTAAAGATGCATCGACTTGATCCTGCTTTACCGAATCCATAATCGACACGGTTTTTCAGGTCGATGTATAACGCCAGACAACACGGTCGGCTCCCTCTCCCTCCGGGAGAGGGCTGGGGTGAGGGCTGCTTTTAGCGCTCGATAATGGCGGTGACACCCTGCCCCCCCGCCGCACAAATCGAAATCAACCCACGCCCCCGCCCCGCCGCATCCAGCAGCTTCGCCAGATTGGCCACGATCCGCCCGCCCGTCGCCGCAAACGGATGCCCCGCCGCCAATGAGCTGCCCTTGACGTTCAAGCGGCTGCGATCAATCGACCCCAACGGCGCATCAAGCCCCAACCGGGTCTTACAGTACTCCGGATCCTCCCAGGCCTTCAGTGTGCATAACACTTGCGCGGCAAATGCCTCGTGAATTTCGTAGTAGTCGAAATCCTGCAAGGTCAAACCATTGCGCGCCAGCAAGCGCGGCACCGCATACACCGGGGCCATCAGCAGCCCTTCGGCGCCGTTGACGAAATCCACCGCCGCCGCTTCGCCATCGCGCAGATACGCGAGGATCGGCAAGCCTCTTTCTTTGGCCCATTCTTCGCTGCCCAGCAACACCACCGATGCGCCATCGGTCAGTGGCGTGGAGTTGCCGGCGGTCAGCGTGCCCTTGGCGCTTTTCTCGAAGGCCGGTTTCAGGGTCGCGAGCTTTTCCAGGGTCAGGTCCGGGCGCAGGTTGTTGTCGCGGGTCAGGCCGAGGAACGGCGTCATCAGGTCGTTGTGCCAGCCTTCGCTGTAGGACGCGGCAAGTTTGTGGTGGCTTTCGAGTGCCAGTTGATCCTGCTCTTCGCGAGGAATGTTCCACGTCTGTGCCATCAGTTCACAGTGCTGGCCCATCGACAGGCCGGTGCGCGGTTCGCCGTTGCGCGGGAATTCGGGGATCAGGTGTTTCGGACGCAATTGCAGGAAGGTCTTGAGCTTGTCGCCGGTGGTCTTGGCGCGATTGGCTTGCAGGAGAATCTTGCGCAGGCCTTCACTGACGCTGATCGGCGCGTCAGACGTGGTGTCGACGCCGCCGGCAATGCCGCAATCGATCTGGCCAAGGGCAATCTTGTTCGCCACCAGCAACGCGGCTTCCAGGCCGGTGCCGCAGGCCTGCTGAATGTCATAGGCAGGCGTTGCCGGCGACAGGCGCGAGCCGAGCACGCATTCGCGGGTCAGGTTCATATCCCGTGACAGTTTCAGCACCGCCCCCGCGACCACTTCGCCCATGCGCTGGCCGTGCAGGTTGTAGCGTTCGATCAGGCCTTCAAGGGCGGCGGTGAGCATCACCTGATTGCTCGCGGTGGCATACGGCCCGTTGGAACGGGCGAATGGGATGCGGTTGCCACCAATGATCGCGACGCGGCGCAGCTGACTCATGAAAAACTCCTTGTGAAATATCCAGTCTGAAAATCGGGCACTGAAAATCCCGCCGGGCCCCAAAAACACCGGGGGCAAACTACTCTGCTGTTCTAGCGTAGGCCTTATTGCGTGGATCGAACGATTGATTGCCCTTCGCAGTCCACACTTTGAACCCCATCTTCTGGAGAGCGTTCCATGTCTGACCGCTATATCGACTTCGCCAACTCGTCCATCGGCCACCGTCTGGTCGGGGCCCTGGGCCTGCCGTCGCCGGTGCGGCTGGAACGCTGGCAGGCCGGGCGCCTGCGGCCGGTGGAGGGTGCGCTGCTGATCGGCGGCGGGCCGCTGGCCGAACGGGTCAGCGCCTTCGCCAACCGGCTGACGGATGCCATTTATCGCTACGGCGATCAGCCAGCGGCCGCCACCCAATGGATTCCCGGCCATGGCCCGAAACTCAAGGCGGTGGTGTTCGACGCCAGTGAATTGCAGCACACCGACCAGCTCAAGCAACTGCGCGAGTTCTTCCAGCCATTGATGAAGAACCTCGACAGCAGCGCGCACCTGGTGATCCTCGGCCGCGCCCCGGAAACCCTGCGCGAACCGTTCGCCGCCAGTGCTCAGCGGGCACTTGAAGGTTTCTCCCGCTCGCTGGCCAAGGAGCTGCGCAGCGGCGGCACCCTGCAATTGATCTACGTGGGCGAAGGTGCCGAGGATCAGCTCGAAGGGCCGCTGCGGTTTTTCCTCTCGCCGAAAAGCGCATTTGTCTCCGGGCAGGTGATTCGTCTGAATCCTTGTGCCACGCCGGTGACCGACTGGACGCGCCCGCTGGCCGGGCGCAAGGCGCTGGTCACCGGCGCGGCGCGGGGTATCGGCGCCTCCATCGCCGAGACGTTGGCCCGTGATGGCGCCGAGGTGATTCTGCTCGACGTGCCGCCGGCCAAGACCGATCTGGAAGCCCTGGCCGCGCGCCTCGGCGGGCGCGCCATCACCCTCGACATCTGCGCCGAAGACGCCGCCGCGCAACTGATCGAACAGTTGCCCGACGGCCTCGACATTCTGGTGCACAACGCCGGCATCACCCGCGACAAGACCCTGGCCAACATGACGCCCGAGTTCTGGGACGCGGTGCTGGCGGTCAATCTCAATGCCCCGCAAGTGCTGACCAAGGCGCTGCTCGACAGCGGCACCCTGCGCGATAACGCGCGGGTGATTCTGCTCGCCTCGATCAGCGGCATCGCCGGCAACCGCGGGCAAACCAATTACGCGGCGAGCAAGGCCGGGCTGATCGGACTGGCCCAGGCCTGGGCACCGACGCTGCTGGAGCGTGGCATCAGCATCAACGCCGTGGCGCCGGGTTTCATCGAAACCCAGATGACCGCGCACATTCCCTTTGGCCTGCGCGAAGCCGGACGACGCATGAGTTCGCTGGGTCAGGGCGGCCTGCCACAAGACGTCGCCGAAGCCGTGGCCTGGCTGGCGCAACCGGGCACCGGTGCCTTCACCGGACAGGCATTGCGGGTCTGTGGACAAAGTGTTCTGGGGGCTTAGGCATGAGCATCGAATGGCACACGCTGCACCGCGAACCGAGTCTGCCGGGTTTGTATGTCCGGGCCGCGACCCGGCGCAAAATCACCGGCACCCGTTTGCCCGACAGCGGTCTGCGCTGCGGGGTCGACATCGACGGCAAACGTCTGGCGGCTTATCGCAAGGTCTGCGGTTTTGCCGATGACGGTCTGCTGCCGCCAACTTATCCACATGTCCTGGCGTTTGCGTTGCAGATGCAGTTGCTCACGGCCAAAGACTTTCCATTCCCGCTGTTGGGGCTGATTCACCTGAGCAATCGCATCCGCATTCTGCGGCCGATGGGTGGAATCAGCCACGTGCAGGTCAGCGTTCGGGTGCATAACCTGCAACCGCATCCCAAAGGCGCAACGTTCGATCTGCTGACCACCCTCGACGATCAGCTCGGCCCATTATGGGAAGCCGAAAGCCAGATGCTCTGTCGAGGCGTGAAGCTTGAGGGTGAAGCGCTCGAACAGGTGTGGGAGCCCACGCTGCCACTGATGCAGGTGGCGCAATGGAAAGCCCCGGCGGACATCGGCCGGCAGTACGCCAAGGTCTCCGGCGACTACAACCCGATCCACCTGAGCGCCGCCAGTGCCAGGCTGTTCGGTTTCCCCACCGCCATTGCCCATGGTCTGTGGAACAAGGCCCGCACCCTGGCCGCGCTGGCGGATCACCTGCCCAGGGCCAACCTGGAAATCGCCGTGCATTTTCGTAAACCGGTGCGCCTGCCGAGCGAGGTATCGCTGTTCGCCAGCGCGGCGGGTTCCAGCGGGGAGTTGCGTCTGATCGGTGCCGGGGACCTGGAGCACATGGTCGGCCACTGGCAGCCGATTGCCTGAATCAATAGGCCGCGCCAATCGTTACCGCGCCCCTCGCGGAGTTCGATCACAACAGCGAAACATGATCAATTGTGTGTATATAACTTAAGTTTCTGCCGCCGTTATCCAACCCCCGGCCAAACATCAAGCCTTGATTCTCAAGGCTTTTTTTTGCGCGTTTATATCCTCGGCATTAGTCGTTAAGCAGCAAATCACACGCTTATATAAAGGCGTTAATACCAACTTGAGAATGGTGTGGATCCAACCTTGCGACTGATATGAGCACAACGGACGAAGGCATTGCCGGCAACAGAACCGGCTAGCCGTCGAAGACAACGAACGTTGAGACAGGTGCAAGGAATACCCATCATGAAAACTCAAGTTTGGTGCAAATCAGCAACAGCGCTGGCATTGATCCTCTCCCTCGGTCTGGCCGGTTGCAGCAGTGGCGGTGGCGGTCACCACAGCAGTTCCGGCAGTTCTTCGCCGGACAGTTCCACCGCAGGCACTGGCGGGACATCCGGCAGCGGCGGAACAACAGGAACCGACGGCACCACAGTAACCGGCGGGACAGGTGGTTCGGATCCGAGCAATCCGACAAACCCGACGAATCCGACCAATCCAACCGACCCTACCAACCCCACTAACCCAAGCACGCCTCAGCCTCTGATCACCTCAACCCTGGTGCAGGATGTCGGCGGCACCGTTGCCGGCGTTGGCAATGGTGTCGGTCAGGTCGGCGACTCGCTCAGTGGCGTGCCGGTGGTGGGTGGTGTGGTGCAAAGCGCGGCCAGAACCGCCGGCAATGTGGTATCCACACTGGGCGACGGCATCGGCAACGGGATTGGCAAACTGGCAACCACCGATAACGGCCTGGGCGTCACCGCGTCGGCCGTCGGCGGTGTAGTGCAGGATGTCGGCAACGGCGTGTCCGACCTGAGCGGCAAACTGGCGACCGCCACCGGCAGCGTGCCTGTGGTCGGCGGCGTGGTCACCAAAGTGGCGCCGCTGCTCAACGGGGTGGGTGAAAAAGTCACCATGCTCGGTGACACCCTCAGCACCGCCACTACCACTGGCCCACTCGGCTCGGTGACCAAAGAGGTCGGCAGCAAACTGGTGCCGGTGATCGCCATGGTCGAAAGCACCACGGACAAACTCGGCGGCACCACCGGCCTGGGTGATCCACTGAACGGTGTGCTGCAGAAAGTCGGCAGCGCTGTCGACGGCGTGGGCGACAACGTCACGGGCGCCGGCAATGGCAATGCCCTGACCAACACCGTCGGCGGCGCCCTGAGCAATGTCGGTTCGGCGGTCGGCAAGACCGGCGGGCTGGCGGATAACGGCACCGGTTCCGGAACAGGTGCCGGCGGTGGCCTTGGCAACAATGGTCTGCTGCAAACCGTTGGTGGCGCGGTCGTGAATGTCGGCGCCGGGCTCGGTGCCGGCAACGGCTCACTCGGCTCACCGGGCAATGTTCTGGCCTCGGCCGGCAATACCGTGGCCTCGCTCAATACAGCACTCGGTGGCTCGGGTTCACCGATCACCACGCCCACCACACCTCTGGCAACACTGGGCAACAACATAGGCACAGGCCTTGCACCGGTCACCGCCGCCGTCACCAACCTGACTCAGAATGTCGGCGGTGCTACCGGTCTGGGCGCTCCGCTTGCCGGCCTCACCGGTCAGGCAGGTGGTGCAGTCAGTAACCTTGGTGGCGCCATCGCCGGCACCAACAGCAACCCGGTCGTGACCGCTGTCGGCAATACCGTCGCCACCGTGGGCAACACCGTCACCGCCGTCGGCGGGCTGGTCAACGGCGGCACCGCCGCTGGCACCGGTGGCGGTCTGGGCGGAGTTCTCGGTGGCCTGACTGGCACCTTGGGCGGCAACAAACGCTGAATTGCACCTGGCCGATTCGACGGCCTAACCTACAGCGCCTACGCTTGGTTGAGGGCGGAAGATTCCCACGAGTCTTCCGCTTTTTTCTTAGGAAAAAACCCGCCAAGTGCTGCGGTTTGAACATGGAGTGTCCTATGCGCGTTATGGCATCCCTGCTGTTCCTCAGTCTCAGTTCCGCTGCCCTCGCCGACACCCTTCCCAGCTTTCTCAACAGCAACGAAACCATCCGCAACCTGCCGGTGCCGAATCTGCCCGCCGACGCCTACCGTCCGAGCGCCGCGCCGCTGCAAGTTCCGGAACCCGGTGCCGCGGCTGCCGAGCCGTTGATGATGGGCACGAAGATCAACCTGAAAACCGTGCAGATCGAAGGCGGCACGATTTACCCGCTCAACGAACTGGCAGAGATCTACAAACCCCTGATCGGCCACGAAACCAGCCTCGCCGATCTGATTGAAGCGACACGCAACATCACCCGTCGCTACCAGAACGACGGCTACCTGCTGTCCTACGCCTTCCTGCCGCAGCAGACTTTCGACGACGGTGCCGCGCGAGTGGTGCTGGTGGAAGGTTATGTGCGGGATGTTCAGGTCCAGGGCGATATCGGCCGGGTCAAGGGACTGATCGACAGACTGACGGCGAAGATCCAGGCGGAACGCCCGCTGACCCGCAAGACCTTCGAGCGCTACACCACGCTGATGACCCGCATCCCCGGCGTCACGATCCAGGCCCAGGTGCCACCGCCCGGCACCACCGACGGCGCAACGACCCTGATCGCCCAGGCCAGCCGAAAACCGTTCACCAGCACCCTGAGTACCACCGAAGACAACCGCAACGGCACCCAGGCCTTGCTCGGCGTCAGCAGCAACTCACAGACCTCGATGGGCGAACAGCTGAGCCTCAGCGGCCTGTTTCCACCGGGCGATGACCACGAGCATTACTATCGTCTGGACTACAGCCAGTTCCTCGATGACGAAGGCACGCAACTGAGTCTGTCCGCCTCGCGTTACCGCGCCGACCCCGGCACCAACGTGCTGCTGAACAACGGTCTGGAACTCAAGCCGCACCGCGAAAACGACCGTTACTCCATCGGTTTCAGCATGCCGCTGATTGCCGCCTCCAATGAATTGCTGACGGCCGGCTCGCGCCTGTACGCGGTCAACGACAAGACCCGCTACAACGTCATCGGCTATCCACTCAGCGCCGAAGAACGCACCGACATCCGCGCCCTCGCCTTCGAAAGCGACTGGCGCAAGGCCGACGCCCGGCAACTGCGGATTCTCAGCGGCGGGGTTTATCAAGGCTTCGACAGCATGGGCGCACACACCAACAACAGCGCCATCGACCTGCATTTCTTCCGTCTGCGACTGTCGGGGGTACAGAGCGACAAGTTCTTCGACAACTGGCAAGGCGTGGTTTCCGCCGCGTTGTACTGGAGCGACGACACCCTGCCCGACAGCGAGCGCGCGGTGTTCGGCGGGCAGAATTTCGGTCGTGGCTACCCCGACGACCAGGCGTCCGGCGACAAGGGCTGGGGGGTGGCTTACGAGATCAACTACAGCTTCAACCGCGACGGCAACTGGGTGCGGATCCTGCAACCCTACGTGGTGCTCGATCGCTCGCGCAGCTGGTTCAACCAGTTGCCGATACAGGCCAACAGCCTGTCCTCGGCCGCGGTGGGCCTGAGGTTCGGCGATGCCAAGTACTACAACATCGCGCTGGAAGCAGCCAAACCGATGTCGGATGAAGCACTGGATACGTTCAACCGCCGGCCGCGTTACAGCATCAGTTTCAGCTATCAGTTGTAAGTCGCTGTCGCAGGCCACTCCGGTGGCCTGCGAAGCACGACTACTGCTTCTCGATCTTCCCGCCCGCATCCGGGTCATAGAAGTCGGGGATTTCATATTTGTACTTCTTCAGCCAGCGCTGCATCGCCAGTTCTCGCTCGGTGGCCGTGGCCGCTTGCGGGTCAGGGGACGCGGCCTTGTTGCGGCTTTGCAGCAACAGCCAGCCTTCGGTTTCCTGCTGCTGGGCCGATGCCGGGCCGGCGTCGATGGCGAAGGCAGCGAGCGGCAGGCTCAGCAGGCTCAGGCAGCACAAGGTCTTGAAGGTATTCATGGCGCCTCCTGGAGGTTCACTTGATCGTCGCCGGTTGCGGGTCAGCCACCACCGCAACCTGATTGCTCGCGGCGGGTTTGGCCGGCACCGGAGCCTTGAGTTTTTCCGCGCGCTCCTGGGCATCGGTGAACTGTTCCGGGGTCAGGTGCGCGCGGCTGACGACTTCGGCGGCTTGTTGCCAGTTGTTCTGGTAGATCAACAGGGTGACCAGATTCAGCGTCGCCAGTTGATTGTTCTGCTTCAACTCGATGGCCGTCAGAAACTCGAACCGGGCGTCCTGGAGTCGCAGCTGATTGAGGTACACCACGCCCAGATCGTTGCGGATATTTTCGTTGGTGGGCGCCAGTCGCACCGCCCGTTGCAAGTGGGCCTGCGCCTGACCGTTGTCGCCACGGGCGGCATACAGCTGGCCCAGGCCATGTTCGGCGTCGGCGCTCAGGCAAGTACCGAGCAGGCCGCGATACAACGGCTCGGCTTCACTGCGTCCCAGCAGGCGGTAGACCCTGGCCTTGCGCAGCCGCACCTCGACGAGGTTGTCGGGCAGGCTTTGCAGGTTGGCCAGGCTGGCGTGCAACTTGCCGTCGTTGGCCAGGTCATCGACCAGGTTCAGCGACAGCTCCTGCTCGGAACTCAGCTTGCTGCAACTGGCCGGCGCCAGCATCGTCGTCCACGGCGCCTGACCGTCCGTTGCGCAACCGCCGAGCAACAGCAAACTTGCCACGACCATCAGTGCTTTCATCAAATGCTCTCCATCGCCAGTGTCAGGACGCAAACGCCCGGGTGATTGCGGTAAATCCGGGGCCCGCCAGTACGATCAGCAAGGCCGGAAACAGGAACAACATCATGACCACCGACATCTTCGCCGACATCTTCGAGATGTATTCCTGCAAGCGCGTCAGGCGGCGGTCATCGAGCAGTTGCTTGAGCGCCAGCAGCGATTTCATTGCCCCGCCGCCCTGCTGAATCAGCTGTTGCAGGATCACGCTGGTGTCGGTGAACTCATCCACTGCCAGCATCGCCGCAGCCTTGTTCAGTTCCTGGCCGAGTTCCAGACCCGAGTCGACACGCGCCAGAATCAGGCGCAGTTCGCTGGTCAGTTCCGGCAGCAGCTTTTGCCCCTCGATGCTGAGCACGCGCAAGGCCTGCTCGACGGCCATGCCGGACTCGAACAGGATCCGCAGCAGAGGAATGAACGTCGACACTTCCACCGAAATGATTTTCTGCCGACGGCCAGCGGCATACGCCAGCAGGCGTTTGGGCAGCAGATAGCCGGCGCCGGTAGCGATCATCGGCACCAGCCAGCCGTTGGGGGCCTGGGGGAAAAACACTTCCTGCAAGAACAGCCCCAGGCCCAGCGTCAGTAACGGCGTGCCGATCTGGCAGGCGGCAAACAGCGAGCGTTCACTGGCCCGACGCCAGCCGAGGCGGCTGAGCAGGGTCTGGGTTTCACTGTCGATGCTGACCGAGCGCTGGCCGAAGCGGCTGTTGCCCAGCGCCCGCAACCAGTTGCCGAAACGGTTCCCGCGCACCAGATGCCCCTGCAGACGCTGGTTGACCTGACGCACCCGGCGGCGCTCGGTCAACAGGTGGTTGCCGACCAGCAACAGGGCGCCGAGCAACAGCATGAGACTGGCCAGCATCACCATGTCAGACACTCCTCAACATGCGCCACAGCGCCAGGCAACCGAGCACCTGCAGCACCACCGCGATAATCAGCATCGTCTGGCCCCCGGAGTCGTTCCACATGCCGAGCATGTAGCCGGGATTGGTCAGCATGAAATAGCTCACCAGGATCAAGGGCAGCGATCCGAGCACCCACGCAGTCATGCGGGTTTCGCCTGTCATGGCACGCAACTGACGTGCCCCTTGGTCGCGCTCGCGAATCAGTTTGATCAGGTTCTCCAGCAATTCGCTGGCGTTGCCGCCGTAGCGATGATTGACCTTCAGGCCCAGGGCGAACATGCGCAGTTCATCCTGCTCGTAGAGCTCGGCGAAATCGCTCACCGCGTCCGGCAGGTTGACCCCCAGCTGCACGTTGCGCTGCACCCGGCCCATCGCCGACTTCAACGGATCGTCACTGGTTTCGATGCCGCCCATCACCGCGTCGCTCAGGGTCCGGCCGGACTTGAGGCTGCGCACGGTGTGGTCCAGCAACTGCGGCAGTTGTTCGATCATGCGATTGAGCCGGCGCCGGTACAGCCAGGCGATGTACAACCGCAGAATCAGGGGCGGCGCCAGCATCAGGATCAACAGGCCGATCCATTCGGCCATCAGGTAACCCAGCATCATGGCCAGGACCCACAACGCCAGCCATAACCCGAAGTGCTCGCTCGGCCGGCCGAGACCCGCCCGCAGAAACATCCGCTCCAGCCCCGCCCACGAGGATTTTTCGACCGCCGCCTGCGGTTGCCCGGCGGCCAGTCGCGTCAGCACCCGTTCATTGGCGGTCTTGCGCACGCCATGCAGGAACAGGCGAATCGACAGCCCCAGCATCAGCAGGCAAATGACGATCAGGATCACCGGTCCGATCATGACGAAGGCTCCATGCGCTCAGCCCAGACTCGACTCGTGCCGCAACTTGTCGCCGGCCGGGTTGAGCGCTTCACGCAGGAAGCCGAAACCGGTGCGTCGATCAAGACGGAACAGCGTGTTGGTGACATAAACGTCTTCGCGCACGCCGACCACTTCCACCACTTCGCTGACACAGCGGCGACCATCGGGCATGCGGGTCAGCTGGATGATCACGTCGAGCGCCGCGCAGATCATCTGGCGCAGGGTGCGTTCGGCCACGGTACGCCCGGTCAGGCCGACCAGGGTTTCCAGACGCAGCAACGCATCCTGGGCGTTGTTGGCGTGCACCGTGCTCATCGAGCCGTCGTGACCGGTGTTCATCGCCGTGAGTACATCGAGCACTTCGACGCCACGGATCTCGCCGAGAATGATCCGGTCCGGGCGCATCCGCAGGGCGTTGCGGATCAGGTCGCTGGCCTTGACCTCGCCATGGCCCTCGGCGTTCGGCGGCCGGGTTTCCAGACGCACCACGTGCGGGTGGCCGAGCTGCAATTCGGCGACGTCTTCGATGGTCACCAGCCGTTCGTGGGGGTTGATCAATTGGCTGAGGATGTTCAGCAATGTGGTCTTGCCGGTGCCGGTGCCGCCGCTGATCAGGATGTTGCAGCGCTTGCCCACGGCGTCCTGGAAGCAATCGAAAATCGCCAGATCGATGGTCTGCATGGCGATCAGGTCGCTGCTCTTGAGCATGTCCTTGCGGAATTTACGAATCGACAGACACGGGCCATCAAGGGCAATGGGAGGAATGATCGCGTTGACCCGGCTGCCGTCGGGCAGGCGTGCATCGACCATCGGCGAAGACTCGTCCAGCCGTCGCCCGAGCGGCGCCAGAATGCGCTGCATGACCCGTTCGACGTGATGCGCATCGATAAAGCGCAGATCACTTTGATGCAGTACCCCGTCGCGCTCGACGAATACCCGGTGCGGGCCGTTGACCAGGATTTCGGTCACGGCGGGATCACGCAGCAACACTTCCAGCGGACCGAATCCGGTCAGCTCATCGACGATTTCTTCCGCCAGCCGCTCCATCTCGTAACGTGAAATCGCCAGGTGCAAACGGGCAATGTATTCGGCGACCTTGTCGGTGACGAATTGCGCCAGCAACTGCCGCGAACCTTCCAGCAGGTTTTTCCCGGACTCCTCGATGGCATCGATGATGTAGCGATGCAGGACCAGTTTCAGGCCTTCGTGATCACCGTTGCCCGACTGGCCTCGAGCGGGGGCGCCGAAGAGTTTTTCCGGACTCATGAGGTGCCTCGCAACCGGTCGAACCAGGTGGACTTGGGTTTGGTCAGGCCTTCTGAACGATTGACCATGTTTTCGGAGCGTTTGGCCAGGCGTTCGCCAAGCGCCCGCAGGCTCTGGGTGAGTTTTTCCCGGGGGGCCAGTTCAAACAGGCTGACGCCCTGGTTCTTGGCGTTCATGCGCAGCTCCGGACTCAAGGCCAGCACCGCGATCACTTCCAGATTGAAGGTCTTGCCCAGGGTGTCCGCATCCGGCGCGACGTTACTCAAATAACGGTCGACCAACAGCCGTCCGTGATCGAGCTTCATGCCTTTTTCCCGCCACAGATTGAACACCGCCAGGTTGCGCCGGCAATCAAGCACATTCTGGTCGGTGTACCACAGCAACTTGTCGCAGTGGCTGACAAAGGTACGCAAGGCTTCGCTGTCGGGCTGGCCGGTGAGGTTCACGACGATGTGCTGGAAGTGCTGGCGCAAGGCGCTGAGCAACATGTACAGCTCGGCGGCGCTGGTGCTTTCCAGTGGTTCGTCATTGTCGGCGTACGCCAGGATCCGCAGCCCCGCTTCAGCGCTGGTGAAGGCACTGTCGATCAGCGTGGCGTCGAGCCTTCGCAGGTGGCGCAAGGCATCACCGAAGTGGAACGAACTCTCCAGTCCTAGCAGTGCAAGGCTGTCGCCACGGGGCAGGCCGAGATCCAGCAACAGCGTCTGCTGTCCGCTTTTCTGCACCACCAGCGCCATATGGTTGGCCAGTAACGCGCCGTCGGAACTGCTCTGCACGCCGTACAAAACGGTCAGACCACCCAACTGGGCATTGTTGGCCACCGGTGGCAGGCGCTTGCTCAAGCGTCGAACCAACCCGGCCACTTCACTGGAGCGCGAACCGTAGGCGACGAAATCCCGCGCTCCGGCGCGCATGGCGTTGAGCACCAGCTGGTTGTCCATGCCGTCGCCGAGGGCAACGATTGCCAGCATCGGCTTGGCCTCCAGCGCGCCTTCGATCAGCGCGCTTTGGGCCACCACGTGTTCGCGATCGAGGCCGACAAACACCAGGCTGGCGAAGGTGACATCCACCAGTGCGAGCAATTCATCGAGGCTGCCGGCACCGGCGCTGACCACTTGGCCCAAAGGCGCGAGGGCGCTTTGCAGCCACTCCAGATCGGTGCTGTTGCGGGTGATGGCGAGAAAGGTCTGACTCAGGTTCTGGCTCATTGGGACAACCCGCTGCGCTTGTCGAAGTTGCCGTTTTCCAGGAAGAACATGCGGTAGAAATTCGGGTCGTAGTTGCGCAGTTTTTCGCCCGGCAACGACGGCAGTTGCGCGTCTGCCGACAACGGCCGCACCAGATGCGGGGTGACGATCATCAGCAGTTCACGCTCTTCGCGCTTGATCTGCGAGCTTTTGAAAAATGCTCCGAGCACCGGGATATCGCCCAGCCCCGGAAACTTGTCGACCTGGGAACTGTTGGTGGTGCTGATCAGACCGCTGATAACAAAACTCTCGCCATCGGCCAGGGAAATGCTGGTGTCGGTGCGGCGGATGGTCAGGGCCGGCACCGTGGTGCCGGCGATCTGCACGGAATTGCTGAAGTCCAGCTCACTGACTTCCGGCGCGACTTTCAGGGCGATGCGGTCGTGGCTGATGATCGTGGGCGTCAGCGTCAGGCGGATGCCGAATTCCTTGTATTCGATGGACACGCTGTCGCTGCCGGAACTGGGCACTGGAATCGGAATCTGCCCGCCTGCGAGGAAGCTTGCGCTCTGCCCGTTCAGCGCTACCAGGCTTGGCCGCGCCAGGGTGTAGGCGAAACCGCTGCCCTCAAGGGCGTTGATGATCGCCATGGTATTGCCGCCGATCCACGAGAAGTTGAACAGCGAGTTGTCCACCGGCAGTCGCGGCTGCGGCACGCCATCGATGGGCGGCAATGTCCCGGGGGAGCCGAACAGGAAATTGCCGCGGGTACCGATCAACTTGGCCGAGGCCTGTTTGAGTTTGGTGCGGCTGACTTCGACGAAGCGAATGTCGGTCTGCACTTGCGAGGGCAACAGCGCATCATCCGAAGGCAATGCACCCGTGCTGGTCAGGGCCGAGGTGGCGGCGCCCTTGACGAACACCATGCTCTGACGCGGCTCGCCGGAGCAGCCCGTCCAGACCATCAGGCTGGTGGCGCCCGGCGCCATGCCGGTAAGCAGGAACGAGGAACTGCCGTTGGCATGCACGTCGGCGATTTTCGGATCGCCAATGGCCAGGCGCGTGATCGCCACCGGTGATTGCATGTCCTGTTGCCAGCCTTCGTTGATTTCGATCACCGGCGGCAGGCGCCCGAGGGCCGAGCAGTTACTGCTGGCCGCATGAGCCGCGTTAATCGACAGTCCCATCAGCAGCAAGGCCCGGAGCACGGGATTGAAGGTCGGCCAGGAACGACTCTGCATGCACTTGGATCCTTGCTCAGTCATGGATTTTGTTGGTTGATCTGATTGCCGCGAATCACTTCCACCGCAGGCCGTATCGCCCCCGCGTGGTCGCCGCTCGGCGGCGCTTTCGGCGCAGTCCCCAGCGCCAGCTGAGTGAACTGGAAGAGTTGGCTGTTGGCGGCAACCAGTTTGTCCGGTGCCTGGCTTTCGCCGGCCCAATACTTGGCCAGGCGCTGTTCTTCGCTGCTGCGCACCGCCAGGCGCAATGTCCCGACCTGAGTGGCGAGCATCATTCGACTCAGCAGTTGTTCGGGCACCGCCAGCACCACGGTGCGCGCGGCAATCCGGCGCTGATCCTGTTTGATCTTGTCGTCGGCACTCAACGCGGGGGCGGACGGTTGACCGTCATTGGTCAGGCCGTATTGCTCGCCGACACCGAGCACGCGCATGGCCGGCACCACAATCTGCGCCGACTGCTGCGGGTTGCTGGCGTCCTGGCGCAGGAACAGCAGCACATCGACGTAATCCCCGGGAACCAGTTGCCCGGCCGCGCCGATGACTTCATCGACCGACACCGCCAGCGCGCGCTCATCGCGGTGGATCATGCGCGCCAGCGTTCCGCCGGCCTCGAAGCTTTCAACGTTGAGCCAGGTCCCGGCACTCAGGTGGCGCCACGGCGTGCGGCCCACGGCCTGCTCGATGGTGCCGAGACTGCCGGCAGGCGCACTGCGCAGTTTTTCAACAGCCAGGTCGGCGGCGGTGAGGGGGGTGAACGGCGGGACGTCATGCACCAGGACCACCACTGGCTGGCGGGTCTGGTCTTCGGCGGCAGCGACGGTTTTTTCGACGGTGACCACCGCCGGCACGGGGGCCTCGGCAACCGGGGCAGGTTGCCGGCTGAGCACCAGGCCCCAATACCCGACAACAATGGCCCCCAGTAAAAGCACGGCGGCAAGGCCCATGGTGACACGACTGTTCATGACGGCTCTCCCTATCCTGCTGCACTACCAGCCCGCACTTCCTACCAAGGGAACATCGCAATCAGGCAGCTATGAACATCCAACTATTTCGCTATTTCCAAGCTAGCTGAAACAAGCCAAAACGCCATTACTGGCGGGCAAATAACCTACGAAAGTATGGGTGTTGGCCAAATAGCAGTCGAAATACCGGAAATGACGAAGCGACTAATCCTTTGTGATTAGTTCGTTCTTACAGTTGTTGGGAGGGAGTTTGTTGACAATGCTCAAATGGCACGGTGGAACCTTGCCGCTGTCGCGTGACATCAGCGCCAAAGGCGCGAAGGAGTAGACGTATGTTTCGTATGAGTCTCGACTATCTGGCGGCCAGGGTGCGGCTGTTCCTCAAGAGCGATGAAGGAGCATCGGCTATCGAGTACGCGATTGTGGTAGCCATGGTGGCGGTGGTGGTCGTGGTGTTCGTCTCCCCGATGGGCACCAAGGTCTACAACATCTTCAGCACGATAATGACCTCGCTGAATGGTACGGTTCCGACCAAACCCACCATCCCCTGACCGAGTCCTTCTCTCCATCCATGCCTGCCGGCTGCCGAGAAAAAAGCGCGCAGGCATTGCCCGCCCATTGTCTTTCCGGTGCCCGGCAGCCCCTGGCATGTAAGGAGAACTCTCATGCTCTTTGAATACTTGATGATGCGTGCCCGGTTGCTTCTGACGAGTACCGAAGCCGCGTCGGCTATCGAATACGCGATTGTGGTGGCAATGGTCGCGGTGGTGGTCGTGGTGTTCGTGACGCCGGTTGGTGGCAAGGTGTTCGCGATCTTCAACAACATCCTCGTGGCCCTGGGCGGTTCGTCACAGACTGCGCCGACGCAGTTGCCCTGACTCGATGGTTGGTAAATCTCACACTACACTCGGACCCACCTTCAGTTTCTCAGGGATTGCCCAATGACTGCTTCCTCACTGCCCCGCCAACAGTTGCTTCTGGTTGACGACGAAGAGGACGCGTTGCTGGAGCTGGCGGAGTTGCTGGAGGGTGAGGGCTTCGTCTGTCATACCGCGACCTCGGTGAAACTCGCCCTGCATCACCTGACCCGCCATCCCGATATCGCCCTGGTAATCACCGATCTGCGCATGCCGGAGGAAAGCGGCATGTCGTTGATCAAGCGCTTGCGCGAACACACCTCGCGCCAGCATCTGCCGGTGATCGTGACATCGGGACATGCAGACATGGAGGATGTGAGCGACATGCTGCGGTTGCAGGTGCTGGACCTGTTCCGCAAGCCGATCTATCACGTGCGTTTGCTGGAAACCCTCGACAACCTGTTTCCAAAACCGAAGGTGAATGCCGGGTAGAGCGATTACCCGGCAGTCTGTCTCAGTGTGCGGTCACTCGCTGACGCAAACCGGAGTTACCCGGCGACAACGCCAACGCCAACTGCGTGCGGTTATGCATGTGGGTCAGGCGCAACACCTGCGAAACGTAAAGCTTCACGGTGTTCTCGGTAATGCCCAACTCGCACGCGATCTGATAATTGGTCTGGCCCTTGCCCACCAGGCGCGCCACATCCAGTTGCCGTGGCGACAGCTGATTGAAGATCGCCGGGATCTCCAGTGCATCGGCCTCGCTCGGCACCTCGTTACTGACGGGCGCAGGGCCGCGACGAACCTTGTCCAGGTCCTGGTACAGATCATCGATGGACGACGACAGGTCCTGAAGCTTCTGATTCAAGTGCCCCAGTTGCAGGGTTTTCTGCCGTTCCTGCAGCACCACCTCCTGACGCTGCAGACCCTCCAGCAACTCGTCCAGATTGACCGGTTTCTGGTAGTAGTCGGCAATCCCGGCGCGCAACGCCTTGATCACGTCCTGCTTGTCGGCGCGGCCGGTGAGCATGATCGCTTCGAACGCCCGGTGTTTGCCGGCCAGCCGTTGCAGTTCCTGCACCAGCTGAATGCCGTCCATGTCCGGCATGTGCAGGTCGCACAGCACCAGGCCGATCGCGGTGTCGTCAGTAAAACGCTCGATCGCCTCTTTGCTGGACTCGCACGGAACACAGCGGTAGCCGCTGCTCTCGAGAAATTCACAGAGTTCTTCGACGATCAGAGGCTGATCATCGACAACGAGGACTTTTACCGCAGATGTAAGCTTGTTCACGTGCCACTCCATGCCCAGGCCAAAACTGACCATTCCTGTACTGTCAGCCGTTGGCCGTATAACCAGTACCTTTGAAAGTAGACGCACTTTCCGACTATGTACATAAGACTAGTGGCGTTTAGCGACTAATGGATCCAGGGTAGTGCAAGTAAAAACCCGATCAGCACGAACGGCGCAAATGGCAGCTTTTTTGACATCGATGGCGCCATATATCGAAGACGATGCCTAAGCCCTTGACTCATATACAGCCAGACTCTTGGCGCCAGCAGAATCCAGATCAGGCTCGCCGCGCCGGCACCGATAAAAATCCCGAGCAGCGACGTGCCGTCCGTCGCAAGGCCAAGAGCTGTCATTAATTTCACATCGCCGGCGCCCATTCGCCCCATGAAATACCCGGGCAACGTGAACGCCAGCGCCACCAGGCAAGCCCAACCGCCCTGCCCCGCTTCGGCACCCATCCAGGTGGTGCCGAAATACACCAGATAAACCAGCGCCAGGGTGCCGACACCCAGGGTCAGGGCATTGGCAATCCGTCGTTGCCGGGCATCCTGTGCCGCGCAGACCGCCAGCCAGATCAGTAGGACAAGACTTTGCATCCGGTAAAAACCGTCCGTTTTTGCTGAATGATTCTATGCTGATACTACGCAGTGACTGTCAGGGTAGACGCACGGATGAAAACCGGCTCTCGGAAGGCGCAAAAAGGTGCGGTGGCGATCGAGTTCGCCCTGGTATTCGTGATCTTTTTTGCGGTGTTTTACGGCCTCGTCAGCTACAGCCTGCCGTTTGTGTTGATGCAGACGTTCAACCAGGTTACGGCCGAAGCGATACGTCGCGCCGTGGCGGTCGATCCCACGATCCCCAACTATTCGACCGTGCTGGTCAGTACCGCCAATGCTGCGTTGACCCAGCAATTGTCGGTGCTGCCGTCGTCACTGAATGTGGTGGTCGGCACTGATACATCAGCGGTCTATGACCCGACACTTGGCACCCTCACCGTCAGCGTCAATTACCCGGTCAGCAAACTGAATCAGGTCATCCCGTTTCTGGTGTTGCCGGGCGTCGGCACTGTGCCCAGCCTGCCCACCAACCTGACCGCCATCTCGAGCCTGAAATTTTGACCCCGGGTGACAACCTGCTCGGCCGCCTGATGAAGCGGGGCATGCTCGCCAACGATTTGCCGGACGTGCTCGGTTCGCCTTTGACGGGCCTGCATATCCACCTCGACAGCGAAGGCGGCGTGTTGCAAATGGCCGGCCCGCTGCGCCTGCTGCTGGCGCAACAGACGCCCCGTGACAAACCGTTGCCACTGCACGACTACCTGCTGCCTCACAGCACGCTGGCCATCGAGGGCCGGCCGCTGGACTGGCAAGGGCAACTGCTGGATCTGGATTTCCCAGGCCTGAGCGACCAGACCTTGCACCTTCGGGGTTGGGTCCAGCCGCTGGGCAGCGGCTGGCTGCTGCAACTGATGGACATTGCCGACCTGTTGCTCGAACGCCAGCAATCACGTCAGCGCGAAGCGTGCCATCTGATCGCCGAGCAGATCAGCAAACAGTTGCGCAGCTGCAGCCTGGGACGATTGCCGATGCTTGTCAGCGAACAATTGCAAGTGATCGCCCAGCGCTGGCAGATCCCGTGCCTGGCACTCGCACTGCTCGATGAACAGGAACAAGGCTGGCTGATCCACCAGCAATTCCACGCCCATGACGCACCGGCGCTGTGGCATGACGGCCAGCGTCTGGGCACGCCGCTCGATAGCCTCAATGGCACCGGCCCGCAGCGCCTGGGTGCGCATTACGGCCAGTATGAACACTCACGGGTCCAGGGCCTGTTCGGCAATGCCGAAGGTTTCGCCGTGCCTTACAGCGATGACCGAGGCGTGATGGCGTGGTTGCTCTGCGGCTTTTATGCGGTGGACAAGACCGCGCCGTATCTGACCGATCGCGACTGGCTGATGCTGGCCGGTGCACTGGCAGGGCCGCTGCTCGGGCGCCTGCGTGAACAGCAGCATCAGCTGCAACTGGAGCGATTGGAATCCTTGCAGACATTGCTCGGCACCGGCTGGTGGGAAATCGGCAATGGCGACCAGATTCATCTGGCTCCGACGCTGGCCGCCCTCCTGCAACAGGACAGGCTGACACTGACGCTGGAAAACTGGCTGATGCTGATCCATCCCGCTGACCGCGAAGAAGTCCGCAGCCGCCTGCAAGCCCTGCAACTGCACGGGGAAATCCTCGACCTGTGCGTGCGTTTGCATCATCCCGACGCCGGTCAGATGCCGGCGTGGTATCGCCTTCAGGGGCAAGTCACCGGCACCGGCGATCACCGCCGGCTGGTGGGTTTCATGCTCGACATCAGCGACATCAAGAACCAGCAGCAACTGGCCGCTGCAGCCCATGCGCGGCTGGACAACCTGATCGCCAGTTCGCCGGCGGTCATTTACGTCCAGCACTACGTCGAAGGGGCCTTGCTGCCAGCGTTCTTCAGCGCCAGTCTGCAACCGTTAATGGGCTGGAGCCTGGAAGACTGCGACGCCGGTGCGCTGGCAGAGCGGATTCATCCGGATGACCGGACCCTGTATTTCGAACGAACCCGACAACTGCTGCGCGAAGGCTCGGTGCGCGCCCGTTATCGGTTGCGCGACAGTCGCGGCGATTATCACTGGCTGCTCGACGAAGCCCGGCTGCTGCGCAATGACCTCGGCCTGCCGGTGGAAGCCGTCGGTTTGTGGCTGGACGTCACCGAAGCGACGCTGGCCGCCGAACAGGTCAGACAGAGTGAAGAACGCTACCGGATTCTGGTGGAAGACTCTCCGGCGATGATCTGCCGCTATCGCCCGGACCTGATCCTGACGTTCGGCAACCGGCCGCTGGCGACGTACTTGGAATGCGCCCCGCAAGCCCTGGCGGGCGTCGATCTGGGCAGCTGGATGTCCGACGTTCAGCGCGCCGCCTTCGTTGAGCGCCTGGCGTTGCTGACCCCGCAATCACCCGTCAGCACCGCGGAAATCAACCTGCAATTGCCGGGGCGCGAACATGCGTGGTGGGTGTGGTCGGATCGCGGGGTGTTCGATGAGCACGGAAAACTGATCGAAGTGCAGGCGGTGGGCCGCGACAACACCGAAGTACGCCGCTCCCAACAACAACTCACGCAAAGCGCGAAAATGGCCACCCTCGGCGAAATGGCCACAGGTCTCGCCCACGAAATCAATCAGCCGCTGAACGTCATGCGCATGGCCATCGTCAACGTGCAGAAGCGCCTGAGCAACGGCGATGTGCAGATCGATTACCTGACCGACAAACTCAACCGCATCGACGCGCAGGTCCAGCGCGCCGCGAAGGTTGTGGACCACATGCGGGTGTTCGGCCGCCGTTCCGAGATCGAGCAGCAACTGTTCAACCCGGCCAGCGCCATCGAAGGCACGCTGTCGCTGCTGGCCGAAGGCATGCGTGGCAAAGGCGTGGATTTGCGCATCAGTGAAACCGCGTTTGAGGTTCAGGTACGCGGTTATGTCGATCAGCTTGAGCAGGTATTGATCAACCTGATGGTCAACGCTCGGGATGCGCTGTTGGGCAAGCGTGAGTCCGACTCAGGGTTCAAACCCTGGATCTCGATCTATGCCGAACGTGACGAGTCGAAGATACGACTGTGGGTCGAGGACAACGGCGGCGGTATCGACCCGCGACTGCTGGAGCGGATTTTCGAACCGTTCTTCACCACCAAACCGGTGGGTGTCGGCACCGGTCTGGGGTTGTCGGTGAGTTACGGGATCATCGACAACATGGGCGGTCATCTCAGTGTGCGTAACTCGGTGGACGGCGCACGGTTCTGCATCGAACTGCCGATCGCCCCCGACGACTAGATCACCAGATACGCCTTGCCGGTCTGGCCGCAGGTCATGTTGGCGCCGACGTCGACATCCATCAGATTGATCCCCAGCCCGCTGAGCAAATTGTTGAGCAGCGGGTCGAGCAGCGGACTCACGAGGTTGGTAATGAGCGGCTGCAGGATCGCCGTGACGCTGCTGATGAGACCCGCCACACCAGCGACAACGGCGCCAAGGGGATTGCTGCCGACCGGTTGGTAGACGATCAGATTGATCCCGGCGAGGGTGCTCGCCAGGCTGTTGACGATGTTGCTGGAGGGCGCAGCGGAAATCACGCTCGGCGGCAGTTTCAGGTTTGGCGGCGTGGGGAACGGCGTGCCGCTGGAAAACACCAGATCCTGAGTATTCTGCACCACGCTGGTGTTGACCATGATCGCAATGCCGCCGGCGGCGTATTGAACGTGGGTACTCGGATCGCAGCCACCAATGCCCAAAATCGTATGGCAGGTCACAATGCCCAGGTCCACCAGAGGCAACGGGGTGACCGTGGGTTCGGCAGAGGATGAAAACGCGTTGGTCGGGTCGATCTTGCCCAGTTTGAGGTCGGCAACCGACGTGATGGTGTGGGCCGTCAGGCTTTTGGTGCCGGTATTGTCGGTCGGGCAGCTGTAGTCGGTGACGTAGCTGATGGCGCCGCCGGCATCCAGACTGATGTCGATTGTCGGTGACTGCAACAACAACGGGTCCATTCGTTGGCAACTGAGGCAAAGGAGTGAGTTAGCCAACGAGACCAGATTAAGGGTCAACAGCTGATTGACGGTCGTGCTCAGAGTGCCGACTAAACCCAATACCGCGTTGCTCAGCCCGGTCACCCCGGCCAACACCGGCAGATTCACTGAGAGCATCGTGCGAATCTGCGCGGTACGCACATAAATCCGGTTCGGTCCCAAGGGGTTGGCCTTCGCCAGCGCCGGATCACCAATCGCCGAGAACTGCGGCGGCTCGATGACCTTGACCCTAACCGTGACATTCGCCAACCCCAGCACACTGATCGGCAAGGTCGCGGCCACCGCACTTTTGCTGTTGGCCAACTGAATCACCCCCTGGACCAGTTGCAGCAATTGCAGATTGGCGTCGAGTCCGGCCGCCGTGGTGCCGGTCTGCAGTTGCAGGATGTCACCGAGCTTTACCGGCGCGGCATTGGTCGCCGCCACTTGCAGCTGGCCCAACGCAGTGATCACGTCGGCTGTCGCGCCATTGAGTTGCACCACCGAGACAGCAGCCTGAATCAGTTGCGTCACCGTGGCCTGGGTATTGAGCAACTGGGTGTAGTTGCCAGCGGCCACGTTGAGGTTGATCGCCAGTTGATTCAGGTAGCTGAGCAGGTTGATGTCGGTGTTGAGCAAGCCGTTCCAGCCCAGGGCCGTCAGGTTGACGTTGCCGCCGAGCAATCCGGAAAACAGCGGGTTGAGGATGTTCGACTGGGCGGTGTTGATGCTGGCCAGGTTACTGCGGATATTCAGTTGGGCGACGGTCGGCTTTGGCAGGGCGGCCACCGCCGAGGCGTAGAGCACAGTGTTGAGACTGACCGGCGTGCTACTGAACAGCGCCTGCACGCCCCCGGCAAAACTGGTGGTCACGGTGTGGTTGACCGCGACCTTGACCGCCGCCGATTGCGTGGCATCCACCGTAAAGGTGCGCAGGCCGCTGGCAGCGGTCACCAGCGTTCCGCAATCGACCACGATGACGTTGTTGGCATCGGCGGTAAACCCGTTGCGGGTCGCACTTTGCCCGGCGTAGCTGGCGGCGGTGAGTCCCGGCAGGCAATTGCCGCCACGGCTGACGGCTTCCAGGGCGGCGGTATCCACCAGTCGCTGCAGTTTGCGTTGCTCCATGTACAACCGGCCGGTGTCCACCACCAGCAGCATCAATATCAGCGCCAGGCTGAGGGTGGCAGCCGCCATCAAGCCGATGGCCCCCCGCTGCCGGGCCGGGCCGCCACACTGTGAATGACGCGACATGGCGCACTCCTTTGCCGGCGCACAGCCGGGCGCAACCTCCATGGGTGGGTGTCAGTGTAGACGTGGCACAACGAGACTGCTGGCAACGCGCCATGCAAAAAAAACGGGAGCCCATGGCTCCCGTTTTTTTGCACTGGCTTAGCGCGGTGGGTAGTTCGACAGGATTCGCGTCACGGTCTCCCGAATGGCGTTGCTGCGATCCGCCGGGTTCGGCGTGCGACTGAGCATCTGTTCATCGCTGCCGCGCCACACCAGTTTGCCGTCCTTGCCGTCGAGCAGATCAACCTGAATGGTCGCCACCTTGTAGGTGATGTTGCGGGTTTCGTTGTACATCGGTGCGCCCCAGTAACCGTTCCACGGGCCACCCCAACCGCCGCCGTAGTTGGTGGTCACCTGTTGCTGGCGATCCTCGACGATCAGGTAGGTCTGCACATTCAAGTCACCTTTGCTGCCCGCAGCGGCCGGACGCAGGCCGCGCTGGTCGAGTTGATCGGCGACAGACTGGCGGATGCGCTGTTCGGTCAGGTCGCTCTTGATCCGTGGGTCGTCGGGACGGTATTGCAGGGCGGGTTCTTTCCAGCTCCAGCTACGGTAGGCGGCAAAGTCGCGGCTGGCGTCGAAGTCATGATTGACCTGGTTCGCGGCGCACGCACTGAGCAGCGCGGCCACGGCCAGTAAAGCGAGACGGCGGAACATGGTTTTTCTCCGGTGGAAGACATGAACCTGGGGAGCTTCTCATTGGCAGGAAGCTAACTGGGAGGATACGCCGACATTGCCTTTTCGACAGCCTCCCGGATCGCATCGGCCCGGTCACTCTGGTTGCCCTGGGTGCCGGTTTCGGCGCTGGCACTCCACACCGGCTGACCGCTGCCGGCATCGAACAGATCGACTCGAACCACCACGACCTGCTCCTGATAGGTGCGTACGATCGGCACTGTGTTGTACATCCCGTAGCCTCGGCCGTAACGGTCATAACCACCGTATCCGCCGTACCCGTAATCGTCCTGGACCTGGCGCAAGCGGGTTTCCAGACTCAGGTTGGCACTGACAAACAGGTCGGCCGGGCGATTGTCATGCAACGGGCGCAAGCCACGTTGGTCCAGCGCATTGCTCACCGCCTCGGCCACTTGCGCCGAGTCCGCCCAAGCGCTGCCTGGAGGCAAGCGCCCATTGAGCCACGCCCAACTGCGATAGCGCCCGTAATCCCGTGGCGGCGCGGGATAAGCGCTGCGGTCGAAAGTGGTCGCGGCTTGCGGTGGTGCCGGCGGCAATGGCCGCGACTGCGCCACATAGGGGTTGCTGCCCTGACACGCGGCCAACCCCAGACAGATCAGCAGTAACCCTGAATGACCTTTCATTTCACGCTCCGATCAGATCGGCCGGCAGATCCAGTGCAAGTAACGCCCAAGCCCGGCGAAGCTTGGGTGACGACGGTGGGCGAGCTCCATCTCGAGCAAATCGATCAACTCGGCGCGGGCCTGGAATTCCACCGGCATGTAATCGTGGAAAACCCGCACCCCGCTCTGAGTTTCGACCTGCCACAACCCTTCGAGTTGCGCGGCCAGCTCCCGTGGATCGAGCGGCTGCTGCGGGGTCAGGCTCTGCTTCTCGCCGGCCATGTCGTTCTTGCGCATTTTCTTGAAATGGCCTTTGAGCAGGTTGCGATAAACCAGCGCATCACGGTTGTAGAACGCCAGCGACAGCCAGCCGCCGGGCTTGGTCAGTTGATGCAGCACCGGCAGGATCGCGTGGGGTTCGGCCAGCCATTCGAGCACGGCGTGGCAGATCACCACGTCATAGGGTTCGGTGAGTTGACCGAGCAGCTCCTGCCACGGCGCCTGAATGAACGTTGCGGTCTGCCCGGCCTCGGCGAAACGCTGACGCGCGCCTTCGAGCATCGGCTCGGCCGGCTCGGTGAAGGTCACGTCGTGCCCACGCTCGGCCAGCCACAGCGACATGTGGCCAAGACCACCGCCGATGTCCAGCACCCGCAACGGGCGATCCGGCAGGGCTTCGGCAAGATCCGCCTGCAACACCGCGAGGCGGATCGCGCCTTTGGCACCGCCGTAGATTTTCTCGGCGAAACGGGTCGCCAACTGATCGAAATGACGGTCGCTCATCAGCTGAACCGCCGTTCGCTGTCGGCGAGCTTGCTGCGCACCACTTCATTCATGTCCAGCCCCAGTTCGCTGCACAGCAGCAACAGATAGAGGACGATATCACCGACTTCCTGGCCGGCATGGGCCAGTTTGTCCGCGGGCAATTCGCGCGACTGGTCTTCGGTCAGCCACTGGAAGATTTCCACCAGCTCGGACATCTCCACGCTGGCAGCCATGGCCAGGTTTTTCGGGCTGTGAAATTGCCGCCAGTCATTGCGGTCGCGAATGGCGTGCAGGCGTTCGGTCAGTTCAACAAGGTTCATCGTTTTCTCCTGAAGGCGTATAGCTTCGGGGGGATGCTGCGCGAAGGCAAGGGGCAGCCACCACCCGGCAAACCCTCTATGCTTGCAGGGAACTCGGCCGCCCCCGGCGCGGCCCAAGGCTCAGCTCTTTCATCAGGATGCAAACATGCAGGTAGAAAGCTTTTTCGAATGGCTGGGCCAGGCGCTCGGCTCGATCATCCGCTTCATCGTCGACGGCCTGAGCGGCCTGTTCAACATCTTGGGCAATGCCGGCGGCAACTTCGTCGACGGGCTGGCGAAGGCCCTGGGCATGGACACTTCGATCATCAGCATCATCGCGCTGATCGTCGGTCTGATGCTGCTTTGGTCAGCGATCCGCGCATTCATGAATGCGTCGATCATTGCGGGAATCATCTGGTTGCTGCTGGGGTTGTGGCTGCTGAGCTGGATCATTCACTGACCCCACCCGCTACAATGCCGCTCCCCAAGGAGCCCGCATGTCCAACCTGATCGCCGACTGGCGCGACCGCCCGACCCATCGCCGGGTCTGGGCCCTCGCCGCCCCCATGATCCTTTCCAACATTTCCGTGCCGCTGGTGGCGCTGGTCGACAGCACCGTCATCGGTCACCTGCCCCACGCTCATCAGCTGGGTGCGGTAGCGGTCGGGGCCAGCCTGTACACCTTTCTGGCCTGGGCCATGGGTTTCCTGCGGATGGGCACCACCGGGTTCGCCGCGCAGGCCTCCGGGCGCAGCGATGGTGCGGCGCTGCGGCAAATCCTGCTGCAAGGTCTGTTGCTGGCCATGGGACTGGCACTGCTGCTGGGTGCGGTGGGCGTGCCGCTGAGCGGTGTCGCCCTGCACTTCATGCAGCCGTCACCGGAACTCAATCAGTTGACCCGCGACTTCTTCCACACCCGCCTGTTCGGGCTGCCGGCGGCACTGGCCAGTTATGCGCTGGTCGGCTGGTTCCTCGGCACCCAGAACGCCCGGGCGCCGCTGGCGATTCTGCTGACGACCAACCTGATCAACATCGTACTGAACCTGTGGTTCGTCATCGGTCTGGACTGGGGCGTGGTCGGTTCGGCCCGGGCTTCGGTGATCGCCGAATGGAGCGGTGCGCTGCTCGGTCTGGCGCTGACCCGCAAGGCCCTGCGCGCCTATCCTGGGCACATCGTCTGGGCGGCATTGAGGTTGTGGCAGAGCTGGCGACCGCTGCTGGGGGTCAACCGCGACATCTTCATCCGCAGCCTGGCGCTGCAATCGGTGTTTTTCCTGATCACCGTGCAAGGCGCACGGCTGGGTGACGCTACGGTCGCGGCCAACGCGCTGCTGCTCAACGGCCTGCTGTTGACCGCCCATGCCCTGGACGGTCTGGCCCACGCGGTCGAAGCCTTGTGCGGGCATGCCATCGGCGCCCGCGATCGCCTCGCCCTGCGCCGTTCGCTGGTGGTGGCCGGCGGCTGGTCACTGCTCGCGAGCCTGGGCTTTGCCGCGCTGTTTCTTTTTGCCGGGCACCTGTTCATCGAGATGCAGACCGATATCCAGAGCGTGCGCGACACCGCGTTCATCTATCTGCCTTACCTTGCCGTCCTGCCGTTGATTGCGGTCTGGAGCTACTTGCTCGACGGTCTGTTCATCGGCGCCACCCGCGCCCGGGAAATGCGCAACGGCATGCTGCTGACGGTCGCTCTCCTGGTGCCGTTCGCCTGGGCGTTGAACGGGCTGGGCAATCACGGGCTGTGGATTTCATTCCTGCTGTTCATGGTGCTGCGCAGCCTGACTCTCGGCACATTGGCGTGGCGGCTGCGGCGCAACGACGGCTGGTTTGTCGGCACCGTTCACTGAGGCGATGAAGGGGAGCACCTCACTCCGGATCGTTCTGCCAGCGTCGACGCAGATGGTCGAGCCGCTCTTGCTGGGTCAATCCTTGTGGCGGTTGCACCAGTTCTGCCCGGGGATGCTGCAAGCGTAGCCACAACCAGTCGTCCAGCACGGCCCGCTCGCTGAAACCCAAAGTCAGGCCCTGTTCAACGTGGGAGGACAACGTGCGGTAATCGGTTCCCGTCGATTGGCTCCAGCGCCAGATATGTTGCTCCAGCAGGCAGCGATGCAGGCGCTCACGTTGATGATGGGTAAGCCCCTGTTCAATCTTCAGTGGCTCGATGGCCAGTCCCGGATTTCGCAGCTGTTGCCAGCCCAGGCTGCCGCTCGCCCGGTCGGCCCAGGTGCCGCCGAACCAGCGCAGCCAACTGATCGGCCCGAGCCAGCGGCTCAACTGGCGGGCATCGCAGGCGTCGAAAAAGTAACTGGCGGTCTGCCGGTCGTAGTAACTGAGCAGCGCACGATGATTCAGCCCGACAGAAACCGTCAGCATCCGTTGCAAATGTTCACGCAGTGATTCGCTCGAGGCATCACTGCCCAGCAGCAGCCCGCACCAGGTCTGCGGGTCTGTGTGACACAACGCCGACAACACCGGGCAATCGCGCAGATCGACCAACAACGGCCCCTGCTCGCACACGGGCTGAAACTCCGTGCCGTCAAACAGCTTCAGGCTCGGTACGCCGGAGAACGCCTGACGCAATACGCTCAACGCCTGCGGTGCATGCCCGACATCCAGCAACAGCCATTGCGCACGCTGCCCCGGCGCCTTGCCACTCATCGTCCATCGCCAGGGCTGAACCCGGCAACCAGTCGGCAGCTGCACACCGACTCCCGGCAGTGGTGATAACTGCCGCCTCCCGGCATCAGACACAGCAGCAGCAAGGGCTCGCCCGTCTTCAGCCATGGCGCCAGGCCTTCACTCGCCAGGGTGTCGGGCAGTGGCGGTTCGTCATCTTCATGGCACTCAGTGGTTGCCGCCGGCTGCAGAACACCACTGATCACCGGTTGCTCGGGATCGCCTTCGAGAAAGCTCACCACCACCTCGACGCCTTCACGCAATGACGTCAGCGTCGTATCCGCCAACGCGGGTGCCAAGGGCAGCCAGCAGTGGCTGGGTTTTGCCCCTTCGCCCTGATAGAGCCAGTCGAACTGCACCGCGACCGGCCGCGAGCGATCAGGTTGTGGCTCGTCGACCGCCACCACCCAGGCCCGTTGCAGGCTGCCCATGCGCAATGCCGAACGTTCGACGACCGGTTCACACGCCTGCAAGTGCTCGGCGGCACAGAGGCGGTTGCTGTAGGAGGGTTCGATCGTCTGGTCGGCGCGGTGCTCGATACGGGTCAACAACCAGTGGGTGTCGCACTCTGCAAACGGCCGCGGGGACAAACTCAGCCACCGACCGCAACGCAGGGTTGGTACATCGGAATGTCCCTGCGCCGTTCGGGCCCGCAAGGCGTAATCACCGGGCTCTCGGACCCGCTCCCGCAACAGCCAGCGGCGCACCGCCGGCGCACGCCCCTGCGCCGCGAAACTCACCCTCCCCGTTTGCGGCAGCAACGCCGGATCGTCACCGAACACCAGGCAATGGTTCTCGCGCCCATGTTCGAAGTGATAGTGGATCCGCGACTGCGCGCACAGGCGCTGCACCAGTTGCAGGTCCGATTCGCCGTATTGAGTGCAAAACCTGCGTGACGGGTGGTCCGCCTGCAATTCGAACCGGCGCTGGTGGCCGCTGATGCCGTGCTCCCTGAGCACCTGATCGAGGATCTGCGGCACCGACCGGCCACTGAAGATTCGCTGGCTATGGCGCAGGCCCAGACAACTCAGCTTCGGGTTCAGTCGCGCCCGGCACAATCTGGCGCCATGGCCATGCTCGTGCTGGACAAGACCCTGCAACTGTCCGTGCACGCCGTTGCCCGAAGGCCCGAAGCACAGACGCGCCGAGCGGTACAGCAGGCCGGCAAGATCGAGATGAGGATCGTCGATCAACAGATCGATTTCGAACGAAAAAGGCTCGCTGATCGCCTCGCAACCGGTAAAGGCCAGGACTTCGAGCGGGGCGGACAGACCCGCGACATCGAGACGAAACGACGACTCGTCGGCTGGATCGAACATGGGCGATTCTCTACAGGAGGGGCGGCCGGGGATTCTCGCCGAGAGCCATGGCCGAGTAGAGAGCCGAAGTACAAATTAGGAAATGGCCTACGCGAAAAGCAGACAACATCACTTTTCTTGTGAGGATGAAGGCCAGTTCGCTAGCAGAAAAAGAGAAGTCTCATCAGGTCATCCGAAACTTCCGCTGCGTGCGGAACAATTTCAGACAACCTGATGGATTCGGAACCTGACGTCAGGAAGACAGGTAGGAGGAGCGGGTCAGACCCAGGCGCAGCGCATCGAGGAACTGGGTACGTTCGGTAGCGCTGATACGAGCACTGGCGCACTTGTCGCGGTAGTGGGTCATCAGCTCTTCCGGCGACAGGTGCACATAGCGCAGCATGTCTTCGATGGTGTCATGAGTTTCGATCCCGGCGTGGTACACGCTGCCGTCGGCGTTCTGGTAGATGTTCACCGAGTCGGTGTCACCGAACAGGTTGTGCATGTCGCCGAGAATTTCCTGATAGGCGCCCACCAGGAAGATACCCAGCAGGTAATCCTCACCGTCATTCAGCCCGTGCACCGGCAGACTGGTCTCGATGCTCTGCTCGTCGACGTATTGCTTGATCTTGCCGTCGGAGTCGCAGGTCAGGTCTTGCAGGACTGCACGACGCAGCGGCTCTTCGTCGAGACGGTGCAGCGGCAGAATCGGCAACACCTGGCCGATGGCCCAGGTGTCCGGCAGGCTCTGGAACACCGAGAAGTTGCAGATGTACTTGTCGGCCAGCTTGTCGTTGAGTTCGTCCAGCACCTGACGGTGCGAACGCTGACGCGCCTTCAGCGAGTTGTGCAGGCGACGGCACACGGCGAAGTAGCACTGTTCGGCCAGGGCTTTCTCGGCCAGGGTCAGTTTGCCGTCGGCGTACTGGGCGGCCACGTCGCTCATGTAGTGAGTGGCGCGCCAGTAGGTTTCGGTGACCATTTCGATGTCGGTCGGGCCGAGCAGATCAACCAGCCATTGCACGGTTTCCGGCAGCGACTCCTTGTTCTCGATCTGCGGCACGTCGTCGTTGTGCTTCTCGACGTCGGTGACTTGCACCACCAGCATGGCGTGGTGTGCGGTCAGCGAGCGGCCACTTTCAGAGAAAATGTTCGGATGCGGCAGGCTCTGCGCATCGCAGAATTCCTTGAGCATGCCGACCACGACACCGGCGTAGTCGTCCATGTCGTAGTTGATCGAACTGGCATTGCGCGAGTGGGTACCGTCGTAGTCGACACCCAGACCGCCACCGACGTCGATGTGATCGACCGGCAGACCGAGGTTGCGCAATTCGCCGTAATAACGGATCGCTTCCTTGAAGCCGTGCTGGTAGTCGGCCAGGTTGGCGATCTGCGAACCCATGTGGAAATGCAGCAGGCGGATGCCCTGATCCAGGCCGGCGGCGCGGAAGCGCTCGACCACGGACAGCAGTTGCGCGGCCGACAGACCGAACTTGGATTTCTCGCCACCGGTGTCCGCCCACTTCGACGAAGCCAGCGACGACAGGCGAACACGCAGGCCGACCTGTGGCTTGACCTTCAGCGAAGCCGCTTCTTCGATCACCAGACCGACTTCGGATTCTTTCTCGATCACGATGAACACGTTGTGGCCGAGCTTCTGGCCCATCAGCGCCAGACGGATGAACTCGCGGTCCTTGTAACCGTTGCAGACGATGGTGCCGCCCTTCGGCGCCAGCGCCAGTACGGCCAGCAGCTCAGGCTTGGAACCGGCTTCCAGACCGATGGAGACGTTCTGGGTCGCGATGATGTTTTCGATCACCGCTTCCTGCTGGTTGACCTTGATCGGGTACAGCGCGGTGTACTTGCTCTGGTACTCCAGACGCTCGATGTTGGCATCGAACGCACCGGTCAGCTGACGGACGCGGTCTTGCAGGATGTCGGGGAAACGCACCAGCAGCGGCAAGGACAGACCGCTCTTGCGCAGCTGGTCGACTTGTTCGAACAGGTCGATCGGTGAACTGCTCGGGCCGTTCGGACGAACTTCGACGCGACCGGCGTCATTGATCGCGAAATACCCGGCCCCCCAATGGCGAATCCCGTAAACACTGCGGCTGTCCGCAACTGTCCATTGGCTGCCATCGTCTTTGCGTGTGCGTCGTACGGACATCGAAGTCCCCTATAAAGAAGTCATAGTGCGTCGCCTGATTGCAGGCCGGCGCAGTCTAAAGAATGAAAATGACGGTTCGTCAGCGGGGCGGTAGACCGCGCTGACAGCGTTGAGTTTAGAAACCGGTCATGAACAGGCTCTGTGAAAACCATGGAGACGACGCCGGGACTGATGACAATCAGAGCCGGATCAAGCCGCTGGTGGTTTTCACAGAGGCTGCTAGCCGCCGGACTTCTTCGCCTTGAAACCGTGCTTGATCAACTCGGCCAAGAGTAGCTCGACATGATCGCCCTGGATTTCGATGATCCCGTCTTTCAACGCACCGCCGGTGCCGCAACGTTTCTTCAACGTTGTCGCCAGCTCCTTGAGTGCGTCTTCGGCCAGGGGCACGCCGGTGATGGTGGTCACCGTCTTGCCGCCACGGCCCTTGCTCTCGCGGCGCACGCGGGCAATGCCGTCGCCGGCCGGGATCACGGTTTGTCTGCAGATACAGGCGTCCACCGGCTTACTGCATTCCGGGCAATGACGACCTGCGTCGGTGGAAAATACCAGGCCGCCCAGGGCGGCGAAGGATGCGGCTTTTTTGGCCACCGGCAATCCTCTTGGGAGGACAAAGACTGATCGCAGCCTTGGGCAAGGCTATCGACCGCGAAGCCCCACTCAGGCAGGGGCAGCGCTACTGTGCCGGTTGCTCCTGTAAAGCAGGCCGGCACAGCTTGAAAAGGTCGCGCAGTGTAACGGCAAAAACGCCGATTGCTAAGTGCCAATCGGCGCCATTTTATGAGTTCTTTGCGACGTTGCTTTGTTGAGCCTTCAGATAGCGCTTCAAGGCTGCCAGAGAGTCCGGGCAATAAGGCTTTTGCTCGATTTCCAGCATGACCTGGGCGACCGGAATGAAGCGCGCTTCTAGCACTTCTTCCGGCTGCAGGATCAGCGGCCCGTCCCACACCGCCGAGAACGCCGAGCACCACAGGCGATTGCCGGTGTCCTCGAAATAGAAATGGTCGTGGGCCGTCAGCTCGACGCCGCTCACCCCCAACTCTTCTTCCAGCTCTCGGGCCGCCGACTCGGCGTAGGACTCGTTCGCCTGCACCATGCCGCCTGCCGCCACATCCCAGTAGCCGGGATAAATGGCTTTGCTCAGGGTCCGCCGATGGACACAGAGTTCACCGGCGGAGTTGAACAGCATGATGTAGGTGCCACGCCCGATCAGCCCGCGCTCGCGCAAGTCGGAGCGCACCAGGGCGCCGAGCAGGTTGTCCTGCTCGTCGACCCAGGCGATCTGTTCGGCATCCGAGGCCGCGCGGTGGGCCGCCTCTCTGGCGTTGTCGCTCATGACTCAGCCCTGATTGAGCAGTTGACGAAGATCGATCACGGCGGCGTTGGCCCGGGAAATGTAGTTGGCCATCACCAGCGAGTGGTTGGCCAGCACCCCGAAGCCGCTGCCGTTGAGGATCATCGGGCTCCACACCGGCTCCTGCGATGCCTCCAGTTCACGAATGATCTGGCGCACGCTGACCGTGGCGTTCTTCTTCGCCAGCACGTCGGCGAAATCGACTTCGATGGCACGCAGCATGTGCGACAGCGCCCAGGCCTGACCGCGGGCTTCATAGAACACGTTGTCGATCTGCATCCACGGGGTCTCGACGATTTCCTCGTCGACCTGTGGCACTTCACCCACCGCCGGCACTTCGGTTTTCAGCGCGGTGTTGAGCTTGACCCGGCCGACACTGGCCGACAGGCGTTGCGACAGCGAACCGAGACGAGTCCCGACATCACCCAGCCAGTTGTTCAGGTTGTCGGCGCGAGCGTAGAACAGCGCGTTCTTTTGCGTCGGGTCAGACAGGCGCGCCTGATAACGGCTCAGGGAGTTGATGCCTTCCTGGTATTCCGACTCGCTGGACGGCAGGATCCAGCTCTTGTTGTCGAAGTTGAAGCGCGGTTCGGCCTTGGCCAGATCGGCGTCTTCAGCCGATTGCGACTGCGAGCGGGCGAAGTCCTTGCGCAAGGCACGGGTCAGGTCACGCACCTGCACCAGTACGCCATATTCCCAGCTCGGCATGTTGTCCATCCACAGGCCCGGCGGGAAACGGTCGTTGGAAATGTAGCCGCCCGGCTTGTTCAGCAGCGTGCCGGCGACGGTCTTCAGGGTTTCGACGGTGGTATAGCCAACCACCATCTGCTTGCCTTCTTTCTCGGCGGCAAGCTGTGCGTTCTGCGCCACCGGAAACAGGGCCGGCTCTTCACTCCAGTACCAGCCCAGGCCGATGGTCACCAACAGATAAATACCGACCAGCGTGGCCAGCGCGCGGCTGAACAACAGGCCGCCAACATAGCTGCGCGCGGCCGACTTCGGCTCGGCGGCACGTTCGGGCGCGCTGCCCGCGCGATTCTTCCAGTCCAGCATGGCGATATCCTTTCAATCTTGGGTTCAACGGTTCGACAGCAACCATACAACAACGTGCCTCTGGCCCGCACCCGTCAATAATGACAGGGGGTGACTCTTTGGGCCTGTCGTCGTGCGCTAAGGGATTCCCTGATACCTGTCGCCCTGAGAAAACCTTGTCGATACCGATGGAAAAATTCGTGAACCCTCAGGTTTTCGTTTCGCGCTTTCGGCAGAACCTGGTTCTCGATACGCCACGAAGTGCCCTGTTCACGGGGACTTCCCCGACGATCCGGTGCGGATTGAAACCCGCCGGTCGGAAACTGAATGGTGACGCACCGCAGATTATTGACGTACGACACTCATGTAACCGGAAAGAGGTGCTAGCATAGAGCCACCAGTCGATCTCAGCATGCACCCTAACTAGTAGTCAGGATATGACCGAGCCAGAAGACCCCAGCCGTGAGCGCCTCAAGCACCACTTTGCCCAGCGGGTAATTCATCAGGCACGTCAGATTCTTGAGATATGGCAGCGCCTGCAACGCAGTGAGTGGTCCACTGCCGACCTCGCCGAACTGAGCGAGGCCAACCTGCGCCTGCTGCGTTTTGCCGAGCGCTTCGAACAGCCCGAGCACACTCAACTCGCCCACCACATCAGCCAGTCGCTGGAAGCGGTGGACGCCAATCGCGGGCGCCTGAGCAGCGGCCTGATCACCGACCTCAACCGTTTGATGCAGCGCTTGTCGCGCACCGGCCTGCGTCATGGTGATCAGCTCGACCAGACCTTTCTGCCGCCCTTGCGCAAACCGATCTACGTGATGCTTCAGGATCACGACCGCGCCGAGCGGCTGGCCAAGCAACTTGAATTTTTTGGTCTGAGCGCCCAGGCGCTGGACAGCGTGTCGGCGTTTCGCTCCTCGATGGTCGAGCGCCTGCCGGCCGCCATCGTCATGGACGTGGACTTCAGCGGCGCCGGCGTCGGCCTGAAACTCGCCGCCGAAGCCCAGCAAGGTCTGGAAGAACCGTTGCCGCTGCTGTTCTTCAGCTTGCATGAAACCGACACCCCGACCCGCCTCGCCGCCGTGCGCGCCGGTGGTCAGGAGTTTCTCACCGGCACCCTCGAAGCCTCGAGCCTGCTGGAAAAAATCGAAGTCCTGACCTGCGTCGCCCAGTACGAACCTTATAAAGTGCTGATAATCGACGACTCCCGCGCCCAGGCGATGCACACCGAGCGGCTGCTCAACAGCGCCGGGATCGTCACCCGCACGCTGATCGAGCCGATTCAGGCCATGGCCGAGCTGGCGGACTTCCAGCCGGACCTGATCATCCTCGACATGTACATGCCAGCCTGCACCGGCACCGAACTGGCCAAGGTCATCCGCCACAACGATCGCTACGTCAGCGTGCCGATCATTTACCTGTCGGCCGAAGACGACCTGGACAAGCAGCTCGACGCCATGAGCGAGGGTGGCGACGACTTCCTGACCAAACCGATCAAGCCGCGCCACCTGATCACCACGGTGCGCAACCGCGCAGCGCGTGCGCGCAATCTCAAGGCGCGAATGGTCCGCGACAGCCTCACCGGCCTGTACAACCACACGCACATTCTTCAGTTACTGGAAGACTGCTCGTTCCGCGCCCGCCGCGAAAACAAGCCGCTGAGTTTTGCGATGCTCGACATCGACCACTTCAAACGGGTCAACGACAGCCACGGCCACCCCATGGGCGACCGGGTGATCAAGAGTCTGGCGCTGTTCCTCAAGCAGCGTCTGCGCAAGACCGATTTCATCGGCCGTTACGGCGGCGAAGAATTCGCCATTGTCATGCCCGACACCGATATAGAAGCCGCGCACAAAGTGCTCGACGAAATTCGCCAGCGCTTCGCCGAAATCCATTACCCGGCCCAACCCCACGATCTGTGGTGCACGTTCAGCGCCGGGGTGGTGGAGATGCACGACGATTCCGACAGCCTGATGATGGCGAGCCAGGCCGACGAGGCGCTGTACCGCGCCAAGGGTGAAGGCCGCAATCGGGTGCAGACCGCGCGGGACTCAAAGCAAAGTGCCACTTTTTCACCGGATTCCACCGATTCGGTCATAACCCTGTAACAGAACCGCAATAAATTCAGGCGCTTACCATTTCTGCCGTTGGTAGCCGTCATGCGCCTGAAGTTGCTCACCAATCTCAACACGCTGTTGCTGGTCGCCGTCTGCGTGGCCCTCGGCGCCACGCTGTGGTGGTCGCAGAAAGCCCTCGAACGCCCTTATCTGCTGATGGAGCGCTACCTCGGGCTGTCCCAGCAATTTCAGAATGAAGTCGCGCGCAACGTCGAGGACTACCTCGGTAGCGGCGACGCCCTGCGCCTGAGCAGCGCCAGCCAGGCCATCGACAGCCTGCAGAAAGAGCTCGGCGAACTGCCGCCAGCGTTGGCCGACACCCTGCGCCCGAGCCTGTCTAGCCTCGACGAATTCAGCAAGACCGACCTGCTCGCCGCCGGCAAACTGGCCGGGGATCCACAGGCGTTGCTGTTGCAGGCCGAGCGCGAACTGAGCGCCAGCCTCGATCAGCTCAGCACCTATGCCGGCGGCAACGCGACTTACCTGACGCCGCTGCTCGCGGCGTCTCAACACCTGGGCAAGTTGTCGCTGGCCCGGGACAAACTGGTCAGCAGCGGGCGCAGTGAACTGGCCGCCGACGTCGAGCGCGAAGTCACCAACATCCGCACCCAGGCCCAGGCAATCGATGCCCTGCCCTTGCTTGGCGTGGTCACCCGCAGTGAATCCGGCAGCGACGATTTCGCCTCGATGATGGGCATTGAAAGCACTGAAAAAGCGGTCGCCGAAGATGCCGGCGTCGGCCTCAAACGCGAACTCAACAGTTTGCTCGGCCGTTACCCTGCAGAACTGGCCCGCACTCGCGACCAGATCCAGAAACGCACCGAGCTCAGCACCGCCACCCACCAGAAAATCGCTGCCGTTCAACAAGCCATCGCCGGTCTGGAGCCAGTGGTGCGCGCCCAGCACGGCCAGATCCAGAGCGAAGTCCGCCTGATGCAAGGCGTGATGATCGGCCTGATCCTGTTGATCGCCCTGCTGATCGACACCCTGCAACGACGCCTGGCCCGCACCCTGACCAATCTCGCGCCCGCGTTGTCGACTTGGGCCGAGGGTGATTTCAGCCAAGACATTCATCTGGGCAAGACCAACCGCGAACTGCACGACATCGAAGCGTCGCTCAACCGCCTGCGTGCCTATCTGGTGGATCTGGTCGGGACGATTCGCGGCAATGCCGAACAAGTGGCGGGCAGCAGTCGCACCCTCGCCGATCTGAGCAATGACCTGCACAGCGGTGCCGAACATCAGGCCGGCGATACAGCACTGATCCGCGACTCCCTGAGCGAACTGGAAGCGACCATCCAGCAAGTGGCCGGCGATGCGCGTCAGGCTGCAGACGCCAGCCGTCACGCGGGACAGGCTGTCGAGCACGGGCAAAAAGTCATCGGCCTGAGCCTTACCGGACTGCATGCGCTGGTAGAAGAAGTGCAAGGCAATGCACAGATGATCGAGCATCTGGCGGAAGAGTCGGCCACCATCGGCGGCGTGCTGACGGTGATTCGCTCGATTGCCGACCAGACCAACCTGCTGGCGCTGAACGCAGCGATCGAAGCCGCCCGCGCCGGGGAAATGGGCCGTGGTTTTGCCGTGGTGGCCGAGGAAGTCCGCTCACTGGCGCAACGCACCGCCGGCGCCACCGCAGAAATCCAAACCTTGATCGCCGGCCTGCAAACTGCGGCCCGACAATCGGTCGAAGGCATGCGCGCTCAGGTTGAACACGCCGAAGCCACAGCCAATCAGGCGCAATCGGCGGACGGCGCGCTGGACAAGATCGTCGGCGCGATCCAGACCATTTCCGACACGGCAGTCCGTATCGCCGATGTCACCGCGCAGCAAAGTGGCGCGGTCAGCGAAATCCGCGATCACAGCGAACGGATTCACCAATTGGGTGGGGATAACTTGCTGCGCATCGGCGAAGGACGCGAACAGGGCGAGAATCTGCTGGTATTGGGTGGGCAACTGCATACAGCGGTTCAGGCTTTCCGCGTCTGATCGCAACTCTGCGGGGTTTGGCGGCGCGAATGACCGGATCTGATCACTCAGTCACATATTTCGCGCAAACATCGGAGATCGTGCTGGCTATTGCAGAGAACTGGACAGTCACAAAGTCTTTGCGGCATAGTCGCCGGGTTCTGACGAAGGCTCACCCATAACAAGGAACACGCAGATGGCAACGCTACTGGTGCTGCACGGCCCCAACCTGAACCTGCTCGGCACCCGCGAACCCGGGACCTACGGGTCGACGACCCTGGCGCAGATCAATCAGGACTTGGAACGCCGCGCCCGTGAAGCCGGCCATCACCTGCTGTACCTGCAAAGCAACGCCGAGTACGAATTGATCGACCGCATCCACGCCGCACGCGGCGAAGGTGTGGACTTCATTCTGATCAACCCAGCAGCTTTTACACACACAAGTGTCGCATTACGTGACGCGCTGCTGGCGGTGAGCATCCCATTCATCGAAGTGCATTTGTCCAACGTGCACAAACGCGAACCTTTCCGCCATCACTCTTACTTCTCCGACGTAGCGGTGGGAGTGATCTGCGGCCTTGGCGCCAGCGGTTATCGACTGGCCCTGGAGGCTGCACTAGAGCAGCTTGAACAACAAGCTATACGCCCCTGACCGACCCTTGGGAGTTGATGATTCATGGATATCCGTAAAGTTAAGAAACTGATCGAATTGCTGGAAGAGTCCGGCATCGACGAGCTCGAGATCAAGGAAGGCGAAGAGTCCGTACGCATCAGCCGCCACAGCAAGACCCCGGCGCAGCAGTACTACGCACCGGCTCCGATGCAGGCTCCGGCCGCTGCACCTGTTGCCGCTGCCGCTCCAGTCGCTGCCGCCGCTCCGGCTGCCGCTGCTGCTCCAGCGCTGAACGGCACCGTTGCCCGTTCGCCGATGGTCGGCACCTTCTATCGCAAATCTTCGCCAACCTCGCCGTCCTTCGTTGAAGTCGGCCAGACCGTGAAGAAAGGCGACACCCTGTGCATCGTTGAAGCCATGAAGATGATGAACCACATCGAAGCTGAAACCAGCGGTGTGATCGAGTCCATCCTCGTCGAAGACGGCCAGCCGGTTGAGTACGACCAACCGCTGTTCACCATCGTTTGAACTGCGGAGAGCCTTTGATGACTGCGAAGTTGGAAAAAGTTCTGATCGCTAACCGCGGTGAGATCGCCCTGCGGATTCTGCGTGCCTGCAAAGAGATGGGCATCAAGACCGTCGCCGTTTACTCCAAGGCCGACAAAGAGCTGATGCACCTGGGTCTGGCAGACGAATCCGTCTGCATCGGCCCGGCTTCTGCCGCGCACTCTTACCTGCACATCCCGGCAATCATTGCGGCCGCTGAAGTGACTGGCGCTACCGCCATTCACCCAGGCTACGGTTTCCTCGCGGAAAACGCCGACTTTGCCGAGCAGGTCGAGAACTCCGGTTTCGCTTTCATCGGCCCGAAAGCCGACACCATTCGCCTGATGGGCGACAAGGTATCGGCCAAGCACGCGATGATCGAAGCGGGCGTTCCAACCGTTCCAGGCTCCGACGGCCCACTGCCGGAAGACGAAGAAACGGCACTGCGCATCGGTCGTGAAGTCGGCTACCCGGTGATCATCAAAGCCGCTGGCGGCGGTGGTGGTCGCGGCATGCGCGTGGTGCACAAGGAAGAAGACCTGATCGCCTTCGCCAAGCTGACCCGCACCGAAGCTGGCGCGGCGTTCGGCAACCCGATGGTCTATCTGGAAAAATTCCTGACCAACCCGCGTCACGTCGAAGTACAGGTTCTGTCCGACGGCCAGGGTAACGCCATCCACCTGGGCGACCGTGACTGCTCGCTGCAGCGCCGTCACCAGAAGGTCCTCGAAGAAGCGCCGGCACCGGGCATCGACGAGCAGGCCCGCAAGGAAGTCCTCGCTCGCTGCGTCAAGGCGTGCGTCGACATCGGCTACCGTGGCGCCGGCACCTTCGAGTTCCTGTACGAGAACGGTCGTTTCTACTTCATCGAAATGAACACCCGTGTTCAGGTGGAGCACCCGGTTTCGGAAATGGTCACCGGTATCGACATCGTCAAGGAGATGCTCAGCATCGCCGCTGGCAACAAGCTGTCGTTCACTCAGGATGACGTGGTCATCCGCGGTCACTCGCTGGAATGCCGGATCAACGCTGAAGACCCGAAAACCTTCATGCCGAGCCCGGGCACGGTCAAGCATTTCCACGCTCCAGGCGGCAACGGCGTTCGCGTCGATTCGCACCTGTACAGCGGTTATGCAGTTCCGCCGAACTACGACTCGCTGATCGGCAAGCTGATCACTTACGGCGCCACCCGCGACGAAGCCATGGCACGCATGCGCAATGCCCTGGACGAAATCGTGGTTGACGGGATCAAGACCAACATCCCGCTGCACCGTGACCTGACCCGCGACGAAGGCTTCTGCAAAGGGGGCGTGAACATTCACTACCTTGAGCACAAGCTGGCTGGCGAGAAGCACTAAGCTTCAGCCCGCACATGACAAAGCCGCCTTCGGGCGGCTTTGTTGTTTCCGAAGGTTTCATCTGCTCACACATTACCTGCTCCCACAAAACCGTCGCGCTCGCGTAAACTTGCGCGCTTCTCGCAGGCCGCTAGGCTGCAATCAATCTTTTTCACAGGTGCCCGCCATGCCTTGGCTGCAAGTCCGTCTCGCCATCAGCCCAGAACAAGCCGAAACCTACGAAGACGCTTTCCTTGAAGTGGGCGCCGTTTCGGTGACCTTCATGGACGCCGAAGATCAGCCGATCTTCGAACCGGAACTCAATACCACCCCGCTGTGGGCGCACACCCACCTGCTGGCCCTGTTCGAGGGCGGCACCGAAGCGGCGCCGGTACTGGCCCATCTCGAACTGCTGACCGGCAGCCCGCTGCCCGAGCATCACAGCGAAGTGATCGAAGACCAGGACTGGGAACGCAGCTGGATGGACGGTTTCCAGCCGATGCAATTCGGCCAGCGCCTGTGGATCGTGCCGAGCTGGCACGCCGCGCCGCAACCTGACGCAGTCAACCTGCTGCTGGATCCGGGCCTCGCGTTCGGCACCGGCACCCACCCGACCACGGCCCTGTGCCTGGAATGGCTGGACGGTCAGGACCTGAAAGACTGCAACGTGCTGGACTTCGGCTGTGGCTCGGGGATTCTGGCCATCGCCGCCCTGCTGCTCGGCGCCAAGGAAGCCGTCGGCACCGACATCGACGTGCAGGCGCTGGAAGCGTCCCGCGACAACGCCGGTCGCAACGGCATTGCCGACGAGCTGTTCCCGCTGTATCTGCCGGAGGATCTGCCGCAGGTCAAAGCCGACGTGCTGGTGGCCAATATTCTGGCCGGCCCGCTGGTTTCCCTGGCGCCGCAACTGTCCGGCCTGGTCAAGTCCGGTGGGCGTCTCGCACTGTCCGGGATCCTCGCCGAACAAGGTGAAGAAGTCGCCGCCGCCTACGCGCAGGACTTCGATCTCGACCCGATCGCCAATCGCGATGGCTGGGTGCGCATCACCGGCCGTCGGCGCTAGAATGACCGCCTGCTCAATCCGGATCGCCGCATGACCGACAGCTTCGTCACCCAGTGCCCGCATTGCCAAACCAGTTTCCGCGTCAGCCACACTCAATTGAGCGTGGCCCGCGGGGTGGTTCGTTGCGGCTCCTGCCTGCAAGTGTTCAACGCAGCCAAGCAGTTGCTCGAACAACGCGCAGGCAAGGAAGCAGTCACGCCGGTAGCGCCAGCCATCGTCGAACCGGCACCGGTCACCGAAGCACCGGTCGTCGCCAGACCACCCGAGCCAATCGAACCGCCTGAGCCGCGCACCATCAGCCAGAAGCAGTGGAGCGCCGCCGAGCTGGATCTGGACAGCCTGGACCTGGATCAGGAACTGGCCCGCCTCGAGCAGCGGGAAATCCAGCTGACCACCGAATTCGGCCGCCCGCGCGAAGAGTCTCTCAGCGCTCGACGCGACAGCCATGAGCCGGAAGACGAGCCGTGGTCGGACAGCCTGTTCAGCGAACCGGCGGACGAACGGATCAGCGAACCCGAGCATGAAACCGAAGCCGTCGACCTCGAACCGGTGAAGCAGGAACGCACCGAACCTTCGTTGTCACTGGAGCCGGTGGACCTCGATGACGAGCCGCCCATCCCGCAACTGCGCCTGCACGACCCGATCGATCATTCCGCGCGCCACGAACGCCTGTCGGCCAGTGACGAGACGGACGACGATCTGACACCGGTCGAACCGCCGCGTAAAAAGCGCGAACGCAGCGAGCCCGGCGTACGTGCCGAAGTGCTGCAGGACCTGACCGACGATCCGCTGCAACTGGACTGGCAGAAACGCCGTTCGCCCTGGGGCCGACGCCTGCTCTGGCTGTTGTTGATACTTTTGGCCGCTGGCGCTCTCGCCGGTCAGTACATCGCCTATCATTTCGATGAGCTGGCTCGCCAGGATCAATACCGCCCGTGGTTCCAGCAACTGTGCCCGCAGATCGGCTGCACGGTGCCGTCCAAGGTCGACATCGCCAAGATCAAGAGCAGCAACCTGGTAGTGCGCAGCCATCCGGAATTCAGCGGAGCGCTGGTGGTGGACGCGATCATCTATAACCGCGCGCCCTTCTCGCAACCGTTTCCGCTGCTGGAGTTGCGCTTCGCCGACCTCAACGGCCACCTGATCGCCAGTCGTCGCTTCAAACCCGGCGAATACCTCAACGGCGACCTTGAAGGCATGGCGGAGATGCCGCCGCAGACGCCGATCCACATCGCCCTCGACATCCTCGACCCGGGGCCGAAAGCGGTGAACTACAGCCTGAGTTTCCACTCGCCCGAGTGAAACGCTTCACCGCTCCGGGTTTGACGGCAGTTTTCTGACTGGGCATCGACCGACCAAACCGGCGGTAATAACAGAATAACTGTTCAGATTTTGTTCAATTCAGCCTTTATCCAGTCATCGAGAGCGGGTATCATGCCAACCCTTTTTCGAACTCTCATGATCCGGCCCCACTTCAGGGAAGTCCTATGTCGGCGGTACGCATCGGCCCATATACATTGCAGAACGGCTTGATCCTCGCCCCCATGGCGGGTGTCACCGACCAGCCCTTTCGTCAGTTGTGCAAGCGATTGGGCGCAGGGCTTGTAGTCTCGGAAATGGTTACCAGTGACATGAGCCTGTGGAATACCCGCAAGTCGCGCATGCGCATGATCCACGAAGGCGATCCCGAGCCACGCTCGGTACAGATTGCCGGTGGCGACGCGCAGATGCTGGCGGATGCGGCCCGGGCCAACGTCGAACTGGGTGCACAGATTATCGACATCAACATGGGTTGCCCGGCAAAAAAAGTCTGCAACAAGGCTGCCGGCTCCGCGTTGTTGAAGGATGAAGCACTGGTTACCGAGATCCTGCACGCCGTGGTGGCTGCGGTTGATGTGCCGGTGACCCTGAAGATCCGCACCGGATGGGATCGCGACAACAAGAACGGCCTGACCGTGGCGAAGATCGCCGAGCAGGCCGGGATCACGGCGCTGGCGGTGCATGGCCGCACCCGCGCCGACCTGTACACCGGCGAAGCCGAGTACGACACCATTGCCGCGATCAAGCAGGCGGTGTCGATTCCGGTCTTTGCCAACGGCGACATCGTATCGCCGGAAAAGGCCCGCTACGTGCTCGACGCGACCGGTGCCGATGGCCTGTTGATCGGCCGGGCCGCCCAGGGGCGGCCATGGATTTTTCGTGAGATCGACCACTTCCTGCGTACCGGCGAAAAACTGCCGGCGCCGGAGCTGATCGAGGTGGAACGCATTCTGCTTGAGCATCTGGCCGCCCTCCACGCCTTTTATGGGGACGTGATGGGTGTACGCATTGCCCGAAAGCATGTGGGCTGGTATCTCGCAACCTTGCCGGGCGCCAAGGAGTTTCGCGCCCGTTTCAATCGTTTGGATGGTACGGAAACACAATGCGCCAACGTTCGGGAGTTCTTCGCCGAACGTTACAAGAGCCTGACAGGGGACGGAGAAGGGGTGGCCGCATGACGATGATGACCGAGACTTTAGTGAGTGGAACAACACCCGTGAGCGACAACGTGAATTTGAAACAGCACCTCAATACACCGAGCGAAGAAGGCCAGACCCTTCGCGGGAGTGTCGAGAAGGCGCTGCACAATTATTTCGCCCACCTTGAGGGCGCAGCCGTCACGGACGTGTACAACCTGGTGCTCTCCGAAGTCGAGGCTCCCCTGCTCGAAAGCGTGATGAACTACGTCAAGGGCAACCAGACCAAAGCCAGCGAGCTGCTCGGACTCAACCGCGGCACGCTGCGCAAGAAACTCAAGCAGTACGATCTGCTGTAAGCATTCAATCAAACCAGAAAGGCGCCCGCGTAAAACCGGTCGCCTTTTTTGCTGACTTCCCTTGCTTTTGATGGAAATTGAGATGACCGACCAGACTACCCGCCTGCCGATCCGCCGCGCCTTGATCAGTGTTTCCGACAAGACCGGGATCCTCGAATTCGCCAGGGAGCTGGAAGCCCTGGGCGTGGAAATCCTTTCCACCGGCGGGACCTTCAAACTGCTGCAGGACAACGGCGTGGCCGCAGTGGAAGTCGCGGATTACACCGGTTTCGCAGAGATGATGGACGGGCGGGTGAAAACCCTGCACCCGAAAATCCACGGCGGGATCCTCGGTCGTCGCGGTATCGATGACGCGATCATGAACGAACACGGCATCAAGCCGATCGATCTGGTAGCCGTCAACCTGTACCCGTTCGAAGCCACCATCAGCAAACCAGGCTGCGACCTGCCGACCGCCATCGAAAACATCGACATCGGCGGCCCGACCATGGTCCGTTCGGCCGCGAAAAACCACAAAGACGTGGCCATCGTGGTGAATGCCAGCGATTACGCCAACGTCCTGGAAAACCTCAAGGCCGGCGGCCTGACCTACGCTCAGCGTTTCGACCTGATGCTCAAGGCGTTCGAACACACCGCCGCCTACGACGGCATGATCGCCAACTACATGGGCACCGTGAACCAGGCTGCCGAGACCCTGAGCACCGAAGGTCGCAGCGAATTCCCGCGCACCTTCAACAGCCAGTTCATCAAGGCCCAGGAAATGCGCTACGGCGAGAACCCGCACCAGAGCGCGGCGTTCTACGTGGAAGCCAAACCGGCCGAAGTCGGCATCGCTACCGCCACCCAGCTGCAAGGCAAAGAGCTGTCGTACAACAACGTGGCCGACACCGACGCCGCGCTGGAATGCGTGAAGAGCTTCGTCAAACCAGCCTGCGTGATCGTCAAGCACGCCAACCCGTGCGGTGTGGCCGTGAGCCCGGACGCCGAAGGCGGCATCCGTCAGGCCTACGAACTGGCCTACGCCACCGACACCGAGTCGGCGTTCGGCGGCATCATCGCCTTCAACCGTGAACTGGATGCCGAGACCGCCAAGGCGATCGTCGAGCGTCAGTTCGTTGAAGTGATCATCGCCCCGAGCGTCAGCGAAGAAGCCCGCGCCATCGTTGCTGCCAAGGCCAATGTGCGCCTGCTGGCCTGCGGCGACTGGTCGGCTGACCGCGCTGCTGCCTGGGACTACAAGCGCGTCAACGGCGGCCTGCTGGTTCAGAGCCGCGACATCGGCATGATCGGCGCCGACGACCTGAAAGTGGTGACCAAGCGCGCACCGACCGAACAGGAAATCCACGACCTGATCTTCGCCTGGAAAGTGGCCAAGTACGTTAAATCCAACGCCATCGTCTACGCCAAGAACCGTCAGACCATCGGTGTCGGCGCCGGCCAGATGAGCCGCGTGAACTCGGCACGTATTGCCGCGATCAAGGCTGAACACGCCGGTCTGCAAGTCGCCGGTTCGGTGATGGCATCCGATGCGTTCTTCCCGTTCCGCGACGGTCTGGACAATGCGGCCAAGGTGGGTATCACTGCAGTGATCCAGCCAGGCGGTTCGATGCGCGATGCTGAAGTGATTGCTGCTGCTGACGAAGCCGGTATCGCGATGGTCTTCACAGGCATGCGCCACTTCCGCCACTAAGTACACGATCCACTGTTGATCGTGCCCACGCTCTGCGTGGGTACGCAGCCCGGGACGCTCCGCGTCCCTCGGACGCAGAGCGTCCGTTGAGGCATTCCCACGCGGAGCGTGGGAACGATCAGCCCCTACAGAATTAGCGTCATCCGAGGTTTTTGAAATGAATGTTTTGATCATTGGCAGCGGTGGCCGCGAACACGCCCTGGCCTGGAAAGTGGCTCAGGATCCGCGTGTGCAGAAGGTTTTCGTCGCACCGGGCAACGCCGGCACCGCGATTGAAGCCAAGTGCGAAAACGTCGCCATCGACGTACTGGCCCTCGAGCAACTGGCCGACTTCGCAGAGAAGAACGTTTCCCTGACCATCGTCGGTCCGGAAGTGCCGCTGGTTGCCGGCGTCGTCGATCTGTTCCGCTCCCGTGGCCTGGACTGCTTCGGTCCGACCGCCGGTGCTGCGCAGCTGGAAGGCTCGAAAGCCTTCACCAAGGATTTCCTGGCACGCCACAAGATCCCGACCGCCGACTACCAGAACTTCACCGAGATCGAGCCTGCCCTGGCTTACCTGCGTGAAAAAGGCGCGCCGATCGTGATCAAGGCCGACGGCCTGGCCGCCGGTAAAGGCGTGATCGTCGCCATGACCCTGGCCGAAGCCGAAGACGCCGTGCGCGACATGCTCGCCGGCAACGCCTTCGGCGACGCCGGTTCGCGCGTCGTGATCGAAGAGTTCCTCGACGGCGAAGAAGCCAGCTTCATCGTCATGGTCGACGGCAAGAACGTCCTGCCGATGGCCACCAGCCAGGACCACAAACGCGTCGGCGACGGCGACAGCGGCCCGAACACCGGCGGCATGGGTGCCTACTCCCCTGCCCCGGTGGTCACCGCCGACGTGCACCAGCGCGTGATGGATCTGGTGATCTGGCCGACCGTGCGCGGCATGGCCGAAGAAGGCAACGTCTACACCGGTTTCCTGTACGCCGGTCTGATGATCGACAAGGCCGGCAATCCGAAGGTCATCGAGTTCAACTGCCGTTTCGGCGATCCGGAAACCCAACCGGTGATGCTGCGTCTGCAGTCGAGCCTGGTGTTACTGGTCGAAGCGGCACTGGCCCAGGCCCTGGATAAAGTCGAAGCGCAGTGGGATCCACGTCCGAGCGTCGGCATCGTGCTGGCCGCTGGCGGTTACCCGGGCGACTACGCCAAGGGCGCGACGATCAACGGTCTGGACGCAGCAGCGAACCTGGAAGGCAAGGTCTTCCACGCCGGCACCGTGCTCAAGGACGGTAACGTCGTGACGGCCGGTGGTCGGGTGCTGTGCGCCACTGCCATGGGCGCCAGCGTGGGTGCTGCCCAGGAGCAGGCCTACAAACTGGCCAAGGCCATCGACTGGGAAGGCTGCTTCTACCGCACCGACATTGGCTACCGCGCCATTGCCCGTGAACGCGGCGAAACCCGGTAATAAGCTACGCTGTGTTTCCGGCAAGGGCCCTTGGTCCTTGCCGGACTGTTCCGACGCTGCGCATCGTTATATTCTGGCATCAACCTACGAAGGGATTTCGCCGTGCGCTGGCTCAGGATTGCCATAGGCTTCACCGTCACACTGTTGACCTTGCTCTGCATGCTCCCGGCCCAGGCCGCGCAAGGCAGTGGCTGGTCGGTATTGCTCGACGATCAGGGCAACCTCCAGCTGAGCGACATCCGCTCCGCCCGCTACACCAATCAATTCAGCCCTATCGAGCTTGACCGCCTCACCGCGGCCGAACCCGATGGCGCGTTATGGTTGCGCTTCAGACTGGCGCCCGGCAAGCACGAACAAGTGCTGCGCATCTTCGCTCCCGACCTGTCGCACCTCAATCTGTACGTGCTCGATGGCGACAGACTGATCGAGCAACGGGAAACCGGCACCGTTCAGGCCCAGGCCGAGCGCCCCCTGCCGAGTAGCGACTTTCTGCTGCCGCTGCCGCAAAGCGACAAGTCCCTCGACATCTACCTGCGAATGGTCTCCGACCACCAGTTACGCCCGTACATCACCCTGCAATCGGCGGTGATGGGCGCGGCCAACCATAATCAGACGCTGATCTACGGCTTGCTGTTCGGCTGCCTGGCGATGCTGATCCTGCACAACCTGATCCGCTACGCCTACACCCGCTCGCGCAGCAGCCTGTGGCTGGCAGTCTGTGAAGCGCTGCTGAGCCTGAGCCTGTTGCTGCTGCTCAACCTCGCCGGTCCATGGCTGCCGAACTGGCATGCGATCCAGACCCCCGGCGCCTATCTGGCCCTGCTGCTGACCGCGCCGGCCGGCCTGATGTTCGCCTACCGCTTCTTCGCCCCGCTCGGCCCGCACCCGCTGAACAAACTGCTGCTGGGCGACATCCTGTTCATCGTGATCTGCAGCCTGCTGCTGTTGTTCGTCAACACCCTGCCGCTGAACATCATCACTTACGCACTGGTGGCCCTGGCCGGTCTGAGCATGTTGCTGGTGGCGTTCTATCACTGGCAGAAAGGCTACCGCCCTGCCCGCTTGTTCGTCGCCGCGATGGTGGTGTTCAACATCGGCACGCTGATCATCCTTCCGGCCTTGCTGGGGCTGACCCTGGTGGCACCGCAAGGCCTGATCATGACCCTGATGGGCTTCATCTGCATCAGTGGCCTGCTGATGAGCATTGCCCTCGGCGAGCGTCAGCGCAGCATCACCGAAAGCCGCTTCAGCATCAGCCGCGACCTCGCCGCGAGCAACGCCGAGATCAATGCCAAGGCCGAATTCCTCGCCAAGATCAGCCACGAGATCCGCACGCCGATGAACGGCGTACTGGGCATGACCGAACTGCTGCTCGGCACGCCGCTGTCGGTCAAGCAACGCGACTACGTGCAGACCATCCACAGCGCCGGCAACGAACTGCTGACCCTGATCAACGAGATCCTCGACATCTCCCGCCTCGAATCCGGGCAGATCGAGCTGGACGACGTGCAGTTCGACCTCAACGCCCTGATCGACGATTGCCTGAGCATCTACCGCGCCAAGGCCGAACAGCAGAACGTCGAACTGATCAGCTTCATCCAGCCGCAGGTGCCACGGGTCATCAGCGGCGACCCGACGCGTCTGCGCCAGACGCTGCTGAGTCTGCTGGAAAACGCCCTGAAGAAAACCGAAGAAGGCGAAGTGCTGGTGGTGGTTGCCCTCGATGAGCGCAGCACCAAACCGCGCCTGCGCATTGCCGTGCAGGACAGCGGTCAGCCGATGGATCAGGAAGAGCGTGATGCGTTGATGCACGCAGAGCTACACAGCAAGCACTTCCTGTCGGCCAACCGGCTGGGCGGCAATCTCGGGCTGGTGATCGCACGGCAACTGATTCGCCTGATGCAGGGCGAGTTCGGCATCAAGAGCGGCGCCACCCAGGGCAGCACGCTGTGGCTGACCCTGCCGCTGGATCCCGACCGCCTGGAGCATCCGACCTCCGATCTCGACAGTCCGCTGCAAGGCGCGCGGGTACTGGTGGTCGACGACAACGACACCTGCCGCAAAGTGCTGGTGCAACAGTGCAGCGCCTGGGGCCTGAACGTCAGCGCGGTACCGTCGGGCAAGGAAGCGCTGGCCCTGTTGCGTACCAAGGCGCATTTGCGTGATTACTTCGACGTGGTCTTGCTGGACCAGAACATGCCCGGCATGACCGGCATGCAACTGGCGGCCAAGATCAAGGAAGACCCAAGCCTGAACCACGACATCCTGCTGATCATGCTCACCGGCATCAGCAATGCGCCGAGCAAGATCATCGCGCGCAACTCGGGGATCAAGCGCATCCTGGCCAAACCGGTGGCCGGCTACACGCTCAAGACCACGCTGGCCGACGAACTGAACCAGCGCAATCGTGGCCAGGCCGTGTTCCAGCCACAACCGACTGGCCCGGCCACGGCCGTCAAGGTCCCGAGCGATTTCCGCATCCTCGTCGCCGAAGACAACACGATTTCCACCAAAGTGATCCGCGGCATGCTCGGCAAACTCAATCTGCAACCGGACACCGCCAGTAATGGCGAAGAAGCCTTGCAGGCCATGAAAGCCCAGCGCTACGACCTGGTGCTGATGGACTGCGAAATGCCGATCCTCGATGGTTTCTCCGCCACCCAGCAACTGCGAGCCTGGGAAGTCGGCAATCAGCGCATCCGAACGCCGATCGTCGCACTGACCGCGCACATCCTCGCCGAACACAAGGAGCGAGCGCGTCAGGCCGGCATGGACGGGCACATGGCCAAACCGGTGGAGCTTTCGCAATTGCGTGAACTGATCGAGCACTGGGTGGCCCAGCGTGATCAGCAAAACCGCACGACGGCCCGTACGCCCTGATCTCGGCGAGTCCTCACTCCTCGAACGGAACATGGCGTGATGACGCCAGATCCGCCTGATAGACTCCGTTCAACTTTCGTCGGCGCGAGTTTCAATCATGCTCCATGTGTTGTTCAGCGTTTACCTGAAGATGCTGGTGCTCTATAGCCCGTTCTTCGTGTTGTCCTGCTTCATCAGCCTGACCCGGGGTTATTCGCGCAAGGAACAACGGCGCCTGGCCTGGAAAGTTGCGATCGCCACCCTGGTTTCGAGCGTGTTGCTGTACCTGTTCGGGCGGGTGATCTTCGACGTGTTCGGCATCACCGTGGATGCCTTCCGCATCGGTGCCGGCAGCGTGCTGTTCATCTCGGCGCTGGGCATGGCGCAGGGCAAGTCGGCCGTACAGACCGACAACGTGCAGCAGGATGTGACGATTGTTCCGCTGACCATTCCTTTGACCGTCGGCCCCGGTACCATCGGTGCATTGCTGGTGATGGGCGTCAGCCAGCCGCACTGGGATGACAAGCTGATCGCGATCATGAGCATCGCGCTCGCCAGTTTCACGGTTGGCGTGGTGCTGTACCTGTCGAACCGCATCGAGCGGATTCTCGGTGACCAGGGCCTGCAGATCGTCAGCCGCCTGATGGGGTTGTTCGTGTGCGCGCTGGCGGCGCAGATCATCTTTACCGGGGTCAAAGGCTACCTTGTGCCTTGAACCCTGAAACGAAAAGACCGCCGACGGTAACGTCGGCGGTCTTTTTTCGTCAGTGCCCGTAAGCCCTCAACCGGCAGACTCGACGGTTTTCTTCGCGCCTGCCTGATCGATCAAGGCTTTCAACGTCACGCTTTCGGTTTCATCCTTGCGCGCCTTCAGCCAACGCACCAGGGTCGACACCTGACATGGATGCAGCCCCTTGACCTCAAGCATGGCATCACCACGCAGCGCCGGATCAGGCGCATCCGCATTGCGCACCAGCACACAGTGCTCACTGTCAGGATCAATCACCACCAGATGCTCCTCGACCATCCCCACTTCGAGCTTGTGCGGATCGGTCATGGTCAGGATCAAGCGGCCCATGAACTGCGGAAAACCCACCAGCGGATAACGGCAATCCACCACCAGCGAATCGAGCTTGCGCATGAGCGCCTCGGACAGGTGCCATTTCATCGAACCGCGCCCCACCCGCAAAACCAGTGTGCGCACATCGTCCGGCACCAGCGGCAGCAGATCGTAGGCATCCACCCGCCCTTCAAGCACCAGTACCTCACCCGTGCGCTGGACATAATCCAGCGGTTTGATCTGACGCAAACTCGGGTAGCCCTGAACGACCCGTTCCTGCGGCTTATGCAGCAGGACATCGGTATTTCGCCGGGTTCCGAGCAGCTCGAAATCCTTTGGCAAATCGGCAGCGGGGATCTGGATCAGCCGTGCGCTGTCGGCGATGTACCACTGAACACTGGCGTCCTGCGCAGCGATCGAAATGAACGGACGATGCGCCTCGTTCGCCAGCAAGGCCTGCAAGTTGCCGATCAGATTGTCGCCATGGGCCGCCAGCCAATCATGCTGCACGCCGGTGATCAGCGGGGGTGCCTGATGTTCCAGTTGCAGCACCACCCCCTCCCGCGTCGTGCCCACAAGACCAGCACCGTCGATCCGCACATCGGCAAAACGCCAGGCAGTCCACTGTCGTTCGGGTTTGGGCAGCAATGCGGCCTGTAACAATTGCGTGCCTTTTCCGAAGGCCTGGTCGAGTTGCTCTTTATCGATAAAGGTCTGGCGCCAGACCTCGCCGCTTTCGGGTTCGAACAGCCATGCCGATTGATTGTCCGGCGTCATGCCGAGCAGTTGGAGCTGCGTCTGTTGCGCCTCACACAGCAGCAGGCGGCCTCCCACGTACCAGGCGTGCAAGCGTGCATCGCCAGCGGCATTGGCAATGCCGACAATCAGGAACTGTTCAACGGTGTATTGCCGGGCCACCGCTTCGAGCGCCAGCCACCATTGCCCTCGTCCCTTGAGCCATGGTTCGGCCAGACCCGCAAAACGCACTTCGCCGTCGGTACCGATCTCGAACGACAACCCGTCCTCGGTCCGCGCCTGATAACCCTTGTGCTCAGCAGTCACCTGTTTCAGGCCCCCAGGTTGCACCCAGCGGTGCGACCATTGGCCCTGCCCTTCCTCCACTGTGCGCTGCACCCGGCACAGGTTCTGAAGCTGGCGGTCGTAGATGACAAACACGTCGACGTCATCAGCCAGCGTCAGCAGCATCAACTCGTTCAGGTTCTGGACCGAATCGGGCCAGCCGCGTGCATGACGACGACGCGGTACCGGCCGCACGATCAGATTGTCACGGGTACGAATCCAGGCCATGTCCCGGGCGTTCTCTTCGATCTTCCAGCAGATCGAAACGTAAGGCGCGAACTGCCAGTCGACCGTGGCATACCCCTTGTCATCGTAGACCGGTTTGGGCACCACCCACTCGCCCAGTATCGGAGCCCAGCCGGCCAAGGGAGTGCTGTCATCGAGCAGCGACTCGAAGGTCGGTTCAAGTCCGCGGGTAACCGAACTCAGCCACAGCAAGCCTTCGTGAATCAGGTAATTGAGGCGCTCAAGCGTGCCGTCTTCATGGGCATAGTCCTGCACCACATGCACGACGCCCTGACCATCGGCTTCGACGCTGCGGATCGTGCTGACGCCAGTGCGACGGAACATCAAACGATAGCGATGACTGAGCAGTCCCGTGCCAGCATCAACCTGGCAGATCTCGTAACCGAGCGGATCATGGAAAAACGCCAAGCCGCCGACCACCACCGACAACAGCCCCTCATCGTCGAACACCTCGTCGTTGCGAATGTAGAGGATCCGGTCCTCCGCAGCGTCGTACCAGCCATTGGTGTAGCGCGGAACCTTGATGTTTTCGAACGGAATCAGATAGTCGTGGATCGGCGTGTAGCGCAGCGCCAATCGATGGGCTCGCGCCAGGTCTTGCAGATGATCCTGCAGGATCTGGCCGTCCAGCCCTTTGGGCGCCTGTTCTTCCAGAAGATCCAGCTCAAGCCGTTTGTCGCCGGCAATCCGGAAGAGCCGGCCATTTTCGATCAGCAGGGAAATTTCCGGCGCTATGTCAGCCGTCACCTTGAATTCGCAGCCTTTGATACTGAATTGCCCGTTGCTGCCGAACACGATGTCCGTCTCGACGGCCCACGGCGCGACAATGATCCAGCGGTCCTTTTGTTTGCCTACTGACGTCAGTCCGACGTTGACGCCGGGGTTGAGCACGAGTGTGCATGTGCCTCCACCGCCCTGAATCCGATAGCTGATCTGCTCGTGCCATGGCTTGGGGATGACCGGCACCACCAGTTTGCGTGCCTGCGCATCGAGCGTGACGTTGATCTCGGTCGGCCGATAATCGGGGTACATCCGATAGAGGATGTAGTGGCTGGGAAACGAGTAGAACGAAAACAGGAACAGCCACTGACCGTCTGCTTTTTTCTTCTCCAGACGCCGGGCGATGTCGAAGCCCTTGTCGTGGCGCTGCGATGCAAACGGCAGGATCTGGTACTCGTAGCGGTAGCAGGTGATCGGCGTACACGGCAGGACAATGGCTTGCTCGGCCGGTGGCGAGAACTTCATCTCGGCGGGGTAGCCCAGCTCCTTGCTCAGGTTGATGGCGCGTGAATAGTCGACCTCGAATTCCGGTACGCCGAAATGATCGTGCAGCGGGTACAGGCGAGTGCTATCGAGCAACAGTTTGCCGCTGCTCAGATCCAGACCGTTGATAATCAGCGACGGACGCGGCAACCAGGCACCCTGCTCGCCGCTGTAGCGATACCCGGCACCGTGATGCGCCTGCTCCAGTTCCGCGAAAAACAGCCCGACCGCTTTCGCTTCTTCTGCGATGGTTGCGAAGTTTTGCGCCAGTGCAGCCACGCCGACTGCCAGGCCACCCAGAATCACCCCGGCGCCACCCAGCACTGCAGCCGCCGTACCCGCGCCGGCGAGCGCCGCACCAAGTCCCGCCCCCGTCAGGGCCAGACTGCTGGCGTCGAATGTCAGTTGAGTGGCATAGGTCGCGATTTCGACATCGTTACGGGCATTCGCCAACTGATAGATATCGAAGCCGACATTGGCCAGCCCCAGCACGGCACCGACGCCCTCGTTGGCCACATGCCCGGCTACAGCACCGATGGCTCTGCCGGTCAATGGCTCAAGTGCTTCGCCGACCACCTTCGCACTGGTACGGGCAATCAGTTTTTCATCGCGCAACGCGGCTTGCACCAGACCGATCAGCCCTGCCACATCGACCACATTGCCATGCACCAGTTGTGCGTAGTTGACGTAGGCATGCCACTGCACCGCAGTGCTCAATGTGCGCTCGTCGCCTTCACGCCCGCGCAACGCATTCATCAGTGCCTGCACCGCAAACCCGGCATTGAGCGTGTGCACCGCTGCCGCCTCGGTCGGATCCACCACCGCGCCGGTCGCACGTTTGCGCCCCAGGGTCGAGAACAGGTCAGTCAGGTAACTCCTGATTCGCAACAGGCGATCATCCCGGCTGGTGACCATGGCCACCGACTCGCCACTCTGCGGATCGATCATGTTCACCCGATAGCCGCCCTCGGGTATCACCTCCAGCGAATCGAACAACGGCACCAATGGAGTGACCGAATCATGGCCCTCCTGCAAGCGCGAAGTTGCCTCAGCGATCTGCTCCGCCCACCAGTGATTGTCTGAACTCAGCAGCGCACTGCCCAGTCGCGAATTCGCCATCAGCGACTGGCCGTGAGCACTGTTAACCCTCTGGCGAATGGGCCTGAACGGTTTGTCCGGCAGTGGTTCATCCTTGAGCAACTGAGCCACCTTGAAGCCGCTCGACAGCTCCAGACCGGCAACCTGCTCCCCCTGAACATCGATCAGATCGAACTGCGGCCTGCCAGCCTTGCCATACACGGCGTAGTGTTGAGCCATGTCCGTGTCCTTGAAAAATTGCTTCAGGGCCATTTTGAAGGTCGCGGGACTGTCGAATTCGAACAGGCCGAAGTTCGGATCATAGAAGTGATAAGCGTCTGCCGCCCCGTTTACAGTTCGGGCCACCAGCATCGAGTGGTTGTCCGAGTTGAGCATCAGGGTTCGGGTGCTAACAGACTCCTCGAGGGTCGAGACCACCGTGTCCAGATCGACCCGCCCCAGCGCCGTGCCGACCTCTGCGGCGTTCATGCCACGCATTTCCTCCAGTGCCCCCAGAAACGCCGTCGAGTCCGATTGCCCCGGTTCAAGTACCGTCAGGAAAAACCGCTCGCGCAATTGTCGGGTCGCTACCTCGCCCTGCGTGAGGGCGGCACTCATCGCCAGCACCAGCGGAAAGCAACGGCCGCCAGCCGTGTCACCTGGTCCATGCATCAAAAGATCTTGAGGCACCAGTTTGGCGGTTCCGGCCTCGAACTGGTTCAGCACTTGCTCCACCCGTTCCTGTACCTTTTCACGGTGTTCCTGAGTGGCGAGTCGCTGGACCTGCGCCACCTGACGCCCCCAGTCAAACAGCGTCACGGCGTTGGCCAGCGCGTTTTTCTTCAGGCTCAGTGCGCTGACCGAGTTCGCCGGCAAGCCATCCTCGACACTTGCCATCCCTGCCAGAAACGCGGGCGCCCGACGCTGATAGAGATGCTGCTCGATCACTGCGTAACGCCCGGACGTCCCCCGCTCGCTGACGCTGTTGATCAGATTGTCCAGCGCACCGCTCAGGGCGGAAAAGCTCTGACTGTCCAGTGACTCGATGCCCACCAACGCCCCAAGCGTCAAACGCTGCAACGGGTTGAGCTGCGCAAGTTGCCAGGAGCCGGCGCCCAGACCGATCAACAGTTCATCCAGCGCGAGATTCTGGGCGATCGGACTTTTCGGGAATGCCGGTGGCCGCAGGCGAGTGTCCTGATTGCGGATGGCCTGACGATCATCGAAGCTCAGCGGCAACCTTTCAGCGAACACAACCTTGCCATCGTGGCCGCTCATCATCGCCTGGGTAAACGGTTCACCGAGGCGCTCGGCCATGCGCTGCAACAGCTCGGTATTCAGGACATGGCGTCCTTCGATGAGCGGCCAGCCGAGTTCGAATTCGACGGCCGAGTGTTTTAGCAGTTCGTCGATGTTGCCGGCGTAGCGGGTTTTGTATTGGCCGTCGTGCCAACGTTGTTTTTCATCTTTTACCCATTGAACTAAATTCTCTGCGTTTTCCTTCCATGAGTGGTCCTGCTCCTCCTCGCTAGAGCGATTAACTGTCCCCAGAGGAGCGATACTCAGCTCTGGATTCAGGGTGCCGTCGTCCCGAGGTGTGAAATGAGCCCGTTCATAGTCCTGCATGCCCCGGCGCATAGCCCCTGGACCGGTCAGAAAAATCGTTACCTCCTTTTCTGGACGAATACCGTCTCTGTGGTAACCGGCGATAGCATCCGCCAGCGTATACATTTCCATTTCCCGAACATTAGACAGCGCATTCAAAGGCCCGAGTCGACGCTCGATTTCGACAACCGCCAGCTTTTGCATGGCACCGTGGTCATCTGGCGCGACACCTTTGGCCCTACCCACCATGGCGACTGAGTCGATCACTGCAAAGTTGAAACGCAGACACTCCTGCACCGACTGCAGCATCGGCGCGCCCGGATGAGCCATCAGATAAGCGTTGGTCACTGAACCCATTTCAGCCACGGCACGCAGCATGTAAGAGCGTGCCAACAGGTCGCTCGGCGCCTGGAAGACTTGACTCAACGCCGGCGCGCTTTTGGCAAAAGACTCCAGCGCGGCACGATGTTCCTGGGGGATGTAGTGGTCATAACTCTTGTAACGACTGCGCAATGCCTGACGTCCGGGCATCCAGTGTGGATTGTGATCCAACAGCAGTTGAGTGATGCCAAGCTCGGCATACGGACCGAACTTGCTGATATCCAAACCGCCCAACTCCTTCAATAAGGGAGGAAGATTATCGACATCTGAGTACATTCCGCCTTCTGGCACTAATACTTCTAGCCGCACAACATCGGAACCCGCGGCAAGATTGCCGCGCATGCGCATTTCCTGATCGTAAATGGCTTGTAACTGCATGGGTTGCGAAGTGCCGGCCAAATCGCGCAACTGCAAGTCGCCACCGGCCACCGCCTGCAGGCTCTGCAAATTGCGCTCTTTAAGCAGTTTCAGATCTGTGTCCTGCTGACCATACGCTTTGGCCAACAACTGCATTCTGGCATCGTCAGCTGATACACCGCTTGCTACAGCCTCATTGATATGAGCAAACATTTGCTGCTTCAGAACAATCGCTCGCCTTACATAGGCCTCTCCGAGTTCATATTCCGTAGCGCTATCAACTCCACCCTGCTGCATCGCGTGCGCTTTGGCGGCCTCGACAATAAGGCGAGTCGTCTGATGGACAAGCATTGCATCACTGTCATACCAGAGATTGATTTTGTATCCCTGCCCGGCCAGTATTTGTTTCCAGAGATTGATGTAATCACGCTGAATCTCGCTAATGCCCCCACCCAGCCACACGAAGTGCAAAATTTTCGGTACTTGCGTCGCAGGCGATTTAATTTGTTCGATGCTGTTAAGCAGGCGCGACTCGAAGTTTTCAACTCGGTCAGTTATTTGTGAAAGGGTGGGAGCCGATTCTGTATCAGGGCTGTGCGCCGGCTCCTGCTCCACTTCCCGGCGTACACGGCCCTGGCCAAATTCGCCCAGCGCCTGCTTGAACAGCGCCAGAGGATGCAGCAGCCGCGGCGAATCAAGCAGGCCGATGCAGGCAAAGTAATAACGGATAACGGCATCATATTGTCGGGTGTTCTTGTACGGCGACAGTGCCTGTTCAAGGTCCGCCAACTTGAACAAATTGACGAATTTTACATATTCACCATCAACGACTTTAACTTTTGCATCTTGCATGAACCGACTTCCTTGAAACATCCAATGACATACGCACCAAAAACAAGCGCGCACCAAACACTTAGCCAAGAGAGAAATCCTCTGATGACAAACCAAAACGGTGGAACCTTAAAAACCCATCGAACGCAAAACTAGTGCAAAAGAACTTCACAGACAAACATGAAGCCATTCAAACAATGTCAGAAGAAACACCCAACAACATCAGCTCAAGATTTTTTACAACAATTAAATATGATTCCGAAAACAGGCCACGCAAAAACAGACAAGGCCGCGAACTTTCATTCGCGGCCTTGTTATTGACATCCATGTAGAGAAACAAAACGGATTACAAAAGCGCTGTCATCCGGCCGGTTTTTCCCCATACCAACGCGGCGTATACACCCACTCACCGCCCTCGCTGCGAGGGAAAGTACAGGTGGTGGACGAACCGATCAGCACCATCGTGCGCATGTCGACCTGATCCGGTGTCAGTGCGCCCAACGTTGTCACTCGCAGTGTCTGCCCCGGCCGGCCAATATCGCGGCCCAGCACTACTGGCGTTTGCGGTGTGCGATGTTGCGCAACGATTTCCAGCGCTCGCCCCAGTTGCCACGGACGGGCGCGGGAGATCGGGTTGTAGAACGCCAACGCCAGATCCGCCTCGGCGGCCAGGTCCAGGCGTTTTTCGATGATCGACCACGGCTTGAGGTTGTCCGACAGCGACATCACGCAGAAGTCGTGACCCAGCGGCGCACCGGCCTGAGCGGCGGTGGCGAGCGACGCGGAAACACCCGGCAGGATTTCCAGATCGACGCTGTGCCACGCCGGATCCGTCGACTCGTGCAACGCCTCAAGCACCGCCGCCGCCATGGCGAACACCCCCGGATCGCCGGACGAAACCACAATCACCGAACGGCCCTGAGCGGCCAGTCTGAAGGCATGGCGAGCGCGCTGCATTTCTTCGCGGTTATCGGTGCAGTGCTGCACCTGATCGTCGCGGAACGGGCCAGCCATACGCACGTAAGTTTCGTAACCCAGCACGTCGGTAGCCCGGGCCAGTTCGGCCTTCACTGCCGGCACCATCAACTCGGCGGCACCCGGCCCGAGACCGATGACGGCCAGACGTCCGCGCGGACGACCGACCTGCGAAACATCCAGCGGCTGTTCGGCCACGGCGATGGCAATATCGTGGGATGTTGTGATGATTCGAGCGTCTGGGACGGCATGGATTGCCAGCTCCGCGATGTCACTCGCTGGCGCAACAAAGCGTAGCGGCACCGCCAATTCAAGCGCAGCTTCACGCAATGCCGGGCTGGCCATCTGAACGTCAGCCGCCACCAGACAGGCCAGCGATTGAATCGCCACACCGGCCTGCAGCAACGCATTGCGAATCGCATCCGGCAGGTCGGCCACATCGGCACCGACCGCCACCGCCACGCTGCGCGGATAAATCAGCAACTCACTGGCGCTCGCCACGCGGGCGTCGCTGCCGACGTGAATCGAGCGCTGCGCCTGTGAATCTTCCGGCAGTTGCGCCTGCTCAAGCCAAGGCGCGGCGCCATCGATGCGCACGCTGTGGCCGGCAAGCAGATCGGAGACAAAGCGTTTGCCCTGCTCCAGATCGCCGAGGGCATAACCGCCGGGCGGGTTGAGCAGGCAGGTGCCAAAGCGCAATTCGCCGCTGGTGGTGATCGCCGCCGGCACTTCAAGTGCAGTCGCCATCTCACGGGCCATGACATTCACCCCGCCCAGGCCGCCGAGCAGCGGCACCACGGCGCTGCCGTCTTCAGCCACGGCGAGCACCGGTGGCTCGACGCCTTTTTCCAGCAGCAGCGGCGCCAGTGTGCGAATGACAATGCCTGCCGCGCACAGCGCAATGATCGGCGTGTCCTGTTGATACAGCTCGCGCAGCGTTGCGCCGAACTCGCTGTAAGTCAGATCAGCCCCTTCGACACGTCCTTTGAGCCCGTGGATCTGCGCAGCCGGATAGACCTGCTGAAGGCGACGGGCCGTGGCCAGCGCGCCCTGGCCGAGAATGACGATGGCCGGTGTGGAATGGGTCATCAGCCTTGCCACCGTTCGCCGGGAACAATGATCAGCGAGAAGTACGGCGACGACATCGGCTCGACCTCATCCAGCGGGACGATCTTCTGATTGGCCATGGTTGCGCGCTCGACGTACAGCGCACGCTCGGCCAGGCCCAGCTCTGCCAACACGTCGCGCACTTTCGGGAAGTTGCGCCCCAGCTTCATGATCACCGCCGCATCGGCATCGGCCAGACGACGCTTGAGCTCTTCATGAGGCAGCACGCCGGACAGCACCGACAGGCTCTGATTGCGATACACCAGCGGCGCGCCCAGCACGGAAGCACCGCCAAGCATCGAGCAAACGCCCGGCACCACTTCGGCTTCGTAACGGCTGGCGAGGCGATCGTGCAGGTACATGTAGGAGCCGTAGAAGAACGGGTCGCCTTCGCAGATCACCGCCACGTCGCGACCGGCATCCAGATGCGCGGCCACTTCCTCGGCAGCGTCATCGTAGAAATCGCTGATCACCTGTTCGTAGGACAGCGGCGCCGGCAACACTTCGGTGGTCACCGGGTACACCAGCGGCAGCAGGTTCTGCGCATCCTGCAGGTGCGCTTCAATGATGCCGAACGCGTTGCCCTTCTTGCCCTTGGCCACGAAATACGCCACCACCGGCGATTCGCGCAGCAGGCGCAGGGCCTTGACGGTAATCAGTTCCGGATCACCGGGTCCGACGCCCAGGCCAATCAAACGTCCTTTAGCCTGCATCATTCGATCTCCGTGGCGAGGGCATTGACGGCAGCGGCGGCCATGGCACTGCCGCCGAGGCGGCCCTGCATGATCACGAACGGCACGCCACGGCTGTTGGCCGCCAGCTCGGCCTTGGATTCGGCAGCACCGACGAAACCCACCGGGAAGCCGAGGATCAGCGCCGGTTTCGGAGCGCCGGCGTCGAGCATTTCCAGCAGATAGAACAGCGCGGTCGGCGCGTTGCCGATCACCACCACGCTGCCTTCCAGATGCGGACGCCACAGTTCCAGCGCCGCTGCCGAGCGAGTGTTGCCCAGCTCACGCGCAAGCTCCGGCACGCTGTCGTCGCGCAAGGTGCAGATCACTTCGTTGTTGGCCGGCAGGCGCGCACGGGTCACGCCCTCGGAAACCATCCGCGCATCGCACAGGATCGGCGCGCCCGCAGCCAGCGCATCGCGCCCGGCCTTGCCCGCGCCTTCGGAGAATTGCAGCCCGTCGATGGCCTCGACCATGCCGCAGGCATGGATCACCCGCACCGCGAGTTTTTCCAGGTCGGCCGGGATGCGCGAGAGGTTGGCCTCGCTGCGAATGATCGCGAAGGAGTTGCGATAGATCTCCTGACCGTCGCGGATGTAATCAAGCATCAAGGGGGCTCCGTGAGCGGGCGGCGAGCAGAGTCGCGGCCGCTTCGATAGTAAGGTTGTGAGCGTGCAGCGCGCCGAAACCCGGCAGAGCTGCATCGCGGAAATAGAGATCGTAGTGACCGGGGCCGACCGCCAGCAGAGTCACGGCAGCCCGATGTGCGGCGGCGCAGGAACGCGAACAGCCGGACAGGTGCACATCCACGGTGTGTGGCAACAGCGTAGCCAGCAGGCGGGCATCGTGTTTGGTGTCGGCCAAGCCTTTGCCGCAACCGTTGGAGCCGGTGCAGGCGATCAGGTGTGACAGCGGATCTTCGGTCTGGGTCAGCAGGTTCAGCTTGCTCAGAGCATCAAGCACTTGGACTGAGTCCGCTTCCCGCACATTGGGCAGCAACAGACTTTGCCAGGGTGTGAAACGGAGGCTGCCGTCGCCAAAGGTTCTGGCCAATTGCGCGGCACCTCGCAGCATGTCCGGATCGAGACGACCGAGCGCCGGTACAGCACCGACATAGACCTGACCTGCCACTTGCTGAGGATGAATGCCGATGTGCAAGCCTTCCTGCACGGCTCCACGTTGCCAATCACCTACAGCTAGCAGGCTGATCCGCTGACCGAGTTTTTCGAGGAACATCGGCGCCGGGCATTCATCCAGCAGATGGCGCATTCGTGTCTGCTCCGGTCGGGCCAGTTCGAGGAACAACTCCAGCACCGCGACCACCAGCGCATGTCCATCCGCAAGCGTCACGGCGGCCAGCGGTCGATCCGTCGGGCAACCCGCCAGACCAAATGCCAACAGCGTATCGCCGCGATCTTCGTATGCCGACAACCACAGATCGTGGGGATGTTCGAGCATCGCCAGCGCTTCACCGCCATCCAGTTGCACGGCGAACTTGGCGCTCAACTCATGGAAACGCGGATGACGTTGCAGGGTCTCGAGGATCTGCCCGGCCAATGGACGGGTATCGAAGCGCATCTGCCGGTCGATGCCGGCGGCCGGGCTGAGCATCAGGTTGCGCACATCGTCGCCCGCCGCGGTTCGCGGCCCGAGCCCGGCGGCCAGCAGGCTGTCGATCAACGCGGCGGACTGATCGCCGATGCCGCGAATCTGCAGATTGCCCCGGTTGGTCGCCTCGATCGCCCCGCCGGCAAACCGCTCGGCGGCATTGGCCACCGCATCGGCCTGATCGGCCGAGATCGAACCGCCATCGAGCTTGATCCGGCAGATACCGCCATCCAGCGCCTGGACGATACGCAGCAACCCCGGACAGGCCGAGGGGCGTATGGCGTTGGACATCGGGCGTTCGTTCAAGGGCTGGCAGCTCTGTGGGAAAGGCGCTTCGCGGGCGAAGGCGCGGTATTATGCCTGCTTTGTCCGACGGCATGAAAAGTCTGCCCGTCGGAACGGCGCGTTTGCGGACACTTTTTTGAGGGGCTACAGATGTCACCCTGGCTGACAGTAGTAGGAATCGGTGAAGACGGCTTCAAGGGCCTGGGCAAAAATGCCCGACGCGCCCTGATGGGCGCTTCGCGGATCATCGGCGGTCAGCGTCAGCTCGATCTGTTACCGGTGTGCATCCGTGGCGAGCGCCAGTTGTGGCCGAGCCCGTTTTCTCTGGCCCCGGTTCTCGAGCGCCGTGGCGAAGCGGTGTGCGTGCTGGCCAGCGGTGATCCGATGTTCTACGGCGTTGGCGCAAGCCTGGCACGGCAGGTTCCGGACACCGAAATGCTGGTGCTGCCGGCGCCGTCCTCGTGTTCGCTGGCGGCCGCCCGGCTGGGATGGCCATTGCAGGAGGTCAGCATCCTTTCGCTGGTGGCCCGCCCGCTGGTGGCCCTCAATGGTCGGTTGTCCAGCGGCGTGCGCCTGTTGCTGTTGAGCAATGACGGACAGAGCCCGGCCGCCGTTGCGGCATTGCTGCGCGAGCGCGGATTCGGCCCCAGTCGCCTGAGCGTTCTGGAACATCTGGGCGGCAGCGCCGAACGCCGGATCGACGGCACCGCCAACGACTGGAACGACCCAGACATTGCCGATCTCAATGTGATCGCCATCGAGTGCCTCGCCGATCCGCAGACACCGCGTCTGTCGCGTCTCGCCGGCCTGCCGGATTCAGCCTTCAAACATGACGGACAATTGACCAAGCGCGACGTGCGTGCCATCACCCTCGCCCGCCTCGCCCCGACACCGGGCGAACTGCTGTGGGACGTCGGCGCTGGCAGCGGTTCGATCGGCATCGAATGGATGCGCGCTCACCCGAGTTGCCGCGCCCTCGCCATTGAGGCCGATGACGGTCGCCAGCAACTGATCGAACACAACCGCGATGCGCTGGGAGTTCCCGGCCTGCAACTGATTCGCGGCAGCGCACCACATGCCCTCGTCGGGCTGGAACGCCCGGACGCGATTTTCATCGGTGGGGGCGTTACCCGCGAAGGCGTGCTGGAAACCTGCTGGGAGCAACTGAAACCCGGTGGCCGACTGGTCGCCAACGCCGTGACCCTGCAAAGCGAAATGACCTTGATGAGCTGGCGCGAACGCCACGGCGGCGAGTTGACCCGCATCCACATCGCCCAGGCGCAGCCGCTGGGCGAGTTCGACACCTGGCGTCAGGCCTTGCCGATCACCCTGCTCGATCTGGTCAAACCCCTCGATGCGTGACGAAACCGCCGAACAACCTGCGCCCCTGCGCAGCGGCCTGACCACCGGCAGCTGCGCCACCGCCACCAGCCTCGCCGCCGCGCGCCTGTTGCTCGGTGGAGTGGTGGCGGACGCCGTGCAAATCGTATTGCCCAAGGGCAAGCAGGTGCAGATGCGCCTGGAGTTCTGTCGGCTGACCGAGAACGGCGCCGAAGCCGGAACCCTCAAGGACGCCGGCGACGACCCGGACGTGACGCATGGCGCCCTGCTCTACTCCCGCGTGCAACTGATGGCCGAGCCGGGTATCCGCTTCATCGCCGGCAAAGGCGTCGGCACCGTCACTCGGCCGGGGCTGGTGCTGGCCGTCGGCGAACCGGCGATCAACCCGGTGCCGCGAAAAATGATCAGCGATCACCTGACATTGCTCGCCGAAGAAACCGGCTATCGCGGCGGCTTCGAGGTGACGGTGAATGTCGAGGGCGGCGAAGCCCTGGCGCTGAAAACCATGAACCCGCGCCTGGGGATTCTCGGCGGCCTGTCGATCCTCGGCACCAGCGGCATCGTCCGGCCGTTTTCCTGTGCGGCGTACATTGCCTCGATCCATCAAGGCATCGACGTGGCAAAAACCAACGGCTACCTGCACATCGCCGCCTGCACCGGCAACGCCAGCGAAGACACCATGCGCCGGGTCTACGACCTGCCGGAAATCGCCCTGATCGAAATGGGCGACTTCGTCGGCGCCGTACTCAAGCACCTGCGCAAAGTGCCTGTGGATAAACTCAGCCTGTGCGGCGGCTTCGGCAAGATCAGCAAACTGGCGGCCGGGCACATGGATCTGCACTCGCGCCATTCGAGCATCGACCTGCCGCAACTGGCCGAATGGGCGGCGGCGATTGGCGCCGATGACGCCTTGCAGCAAGCTATTCGCGGGGCGAACACCAGTCAGCAGGCGTTGGCGATGGCCAGTGCGGCGGGCGTTGCGCTGGGCGACGAGGTCTGCCGTCATGCTCTGGAATTCGCACGCAGCGTGGTGCCGGCGCAGGTGCAGGTCGAGGTGTTTGCGATTGATCGTCAGGGCGGCATCGTTGGCCATGCGGGGGCTTTTGTATGAAACGGATTCTGTTGCTGGGCGGCGTGACTGAAGCGCTGGCCATCGCGCGCACTTTGGGGCCGGAACACATTTACAGCCTGGCTGGAGTGGGCCGTGTGCCGACCGATCTGACGTGTCAGGTGCGCGTCGGCGGCTATGGTGGTGCCGAGGGTCTGGCGCAGTTCATTCGCGATGAAGGCATCGATCTGCTGCTCGACGCGACCCATCCGTACGCCGCACAAATCAGCCAGAACGCCGCCACCGCCGCGCAACTCACCGGCATTCCCTGCTGGGCCCTGCGCCGCCCGGCGTGGCAACCACAGCCGGGCGATGACTGGCGCGAAGTCGCCGACTGGGCCGAACTGATCACCGCCCTCGAACCCTTCCGCCGCCCCCTGTTCACCCTTGGCCGCGAACCGCTTCAGCACCTCGATGAAATCCCTGCGCACCAGTTCTGGACCCTGCGCGCCCTCGACGTCTACCCCGGCAACGAACGCTGCGAAGTCATCGGCGCCCGTGGACCGTTTCTGCTGGAGGATGAGCGGGCGTTGTTCGAACGCCGGCAGATCGACGTGCTGATCAGCAAGAACAGCGGCAGCACCGCAACCGAGCCGAAACTGGAAGTGGCGCGGGAGCTTGGGGTGCCGGTGATGGTGTTGAAGCGGCCGGAGTTGGCGGGGGTTGATCGGGAGTTCATGAGCACGTCTGAAGTCCTGGAAGCCCTCTCTACGTCAGATAATTCCTGATTTCGAGCTAATCCTTGATTTGACCGGCAAATTTTCAGGAAGCATCTGACTGTTCGTTCTTGCCACCTCACCCCAAGATTTCGATTCCTTTAATCCCCACAGATTTGCAGCGAGCAAATTCTTGAAGCGCACTGCAGCGCTCAAGAAAAATGCGGCTTGTCAGTCTGTATCCCAAGGAATACGATTTCGACATGATCGAATTTGAACGATCCCCTGCATTTGCCGATTGGCTCGACTCGATGAAAGACACCAATGGCAAAGCTCGAATCATCGCCAGAATTCGAGGTGCAGAGCATGGAAACATGGGTGATTGCGAGTTCGTTGGCAGTGCCGTTTATGAAATGCGTGTTCATTACGGTCCCGGCTACAGGATGTACTTCACACGTAAAGGTGACGTGATTTATCTGCTACTGCTGGGGGGCGACAAGTCGACACAAAAACGAGATATCAAACGCGCCATCCGGATGGCGCAAAGCATCGGTAATGAGGAGTAAGTCATGACCGAAAAATTCACCCGCTTCGACGCTGCAGAATTTCTGAAAACGCCCGAGGAAATGGCGGCTTACCTGGACGCTTGTTTTGACGAAGATGCTGGCGATGGCGTTCTCATCCGTGCAGCGCTTAATGACATTGCCCGCGCCCAAGGCATGACTCAGGTTGCGCGAGATGCAGGTCTGGGTCGTGAAAGCCTTTATAAAGCGCTGAGCAGCACTGGAAATCCGGAATTCGCGACTATCATGAAAGTCATGAAGGCGCTGGGTTTGCGGCTGCATGCCGTAGCAGGCTGAATCCTCTGCGACACCAAACCGCACGACGCTTTTTTACTTATCGGCCCTGATCAGGCTAAATAGCCGCGCCTGATCGCCCACCCTACGGACCTGTCCCATGAACCGACACCGGCTCGCATTTGCCTGGATCGCCTGCTTCGCAGTGCTGTTCAACATGCTCGCCATGCCGTTGACGGGTGCCATGGCGCAGGCGGCGCAAACGCCGGCCGAACAGTTGCTGTGGAGCAGTTTCTGCACCGGCAGCGGGACGAAGATGGTGGCGATCGACATCGGCAGCCTCGATCAGAAAGCACCGCAAAGCGGTGACAATCATTCGACCATGCAGCATTGCTGGTGCTGTTCCGGATCGGCGCCGGTGGTGGCGTTGCCGGGGCATTCGCCGCAGCTGTACTTCGCCCGATACGAAAGCAATCGCAGTGTGGCGCTCGCCTTGCTGCAATCCCCGACACCGCGCCAGCAATGGCCGAGCCTCAATCCCCGCGCCTCTCCTCTGGTTTGATTTGTTCCCGCATTTGACCTGCGTTTCAAATCGTTCTGGAGAACTGCCATGTTGAACAAATTCATCGTCATCGCTGCGCTGTTGCTGCCTGCGTGCTTCGCCCATGCCCACGAATACAAGGCCGGCGAGCTGGAAATCGCCCACCCGTGGTCACAGGAACTGCCACCGAATGCGCCGACGGTTGCCGCGTATTTCATCATTCACAATGGCGGCAAGACCGCTGACCGCCTGCTCAGCGTGGATTCGCCCATCGCCCCGACTGCCGAACTGCACGAACACGTGATGCAGGGCGATCTGATGAAGATGCAACAGGTGCCGAACGTGTCGATCCCGGCCGGCGAAAACGTGACCTTCGCGCCGATGGCCTATCACGTGATGCTGATGAATCCGACCGACCGCAGTCTGTTGACCGATGGCAAGCGCTTCCCGCTGACCCTGCACTTTGAAAAGGCCGGTAACGTGACCGTCGAAGTGGCCGTGCAGAAGAAGCCACCGCAAGACATGCCGGAACACGCGCACGCCCAGTAACCCCTTCGGCAGACTCCGCCCATGCGCCCGCGCAGCGCCAGGTCGTCCGTGCAACGCCGTCAGACTGAACACCTGACACGCGGCAGCTGGATTGCCCTGTTCGCCATGTTGATGATCTTCATCGGCCCGCTGATTTCTCAGTCGATGCCGATGGATCAGCACGCCTCGACTTCGATGCCGATGAGCATGGACATGTCGATGGACATGGCGGGCATGGATCATTCCGCGCATGAAGCGAAACCCTCGGCCGAACACTGCCCGCCGCAATCGTCGCACCATGTGTTGTGGGAGAAATGCGGCTATTGCAGCCTGCTGTTCAACTGCCCGGCACTGACCGGTGGCGGCAGTTTTGCCACGTTCAGCATCGCCCACGTCAACACCTTCACCACGCCCTCCCCACGTCTGGGCCATGCCCGGCAGACTTTCTTCCCTGGCGCCCGCACCCGCGCCCCGCCCGTCGCAGCGTAAACACCCACCTCTGATTGCACACGGTTGAGAAGACAGCTTCAGGCTGCCGGCCGTGTCGTTTACGACTGTTTGATGGAAATTGTCATGTCCAGGTTTTCTGCTGTCCCACGCTCGGGTTCTGCCCCGGCGTCCTTCGCCCTGAACGAATCGCGTATCCGTTTCAGGCACGCTACCGCCGTCCTTTGCGGCGTTCTGCTGTCCCCGCTGGTCCACGCCGATGAACACGCCGGCCACACAGAAGAACTGAGCCCGACGGTGATCACAGCCATCGCCCCGAGTTCGCCGCTGACCATCGTCACCAACCCGAAAGACCCGCGCCAACCGGTGCCGGCCAGCGATGGCGGCGACTATCTGAAGACCATTCCCGGCTTCGCGCTGGTGCGCAACGGCGGCACCAACGGTGATCCGGTGCTGCGTGGCATGTTCGGTTCACGTCTGAACATCCTCACCAACGGCAGCATGATGCTCGGCGCCTGCCCCGGCCGGATGGACGCGCCGACCTCGTACATCTCGCCCGAGACCTACGACAAACTCACCGTGATCAAAGGCCCGCAAACCGTGCTCTACGGACCGGGCGCATCGGCCGGCACAGTCCTGTTCGACCGCGAGCCAGAGAGCTTCGGCGAACTCGGCACCCGCGTGAATGCCAGCGTGCTGGCCGGCTCCAACGGACGCTTCGACAAAGTCGTCGACGCGGCGGCCGGCGGCTCGCTGGGTTATGTGCGCGTGATCGGCAACACCGCGCATTCCGATGACTACCGCGATGGCAACAACGACACCGTCGCCTCGCGCTATGACAAGTGGAACGGCGACGTGGCAGTGGGCTGGACCCCGGATGCCGACACCTTGCTGGAGCTGACCGCCGGCAAGGGCGACGGCGAAGCGCGCTACGCCGGGCGCGGCATGGACGGCTCACAGTTCCTGCGTGAAAGCCTCGGCCTGCGCTTCGAGAAATCCAACATCACCGACGTGCTGGAGAAGCTCGAAGCGCAGGTCTACTACAACTACGCCGACCACGTGATGGACAACTACACCCTGCGCACGCCATCCGGCACCGGGATGATGGCAGGTCCCATGGCGTCCAACGTCGACCGCCGCACCCTCGGCGCGCGGATCAAGTCGACCTGGCGCTGGGCCGATATCCAGCTGATCACCGGCCTCGATGCGCAGACCAACGAACACCGTCAGCGCGCGGCCATGGGCATCGACGCCTACAAGGATCTGCCGCGCAACAAGGACGCTGACTTCCATAACTACGGGGTATTCAGCGAAATGACCTGGTACGCCGCCGACCGTGACCGCCTGATCACCGGCGCCCGGGTCGACCGCGCCTCGGCCAAGGATTATCGGCAGACCACCGGATCGGGAATGATGTCCCGCCCGAACCCGACCGCAGGCGATACCCGCGCCGACACCCTGCCGAGCGGTTTCATCCGTTACGAGCATGACCTGGCCGACAGCCCGACCACGCTCTACGCCGGTCTCGGCCACGCCCAGCGGTTCCCGGATTACTGGGAGCTGTTTTCGCCCAAGTCCGGCCCGGCCGGCTCGGTCAATGCGTTCGATTCGATCAAACCGGAAAAAACCACTCAGCTCGACTTCGGCGTGAACTACAAGGACGCTGACCTCGAAGCCTGGGCCTCGGGCTACATCGGCGTGGTACGCGACTACATCCTGTTCGACTACACCCCGACGATGATGGGCATGAGCACCTCCCGCGCCGAGAACATCGACGCGCGGATCATGGGCGGTGAACTCGGTGCCGCTTACAAACTCACCGACCACTGGAAAGCCGATGCGACCCTGGCCTACGCCTGGGGCAAGAACAGCAGCGACGGCAAGGCACTGCCGCAAATGCCACCGCTGGATGCACGTTTCGGCCTGACCTACAGCGAAGACAACTGGAGCGCCGGCGCACTGTGGAGGGTGGTTGCCGCGCAAAACCGTATCGACCAGAACAAGGGCAACGTGGTCGGCAAGGATTACGACAAGAGTTCGGGCTTCGGCGTGTTCTCGCTCAACGGTGCCTATCGGATCAACAAAAACTGGAAGGTCAGTACCGGCGTCGACAACCTGTTCGGCAAGGCTTACGCCGAACACCTCAACCTGGCGGGCAACGCCGGATTCGGCTACCCGGCCAACGACCCGCAAGCCATCAATGAACCGGGGCGCACGCTCTGGACCAAGGTGGACATGAGTTTCTAACCCTCAAGGGCACTCGCTCTCCTTGAGGGAGCGAGTGACAACAGACAACTAGAAGATCCAAGCCAAGCGGAGCACTCGTGATGAAACAGCCCAAACCGAATTTCTACAACCTGGCCTGGCGTTGGCATTTCTATGCCGGATTGTTCGTCGCGCCATTCATGGTGATGCTGGCCCTGACCGGCATCATTTACCTGTTCAAGCCGCAACTCGATTCGCTGATGTACAGCAGCCTGCTGAACGTCCCGGCCGGGCATCACACCGTGCCGGCCGATGACTTGCTGCAAAAGGTCAAAAGCGCTTATCCACAAGGCCAGGTCACCCAGTACCTGCCGCCAGCGAACGCCGAGCGCAGCGCGCAATTCGTGGTGAAGAACGCCGGCCATGAGCTGAACGTGTTTGTCGATCCGTACCACGGCGACATCCTCGGCGAGCAGGACGCCAAGCAGAACCTGCAAGCGCTCGCCCGGGCGATCCACGGCGAATTGATGATCGGCACCGTCGGTGACCGGCTGATCGAACTCGCCGCCGGCTGGGGCGTGGTGCTGGTAGTGTCCGGGGTTTTCCTGTGGTGGCCGCGAGGTCAGGCCGCCGGAATACTGTGGCCACGCCTGAACAGTCGCGGTCGCGTTCTGTGGCGTGATCTGCACGCCGTTACCGGTTTCTGGGGCGCCGCGTTGCTGCTGGTGATGCTGCTCAGCGGCATGACCTGGACCGGGTTCTGGGGCAAGCAGTACGCCCAGGTGTGGAACGTGTTCCCGGCGGCGATGTGGGACAACGTGCCGACCTCCGACGTCGAAGCCGGCAGCCTCAACAACGCCGCGCGCCAGACCGTACCCTGGGCCATGGAAAACACCCCGATGCCGATGTCCGGCGACCACGCCGAACACATGGCCCACGGCGGCATGCAACACGGCCCCGCCGCGCCGATCATCAGCCTGCAGGACGTGCAGAACATCGCCATCGAGCGCAAGGTCGAGCCGGGCTACAGCATCACCCTGCCGACCACCGCCACCGGCGTGTTCACCATTGCGGTGTTCGCCGACGACCCACGCAACGATGCGACCCTGCACATCGATCAGTACACCGGCAAGGTTCTGGCTGACGTGCGTTTCGAGCAATACGGCGCCGTCGCCCGGGCCACGGAAATCGGCGTGATGCTCCACGAAGGCAAGATGTTCGGCACCTTCAACCAGATCATCGTGCTGCTGATCTGCTTGATGATTCTGCTCAGCGCCGTCAGCGGCGTGGTGATCTGGTGGAAGCGTCGCCCGCAAGGAAAATTCGGCGTACCACCGCTGCGCCACGATCTGCCGAAATGGAAAACCGGCGTGGCGATCATGCTGGTTCTGGCGGTGGTGTTTCCACTGGTGGGCGCTTCGCTGGTGGTGGTGTGGTTGCTGGATCGGCTGCTGTTGTCGCGTCTGGGCCGGCAAGCTGAATCTGCCTCAACTTCATCATGAAACAGGCGAGATGCGCGACCTAGACAGATCTTTAAACTGCCGGGGCTTAAACTCCGGCAATTTTTAGTGTTACTGTATAACACTAACTTGCTGCTCTGCCCGCAGCCATGCATTGCCATGAGCCTGCGGGCTTTTATTTTGAAGAAGTGATTCACCGCCCCGATGAACAAGTACCTCTTGTCCAGCCTCTGCCTGTTCGCCCTGAACAACAGCGCCCACGCCGACAGCGCGCCGCTGACGCTGCCCACCGGCACCATCACGGCTCTGGCCAATGACGACCAGACCGTCAGCCTGACCACGCCGACCAGCGCCGGCTCGCGCCTGAACCTCAGCGCGATGGAAACCCCGGCCAGCGTCGAAAGCCTGAGCGGCGAGCAAGTCCGCGCTCGTGGCGACCGCAGCGTGCAGGACGCGGTGTCGCGCAGCACCGGCATCAGCCGAACCGGCACGCCGGGCGATGGCGGCACTTCGTTGCAGGCCCGGGGCTTTACCGGGCAGAGTTCGGTGATGCAGTTGTATGACGGCAACCGGATGTACACCGGCATGGGCACCGTGACGTTCCCGGTCGACACCTGGTCGGTGGAGCGCGTCGACGTCCTGCGCGGCCCGGCCTCGGTGCTGTACGGCGAAGGCGCGACCGGTGCGGTGGTCAACGTGATCCCGAAGAAACCGTTCGAAGGCGAAATCGAAAACCACGTGCGCGTCGGTTACGGCTCGTTCGATAGCCAGCAACAGGCGTTCGACAGCGGCGGTTCGCTGACCGACACCCTGAGCTATCGCCTCAACCTCAACCGCCTGCGCAGCAACGGCTGGATCGATCGCGGCGACTCGTCCAGCGACTTCATCAGCGCCGCCCTGCGCTGGCAGGCCACCGATGATCTGACCTTCACCCTCGCCCACGATTACGGCGACCAACGCCCGCAGAACTACTTCGGCACACCGCTGATCAACGGCCAGTTGAAGGACAGCCTGCGCAACAAGAACTACAACGTGCGCAACGACAAGCAGCACTACAACGATCAATGGACACGCCTGACCACCGATTGGCAGATCAACGACGCGGTCAACGCCAGCAACGAGCTGTATTACCTCAAGGCTCAGCGCCGCTGGCAGAACGCCGAGAACTACAACTTCGACGCTGGCAGCCAACAACTCAGCCGCAGCGGTTACTTCGGCATCGGCCACAAACAGGAACAGGTCGGCGACCGCCAGACTTTCACCTTCAAGCATTCGCTGTTCGGCCTCGACAGCCAGACCGTGACCGGCGTCGATTACAACCGCATCCGCTTCCAGCTCAACAGCAACTCGCCGTTCAACGACGTGTTGCCGAACGGCCAACCGCTGGATCTGTACCACCCGCAAACCGGTTACTTCGAGAGCGCCGACCCGTATCGCGATCAATTCGACAGCACCACCAGACAGATGTCGGTGTTCGCCGAAAACCGCACGCAACTGAGCGAGCGCTGGTCGCTGGTAACCGGCGTGCGCCGCGACTACGTGCACGTGGATCGCAACAACCTGGTCGACGGCAGCCAGAGCGACAAGACCCTGACCGGCAACAACTGGAAGGCCGGGCTGGTGTTCGCGCTGACACAGGACACCTCGTTCTACGGTCAGGTCGCTACCAGCACCGATGGCATCGGCGGTTTGATTTCTCTGAGCCCGAGCCAGCAGCAATACGACTTGTCCACCGCGCGGCAAACCGAGATCGGCATGAAGCAGCTGTTCTGGGATCAGCGTGGCGAATTCACGCTGGCGGCGTATCGCATCGTGAAGAAGAAGCTGCTGACCGACGATCCCGGCAACCCGACGCTCAAGCAGCAGGTCGGCCAGCAATCGTCGAACGGCCTGGAAGCCAGCCTCGATCTGCAACTGCCGAACGCCTGGCAACTGCAAGCCAACGCCGCCATCGTTAAAGCCAAGTACGACGATTTCGAAGAGGTGGTCGGCGGCGTGCCGGTGTCGCGCAACGGCAATCGCCCGGTGGACGTGCCACGTCGCACGGCGAACCTGTGGCTGAGCAAGGCGCTGAGCGATGACCTGAAAGCCGGCGCCGGCGTGCGTTATGTCGATGCGCGCTACGCCGACATGGCCAACCGCAACGAGCTGCCGAGCTACACCGTGGTCGACGCAACACTGTCGTGGAAAGCCCTGCGCAACACCACGCTGGGGTTGCAGGTGAACAATCTGTTTGACCGGACCTATGCGCAAAGCCAATACAATGAGGGGCAGCAGTGGATTCTGGGTGAGCCTCGTTCGTTCTTTGTCACAGCTGACTACACCTTCTAGAACAGGAACGAAATGACCTCCCTGACCCTCACCGACCTGAGATGGTCCCCCTTGGGCCACGACCACTGCCATCACCAGTTCCAGCTGCGTGACGCCTCGTTGCAAGTGGCCGCCGGTGAGTTCGTCGGGCTGATCGGGCCCAACGGCAGCGGCAAGACCAGCCTGTTGCGCTGCGCCTACCGCTTCAGTCAGCCGGAACACGGTGAGGTCAGACTCGATCATCACAACGTGTGGAAGCAATCCTCGCGCTGGTGCGCACAACGCATCGCCGTGGTCTTGCAGGAATTCCCCGACGCCTTCGGCCTGACCGTCGAAGAAGTGGTCGCCATGGGCCGCACGCCGCACAAAGGCCTGTTCGATGGCGACACGCTGGAAGACCGCCACCTCGCCACCCAGGCCCTCAAATCCGTGGGCCTCGATGGTTTCGAAGACCACGCATTCGCCACGCTGTCCGGCGGTGAAAAACAACGCGTGATCCTCGCCCGCGCCCTGACCCAGCAACCGCAACTGCTGATCCTCGACGAGCCGACCAACCACCTCGACCCGCGCTATCAGCTGGAACTGCTGCAACTGGTCAAGCGCTTGCAGATCGGCACCCTGGCAAGCATTCACGACCTGAACCTGGCCGCCGCGTTCTGCGACCGTTTGTATGTGATCAACCACGGTCGCATCGTCGCCAGCGGCACCCCGCAAGAAGTCCTCACGGTTGAATTGCTGCGCGACGTGTTCGGCGTCGAAGCACTGATCGATGCCCACCCCCTCCACGGCTACCCGCGAATCACCTGGATAACCCGACCATGACTGTGCGTTCCCTGCTTTGCCTCGCCCTGTTGCTGGGCACCACCCAAGCCTTCGCCGAGGCCACCAAGTACCCGCTGACGATCCACAGCTGCAACCGCGAAGTGACCTTCAAGGGAGCGCCGAAACACGCGGTCAGCCACGACATCAACATGACCCAGATGATGCTCGCCCTCGGCCTCAAGTCGAAGATGGCCGGCTACAGCGGCGTCAGTGGCTGGAAGTCGGTAACACCCGAAATGCAGTCGCTGCTCGATGGCCTGCCGGAACTGGCGGCCAAATACCCGTCGGTGGAAACGTTACTCAACGCCAACGTCGATTTCTTCTTCGCCGGCTGGGATTACGGCATGCGCGTCGGTGGCGATCTCACCCCGCAGACGCTGCAACCGCTGGGCATCAACGTCTATGAGCTGACCGAGTCCTGCGCCTTCGTGATGAAGCGCCCGGCCGCCACGCTGGAAGACACCTACAACGACCTGCGCAACCTCGGCAAAATCTTCGACGTGCAGGATCGCGCCAACGCACTGATCGCCGACATGCAAAGTCAGGTCGCCGACATCCGCAAAGACCTGCCCGCCGAGAAGCCACGGGTGTTCCTGTACGACAGCGGCGAAGACCGCGCCATGACCTCCGGCCGCCTCGGCATGCCGCAAGCGCTGATCGACGCTTCTGGTGGGCGCAACATTCTCGATGACGTCGATGCGAGCTGGACCCGGGTCAACTGGGAGACCGTGGTCGAGCGCAATCCGCAGGTGATCGTGATCGTCGACTACAGCGAAATCACCGCCGAACAGAAGATTGAATTTCTGCTGAAGAACAAGGCGCTGCAATCGGTGGACGCGATCAAGAACCAGCGTTTCATCGTCATCCCTTACGTGCAGGCCACGCCGGGGATCGACAACGTGCTGGCGGTTGAAACTCTGGCCAAAGGGTTCCACGGCGAATGATCAATCGTCGTTACGGCTGGCTGCTGATCGCCCTCGGCGCGGTGCTGCTGGTGTCGTGCGTGGTGTCGCTGGGCTTCGGCCCGGCGCGGGTGCCGGTGGACGTGGTGTGGCGGATTCTGCTGCACAAGTTGTTCGGTTTCGGCGTGCCGGACTGGAGCGCCGGCCAGGAGCACATCGTCTGGCTGATCCGCGTGCCGCGCATGTTGCTCGGTGCGTTGGTTGGCGCCGGGCTGGCGTTGATCGGTGCGGTGCTGCAAGCGGTGACGCGTAACCCTCTGGCCGACCCGCACCTGCTCGGCGTTACCTCCGGCGCGACCCTCGGCGCAGTGATCGTGGTGCTGCACGTCGGCGAAATCGTCGGTCTGCTGACCTTGCCGATTGCCGCGTTTATCGGCGCGTTGTTGAGCATGTTTCTGGTGCTGGGCATTGCCAACCGTCACGGGCGATTGGACAGTGACCGGTTGCTGTTGTGCGGTGTAGCGGTGTCGTTCGTGATGATGGCGATCGCCAATCTGCTGCTGTTCATGGGCGATCATCGCGCCAGTTCGGCGGTGATGTTCTGGATGCTCGGCGGCCTCGGTCTGGCGCGCTGGGAGTTGTTGGCCGTGCCGGCGCTCAGCGTGTTGCTCGGGCTGATTCTGCTGCTGGGCATGGCCCGACCATTGAACGCTTTGATGGCTGGCGAACAGACGGCTGTCACCCTTGGCCTGAACGCGCGGGCGGTACGTCTGCGGGTGTTCGTGATTGCTTCACTGATGACCGGGGTACTGGTGTCGATCAGCGGCTCAATCGGGTTTGTCGGGCTGATGGTGCCGCACATTGCGCGGCGCTTGATCGGTGCCGAGCACCGGCGTCTGCTGCCGGTGTGCGTGTTGCTCGGCAGCGTCTTCCTCGTTTGGGTGGACGTCGCCGCACGCACGCTGATCGCCCCCGAAGACTTGCCCATTGGTGTTGCCACCGCTGCCCTCGGCGGATTGTTCTTCATCGGCCTGATGCGCCGCCGCTGAGCCTGCTTTAGACTGCGCCCCCGATTTTTTCTCAGGATGAGTGTCATGTTGAAAGCAGCTGTTGTCGCGTTGCTGTTTGTGGGATCCAGCGCGGTGCTGGCCGATACGACCGTCGATGTCTCGAAGATCTACGGCAAGATCCAGTTCGTCAACTCGTACCCGGATTACAAAGTAAAGATCGATAACTCCTGGCCAGATCTGAAAGTGAAGCAAGTCACTCAGTGGCCAGACTCGGTGGGCAAATGGCAGATCGTTGATCAGTATCCCGATTACAAGATTCAGATCGTCGACTCTTACCCTGATTTCACCATCAAGTACGTGGACTCCTGGCCTGGCGTGAACTGATCTGTCACGCATCCCCGCTGCCGCCTCGCGGCAGCACCACAATGAAGCACGTCCCCGCACCACACCCTGCCGCCTGTCCCCTCCTGGTGCGCCGCCCCTGCGCACAACCGCTCTAAACCGACCTTTTGCTGCCCGATCCCGACCGGGCACAGCCCTTGCAAAACACCCTTCAGTCGTTCGCATCTGCCAACCATAAAAAACTTTAACGTTCGTGGAGATCGCACAATGAAGCGTCGCAGTTTGATCAAGGCTTTCACACTCACGGCATCCATTGCCGCGATGGGCATGACCTGGACGGTACAGGCCGCCGAGACCATCAAGGTCGGGATTCTGCATTCGTTGTCCGGCACCATGGCGATCTCCGAAACATCGCTCAAAGACATGGCGTTGATGACCATCGACGAGATCAACGCCAAGGGCGGGGTGAACGGCAAGATGCTGGAACCGGTGGTGGTCGACCCGGCGTCGAACTGGCCGCTGTTCGCGGAGAAGGGCCGGCAGTTGCTGACGCAGGACAAGGTCGCGGTGGTGTTCGGTTGCTGGACCTCGGTGTCGCGCAAATCGGTGCTGCCGGTGTTCGAAGAACTCAACGGCCTGCTGTTCTACCCGGTGCAATACGAAGGCGAAGAGATGTCGCCGAACGTGTTCTACACCGGCGCCGCGCCGAACCAGCAAGCGATCCCGGCAGTTGAATACCTGATGAGCGAAGAAGGTGGCGGCGCCAAGCGCTACTTCCTGCTCGGCACCGATTACGTCTACCCGCGCACCACCAACAAGATCCTGCGTTCGTTCCTGCATTCCAAAGGCGTAGCGGATAAAGACATCGAAGAGGTCTACACCCCGTTCGGTCATAGCGACTATCAAACCATCGTCGCCAACATCAAAAAATTCTCGGCCGGCGGCAAGACCGCTGTGATCTCGACCGTGAATGGCGACTCCAACGTGCCGTTCTACAAGGAACTGGCCAACCAGGGCCTGAAGGCCACCGACGTACCGGTGGTGGCGTTCTCGGTGGGCGAAGAAGAACTGCGCGGCATCGACACCAAACCGCTGGTAGGCAACCTCGCAGCGTGGAACTACTTCGAGTCGGTGGAGAACCCGGTGAACAAGAAGTTCGTCGATGACTGGAAAGCCTACGCGAAGAAACACAACCTGCCGGGCGCCGACAAAGCCGTGACCAACGACCCGATGGAAGCCACTTACGTCGGCATCCACATGTGGGCGCAGGCGGCGGAGAAAGCCAAGTCCACCGACGTCGACAAGGTCCGCGAAGCCCTCGGCGGCCAGACCTTCGCCGCGCCGTCCGGCTACACCCTGACCATGGACAAGACCAACCACCACCTGCACAAACCGGTGATGATCGGCGAGATCCAGGCCGACGGTCAGTTCAACGTGGTGTGGCAGACCGAGGGGCCGATTCGTGCGCAGCCCTGGAGTCCGTTCATTCCGGGCAACGACAAGAAGCCGGAGTATGCGGTCAAGAGCAACTGAGTTAACCCGCTCAACCTGATCGTTCCCACGCTCTGCGTGGGAATGCAGCCGGGGACGCTCTGCGTCCCAAAAGCGGACGCGGAGCGTCCGTTGAGGCATTCCCACGCAGAGCATGGGAACGATCAATACAGGAACGCCCGTTATGTCCACTGCCCTTTACCGCTTGGTCCTGGCCCTCGTACTTTTACTGCCAATGGCCGCACACGCCAGCGACGCCGAAGACTTCGTTGCCGCCAACCCGACGCAACAGGCAAAACTGCTGGAAGCCTGGGCCGCGCAGCCCGATCCGGCCCGTGTCGAACTGATCAACGCCCTGCAACAAGGCGAACTGACCGTCGACGGCCAACCCAAAACCCTGCGCCTGAACAACCGCCTGCGAGGTCTGATCGACACCGCACTGGCCAGCCACCAATTGCTCGCCGTCGACGCCAAAACCCGTCTGACTGCCGCGCAGCAATTGCAGAAAAGCGCCAAACCGGCGCAGCTGAAATTCCTCGACCAGCAACTGGCTGGCGAAAAAGACGAAAGCGTCCACGCCGCCCTGAGCCTGGCGCTGGCCAACCTGCAACTGGTCGACACCGACCCGGCAGTGCGCCTCGCGGCCGTGCGTCTGCTCGGTGAAACCGGTGACCCGTTGGCCCGCACTCGCCTCGAAGGTTTGCTCGAACCCGGCGTCGAGGCTGACGCCAATGTGCGCACCGCCGCCGAAACCAGCCTCGCCCAGGTCAAGCGCAAACTGCTGATCGGCGAACTGCTCGGACAGGCGTTCAGCGGCATGTCCCTCGGCTCGATTCTGTTGCTCGCGGCCTTGGGTCTGGCGATCACCTTCGGCCTGCTGGGCGTGATCAACATGGCCCACGGCGAGATGCTGATGCTCGGTGCCTACTCGACCTACGTCGTGCAGTTGATGTTTCAGCGCTACGCACCGCAGGCCATCGAGTTCTATCCATTGATCGCGCTGCCGGTGGCGTTCTTCGTTACCGCCGCCATCGGCATGGCCCTGGAGCGCACGGTGATTCGCCATCTCTACGGCCGCCCACTGGAAACCCTGCTCGCCACCTGGGGCATCAGCCTGATGCTGATTCAGCTGGTGCGCCTGGTGTTCGGTGCGCAGAACGTTGAAGTGGCGAACCCGGCATGGCTGTCCGGCGGGATTCAGGTGTTGCCGAATCTGGTGCTGCCGTACAACCGCATCGTGATCATCGCCTTCGCATTGTTCGTAGTGGTGCTGACCTGGCTGCTGCTGAACAAGACTCGCCTCGGTCTGAACGTGCGAGCGGTCACCCAGAACCGCAACATGGCCGCCTGCTGCGGCGTGCCGACCGGGCGTGTCGACATGCTCGCCTTCGGTCTCGGCTCGGGCATCGCCGGGCTCGGCGGCGTGGCGCTGAGCCAGATCGGCAACGTCGGCCCGGACCTCGGCCAGAGCTACATCATCGATTCATTCCTGGTGGTGGTGCTCGGTGGCGTCGGCCAATTGGCCGGCAGCGTGTTCGCCGCGTTCGGCCTGGGCATCGCCAACAAGATTCTCGAACCGCAGATCGGTGCGGTGCTCGGCAAGATCCTGATCCTCGCGCTGATCATTCTGTTCATCCAGAAACGTCCGCAAGGCCTCTTCGCACTGAAAGGACGGGTGATCGACTGATGAACCAGCCTCTACTCGTAACGGCCACGCAAAAGGCCGGCCCCAAAGTTTCCATCGCTGTCGGTGCCGTTGTTCTCGCGTTGCTGATCGCCCTGCCGCTGCTGTCGTTGTTGCCGGCAGACAGTGCGCTGCATGTCTCGGCTTACACCCTGACGCTGGTCGGCAAGATTCTCTGCTACGCCATCGTCGCCCTGGCGCTGGATCTGGTCTGGGGTTATGCCGGTCTGCTGTCGCTGGGCCACGGTCTGTTCTTCGCCATCGGCGGTTATGCGATGGGCATGTACCTGATGCGTCAGGCTGCCGGTGATGGCTTGCCGGCGTTCATGACCTTTCTGTCGTGGAGCGAATTGCCGTGGTACTGGAGCGGCACCGGCAACTTCCTCTGGGCGATGTGCCTGGTGGTGCTGGCGCCGGGGTTGCTGGCGCTGGTGTTCGGCTTCTTCGCCTTCCGCTCGCGGATCAAGGGCGTGTATTTCTCGATCATGACCCAGGCCCTGACCTTCGCCGGGATGCTGCTGTTTTTCCGCAACGAGACCGGTTTCGGCGGCAACAACGGCTTTACCAATTTCCGCACGATCCTCGGTTTCGGCATCACCGAACCCGGCACCCGCGCGGTGCTGTTTCTGGCGACGGTGTTGCTGCTGGTGGCGAGCCTGTTCATCGGCTGGCGGCTGGCGCGCAGCAAGTTCGGCCGGGTGCTGACAGCGCTTCGCGATGCGGAAAACCGCCTGATGTTCTGCGGCTACGACCCGCGTGGTTTCAAGCTGTTCGTCTGGGTCTTGAGCGCGGTGTTGTGCGGATTGGCCGGCGCGCTGTACGTGCCGCAGGTGGGGATCATCAACCCGAGCGAAATGTCGCCGACCAACTCGATCGAGGCCGCGGTGTGGGTGGCGCTTGGCGGGCGCGGCACCCTGATCGGCCCGCTGCTCGGCGCCGGCGTGGTCAACGGCATGAAGAGCTGGTTCACCGTGGCGTTCCCCGAATACTGGCTGTTCTTCCTCGGCGCGCTGTTCATCGTCGTGACGTTGTACCTGCCCAAAGGCGTGATCGGTCTGCTGAAGAAACGAGGTGAATCATGAGAGTCACGGCGAGCGCTGAATTCATGCTGGAACCGGCCTTTTTCCCGGTGGAGCCCAACAAGGACGAAGGCACCAGCCGCGACTCGATCGGCCTCGGACAACGCGTCGGTCCGGGCCTCGACACCCGTCACGGCACGATCCTGACCCTGGAAGACATCAGCGTCAGCTTCGACGGTTTCCGGGCGCTGAACGCTCTGAACCTGTACATCGGCGTCGGCGAACTGCGCTGCATCATCGGCCCCAACGGCGCGGGCAAGACCACGCTGATGGACGTGATCACCGGCAAGACCCGCCCGAGTCATGGCAAGGCGTGGTTCGGCGAAACCCTCGACCTGACGCAAATGAGCGAAGTACAGATCGCCCAGGCCGGCATCGGTCGCAAGTTCCAGAAACCCACGGTGTTCGAAGCCCTGAGCGTGTTCGAGAACCTTGAGCTGGCGCAGAAAACCGACAAGTCGGTGTGGGCCAGTCTGCGGGCGAAGTTGAGCGGCGAGCAGAAAGACCGGATCAGCGAAGTGCTCGACACCATTCGCCTGACCACCTCGGTCAATCGCCCGGCGGGGCTGCTGTCCCACGGGCAGAAACAGTTTCTGGAAATCGGCATGTTGCTGATGCAGGACCCGCAACTGCTGCTGCTCGACGAACCGGTGGCGGGCATGACCGACGCCGAAACCGAATTCACCGCCGAGCTGTTCAAGTCGCTCGCGGGCAAGCATTCGCTGATGGTGGTGGAACACGACATGGGCTTCGTCGGCTCGATTGCCGACCACGTCACCGTGTTGCACCAGGGCAGCGTGCTGGCTGAAGGTTCGCTGGAACAGGTGCAAGACAACGAGCGCGTGATCGAAGTCTATCTCGGGCGCTGAAGAGGAATTCCAACATGCTGCAAGTCGACAAACTGCATCAGTACTACGGCGGTAGCCACATCCTGCGGGGCCTGAGCTTTGACGTGAAGGTCGGCGAAGTCACCTGCCTGCTCGGCCGTAACGGCGTGGGCAAGACCACGTTGCTCAAATGCCTGATGGGCCTGTTGCCGGCCAAGGAAGGCGCGGTGAACTGGGAAGGCAAACCGATCACCACGTTCAAGCCACATCAACGGGTACACGCCGGGATCGCCTACGTGCCGCAGGGCCGGGAGATTTTCGGCCGACTGACCGTGGAAGAAAACCTGCTGATGGGCCTGTCGCGTTTTCCCGGCAGCGAAGCCAAAGAGGTTCCCGCGTTTATCTACGAGCTGTTCCCGGTGCTGCTGCAAATGAAACAGCGGCGCGGCGGCGACCTGTCCGGCGGTCAGCAACAACAACTCGCCATCGGCCGCGCACTGGCCAGCCGTCCACGGCTGCTGATTCTCGACGAACCCACCGAAGGCATTCAGCCGTCGGTGATCAAGGAAATCGGCGCGGTGATCAAAAAGCTCGCCGCCCGAGGCGACATGGCAATCCTGTTGGTGGAGCAGTTCTACGATTTCGCCGCCGAACTGGCCGATCAGTACCTGGTGATGTCCCGGGGCGAGATCGTGCAGCAGGGCCGTGGCGAAAATATGGAAGCCGAAGGTGTGCGCGGGCTGGTGACTATTTGAGGTTACGGTCTAATCTGTAGCGTCCTAACGATAATCAGAAAACATGAACTTACCTTTAGCGACTGCCCTGTTTACCCCGAGCTGGCACGCCGAGCTTGAGCTGGCCTACGCCCGCTTCGGCGATTGCACGCGGCCGACCCGACGCCGACACCTCGGCCCGTTGCGGGTGCAAAAGCATCTGTATGCCGAAGGGCCCGAGGTCTGCCAGCACATCATCGTCCACCCGCCGGGCGGGATTGCCGGCGGTGACCGGCTCGACATCAGCGCCCGCGTCGAACAGGGCGCCTGGGCACAGATCACCAGCCCCGGCGCGGCCAAGTGGTATCGCGCGGCGGGCCCCGCTTATCAGTCGCTGGACCTGCACGTCGCCGCCGGCGCGACACTGGAATGGCTGCCACAGGAAACCATCGTCTACAGCGCCGCCCAGGCGGAACTCACGACCTCGATCGATCTTGAAGGCGATGCACGACTGTTCTACTGGGACGTGGTGGCGTTGGGTCGTCCGGCCAGTGGTGAACGCTTCGACCTCGGGCATTTCCAGGCGCATCTGGATATTCGCCGTGATGGACGGTTGTTGTGGCATGAGCGTCAGCGCATCGTCGGTGATGACGGCTTGCTCGATTCGCCGATCGGGCTGGATGGCAATCCGGTGTTTGCGACGTTGTTGGTGACCGGCGAAATCGATGCCGAACTGCTGGAGCGCTGCCGCTCGCTGGGCCACGACGTGCGCGGGGATCTGACGCAACTTCCCGGACTTTTGGTCGCCCGTTGTCTGGCCAGTGAAGCGTTGCTGGCGCGTGGATGGCTGATTGATCTGTGGCGATTGCTCAGGCCTGCGTTGCTCGGCCGTGAAGCTCAGCCGCCGAGAATCTGGAGTACTTGAGGGCCAGCCCCTCACCCCCCGCCCTCTCCCCGGAGGGGAGAGGGAGCCTGACCGAGCTGTCTGGAAAGAATTTTGCAGTCTCAAAAAATTACTGACTGACCCGGCCATAACAAACAACCGAGATCAGTCCCCCCTCCGGGAGAGTGAGGGAACCTGACCGAGGTGACCGCTGGAAATGTTTCAGACACAAGAATTCAACTGACTGAACTGGCCATTGAAAACAACCGAGATCAGTCCCCTCTCCCTCCGGGAGAGGGCTAGGGTGAGGGGCGGTTCCAACTGCCCCCCTCAAACCGAAAGAACCACACAAATCTGCCCAAATGGATTTAAAACGATGGACCTGACCCCACGCGAAAAAGACAAGCTGCTGATCTTCACCGCCGGCCTCGTTGCCGAGCGGCGACTGGCCCGTGGCGTGAAGCTCAACTACCCGGAAGCGATGGCTTTCATCTCGGCGGCGCTGCTCGAGGGCGCCCGGGACGGCCAGACCGTGGCTGAACTGATGCATTACGGCACCACCCTGCTGACCCGCGATCAGGTGATGGAAGGCATCCCGGAAATGATCCCGGAGATCCAGGTCGAAGCGACGTTCCCCGACGGCACCAAACTGGTCACCGTTCACCAACCGATCGTCTGAGGCCGCACCATGACTTACACCATTCGCGATGCCCTGCATGCCGACCTGCCGGCGATCCGCGACATCTACAACGACGCCGTGCTCAACACCACGGCAATCTGGAACGAATCCCCGGTCGACCTCGGCAACCGTCAGGCGTGGTTCAGCGCGCGCCAGGCCCAAGGCTATCCGATCCTGGTGATCGTCGACGCCGACAACACCACCCTCGGCTACGCTTCGTTCGGTGACTGGCGGCCGTTCGACGGTTTCCGTCACACGGTCGAGCACTCGGTCTACGTGCGCAGCGACCAGCGCGGCAACGGCCTCGGCCCGCAATTGATGACCGCGCTGATCGAACGTGCGAAAACCTGCGGCAAGCACGTCATGGTCGCCGCCATCGAAAGCGGTAACGCGGCGTCGATCCGTCTGCACGAACGCGCCGGGTTCATCATCACCGGGCAGATGCCGCAGGTCGGCACCAAGTTCGGCCGCTGGCTCGACCTGACGTTCATGCAACTGACCCTCAACCCTGGCGCGGAGCCGCCGCTCGCCAACAAGGAGTGACACCGATGAACCCCGCCCAACTGCGACGCGTCAATGCTGAAAGTTTTGCGCACTATCGTCAGGGCCTGATCGACCTGCTGCTCGACGCCGTGGGGTATGGCGCCAGCGTCGGCTTCATGGCCGATCTGGATGCCACTCAGGCCCGCGCCTATTTCGATGAAGTGCAGGACAACCTGAACAAGGGCAACGTCTTGCTGTGGGTGGTGGTCAAGGACGAACAGGTGCAGGCCAGCGTGCAACTGGGTCTTTGCCAGAAGGCCAACGGTCTGAACCGCGCCGAAGTGCAGAAACTGCTGGTGCGCGAACACGCCCGGCGGCGCGGCCTCGGCCAGCAGTTGATGGAAGCGCTGGAACTGACGGCCCGCCAGTACAAGCGCGGCATGCTCTACCTCGATACCGAAGCCGGCTCCCCCGCCGAAGACTTCTACAAGGCCCTGGGTTACACCCGCGCCGGGGAAATTCCCGATTACGCCTGCGACCCGAGCGGCACGTATCGCCCGACAGCCCTCTATTACAAGATCCTGCAAGGAGCCCACTGATGATTCCCGGCGAATACCGGATCCAGCCCGGCGACATCGAACTCAACGTCGGTCGTCGCACGATCAGCCTGAAAGTGGCAAACAGTGGCGACCGGCCGATCCAGGTCGGTTCGCACTACCACTTTTTCGAGACCAACGACGCCCTGACCTTCGACCGCGCCGCCAGCCGTGGCATGCGCCTGAACATCCCGGCGGGTACGGCCGTGCGTTTCGAGCCGGGCCAGAGTCGCGAGGTGGAGCTGGTGGATTACGCCGGGCACCGGCGGGTGTTCGGGTTTGCCGGGCGGGTCATGGGTGACCTCTGAGTCCGCGTGTACCGCAGCCCTCACCCCAGCCCTCTCCCGGAGGGAGAGGGAGCCGATCACCGATAGCCGCCTCACCGCGATCAGTCCCCTCTCCCTCTGGGAGAGGGTTAGGGTGAGGGTCGATGGCTCACCGCTATTTTCCTGAAGGACGCTAGATGAAGATTTCCAGACAAGCCTACGCCGACATGTTCGGCCCTACCGTCGGCGACAAGGTGCGCCTGGCCGACACCGAGCTGTGGATCGAAGTCGAACAGGACTTCACCACCTACGGCGAAGAAGTGAAATTCGGTGGCGGCAAAGTGATCCGCGATGGCCAGGGCCAGAGCCAGTTGCTGGCGGCCGAAGTGGTCGACACTGTCATCACCAACGCGCTGATCATCGACCACTGGGGCATCGTCAAGGCTGACGTCGGCCTCAAGGACGGGCGCATCGCCGCCATCGGCAAGGCCGGCAACCCCGACGTGCAGCCCGGCGTGACCATCGCCATCGGCGCCAGCACCGAAGTGATTGCCGGCGAAGGCATGATCCTCACCGCCGGCGGCATCGACACGCACATCCACTTCATCTGCCCGCAGCAGATCGAAGAAGCACTGATGAGCGGCGTCACCACCATGATCGGCGGCGGCACGGGGCCGGCCACCGGCACCAATGCAACGACCTGCACTTCGGGACCGTGGCACCTGGCGCGGATGCTCCAGGCGGCCGATGCGTTCCCGATGAACATCGGCCTCACCGGCAAGGGCAACGCCAGCCTGCCGGAGCCGCTGATCGAACAGGTCAAGGCCGGCGCCATCGGCCTCAAGCTGCACGAAGACTGGGGCACCACCCCGGCGAGCATCGACAATTGCCTGAGCGTCGCCGACCAGTACGACGTGCAGGTGGCGATCCACACCGACACCCTCAACGAGTCGGGTTTCGTTGAAACCACCCTCGGCGCGTTCAAGGGCCGCACCATTCACACCTACCACACCGAGGGTGCCGGCGGCGGCCATGCGCCGGACATCATCAAGGCCTGCGGTTTCGCCAACGTGCTGCCGAGTTCGACCAACCCGACCCGGCCGTTCACCCGCAACACTATCGACGAACACCTCGACATGCTGATGGTCTGCCACCACCTCGACCCGAGCATTGCCGAAGACGTGGCGTTCGCCGAAAGCCGTATCCGCCGCGAAACCATTGCCGCCGAAGACATCCTCCACGACCTCGGCGCGTTCTCGATGATCAGTTCCGACAGCCAGGCCATGGGCCGCGTCGGCGAAGTCATCACGCGCACCTGGCAGACCGCCGACAAGATGAAAAAGCAGCGCGGCCCGTTGCCTAAGGACGGCGAAGGCAACGACAACTTCCGCGCCAAACGCTACATCGCCAAGTACACCATCAACCCGGCGATCACCCATGGCATCAGCCACGAGGTAGGTTCGGTGGAAGTCGGCAAGTGGGCGGATCTGGTGCTGTGGCGCCCGGCCTTCTTCGGTGTAAAACCGACGCTGATCCTCAAGGGCGGCGCCATCGCCGCGAGCCTGATGGGCGACGCCAACGCGTCGATCCCGACCCCGCAACCGGTGCACTATCGCCCGATGTTCGCCAGTTACGGTGGCTCGTTGCATGCCACCAGTCTGACGTTCATCAGCCAGGCAGCGCAGGAATCCGGGCTGCCCGAAGTGTTGGGCCTGAAGAAGAAAATCGCCGTGGTCAAAGGCTGCCGCGACGTGCAGAAAACCGACCTGATCCACAACGATTACCTGCCCAACATCGACGTCGATCCGCAGACCTATCAGGTCAAGGCCGACGGCGTGTTGCTCTGGTGTGAGCCGGCCGAAACCCTGCCGATGGCGCAGCGTTACTTTCTGTTCTGATGTCTGGCCTCGGTCGTCGAGCCTTTCGACGACCGAGACTGCCAGCGCTTCAGCGGTCTGAAGTGTCCATCAGATACCGCGAAGTACCGGGCCGCTCACCCTAAAGCCCGACCCTCACCGGCTCGCCGGTTTCCTGACGTGACAAGGCAATCAGTTGCTGGTTGCGCTCAATACTGCGTTCAACCTCGAGCATCTGCACCGCCTCCTGGTACGCCGCGCTGGTGACGTCTTCGTATTCATCCTCAAGTCGCTGCAATTTTTCATCCGAACTGCGCTTGAGCGCGCCGAGTTCATCCGGGTACTTCTCGGTCAGGTATTGCACCCAGTAATCACGGCTGATCAGTTCCTCATAAAACCCCTCGCCTTTTTCAGCCTTCACCACCGCCGCGCGAGCGGCTGCCAGATCCTCGCCCCTGATCGGCCGGGCAAACCGCATGTGGCTGGGTTGCCCAGGCAATAGCAGGCCATCCTCCCAGCCGGAGGTCAGGCCGATTCGATACTGCAGGCGCACTTCCGCAGGATCGGCGTGACGGTCCATGCTGCGCGCCGCGAGTTTTTCCACCTCACCCAGGCGAAACAGTTGTCGCGACAAGTCGAGCAAGGCGCGCCCCTTCGCCGCAAGACCTGGCTGCAGGTGTCGCAAGGCGTTGTACTCATACACTTTGACCTCGATTTCGCTGAGCGCCAGGGTGCGCCCGTCGACGCAGGTCGTGTGCGTGGTTGCCATGGAAAACAGCGTATCGCGCAGCTCCTGGCTGCCATCGGCCGCCTCGACGACTTCCCAGACCCGTCGGGTCAGGTCGGCGCGAAACACCCGGAACTCTTCGGTATCCGGCATCCGCGACAGCAGATGGAAGAAGGCCTCGTTGTCGGGCTCGACTGCCAACCGCTGCCACATCGCCCGATAACGCAAGGCGTCCTCCTGGGGGATGTTTTCAATCCATGGTGTCACTTGCTGCTCAAGGACCGCTTCGGCGAGCGCCGGAAGGACCTCATCGGGTTCACTGTCGATCCTCAGGTCTTCGTCATCGCTTTCGGTGGTGCTGTCCAGATCGTCGATCATTCGGTCGATATCGGCATACGTCATGCCCAGCGCGTCACGACGCCCCTGCGCATCAGCGTATTCACGCAGCCGAATGAGGCTTTGCTGCGACATTTCGTAGTTTTCCGAAAGATTGCTGCCGGCAATCAGCGCAGCATGGCTGCCGTCATACAGCTGCGTTGGAATTGACGATATTTCGTTGTTGCTCAAGTCGATCGCCTGCAAGTGCGGGGCTTGCAATACTCCCTCCGGCCAAGCCGTGAGCAGGTTGTCACGCAGATCCAGCCGCTCCAGTCGCCCGAGTCGAGCGACACTGAACGCGCGCAGGCTGTTATGGCTCAGATCCAGCCATTGCAACTGGGTCAAACCTTCAAGCGTTTGAAACAGCGCCGCGGAGTCCGCAAGGCCGGTGAACGACAGTTCCAGTCGCGCCAGCCGACGCATTTGCCCGACAGGTTCGGGGATAACCGGCAAGTGGTTGCCACTGAGGTTGAGTCGGCGCACCTGTGTGAATGCCCTGAGGAATGCATTGGAACCATCGGTGGAAAGCTTGACACCCGCCAGGTTCAGGGTACTCACCGCAGGAAACACGTCCGTCAGCTCGGGCAGATTGCCTACTTGCAGACCGTCGAGGTTCAGCTCGCGATCAGTGACGCCATTCCAGTCGTCCGTACCGTCCCGCCAGCATTCGATGATGCGCTGCGCAGCAATCTGGCGGGTGCGCGACGACACGGTCCAATCCATACCACGGGTTTCATGAGTGAACAGCCAATCGTTGAGGCGCCGCGTCAGCGACTCGAATGTCTGTTCCCATGCGTCGATTCGCGCACTGATCTGCACCTCGGTCAGCCCCGCGCTCTGCATCCGTTCGATGGCCTGTTGTGCCCGAGTGTTGTCGTACTGCGGGCACAGGCGGCGCAAGCGCGCACCCCATCCGGCCGGCCCTTCAACAGCAGGCAACCGTGGCGGCAACGGCAACAGGCGCCGAGCGATGACCGAACCGCTTTCGGTGGGCGGTGTACGGTGACGCGGTTCCTCCAGCGCAAAACGCTGCAACGATCCGGGGGCCAGGCCTCGGGCGCCTTCGATCCTCTGCCGCGCAGTGGCGAGAGCGGCTTTGGCTTGCGGGTTCAACGCGGTGCCGGTCAGGCTGGTATCCAGCAACAATGCATCACGCGCCAGCAGCGTATCCGGCAGCGAGGTCAATTGGCTGTCGCTGAGATCCAGCCAGGTCAGTTCCGGAAGATCCTCGGCACCGGCCGGCCATTCGCGCAGGGCCGTCGAACTCAGGTCCAGCGCCATCAGGCGATTCATGCCGCGCACGTCGATACGTTCCAGAGGATTATCGTGCAGGTTCAGGGTTTCGAGCGCCGGCAGATCGCTCGGTTCCAGCGGCAGTTCGGTCAAGCCACAATGGCTCAGGTCGAGGGTATCGACCCCGCGGAAGGTGCGGATGAAACCGCGCAACTGTTCGACCGGGGCCTGCAACCCGGCCAGATGCAGGCTTCTGACGTGGCTGAAACCTTCAGCAGACAAGACCGGCAGACTGTCCACGGGAGAACCCAGAATATCCAGCACCGACGGATCGGTGGGCAAACTGACGTACAGGTTGAAAAACACGCTTTCGGTGCGCGCGCCGTAGCGCTGGAACAAGCCACTGCGCCAATTGCTCCGCAAGGTTTCGGCGACTGCCGAGCGTGCGGCGCCGCCGTTGGCGATGGTCGGTTCGGAACCGACCCACTCTGTCAGCCGGTTGAGTTCGCTGAACTGTTCACTCAGGGCTTCGATGGCGACGAGCCGGCTCCCGGCATCTGTCCATTGCGTCTTGAAACCATTGCTCAGGACATCGAACAGGCTGGACTCCATGCCGACAAAACGCTTGAGCTCACCGCGACAGTAGTCGGCAACCATTTCGTCCAGATCGATCAGATGCCGAGGTTGACTGCGGACGAATTCGTAGATCGGTTTGAACACCCGGCGCGGGAACTTCGACCAGTCCAGCGACAGACCGGACAACAGTCGCTGATGACCTTCATAGATTTCCATCGGCAGCGCATTGATCGAGGTTGATCGCAGGTTCAGACGCTCCAGTCGTGGCAAATCCAGAACACCGCGCGGCCATTGATGCATTTGCGGGCTGCCGATTTCGAGCCTGCGCAGCTGGCGCATGCCGCTGAAATCAAGCTGCACCGGCACCACTGGGTTGGCGCCGCTGCCGGTACAGTGCAGCTCCAGCTCCTCGAGCCGGGTCAGTTCCCTGATCCTCGACGCCACCGCGCCCGTGAGGGGTGTGGCCAGTTTCAGCCGGGTCATGTGCCGCAGTGTCTTCAACGTTGTGAGGACCTTGTCGAATTCCGCGACGCCGGCGCTCATCACCAGTTTTTCAACGTTGGGGAACGCTGCAAGCGTGTCACCCACTACCGGGGCGCGCAGTGTCAGTTCGCGCACGTGAGAGAAATCCGCCGTCAATGGCGGCAGCGGAGCATCACTGATGATCGTGAGGCGCGCCGCCTGAGCATTGTGTTCGGCCAACGGTGCGTTGCGCCAACAGTCCTTGATGTTTTGCGCCACGCTGACGAATTCGTCACGGGCATTACGCAGGCGCAGGTTCTGCGACATCAGCCATTCATCAAGCGTTGTTTCCAGCTCTCGCCATTCGCTCATTCGATTGTTGAGCAGATGAAGGATCTGTTGGTCAGTCTTGCCCAGCCGCCATTGCTCAAGAATGAAGCCGCGGGCCTGGACGTCGGTCAATCCCGGATAGACATTCTGCACGTGCCCGATCAACACAGGGTCTGGCCCCGGCCCATCGCCGCTGGCGGGATAACCGAGCAGTTTGGGGGCAATGCGTTGCGGCGGCTTGAACCAGGGTTTCTCGGCGGCGCCTGCGCGAAGAATCTGTGCCGACTGACTGCGCTCGGCAAGCGCCCGATCCATGATCGCGCCTTGCAACTCGACACTCTGCCCGACATTCGGCAGACCCAGCGCATGACGTGCCGGATCGGGCAAGGCATGCATCAACGAGGCGAAAAAGTTGTCGCCCCTGACCGGAATACTGTTAAGCGGCTCGCCTCGCTCATTGGCGGCTTGATAGGCGTCCCCGTACTTGACCAGATACTTGTGTTCGGAGGCCGTTTCGCTGCCGATGGCATCCAGCATCGGGCCGCTGATACTGCCCTCGCGGACTTCCAGACGCACGTCATTGGACCACCCCGGTAATCGTCCCAACGTCTGCAACGCGAGATGGCGGCTGTCGGCCGAGGCCATGGTTTCACTGTGCAACCCGGCCAGTGCCCTTGTCATGCGGCCTGCCTGGCCATACCAGCGACCGAGCTCCTGTAAATGCGACGGGACCTTCGCGGCGCTGTCCAGTCGTGCCAGTTCTTCGGCATCGGCTTGTCCCAATGCAGCCGTTGCCGCACGTTCGGATAGTCCGGGGACGACTCGCTGCAGCTTTGTCGCCCGGGGATCGACTGGCTCGGTTCCCTTGAGAAGGCTGTCGAACAACGCGGGCTGATGCGTGCTGGCGAAGTCGGCAATCTGTCTGGAGAACTCCCGCGCCCGTGCCGACCGAACGCGTGCAGGCTCGCCACCCAACAGGCGAATCGTCTCCGCTTCATCCAGCGCCGTGAGTATTCGGGTCGGCAGCTGACCGTTCAACACCTCGGCCCGGCTGATCCGGATCGGCGCCTTGCCGCCGCGCTTCGTCCCGTAATTGCGCGCCCTCCCCGAGAGGTCAGGGCTGTCGTAGATTTTCAGCATCCGCCCGAACGGCCAGCGTGGCATGTCGGGTAGCAGCGCCAACAGATGCAGAAAACGATTGTCGATCGCCTGTGCGCCGGCGGCCTGTCCGACGATCAGTCCGGCGTCACGCTCAGCGTTGAACAGGCGCATGGCGTCCGTCAGTTCCGGCGGCGGCAAGGCATTGTCCAGGTGCATCTTGCGCAAGGCGTTGTCGCTGACACCGGCGACATCGGCCATCGTCAGCAATTGTTCGTCAGCAAAGGGCTCGGTGCTGTGGCCGATGCGCCGCAACAGCGTCAATCGATCCCAATCCTGTGGGCGTTCCAGGGTATGCCGCCATGCGCCGGCGCCGTTGTGCGCCAGGGGCGGCTGATAGGCCTGCGGATCGCTCGGATGCTGGATGCGCCAGGCCTTGAGCGATTCGTCATAAGCCTGCTGGTAGGTCTTGCCGTCGAGCCGGATGCAGGTTTTTTCTCCGGCCTCGTATTGCCCCAGCGCATTCGGCATCGCGTACGGATCCAGCCTAACCGGACTCTCGTAACCACGAAGGTCAGGCTTCCACAAGCGGGTCGTGCCGTCGGGCAATTCCACCTGATGCAGGTTCTCGATGACCGGCACCGATCTGGCTGCCGCCAACCGAGCAAACCCCTTTCCCACCCCCGCCATCAAAGCAATCAACGCGAGATTCTGCGCGACATCGATCAGATGGGCCTTGGCAGCCTTGCGATCACCTTCGCTCCACTCGATGGCGCCTTCAAAAGTTTCTTCGAACAGTTGCCCGGCCATCACTACCATCATCACTTCGCCCAGCACCGGCACGAACATCGAGACACCCATCAGCACCAGCATGCCGATGTTCAACAACGCGGCGAACTTCTCCGAGCGTACCCTGGCGTCGACATCCGCCGTGGGCACGGCATGGCTGCGGGCATCGGCGATCAACCGCTCACGATGCTGCTCGAACTGGTAATTCCACAGGTCGACATTGTCCGACCAGATCCCGCCCCCCTTGCGAGACAGGTCAACCGGGTTCAGATACGGCTCAGCATTCGGCACCTGTTCGATCGGCGGCGCAGGTGGCAATTCGCGGATCCCTGTCAGCGCGGCGTTGATCGGGTTGAGTGCCTTGAAAAACTCGTTGAGCAGCGGCTCGTAGGGCGCCAGCCTTTGCGTGAACGTGCGGTTCGGCGTGTCGTCGGTGAACTGGCCGAAGTAGCGCGGCCGGTCGGCATAGGCGACGAACTGACTGAAAAAGCGCTGGTAGGCATTCGGTTCGGCGGGATGAGTTTGAGTCGCGTCGCGTGCGGTAAACCGCTGCTTGAACATCGCTGCGATTTCCAGCCCCTTGTAGCGTTTGAGCGGGTGGTAAGGATCACCCGGGATATACAGGATCGAGTCGTCGCTGTAGCGATACTTCTCGCAGATTGTGAACATCACGCAGCCAGTCATGCGCCGGCCCATCAGGCCCAGATCACGGAACCAGATCTGCCGACGGCCCTGACGCGGTACCAGTTCACCGTTGAGGATCGAGCGAATCGAGGCGTAGTCTTCGTGTCCGATATCACCTTTGACCAGTGCCAGTTCGGCCGCCGCACGCAGAGCGGTTTTATGCGCGGCGACGAATTTGTCGCGCAGCACGTGTTCGGTCACTGCGTCCTTGGGGCGCAGGAAATCCCTGAGGTACGCCTGATATTTCGCCCCGATGTCCAGTGAACGGCACAGACCGGTGAATTGCTCGACCGTCAGGGGCGTGCTCAACGGCGCAAGCGTGCCGGGTGTCGAGGTTTCCCTGCGAAATCCCGAGGTTTCATGAAAGGCGCCACGTTTACATTCACGATCTTCGAAGTTGTGCAGGGCCGCTTGCAGCAATGGCAGTTTCAGGACTTCGAAGAAATCGATGTCGATGGCAAAAATCCCCAATTCCACCGGTTTGTTCAGCAGCAGCCAGGTCTTGTTGAGGTCCAGCGTCACGTTGAAGCGGTCCTTGAGGGCCTTGGTCAGCAATGGCGCGGCGAAGCTGTCGATGTCCTGGAAGCCCGACATGGCTTTGTCCAGGCGAGCCTGGGCAGCGAGGCTGGCAGTCACGGCGTCGCCCACCGCCTTGCGTTGATCGCGCGAGGCGCGCCTGTACCAGTCGGGTGTGGCGTTATCGGCACTTTTCAGCCCTACCCGCTGCTGAACCGGTGCATTGATCAACCAGTCGGGGCTGGCCTGCTGGAGGAAACCGGCGTGCAGACTTTGCGTTACAACCGGCCCGGGAGGCGGTGCAGCCTTATCCGGCGAAGGTGGGGTGAGAGGGATTTCGGGCATGATTCGCTCCTTGAAATGGAGCGAAAGCAGACCATGGCGAACCTCCGTGGCTGCGGTACATATGTCTCGCAGTACGGCGTCTTGTCAGCGGAAATGTCAGGCTCGAGCGGCGCTATCTTTCCCGCGCAAAGGGACTAATATTCGAACGCCCCGCCTTGAATTTCCAGGAACCCGGACATGCGTTTATCCGAATTCATCAGGCAACACGCGGATCACATCGTCGAGGAATGGGAGCAGTTCGCCCGTACGATCACGCCGGCGGCCGACAATATGGATCAGACGGCGCTGCGCGACCATGCCAAGGCCATCCTGCTGGCCGCCGCGCGGGACATGGACACTGCACAAACCGCCAGCGAGCAAATCGCCAAGGCCAAGGGCGAAGGCCCCGAGAAAACCCCGAGCCTGGACGAGGCCGGCGCCAGCCACGGTGAGTTGCGGCATACGGTGGGGTTCGACCTGGTGCAGATGACCTCGGAATTCCGTCACCTGCGCGCCTGTGTGATTCGCTTGTGGGTCAATTCGCTGCAGTCGCCGGACATGGCATATTTTCAGGACATGATCCGCTTCAACGAAGCCATCGACGAAGCGCTGGCGGAATCCACGGCAGCCTACGCCGAGCAGGTCAACCGCTCGCGCGACATTTTCCTCGCCATCCTCGGTCACGACCTGCGCGCGCCGCTGCAAGCGGTCAGCATGTCGACCGAAGTGCTGATGCGCAAAACCACCCTGGAAGGCGATGCGCTGACCTGCGCGCTGAACATCAAACACGGTGCGCGGCACATGGCGGCCATGGTCAGCGACCTGCTCGAACTGGTGCGCAGTCGCCTCGGCAAAAGCCTGCCGATCAACCCTGTCCCCATGGACCTGGCAGAAGCCGCGCGCCGGGCGATCGCCGAAGCCTGCGCCGGGAATCCGGAATGCGATCCGACACTGACCATCAGCGGCGATACCCGGGGTGCCTGGGATGCCGGACGGATCGATCAGCTGTTGCAGAACCTGATCGGCAACGCCTTGCAGCACGGCTCCGATCCCCGCGAGGTGAGCGTTGATCTGCGCGGCGACACCGACAACGTGTGCCTGAGCGTGCATAACGACGGCACGCCGATTCCCGAAGAGGCCATCGGCACGATTTTCGATCCGTTGGTACGCAGCGCCGACGAAGAACTCGGGCAACCGTCGACCAGCCTCGGCCTGGGGCTGTTCATCGTCAAGGAAGTGGTGACCGCCCACGGCGGGACGATCGAAGTCAGTTCAAGCGAAGCCGACGGAACGCTGTTCAGCGTGACGCTGCCCAGAGAGGTTTGAAGCGCTACTCGACCACCAGCCGCGCCAGACGCTGACGAAGCATCCGGTTCTCGGCGCGCAGTTCCTTCACTTCTTCCAGCAGGTCCAGCGCCAGGGCGACGCCTTCCCATTCCAGCTCCAGGTCGCGCCGCAGCTTGACGGCGCGTTTGGCCAGGGCCAGTTCGTAGTCGGTGAAGCGCCATTCCCGGGGCTGCGCGCCCTGAGGTTCGAGGATGCCGTGTTCGACGATTTCGATCACGTAGACGTCCGACAGGTCGGCCGCCTCACAGAATTCTGCCATGTCCAGTTGAACGATCAGGGGGCTGCTCATGATGGGCTACTCCGTCGCCGGGTTCAGAAGTTCTCTCGCGGGTTGAAGGCGGCTTTCTTCGCCAGTTCCTGCCACAGTGCCTTGACGTCATCGCCCGTAGCCTTCGGCATCACGGCCTTGAGCTGGACGAACAGATAACCGCGCTCGCCGGCCTTGTTCTGCAGGCCATGGCCCTTGGCGCGCATGCGCTGGCCGTTCTGGCTGCCGGCCGGCACCTTGAGGTTGATCTTGCCGGTCAGGGTCGGCACGGCCACTTCGGCACCCAGCGCCAGTTCCCACGGTGCCAGCGGCAAGGTGATGATCAGGTTTTCGCCTTCGACATCGAATTTCGGGTGCGGCGCGAAACGGATGGTCAGGTACAGATCGCCATTGGCGCCGCCACCGATGCCCGGTGCACCCTGGCCCTTGAGGCGGATGCGCTCGCCGTCGGTCACGCCCGCCGGGATCTTCACGTTCAGGCTCTTGCTGGTGTTGCTGACGTGCTGGCCGGAACCGTTGTATTGCGGCACCTGGAAGCTGATTTTTTTCGATTCGTTCGAAAGCGTCTCTTCGAGAAAGATCGGCAGTTCCAGTTCCACGTCTTGCCCTCGCCGTCCGGCGCTGCGGGATTGCCGGCCTTCGCCGCCACCGAAACCGGGGCCGCGATTGCCGAAGATCGAACTGAAGAAGTCCGAGAAGTCACCGGTGTCGCCACCGCCGCCACCAAAGCCGCCACGGCTCTGCCAGCCCGGTGGGCCCTGGAACGGCTGACCGTGCTGGCCGTAGCGGCGCAGGTCATCGTATTCGGCGCGCTTGTCGGCGCTTTTCAGCGCTTCATAGGCTTCCGAGGCATCCTTGAACTTGGCCTCGGCGTCTTTTTCCTTGCTGACATCGGGGTGGTATTTGCGCGCAAGCTTGCGATAGGCCGCCTTGATTGCCTTGTCGTCAGCCGTCGGCTCCACGCCGAGTATCTTGTAATAGTCTTTGAAGTCCATTGAAGGAGTCACCATCCGTTATCGATTTCGCGCCGCCGTCAGCATGCGCCGATTCGCGCGTGCCAGGTTGACCGATCTCAAACTTGTGACCGGGTGGCGCAGCAGAAGTTTATCGGCAGTGGACGGCGGTTCTTGCGACCGCCGGTATGTCTGCCGGCCCATGCCAGCAAGTTTGGGGCAAAGCGGCGACTTTCAAGCAAGCTTAGTCGTGAAATAGCAGATGACTGGCCTTCGAATCTGTCGCGCACTGGCATACACTGCGCGGCCGTTTTTTTGACCGGAACTGAAAGACCATGAAAGACGCCTCTCCAGCCCGTGCCTGCGGCATCGACTTCGGCACGTCCAACTCCACCGTCGGCTGGCTGCGCCCCGGCATGGAAACGATGATCGCGCTGGAAGACGACAAGATCACCCTGCCGTCGGTGGTCTTCTTCAACATCGAGGAGCGCCGCCCGGTCTACGGTCGCCTGGCGCTGCACGAGTACCTGGAAGGCTACGAAGGCCGGCTGATGCGCTCGCTCAAGAGCCTGCTCGGTTCCAAGCTGATCAAGCACGACACCAGCGTCCTCGGCACCGCGATGCCGTTCAAGGACTTGCTCGGTCTTTTTATCGGCCAGCTCAAGAACCGCGCCGAAGCGGCCGCCGGTCGTGAGTTCGAACAGGTGGTGCTGGGCCGTCCGGTGTTCTTTGTCGACGACGATCCGCTGGCCGACCAGGAAGCCGAAGACACCCTGGTGGAAGTGGCGCGCAAGCTCGGCTTCAAGGACGTGTCGTTCCAGTACGAGCCGATCGCTGCGGCCTTCGACTACGAGTCGACCATCGAAAAGGAAGAGCTGGTACTGATCGTCGACATCGGCGGTGGTACGTCGGACTTCTCGCTGGTGCGCCTGTCGCCCGAGCGTCGGGGCATGGATAACCGTCACGACGACATCCTCGCCACCGGCGGTGTGCACATCGGCGGGACCGATTTCGACAAGCAACTGAGCCTGCAAGGCCTGATGCCGCTGTTCGGCTACGGCAGCCGCATGAAGAGCGGCGCGTTCATGCCGACCAGTCACCACATGAACCTGGCGACCTGGCACACCATCAACTCGGTGTACTCGCAGAAATCGACCCTGGCCCTGGGCAGCATGCGTTACGACATCGAGGACACCGGCGGCATCGACCGTCTGTTCAAGCTGATCGAACAGCGCGCCGGGCACTGGCTGGCGATGGAAGTGGAAGAAACCAAGATCCAGCTGACCCACAACGACAGCCGCCACGTGCCGCTGGACCGGATCGAATCCGGGCTGAGCGTCGAGCTGACCCGGGCCTTGTTCGAATCGGCGATCGATTCGCAACTGGAGCGCGTGCGCGGCAGCGTCACGCAATTGCTGGCGGACGCCAATGTGGCGGTGGGTCAGGTCGATACGGTGTTCTTCACCGGTGGTTCCAGCGGTATCCCGGCGCTGCGCAACAGCGTCTCGGCGATGCTGCCAAACGCGCGGCATGTGGAAGGCAACATCTTTGGCAGCATCGGCAGCGGCCTGGCGATTGAAGCCATGAAACGCTATGGCTCGATGAACTGACACTGCACTGATGATCGTTCCCACGCAGACGGTTCGACGTGGGAGCGATCAAATCGCTTAAACCATCCCGCCCAGCTTCAACTCACTCTTCAGATACGCGTAATAAATCGGCCCCGCCACCACCCCCGGCAGGCCGAACGCGGCCTCGAACACCAGCATCGCCAACAGCAACTCCCAGGACTTGGCACTGATCTGCCCGCCGACGATGCGCGCGTTGAGGAAGTATTCGAGCTTGTGGATAAAGATCAGGTAGCCCAGCGCGGCAATCGCCACCCAGATCGACAGCGACAGGCCGACGATAGTGATCAGCGTGTTCGACATCAGGTTGCCGATCACCGGCAGCAAACCGAGCAGGAACGTCAGCACGATCAGGGTCTTGGTCAGCGGCAGCTTGATCCCGAACAGCGGCAGGATCACCGCCAGGAAGATCCCGGTGAAGAAGGTGTTGAGCAGGGAAATCTTGATCTGCGCAAAAACGATATTGCGAAACGCCTGAACCAGCAGGTGCAGACGATCGAACAATGCGGCCGCCAGCGGCTTGCGCTTGGTGACGTCCGGTACGCGCTGCAGCGCGATGATCGCGCCGAGCACCATGCCGATCAGCAAGGTCACGAACATGTGCGCCGCGTCCTTGCCCACCAGTTGCAGGTCGGACAAGTGCTTGCTCAGCCACTCACCGATGGCCACGCGAAACTCCGCGGCACTGGCCGGCAGATAAGCATCGACAAACGGCGGCAGTTGCCCGCGTGCACGATCGACCACGCCCATGAATTTGTCGAGGGAAGCCCCGGGGTTTTCCGCCTCGTGCAGCAGGAAACTGATAGCCCCGGCAAAGATCAGCGCCAGCACACTCACCACCAGCGTGCCCAGCAACGCCACCGCCAGCCAGCGCGCGCGGCGGCCTTCGATCAGCCGTTGCAGTTGTGGGGTAAGCATGTTGACCAGCTCGAACACCAGCAGCCCGGCCAGCAGACTGGGCAACAAGCGCAGCGGCAGCACCAGCAGCAAACCGCCGAAAATGATGATGCAACTGACCCAGAACACAACATGACGCTCAGAAAACGTTGGCATACAGCCTCAAAACGAACGGCGTAAAAGGATTGGCAGTCTGCCAGCGATCCAGCGCCGAAGCGAGCGGATGCCCTGCCGCTCGCTGCGATCTGTCGATCTTATTTTTTCTTCAGGCAATCACTCATGAAGGTTTTGCGCGCATCGCCGGTCAGGGCCTTGGTCTTGGCGTCGGCATTACAGGTTTTCATCTTTTCCTGCTGCGGGGTCAGGGTCTTGGCGTCGTTGGCCGCCGGCGCTGCCTTCAGGCAAGTGCTCATGAAGGTCTTGCGCTCATCGCCTTTCAGGCTCTTGGCCGTGGCGTCGGCGTTGCAAGTGGTCATCTTGTTCTGTTGCGCCGTGGCGGCAAAACCCTGGGAGCACAGCAGCAGACCGATCATCAACAAAGGGACACGCAACATCTTCATGGAGTTTTCTCCTTGTTGCCGCATCGATGGAGGCGGCCTCCGGCTGAGTGTAGTCAAAGCTTGTTACACCTTCCTAGTCTCCAGATGGCTACGCCGGTATTGTTCCGGCGTACATCCGGCCTGCCGCGCAAACATGGCGATGAACGCCGAGCCGCTGCTGTAGCCGAGATCGAAGGCGATTTCCTGCACGCTGCGCGAACTCTCCAGCGCCTCGATGGCCGCAAGATAGCGCAGCCGCTGGCGCCATTCGCCGAAACTCATCCCCAACTCCCGCACGAATTGCCGGGCCAGGGTGCGCTCGCTGACATGCACCTGCGCCGCCCAGTGCGCCAGCGGTTCATTGTTGCCGGGCTCGGCCTGCAGGGTTTCGAGGATGGTCAGTAACCCGGGACTGCTGGCGTATGGCAGATAACACTGATGAACCGGCGCCTGCCGCAACTGATCCACCAGCACTTGGGCCAGGCGCTGGTCGGCATCGAACGCGGGGATCTTCACATCCCGGGCGGCGAAGTCCTTGAGGATTGCCTTGAGAATGTCGCTGATCGCCAGGGTGCAAGCCTGCGCCGGCAAATCCGCGCACACCTCGGGCGCCAGGCACACCGCCCGATAATTGACCGGCTGATGACTGTAGAAACTGTGCTCGACCTGCGGTGGCACCCACACCGCGTACTGCGGTGGCGACATGAAGCGGCTGCCGTCGACATCCATGTGCAGCACGCCGTGGGCCGCGTATTCCAGCGTGCCCCACGGATGGCGGTGCGGCGCGGCGTATTCGTGGGCGTTGAAGTCGGCATAGCGGAAATACACCGCCGACGGCAGTTCGCTGAAATCCAGCAGATCGATGTGTTTACTGTTCATGCTGTCCGGAATCAGAGGCAGGTTGTCCGGTTCGCAGTATAGGCCTGCATCCAGACAGGGGATAATCACCGTTCATCAACGTACTGGTTTCTCTTCCCATGCAATACGCGTTTCCCCTGCTGGCGATTTTCATCTGGGCCGGCAACACCGTGATCAACAAGCTTGCCGTCGGTGCGATCTTCCCCGCCGAAATCGGCTTCTACCGCTGGCTGCTGGCCGGTTTGCTGTTTACCCCGTTCATGCTCAGGAAGGTAATCGCGCACTGGCCGCAGATCCGCCCGAACCTGGGCAAGATTTTTATCCTCGGCGTGCTCGGCATGGCGGTCTACCAGAGCCTGGCCTACTTCGCCGCGACCATGACCACCGCCACCAACATGGGCATCATCCTCTCGCTGATGCCGTTGATGTCGCTGGCCATGGCGATCATCAGCCTTGGCCAGCGCCTGACCGCTGGTGCGCTGGTCGGTGCGGTGCTGTCCTTCGCCGGTGTGCTGGTGGTGGTGTCGTCCGGCAGCCTCGGCGCTTTGCTGCAACACGGGGTGAACCTGGGTGACGCGATGATGCTGATCGCCACCCTCGCCTACGCGATCTACAGCACCCTGCTGAAAAAATGGCAGCTGCGCCTGCCGCCGCTGGTGTTGCTGTACTTGCAGGTGCTGGTGGCGGTGGTGGTGCTGTTTCCGCTGTACGCCGTGTCGCCGAAAACCGGCCTGACCCTGCAGAACATTCCGCTGGTGCTGTACGCGTGCCTGCTGGCCTCGATGCTCGCGCCGCTGGCGTGGATGCAGGCTGTACAGCGTCTGGGGCCGAGTCGGACCACGCTGTTCTTCAACCTGTTGCCGTTGATCACCGCGCTGATTGCCGCGGTGGTGTTGAAGGAACAACTGGCGATGTATCACCTGGTAGGCGGTTTGCTGACCTTGGGCGGGGTGATTCTTTCCGAGCGCTGGACGACCGTCCTCGGCCGCTCCCGCACCCCGAGCGCCGCCTAGACCCCGGCGGCTTTCAACCGCGCCGCGTGCTCGACAAACAGCCGCACCGGATCCGCGCCTTTGCCGACCAGTCCCAGTGACTGGTTGACGATGTCGAAGTGATCCATCGGGTAGTCATCACCGATGACCGTGCCCAGGTGCGAGCTGTAGCGTCCGACCATGCCGTCGCACTGTCCCGGCTCGCGCACGAAGGTCTTGGCAAACAACCGGCAACTGCGATTGGTACCGTCGAACAGGTTGCCGCCACGGTCGGTCTTGCCCGGCTGCAAGGTGCCGGACCACGAGTAATAACGCACCCCGTTGACCTCTTCCGGCCCCTGCCCGCCCCAGGTTTCCGGCAAGCCCTGTGGATAACGCTGGTTGAACAGCGCCACACCTTCGGTGGTCAGGGAATGGTGCGAGGCGTGGATATCCACCGGCAGTTTCGGCCCGTGGTAACCGGTTTCCATGAGTGCCATCAACCAGCCGACAAAACGCAGCAGTGCCTCAAGAATGCGGCCCCGGGCACTGTCTGCCGGATAGTGTTTCGCCAGATAGTCGGCCAGTTCCGAACCGTGATTGGGTCCGGCCACCGACGTCACCGACGCCACCAGATCCGGGCGCTTCGCCGCCGCGTAACGCGCCGTCAGCGAGCCCTGGCTATGGCCAAACAGATTGACCTTCGCGGCGCCGGTCTCGCGCAGGATTTCATCGATGCGCGCCAGCAACTGCTCGCCACGCACTTCGGTGGAATTGAGCGGCGACACCTGCACCGCAATCACCGTCGCACCACCCCGGCGCAACGCGGCGATGATCCCGTACCAGTACGGGTACAGCACCAGCCGGATAAACCCGAGCATTCCCGGCACCAGCACCAGTGGATAACGTGTGGCCGAATCCTGCGACATGGGCAGACATCCCTGTGGTCGGTGGGTGGATGCATGACGTGCAAAACGCCCGCCAAGCATCCTCCTCGATGATGACAACTCCACGACCAGCCTACTTCAGCCCCACCACCCCCGCCACAATCAGCCCCACCGACAGCAACTTCACCAGCGTCAGGCTCTCGCCCAGCAGCGCGAAACCGAGAAACACCGTGCCGAGCGAGCCGATGGCGGTCCAGATCGGGTAGGCGATGCTCACCGGCAGCTCGCGCATTGCCAGGGTCAGGAAATAAATCCCGCCTACCGCCGCGACCACGGTAACCAGCGACGGCCACAGCCGGGTGAAACCCTCGGCGTACTTCATGCCCATGGCGAAGGTGACTTCGAACCCGGCGGCAATCAGCAGAAACAGCCAGGCCACTTAGAACGCCCGGGCCAGGTCGAGCAAGCGCTGCTCGGCCTCAGCCACCGACACCGCGAAGGTGCGTTCGGCGGATTCCTCGCCCTCGGCCGCGACCACCGTGACGTCGTTGATGCCGATGAAACCCAGCGCCGTGCGCAACCATGGATCGGCGTGATTCAGCGCCTCCAGCTCGCCACCCGGGCCGAAACCGAAACCGCCGCGACTGGTGACGATCAGCGCTTTCTTGCCGCGCAACAGCGGCGTGTACTGGGCGATGCCATTGTCCAGGGTGTGATCGAACGTCAGGCCCAGGCGTACGATCTGGTCGACCCAGGCCTTGAGGCCGCTGGGCACGTTGAAGTTGTACATCGGCGTGGAAATCAGCAGCAGATCGTGCTCGAACAACTCGCCCACCAGTTGATCGCTGAGGGCCAGATCGGCCTGCATCGACAGCGGCCGTGCTTCAGGCTCCGGGTAAAACGCCGCCGCGACAAACGCTTCATTCACCGCCGGAATCAATGCACGCCCGACTTCACGGCGGGTGACCTGAGCCTGCGGATGACGGACTTGCCAAGCGCTGAGAAAACTTTCCGCCAGGCGCCGTGAATGGGAGCGCTCACCGCGTGGGCTGGCATGGATCGCAAGAATCTTGCTCATCTGAATCTCCTTGGGACTAGACTTGAGTGGCTGCGTGGCGCCAGATTGCTGCCATTCAGTCATCGCCTCAAATGAGCAAAAATCAGTCTGGCTGAATTGATTTCATCCATGGAGTTTTCATGTTCGCTTCATTGCCGCTGACCGCCCTGCGCGCGTTCGAATCCGCCTCACGGCTATTGAGTTTCAAGGCTGCCGCCGAAGAACTGGCGGTGACGCCGACGGCGATTTCCCATCAGATCCGCTCGCTGGAGGACTGGCTCGGCGTGGCACTGTTCGAACGCCTGCCGCGTCAAGTGCGACTGACCGAGGGTGGCGAGCGGCTGTTCCGCAGCCTGCACGGGGCGTTTCTGGAGGTGGCGCAAAGCGTCGACACCCTGCGCCCGCAACGCAGCGGCAGCAGCCTGACGCTGTCGACCACCGCCGCCTTCGCCGCGCTGTGGCTGGTGCCGCGACTGGGGCGGTTTTACGCAAAACACCCGCACATCAATGTGCGGCTGGACACGCACTGCGAAGTGATCGACCTGCATCAGGACGCCAGCGTCGACCTGGTGCTGCGCTACAGCCTCGACGATTACCCGAACCTCTACGGGTTGTGCCTGTTCGATGAATCGTTCGGCGTGTATGGCTCGCCGGAACAGGTGGCGCTGGCCGCCCGTCGCACCCCGGCGCTGATCAGCGTGCGCTGGCACAACTCGAAGTTGTATGCCCATGGCTGGGAAGCATGGAGCGCGCAGTCAGGCGAGAACTGGTTGAAACAGCACCCGGCGATCCGCGAATACGACGAAGAACATTACGCGCTGCAAGCTGCCATTGCCGGGCAAGGGCTGGTGCTGGCGAGCAATATTCTGGTGTCGGAGAGCGTCGCCAGCGGTCTGCTGGTGCCGTACAAGGGCGAGGTGCAAGTCGATGGCGCCGGTTACAGCGCCCTGTGCGTTCCGGGGCGTGAGCGGCATCCACCGGTGAAAGCGTTTTTTGCCTGGCTGCGCGAAGAGGCGCTGCTGTCGGGACTGTCGCCGCGATCATAGCCTCGGCCCGAGGCTATGATCATTGGCGGTTTATCGGGTGGGTTTGACGGTCACCGGCGCCTTGCCTGCCTTCATCTGCTCCAGCAACGGCGCGCACTGATTCGGCTCGCCGCCGCTCGGCGCCACCAGCGCCAGCAGCCCCGCCGCCGGTGCGGCGATCACGCCCAGCGCCACCATGCCGGCCCCACGCAGGATCAGCGGCACCGCTTTCACCCCGGCATCAGGTTTGATGAACTTGCCGCGCACGTACAACGGCGAGCGCAGGGAGATCAGGCGCCAGCCCTTGGATTCCGGGGTCACGGTCAGGTCCAGTTGCTCGGTGGCCATGTTCGCCGTGCCGTCGATGTAGATGATCGCGTTCTCGGTATCGAACACGAACAGCCGCGTGGTCGCCAGCCCGGTCTTGATGTCGAAGTCCGCCGCCGCGCAGTTGATCTTCACTTCCTTGTCGCCAAAGACTTTACCGACCACGTAGTTGCCGACGTTGAGGCCCGCCAGTTCCATCAGCTCACGACTGATCGCGCCGTCATTGATCAGCATCTTCAGGTTGCCGTTCGCACCGCCCAGCAGCTTGGCCACCGAGTTGCCGCGACCGCTGATGTCGGCGTCACCATTGAGTTCACCGAAACTGGTCTTCATCGGTTCGAAGGTCGGGAACAGTTGCTTGAGCTTGAACTTGCGCGCGGTCAGTTTCGCCCGGCCTTCCAATGGTTCAGTGCGGCCGTTGAGGCGGATCTGCGCATCAAGGTTGCCGCCGGCCACGCCGAAGCGCAGCGGCTCCAGGCTCAGTTCGCCGTCGTTGAGTTTGAGATGGGTATAGAGGTCGGTGAACGGCAACTTCTCGCTGTGGACGATGCGTTTGCCGGTGAATTCGACGTCGGCATCCATATCGCGCCAGCGCTCGGTCTTGAACTCTTCCACCGGCAGCACTTTGTCCGTCGGTTGTTTGCTTTCACCGCCGCGGGCCTTTTGCTTGTCATTGGAGTCGGCACCGATCAACGGTGCGAGGTCGGCGAACAGCAGTTGATTGGACAGCAGCGCGCCACTCAGCTTGGGCCGTGGCTGACTGGCGACGTAGGCGAGATCGCCGTGAATGTCGCTGCCGCCGATCTTGCCGTTGAACTGTTCATAGCGGAACTGCGCGCCGTCCGGCTCATGCAGTTTGGCGATCAAATGACCGTCGGTGGCGTATGGCGGTGTATCCGGGAGGGTGACGCCGGTCAGCGGATAGAGATTGCCCAGGCTGGCGCCCGCCAGTTTCAGGCGCAGATCGAGGGCGCCCAGGTTCAGTGGATCGGTCAGCGTGCCGGCGAGTTCGATGCTGGTGTCGCCGATCTTCGCCTGGGCCTGCAGCGGGAACGGTTTGGCCGCGTCCTGCAAGGCCAGCAGGCCGCCGATCTTGCCCTGGCCGGCGAGTTTCTGACCGTGGTACTGGCCGGTGACTTTCAGTGCGAAAGCGTAATCCTGCGGTGCACCGCCTTTTTCCAGCGCGGTTTTCGCCGCTTTGTCGCCGACGATTTCGCTGAAGGGAATCGGTTTGCCCAGCGGATCGATCAACAGGTCGAGGTTGGTCTTGAGGGTCTGGTCGTCCAGAGTGACATGGCCCTTGTCGAAACCGATGGCGCCGATGTCCACCACCCAGCTCGAGGGCTCGGCATTCGGGTCCTTGGGATCGAATTTGAACGTCCAGTTGGCGCGGCCATCGGCCAGGCGCTGCAATTGGGCGTTGGGTTCAGTCAGGTCGATACGCGGGATCGTCACCCGTTGTGCCAGCAGCGCCAGCGGCGAAATGCGCAGTTCAACCCGTTTGAGGGTGACCATCTGCGGCTGCTTCGACCAATCCGGGTTGCCCAGGGTCAGGTCTTCGGCCACCACATGCGGCCACGGCACCCAGGCGCGCCAGCCGCCCTCGTCCGGCTCACGCTGCCAGACCACGGCGAGGTTGCCGTTGATGGCGAACGGTCGGTGCAATTCTTCCGAGACTTTGGCGTTGAGGGGCGGTTTGATCCGGTTCCAGTCGAAGAACACGATGATCAGGACCAGCACCGCCAGCAACAACACGAGGGTGGCGAAGGTCCAGGCGAAGATTTTACGCGTGCGCGTCATTGCACAAAGCTCCTGAATACGACGGCGGATCGACACCGCTGAAACGACGGGCCTGATAGGGCCCTCATGAAGTCTACGACTGACAAACAGCCCGCAGGTTTAATCGAAAGCCCCATCAGGGCCAAAAAACGGTCGCCATTCTGACCGATCGGTCGAGTCGGCGTTACCGGCCCCGCACTTTTGCGAGGCGCAAGTGGGTGGAAAATACCCACTGCGGTGCAAAACCGCTCGCCTGAAACGCCCGAGCTAGAGCCTCCCAAGCGAACAATCAATTCTGTTGATTATTACCATTGTGTTTATGAACTTTTATATCGACTTATCGAGAGTAGCATTAGCTTCGTACCCACTTTATCGCCCTCCCAAGGAGCAACCCATCATGAAACGCCAACTTCTGTTCAGTCTTACCCTCTCGATGCTGGCCAGCACCGCTTTCGCTCTGCCAGCCGCCGACCAGGCTACCCCGCAAGTGAAATCCAGCCACTCGGTGTTCAGCCAGACTGTTGCCGCTGACGGTTCTGACCGCACTCCACAAGGCCAGACTCTGGCTGAAAACGGTCGTAACCGCCTGGAAGAAAAAGGTCTGGTTCAAGATGGCTATGACAAGACCCCACAAGGTCAAACCGTAGCTGAAGGCGGCCGTGATCGTCTGGAAGAAAAAGGTCTGGTTCAAGACGGCTCGGATCGCACTCCACAAGGTCAAACCCTTGCAGCCGATGGTTCCGATCGCACTCCACAAGGCCAGACCCTCGCTGCTGACGGCTACGACAAGACCCCACAAGGCCAAACCCTGGCTGCAGATGGCTACGACAAAACCCCACAAGGTCAAACCCTGGCCGAAGGTGGTGGTGACCGCGTGATCGAACGCAACAGCGCTTTGAGCTAAGCCCGTGGCGGCCTGGAAAAAAAGCCCAATCCCCGGATTGGGCTTTTGACTTTTCAGCAGCCTGTATAAAGAAGTCGCGATTTCCCGCTTCCATCTCCCCCGCTGCCGTTCGACGCCGACAAAGCCGATTTGCTAGAGTGCGGCGCTTGTCTTGCCTAAGAACACACCCTTGCGATGCTGCCCCGCGCCGAACAGAAACAACAGACCCGCAACGCCCTGATGGACGCTGCCCGCCACTTGATGGAAAGCGGCCGAGGATTCGGCAGCCTGAGCCTGCGTGAAGTGACGAAAACCGCTGGCATCGTGCCCACCGGTTTCTACCGGCATTTCGCCGACATGGACGAACTCGGCCTGGTACTGGTCAGCGAAGTTGGCCAGACCTTCCGCGAAACCATCCGCCTGGTGCGCCACAACGAATTCGTCATGGGCGGGATCATCGATGCGTCGGTGCGGATCTTCCTCGACGTGGTCAGCGCCAACCGCTCGCAGTTCCTGTTTCTGGCCCGTGAGCAGTACGGCGGATCGCTGCCGGTGCGTCAGGCGATTGGTCGCCTGCGCGAGAACATCAGTTCCGACCTGGCGGCGGATCTGGCCTTGATGCCCAAGCTGCAGCATCTCAATCGTGAGGGCCTGAGCGTGATGGCCGACCTGATCGTCAAATCGGTGTTCGCCACCCTGCCGGACATCATCGATCCACCGGCCGAAGCCCTGCCCGAGCATCTGACGCCACAGGCGAAGATCACCCAGCAGTTGCGCTTCATCTTTATCGGGCTCAAGCACTGGCAAGGGCTCGGGAGTACCGAGTAAGCAGACCAAAATCGCAGCCTGGAGCTGCGATTTTTTTTGCGCCGTAAATTGGTGCATGTAAAAACCTTCATGCACCAAAACACCTCACAATCCTGCAACATCTTGAAACATCCGCTAGGCTCCGACAGGGTTTTCCTACGTCTCGTCCGATTGGCAAGCCCCTTGCTCTAGCCTGAGCATTGTCCATAGCAGGAAGCTTTCCGATGCTGGTGATTCATCGCAGAATCGACCCTCAACCCGTCTGGGCCGCCGAGTTGCACCTGACTTTCGAAGCCCGGAGCAAAAGCCGCCTGCGCTGTTTCAGTGCCGAAGGCGAAGACGTCGGATTGTTTCTGGAGCGCGGCCAGCCGCCACTGCATGACGGCGAATGCCTGCAAGCCGAAGATGGCCGGATCGTCCGGGTCTGCGCCCGCCCCGAACAACTGCTGCACGTCACCTGCGCCAACGCCTTTGAACTGACCCGCGCGGCCTATCACCTGGGCAATCGCCACGTCGCGCTGCAAGTCGGTGACGGCTGGTTGCGTCTGCTCGACGATTACGTACTCAAGGCGATGCTTGAACAACTGGGCGCGCAGGTCGAATCCATCGAAGCCCCGTTCCAGCCGGAACACGGCGCCTACGGTGGCGGCCATCACCACTCGCGGCACGGTGACGAGGACTTCAACTACGCGCCGAAACTCCACCAGTTCGGCGTCCGTTTGTGAACCCGGCCTGGGCGCTGCTGCGCCTGGCCAGTCCGCAGTTGCCGATTGGCGGTTACAGCTATTCCCAAGGCCTGGAGATGGCGGTGGATAACGGCCGCGTCGACAGCCCGGACAGCGCCCGCCGCTGGATCAGCGATCAATTGCTGCTCAATCTCGCGCGGTTCGAAGCACCCATGCTGCTCGCCCATTGCCAGAGCGCAGCGGACGAAAACTGGGATGAGCTGCTGCGTATCTGCGAAAGCCACCGCGCCAGCCGCGAAACCCGCGAACTGCATCTGGAGAGCCGGCAAATGGGCTACTCGTTGCAGCAATTACTCAACGGCTTGCCCGAACTCGATCAGGCAGCGCGGGACTTTCTCGAACACTGCGCCGAACCGCACCTTGCCTTGTGCTGGGCGCTGGCGGCCCGCGCCTGGCAGATCAGCCCGCAGGACGCCCTCGCCGCGTGGCTGTGGAGCTGGCTGGAAAACCAGCTCGCGGTACTGATGAAAACCCTGCCGCTGGGCCAGCAAGCCGCCCAGCGCCTGACCAGCGAACTGCTGCCGCTGCTGCAACAGGCGCAGCAGGACGCCACCCGAATCAATCCCGAACACCTCGGCAGCGCCGCGTTCGGTCTGTCCCTGGCGTGCATGGCCCATGAGCGCCAGTACAGCCGCCTGTTCCGTTCCTAGGGCCTTTTATCTGGAGAATCACATGAACACACAACCCCTTCGCGTCGGCATTGGCGGCCCGGTCGGTTCCGGCAAAACCGCGTTGACCCTGGCCCTGTGCCTGGCGCTGCGCGAACGCTACAACCTGGCGGTGGTCACCAACGACATCTACACCCGCGAAGACGCCGACTTTCTGGTGCGCAACGAAGCGCTGGCACCGGAACGCATCATCGGCGTGGAAACCGGTGGCTGCCCGCACACCGCCATTCGTGAAGACGCCTCGATCAACCTTGAGGCGGTGGATCAACTGAACCGGCGTTTTCCGGGGCTGGACCTGATTCTGGTGGAGTCCGGTGGCGACAATCTTTCCGCGACCTTCAGCCCGGAACTGTCCGACCTGACCATCTACGTGATCGACGTGTCGGCCGGCGACAAGCTGCCGCGCAAGGGCGGGCCCGGCATTTGCAAATCCGACCTGCTGGTGATCAACAAGATCGACCTCGCGCCGCTGGTCGGCGCCTCGCTGGAGATGATGAACAGCGACACCCAACGCATGCGCAACGGCAAGCCGTTCGTGTTCAGCAACCAGAAAACCGGTCAGGGCCTGGAAGACATCATCGCCTTCATCGAACGCCAGGGCCTGCTGACCGCAGCCTGATTCACTGATCAACAAGGAAGCTTATCCATGACACTCAAACGCATTCTCGGCGCCGTCGCGCTACTGCTGACCCCGGCACTGGCCTTCGCCCACCCCGGCCACGGCGACTCTGGCCTGGTGGCCGGCATCAGTCACCCGATCGGCGGCCTCGACCATTTGCTGGCGATGGTGGCCGTCGGTCTGTGGGCGGCGCAGCAGCAAGGCGCGGCACGCTGGGCGCTGCCGTGCACTTTCGTTGGCACCATGCTGATCGGCGGCCTGCTCGGGTTTGAAGGGCTGGAGTTGCCGGCGCTGGAAAGCGGGATTGCCGCGTCGGTGCTGGCGCTGGGCCTGGCGGTGGCGCTGGCGGTGCGTCCGCCATTGGTGATGGCGGTGGCGGCAACGGCGCTGTTTGCGCTGTTCCATGGCGTGGCCCACGGTCTGGAGTTGCCGGATATGTCGAGCCCGTGGGCGTATGCCGCCGGTTTCGTGGTCGCGACGGCTGCACTGCACGCAGTGGGTTATGCGGTCGTGCGTTTTCTGCCTCAGGCGGCCGCGCCGCTGGTTCGACTGGCCGGAGCAGCTTCGGCCGTGACGGGCGCGTGGTTGCTGGCCGGCTGAATGGCACCTCTGATCGCTCCCGCGCATGGCGCGGGAACGATCGATCGCCACTCTCTGCTACCATGTCGCGCAATCGCCCCTGCCGTGACGACGTCCGCCCATGCCCCACGCTTCCCGCTCCACCTCCCTGCCAGAATTGACCACCCTGTTCGGTGAAGTGCAACAGCACTTTCTGGACGTGATCGTGCCCCTTTGGCAAGGACCGGGCTGGAACGCCGACATGGCGTTGCCTTACGAGGCGCTGGACGCCGCGCATCAGCCGCTGCCACCGCAGCGCTATCGGGCCATGGCCTGCGCACGGCAGCTGTATCTGTTTTCCAGCCTGATCGGGGTTGTGGATAACGCCGAAGCTCGGGCGGCCGCACTGTTCCGATCCCTGCAACGGCACTTCCACGATGCCGAGCACGGCGGCTGGTTCTACAGCATCGATCCGCAGGGCAAACCGCTGGATCAGCGCAAGGACCTCTACACCCACGCCTTCATCCTGTTCGCTTGCGCGCATTACTGGGAAAAGTCCCGCGAGCCCTTGGTCGAATCGACCCTGAACGCTGCGCTGGAAGTCATCGGCCGACGTTTCGCCACCGGTGACGGCCTCTATGAAGCCTGCCTCGACCGTGACTGGATTACCCTGGAAACCGGCCCGCTGCAAAACCCATTGATGCACCTGGCCGAAGCCTTCCTGGCCACGCTGGCCGTGCGCGAAGATGCACAGGTCAAGCAAGCGCTGAGCGAGTTATGCACAGCCATGCACAAGCGTTTCGTCGATCCGCAACATGGCGTGCTGATGGAAAAACCGCTGGGGGCTGTGGATAACTGGTATGAGCCGGGCCATCAGTTCGAGTGGTATTTCCTGCTGGAGTCCTCGCCCCTGCTGTGCGGTTCGAAACTGCATGCCGCCCTGGACCGGGCCTTTGCGTTCACCGAGCAGTTCGGTGTGGTGCAGCCGTCCGGTGCCGTGCGGGCCATGCTCGATCTGAATAGGGACGGACGCCCGAAAGATTCGACCCAGCGCATCTGGGCCCAGGCCGAATACCTGCGCGCGCTGACACTGCGTCCGGACAGCGAAGCCGCCGTGCTGCGCCAGTTGCAGGCGTTGCAGCAGCGCTTCCTGCATGCCGGTGGCTGGAACGAGTGCCGCGACGAACAGGGCGAGGTCAGCCGCAAGGACATGCCGTCGACCACGCCGTATCACCTGGCGACCTGCTATCGCGGCCTCGCCGACTATCTGACCTGACAACAGTGGCGAGGGGGCAAACTCCCTCGCCACACAACATCAGGCAATCCACTTCCTGTCGCCAGTGAAGCTGATGGTCAGCCAGCGCGCCGCATCCGGTTTGCCCAGCTTCGCGGAAATCGCCTCACGCAGCACATCCAACTGGCCGACGCTCTGCAGCCGGTAATCCGCCGGCAACACCACATGAATCTCGATGAACCGCGCCCGTCCGTGCTTCTGCACGTAAGACACGTAGTCATCAAAACCATGTTCGACCTTGGCCGCGTCCATTACCTGACGGACTTGGTCGTCCAGCGTGTCCGGCGCAATACCGAGCACGTCACGCAGCGCCGGGCCAAGGATCTTGAAGGCCGGCGGCAGCATGGTCAGGGCCAGCACGATGAGAATCAGCGGGTCGACAAATTTCGCCCATTCGCCATAGCCCTGGGACTTGAGCAGCAGCGCCGCGAGGAAACTGATCAACAGGCCCACGGACAGCATCGCGTCCACCAGCCAACTGATGTTGTCGAACTGGATCAGGCTCGACTTGAGCTTGCGATTACGGTGGCGCACGTAGAAGAAGTAGGCGAACTCGACAACGGTAAACACCGCCGCGTAGATGATCACCAGACCCAGCTCGATTTCACGACCGCCGTTGATGATGCCGAACACGCCGTTGAGAAACGCATAGATCGCGATCAGCAGCAGGAAACTGCCCTCGATCAGCAGCACCATCGGCTCCAGATGCCAAAAGCCGAACTGGAAGCGCTGGTTGCTTTGCTTGGCGATGAGCTTCGCCGTGATCAACATCAGGACTTTGATGAACGTTGCAATCAACGAAAAAAAGCCATCGAACAGGATGGACTGGGAACCCGAAACAAAACCGGTGACGATCCCGGCGATCGCCACGGCGAACATCAGGATGGTCGATTGTTTGAGCAGCGACTGCTCACCTCGGTTACTCACTTGAACTCCTCGAAAAACCTTGAAAACCGCAGGGTGCGGCGGGGTTGTTGAGGGATGAGTCTACCTTACTGCCAGATTCTGGCCGATTTGCCCTCTTCGCCAGCCCGCTGGCGAAGAGGGCAAAACCGTATCAAGCCTTGTTACGCTCGATGGCAAAACCCGCCCAGGTCTGGCTCACCGGCATCAGTTCCAGGCTGTTGATATTGATGTGCGCCGGTGCGTTCAGAACCCAGAAAATCGTCTCGGCGATGTCCTGTGGCTGGATCGGCTCGGCACCGGCGTAGGTAGCGTCGTAACGCGCCTGATCGCCCGCGAAGCGCACCAGCGAGAACTCGCTCTCGCACAGCCCCGGTTCGATGTTGCTGACACGCACGCCGGTGCCCTGCAGGTCACAACGCAGGTTCAGCGAGAACTGCTTAACGAACGCCTTGGTCGCACCGTAAACGTGGCTGCCCGGGTACGGGTAGTTACCGGCGATGGAACCGAGGTTGACGATACCGGCGCCGCGACCGTGGGCGATCAGGCGTGGCAGCAACAGGCGAGTGCTGTACATCAGGCCTTTGACGTTGGTGTCGACCATGGTGTCCCAATCGTCGAGGTCGCACTTCGGTGCAGGGTCCACGCCCAGCGCGAGACCTGCGTTGTTGATCAGGCCGCGCAGCTTGGCGAAGGACGGCGGCAGGTTGGCAATCGCCTCCTCCATCGCCTTGCGATCACGCACGTCCAGCACCAGGCCATGCACTTCGGTCTGCTTCGACAGCTCGGCACACAGCGCGTTGAGGCGTTCTTCACGACGACCGGTCAGCACCAGTTTCCAGCCGGCCTCGGCAAAACGACGGGCACAGGCTTCACCAAAACCGGACGTCGCGCCGGTGATAAACAGGGTGTTGGACATCGTGTTCTCCTTGCTTCGGCCACCCGGGGCAGCCATTGGAATAGAAAATCAGCAGGCAGCATGCCCGGCCCCGCATTCACGAGCAACCACCGACTGGCGTGCATTTCTGCTCATTATTTGATCAATGCTCGCAACGCCTTGAGTGGCGTGGCCTGTAGCCACATGCACGCACGTTATCCACAAGCCCTTCCACAGTTTCCGGGGGCAAGTGGAAATGCGCAAAGCCACGCCACACAAGGCTTTGCGCCGCAAAAGCAAAGTTTTTCGCTTGACCCTGATCCGCCGATTGTGCCGGGCAAGGCATTTTGCACGACCGACCGGTCACCGCCGTGATTGCGCAGGGCCAGTAATCACGGCCCTTAGCGCAGTCTTTCCAGAGTTTAATCACAGACTTATCCACAGGCTTGCGCACATGCATTCGCCTGTTTTGCCATGGCCATAAAAAGGTTGACAAACGAACCCCCAGCAACTGGGAAAAGGCCTGATCAAAAAACAATCACAGGCCTGCAAGCCACGGTTTTAAAGGCTCTCAGCCAGCTACTCCCACGTTATTCACAGCCGGCTCCACAGCAAACGGGGACAAGTCAAAACTGTGGAAAAACAGCGATTTGCAGCGTCTATATGTCGCGCTTTGGCAGGTTGGGGATTTTGTTTTCCACAATTTCGGGAATGGCGTGGATCGTGATGGATTCTGGATACAAAAAAGCCCCGGGACTGGCGTCTCGGGGCTCTGTATCGCTGTGGAAAACCTGAAAACTCAGTGCCCGCCGAGATAGGCGTTACGCACCTCCTCATTCACCAGCAGTTCCTTGCCGGTGCCCGTCAGGCGGATCTCGCCGTTGACCATCACGTACGCCCGGTCGGACAGTTTCAACGCATGGTTGGCGTTCTGCTCGACAAGGAAAATGGTCATGCCGGTTTTCGCCAGTTCCCGCAGGGTGGCGAAGATCTGTTTCACCACGATCGGCGCCAGCCCCAGGCTCGGCTCATCCAGCAGCAACAGCTTGGGACGGCTCATCAGCGCCCGGGCGATGGCGAGCATCTGCTGTTCGCCGCCGGACATGGTCATTGCGCGCTGAGTGCGACGCTCTTCAAGCCGCGGGAACAGCTCGAACATGCGCTGCATGTCTTCCTTGGCGTACTTGTCGCCAATCGGGATGGTGCCCATCAGCAGGTTTTCCTCGACGGTCATGTCGGGGAACACCCGCCGCCCTTCCGGCGACTGCGCGATGCCGTTGGAGGCGATGTAGTGCGATGACTTGTGGGTGATGTCCACGCCTTGATAAACGATCTGTCCGCCTGCCGCCCGTGGCTGGCCGAAGATCGACATCAACAGTGTCGACTTGCCCGCGCCGTTGGAGCCGATCAGGCTGACGGTTTCCCCTTCGTTGATCTGCAGCGAGACGCCTTTGAGGGCCTGGATCGGGCCGTAGAACACGTCCAGATCCTTGAGTTCGAGGATGGGTTGCGTCATACGACTTCCTCTTCGTCGGCGCCCAGGTAAGCCGCAATCACCTTCGGATCGTGGCGGATAGCCTCCGGACCGCCCTCGGCGATGACGATGCCGTGGTCCAGCACCACGATGTGATCGGAAATGCTCATTACCATGCCCATGTCGTGTTCGATCAGCACCACGGTCAGATCGTGCTCGTCGCGCAGCAGCCGGATCATCGCGCTCAGCGCTTCGGTTTCCTGAGGGTTGAGGCCGGCGGCCGGTTCGTCGAGGCAGATGATCTGCGGCCGAGTGCACATGGCCCGGGCAATCTCCAGACGGCGTTGCTGGCCGTAGGACAGTTCACCGGCCAGACGGTTGGCGCAGTCCACCAGATCCACCACTTCCAGCCAGTAGAACGCGCAGTCCAGCGCATCGCTTTCGGCCTTGCGATAGCCCTTGGTGTTGAGGATGCCGGCCAGCATGTTGCGGTTGACCCACATGTGCTGGGCCACCAGCAGGTTTTCCAGCACCGACATTTCCTTGAACAGGCGAATGTTCTGGAACGTCCGGGCCAGACCCGCGCGGTTCACCAGGTGGGTGCCGCCGAACATCTTGTAATACAGGCGACTGGCGAAGTTTTTCGGCGAGACGAAGTCGGTCGGCTTGAACGACTCGCCCAGCAACTTGATGACGTTGGTCTGCTGGCCGCGCACGTTGAGTTCGATCTTGCCGCCGGAGGCTTTATAGAACCCGGTCAGGCAGTTGAACACCGTGGTCTTGCCGGCACCGTTGGGGCCGATCAGGGCGAAGATCGAGTTGCGTTTGACCTTCAGGCTGACGTCGCTCAAGGCCTTGATGCCACCGAAGTGCATCATCAGTTTTTCAACAGAGAGTACGACTTCACTCATGGCGCAGTCCTCTCATAGTGAATGGCACCTTTGCGTGGAGTGACCCCGGTACGGCTGATGCGGATCAGCCCGCGAGGTCGCCAGATCATCATCAACACCATCAGGATCCCGAACAGCAGCACACGATATTCGGCGAAGCCGCGCAGCAGTTCCGGAGCAACCGTCAGCACGAACGCTGCGATCACCACACCGATGGTCGAACCCATGCCGCCGAGCACGACGATGGCGAGGATCAGCGCCGATTCGAAGAAGGTGAACGAGGTCGGGTTGACGAAGCCTTGGTAGGTAGCGAAGAACACACCCGCCAGACCGGCGGTGGACGCTCCGATGGTGAACGCCGAGAGTTTGACCAGCACGTGGTTGAGGCCCATCGAGCGGCAGGCGATCTCGTCTTCACGCAGGGCTTCCCAGGCGCGACCGACCGGCATCTTCACCAGACGATGCTTGATGTACAGCACGGCCAGCACCACCAGGAACAACACCGCATAGATGAAGTAATACTTCACGTCCGGGTTGTAGGCGATGCCGAAGAACTCGTGGAACGGCACCCCGCCATCCTTCGCCCGCTTGCCGAACTCCAGGCCGAAGAAGGTCGGCAGTGGTGCCGGCATGCCGTTCGGGCCGCCCGTCAGGGACAGCCAGTTGTTGAGGATCAGACGGATGATTTCACCGAAACCGAGGGTCACGATCGCCAGGTAGTCGCCGTGCAGGCGCAACACCGGGAAACCGAGGATGCAACCGGCCAGCCCGGCAGTGATTGCCGCCAGCGGCAGCACCGTCCAGAAACCCAGGCCGAGGTACTGATAACCGAGCGCCAGACCGTAAGCGCCGATGGCGTAGAACGCCACGTAACCGAGGTCGAGCAGGCCGGCCAGACCGACCACGATGTTCAGTCCCAACCCCAGCAACACGTAGATCAACCCGAGGATGACCACGCCCAGCAGGTAGGAGTTGGAAACAAACGGCACGGCCACGGCCAGTACGATCAGCAGCGGGATGATCCAGCGCAGCCTGGATTTGTGATCGGCGGGCAGCACATGCACGCCGGAACCGGTGCTCTCGAATCCTTCGAGGATTTTCAGGCCCTTGGGGGTTTGCAGGAACAGGCTCAAGGCAAACCGGCCGGCCATGACGATGGCAATGATCCACGCCACGCGGGTCGGTTCGAGGTTGAAGCTGTAGCCGTCGAGTACCACGCCGACAATCGGCCCGAACACGATCAGGGCAATCAGACCGGCGAGAATCGCCTCAACCAGGCTTTTTTTGACATCAATGGATTTTGTAGTGGTTGAAGACATCGCTTACACCTTCGACACAAGAGGACGGCCCAGCAGGCCCTGAGGCCGGAAGACCAGAACAAGTACGAGCAGCGAGAAGCTGAACACGTCTTTGTAGTCGGAGTTGACCAGGCCCGAGAACAGCGACTCGGAGATCCCGAGGATGATCCCGCCGAGCATGGCGCCAGGCAGCGAGCCGATCCCGCCGAGCACCGCAGCGGTGAACGCCTTGATGCCGATGACGAAGCCTGCGTAGAAGTCGAACGTGCCGTAGTTCATGGTGATCAGCACGCCGGCCAGGGCCGCCATCGCTGCACCGATGATGAACACATAGGAAATCACCCGGTCGGTGTTGATCCCCAGAATCGAAGCCATCTTGCGGTCTTGCTGGGTCGCGCGGCACATGCGGCCGAGCTTGGTGTACTTGATCACGTAGGTCAGCAGGCCCATCCCGACGAAGGCGGCAACGAGAATGAAGATCTTGGTGTAGGTCAGTTGGACGAAGCCTGAGCCGACGTCGATGCGCCAGGCGCCGGTGAGCAGCGTCGGAACACCCTGTTGGCGGGCGCCCTGGCTGATCTGGGCATAGTTTTGCAGGATCAGGGAGATACCGATGGCGCTGATCAGCGGTGCCAGTCGGGTGGAGTTGCGCAGTGGTTTGTAGGCGATGCGTTCGATGACCCAGCCATACACCCCCGTGACGACGATGGTGAAGACCAGTGTGCCGAGCATCAGCAGCGGGAAGGATTCGATACCGAAGTAAGCCAGCAGAGCCAGACTGATTGCCGCGAGGTAAGCGGAAATCATGTAAACCTCGCCGTGGGCGAAGTTGATCATGCCGATGATGCCGTAGACCATTGTGTAGCCGATGGCGATCAGGCCATAGACCGACCCGAGGGTCAGGCCGTTGACCAGTTGCTGCAGGAAAATACCATCCATAACGCAATCTCACGCAGTGAGAACCTGCACACCCTGAGGCGCGCGGTTCTTCTAGGAAAAATACAGATGTACGTCGGAGCAATGTCAGCCACGACCGGGCTGGCCCCCACAGAATTTCTGCAGAGGTCAGCCGATCGCGTCAGCCCTTACTTCTGTTTTTCCAGCTGGTGATATTTGCCGTCCTTGTCCCACTGGTAAACCACGTAGTCGGAGACTTTCAGGTCGCCCTTGGCGTCCCAGGTCTTCTCGCCCATCACGGTTTTCACAGGGTTGGCTTTCAGCCATTTGGCAGCGTCTTCGCCCTTGTTGGACTTGGCGCCGTTGAAGCCCGCAGCCAGTGCCTGAACCGAAGCGTAGGCGTACAGGGTATAGCCTTCAGGCTCGGTGCCGGCCTTGCGGAAGGCATCCACTACAGTCTTGCTTTCCGGCAGCAGGCGCGGATCGGCGCCGAAGGTCATCAGCACGCCGTCGACGTATTGCGGGCCGCCAGCGGTGGTCACCAGTTCGTCGGTCACGATGCCGTCGTCAGACATGAACTTCACGTCTTTCAGGCCTTCGGTACGCAGTTGCTTGACCAGTGGACCGGCTTCCGGGTGCAGGCCGCCGAAGTAGACCACGTCGGCACCGGCCGCGCGGATCTTGGTGACCACGGCGCTGAAGTCTTTCTCGCCACGGGTCAGGCCTTCGTACAGCACCGGCGTCACGCCGCGCTTGGTCAACTGTGCCTTGGTCGCATCGGCCAGGCCCTGACCGTAGGTGTCCTTGTCGTGCAGCACGGCCACTTTCTTGCCCTTGAGCACGTCGACGATGTAGTCGCCGGCGACGATGCCTTGCTGGTCGTCACGCCCGCACATACGGAACATGGCGCTCAGACCGCGCTCGGTCACTTGCGGGTTGGTGGAACCCGGGGTGATCGCGATGATGCCGGCTTCGTCGTAGATCTCCGACGCAGGAATGGTGGAGGACGAGCAGAAGTGGCCAACCACACCGGCGACTTTCTGGTTGGTGAGGTCCTTGGCGACCGTCACCGCCTGTTTCGGTTCGCAGGCGTCATCACCTTTGACCAGGACGATTTTCTCCCCGTTGACGCCGCCCGCCGCGTTGACCGCATCGGCCGCCGCTTGTGCCCCCTTCATGTACTGCTCGCCAAATGCCGCGTTGGCGCCAGTCATAGGGCCCGCCACACCGATTTTCACATCAGCTTGTGCAAACGCAGAAACACCCAGCGCAGTAGCCACTGCGAGGGCCAGAAAGCCTTTCTTGTAAAACGTCTGGGACATGAGGTGGTGCTCCAAGGTTTTTTTTAGTTGGCACTGCGACTTCACTGGATTGCTCAGAGCAAGGGCCGTGCCATCGGTTTTTTATTCTTCAAAAAGTCGCTGCTTTCTTGTTATTTCGACTGTTTCGTTCCCATTTTCATTGGGCGTGCAACCGTCTAAACCGCGGAAGGTGAAACCATTTATTTTTTCAGGCGCAACCCGCACGCGCCATCATTGCAACCGCGGCGCCAAACGACGTGCAACCAGCCTGTAACAGCCCGCGTCACCGAACTGCACACTGCTGGTGCGGGACTGCTACAACCCGCACCATTACAGGCTAGTCGCTACGCCGAAAAGCGCCGCTTCACGCAACATATTTCAACACTCAAATGACAATGCGCAGGCACTGGCCCGCGTGATACAGCGAGAACCCGGCCTCGTACAGACAACTGCGCAAACCCACGCCCGCCAGGGGCTGCATCGGTGCAAAGGGAATCGGCAACGCCTGAGGATTTCCGTTACACAGGTAGTCGGCGAAGGCTTTGCCGACCACGGTGCCGGTGGTCACGCCACGGCCGTTGTAACCGGTGACGGCCACCAGTCCCGGCGCGGGCTCGAACAGGCGCATCAAATGATCGGGAGTAAAAGCGATGCGCCCGGTCCAGGTGCATTCCCACTCCACAGGTTTGAGGTTGGGGAAGTAATGCTGCTGCACCCGGTCGGCCCAGGCCTTGAGGAACCAGGTCGGTTTCTGATTGCCGTTGCCAAGGCTGCCCAGCAACAGACGCCCGTCCTTGTCGCGACGGATGCTGCTCAGCACCTGGCGGGTATCCCACGAGCCCTGACCGCCCGGGAGGATTTCATGAGCAGCGTCTTCGGTGAGCGGCACCGAAGCGACCTGATAGTAGTAACCGGGGAAGAAATTGCGTTTGAGTTCGGTCCAGTCGCCTTCGGTGTAGGCGTTGGAAGCGATCACCACTTGTTCGGCGAGCACCGAACCCTGCTCGGTCTGCACCGACCATTGCTGGCCCTGACGCTCAAGGCGCGTGACCGGGGAGTGATCGAACATCTTTCCGCCAAGGCTGATGACAGCGTTGGCCAGCCCGGTGACATAAGCCATCGGGTTGAGCGTGCCGGCACGCCGGTCGAGCAACGCGGCGGCAATCTTCTGCGTCCCGGTCGCCTGTTCACAGGCCTTGCCGGTCAGCAGTTCGACCGGCGCACCGCGGCGTTTCCACTGTTCTTCGCGACTGCGCAGATCCGCCTCACCCTTGGCGTTGTGCGCCATGTGCAGGGTGCCTTCGCGGCGCAACTGGCAATCGATGTTGTATTTATCCACGAGGCTGAACACCAGCGCCGGCGCCGCACCGAGCATGCGGTTGAGCTGACTGCCGACGGCCTCGCCGAACCCGGCCTCGATCTCGTCCGGCGGAATCCACATCCCGGCGTTGACCAGGCCGACGTTGCGCCCGGACCCGCCATGCCCGGCGCGATGGGCTTCGAGCACGCAGACGCTTTTGCCCTTTTCCAACAGATGCAGCGCCGCCGACAACCCGGTAAACCCGGCGCCGATCACGCAGACATCGACTTTGACCTCGCCCCTGAGCGCCGTGTTATCCGGTCGTTGCGGCGTGAGTTTTTCCCACAGACATTCTTCGCGTAACGGCATTGCCAGACTCCAACAGAAACCTGCCAAACACACCAAAATGACCGTTCCCACGCAGAGCGTGGGAACGGTCGATAGCTTTGAGAAAACTGTCAGTCGAACGTAATGCCCTGCGCCAGCGGCAACTCCAGCGAGTAGTTCACGGTGTTGGTCTGCCGGCGCATGTAAGCGCGCCATGCATCCGAGCCCGACTCGCGACCACCACCCGTCTCTTTCTCGCCACCGAACGCGCCGCCGATTTCAGCGCCGCTCGGGCCGATGTTGACGTTGGCGATGCCGCAGTCACTGCCGACTGCCGACATGAATTTCTCGGCCTCGCGCACATCGGTGGTGAAGATGCACGACGACAGACCTTGCGGTACCGCATTGTTCAGGCGCAGCGCCTCTTCGAAGTCGTTGTAACCGACCACGTACAGGATCGGCGCGAAAGTCTCGCTGCACACCACGTCGCTCTGCTCCGGCATTTCAACGATGGCCGGCGACACGTAGTAGGCGTTGGGGAATTGGTCTTCCAGTTGGCGCTTGCCGCCGAACACCCGGCCGCCCTCGCTCAGCGCTTGCTCCAGCGCGTCCTGCATGTTTTCGAAGCTGTGTTTGTCGATCAGCGGGCCGATCAGGTTGCCTTCCAGCGGGTGACCGATACGGACCTTGGAGTACGCGGCTTTGAGACGGGTGACGATTTCTTCTTTCACCGATTCATGGGCGATCAGGCGACGCAAGGTGGTGCAACGCTGGCCGGCGGTGCCGACGGCGCTGAACAGGATGGCGCGCACGGCCATGTCCAGATCGGCGCTCGGGCCGAGGATCATCGCGTTGTTGCCGCCCAGTTCGAGAATGCTGCGGGCGAAACGTGCGGCGACTTTCGGCGCCACTTCGCGGCCCATGCGGGTGCTGCCGGTGGCGCTGATCAATGCGACACGCGGGTCATCGACCAGCGCTTCGCCGGCATCACGACCGCCGATGATGACTTGGCAGAGATTGGCCGGGGCATCCGTGAAGTTCTTCACCACGCGATCAAACAACGCCTGACAGGCCAGTGCGGTCAGCGGGGTTTTCTCCGAAGGTTTCCACACCACCGGGTTACCGCAGACCAGCGCCAGCGTGGTGTTCCACGCCCAAACCGCGACCGGGAAGTTGAACGCACTGATCACGCCGACCACGCCCAGCGGGTGCCAGGTTTCACGCATGTGGTGGCCCGGGCGCTCGGAAGCGATGGTCAAGCCGTACAACTGGCGGGACAGGCCGACGGCGAAGTCGCAGATGTCGATCATCTCCTGCACTTCACCCAGGCCTTCCTGAGTAATCTTGCCGGCCTCCCAGGAAACCAGTTCGCCAAGATCATTCTTGTACTCGCGCAGCACTTCGCCGAACTGGCGCACCAGCTCGCCGCGACGCGGGGCCGGCACCTTGCGCCATTGTTCGAACGCATGATCTGCGCGACTGATGTGCTGCTCGACTTCGGCCGGGCCTTCCCAGTTCACGGCGGCGATGCGGCTGCCGTCGATGGGCGAATGCACCGGCACTTTGCCGTTCTGGTACAGGGCCGGGTTCACACCAAGACGATCAAGCAATGCGGCAACCATGGGTCACTCCTCAAGCAAAAAACTGAATGTGTGCGGGCGCGTTTTCACGACCGGGCAGACCTTTAGTTGTAGCGTCAGGAAGGCTGTGCAACAAACGACCTTTACGCGAGATATCATTCCGTTTATTCATGCTGCGCAGAAAGACAAGAAAAGGATCGCCCATGCTGAACAAACGCCACTTGCCGTCGATCACCGCGTTGCAGTGCTTCGAGGCCGTGACCCGGCACCTGAGTTTCACCCGGGCCGCCGAGGAACTGAACCTGACCCAGAGCGCCGTCAGCAAGCAGGTGGCGCAACTCGAAGAATTGTTACAGCACTTGTTGTTCCGTCGGGTACGCCGCCGTTTGCAGATGACCCCGGCCGGCGATTTGTACCTGGTGGAAGTACGAAAAATCCTGACCCAGGTCGAGATGTCGACCCATTACCTGCGTTCCTACGGCGGCGAGACCGAAGTCCTGCGCGTCTCCACACCCTCGACCTTCGGCGCACGCTGGCTGGTGCCGCGCCTCAAGGGCTGGCGCCTGCGCCATCCGTCGATTCATCTGGACCTGTGCAACGAGCAGGAGGCCGATGACTTGCTGCAAGGGCGCAGCGACCTGGCGTTCTATTTCGGCCAGGGTTCACGTCCCGGCACCGAATGCCTGAAGTTGTTTGGCGAGGAACTGGTGCCGGTCTGCGCACCGAGCAGTCTGCCGGACACTCCGTTGACTGATCCAACGCAACTCACCGATCTGGTGCTGCTGCAGAATGCTTCGCGCCCACAGGCGTGGCACGACTGGTTCGACAGCCAGGGCTACCAGACCGAACACAGCTACCACGGCCCGCGTTTCGAAACCTTTTATATGTGCATCCGCGCCGCGCAGGTCGGCTGCGGCGTCGCCCTGTTACCAAGGTTTCTGGTGGAAGAGGAATTGGCCGACGGCAAACTGGTCATTCCCTGGCAGCATGCAATGCCCAGCACCGATGCGTATTACCTGGCCTACCCGGAACACGCGGCGGAAGTACCCAAGGTGCGGGATTTCGTGAAGTGGATGCTGGAGCAGATCGACAGTCCTGATGCGGTCTGAGGCTCAGCGCCGGGATAAAAATCGCTGGCAATCCACACCCCGGATATGAGCCACTAGCGCCATTGATTGATACCGCGCCAACGCGCGGTCCGCCTGGAGACCCCGTTATGAGCGAGAGTGTGTTTGCCGATCGCATCGTGCAGAACCTGCTCGACACCGACTTCTACAAACTGACGATGATGCAGGCGGTGCTGCACAACTACCCCAACGTCGAAGTCGAATGGGAGTTTCGTTGCCGTAACAGTGAAGATCTGCGCCCGTATCTGGCGGAGATCCGCTTCCAGGTCGAGCGTCTGGCCGAGTTGAGCCTGAGCGCCGATCAGTTGAGTTTCCTTGAGCGCATCAGCTTCCTCAAACCTGACTTTCTGCGATTCCTCGGCCTGTTCCGCTTCAACCTGCGCTACCTGCACACCGGCATCGAGAACGGCGAACTGTTCATCCGTCTGCGCGGGCCGTGGCTGCATGTGATTCTGTTCGAAGTGCCGCTGCTGGCGATCGTCAGCGAAGTGCGCAACCGCTATCGCTACCGAGAAACGGTGCTGGAACAGGCCCGCGAACAGCTTTACCGCAAGTTCGACTGGCTGACGGCCAACGCCTCGACCGAAGAATTGTCGCAGTTGCAGGTCGCCGATTTCGGCACACGCCGGCGGTTTTCCTACCGCGTGCAGGAAGAAGTGGTGAACGTGCTCAAGCATGATTTCCCCGGGCGTTTCGTCGGCACCAGCAACGTGCACCTGTCCCGCGAACTGGACATGAAACCGCTGGGCACCATGGCCCACGAATGGATCATGGCCCACCAGCAACTCGGCCCGCGACTGATCGACAGCCAGATTGCCGCACTCGATTGCTGGGTTCGCGAGTACCGCGGCCTGCTGGGGATCGCCCTGACCGACTGCATCACCACCGATGCCTTCCTCGGTGATTTCGATCTGTTCTTCGCCAAGCTGTTCGACGGCTTGCGTCATGATTCCGGGGATCCGGTGCAGTGGGGCGAAAAATGCATCGCTCACTATCACAAGCTCGGCATCGACCCGATGAGCAAGACCCTGGTGTTCTCCGACAGCCTGACGCTGCCCAAGTCGCTGGAGATCTTCCGCGCGCTGCGCGGTCGGATCAATGTCAGCTTCGGCATCGGCACCAACCTGACCTGTGACATTCCGGGTGTCGAACCGATGAGCATCGTGCTTAAAATGACCGCCTGCAACGGCCAACCGGTGGCGAAGATCTCCGACGAGCCGGGCAAGACCCACTGCAAAGACCCGAATTTCGTCGCCTATTTGCGACACGTTTTCCAGGTTCCTGCCGTTTCCAGCCTTTCTAGCAAGGAGTGAATTCATGCAAGCCGTACAGCGTGAGATTGCTGAACAGCTCAACGTTCAGCCGCCGTTCGCCGATTACCAGGCCCTCGAAGCGGAAGTCGCCCGACGCATCACCTTCATCCAGGATTGCCTGATCAATTCCGGGCTCAAGACCCTGGTGCTGGGCATCAGCGGCGGTGTCGACTCGCTGACCGCCGGGCTCCTGGCCCAGCGCGCCATGCGTGAACTGCGCGAGCGCACCGGCGACAACGGCTACAAGTTCATCGCTGTGCGCCTGCCGTACGACGTGCAGTTCGATGAACACGACGCCCAGGCCTCGGTGGACTTCATCGCCCCGGACGAACGCCACACCGTCAACATCGGCCCGGCAGTGAAATCCCTGGCCGGCGAAGTCGCAGCCTTCGAAGGCAAGCACGCAGTGTCGGTGGATTTCGTGCTCGGCAACACCAAGGCGCGGATGCGCATGGTCGCTCAGTACACCATCGCCGGCGCGGCCCATGGCCTGGTGATCGGCACCGACCACGCGGCGGAAGCGGTGATGGGTTTCTTCACCAAGTTCGGTGACGGCGCCTGCGACCTGGCCCCGCTCAGCGGTCTGGTGAAAAACCAGGTCCGGGCCATCGCCCGCAGCTTCGGCGCACCGGAATCGCTGGTGGAAAAAGTGCCGACGGCGGACCTGGAAGACCTGTCGCCGGGCAAACCGGACGAAGCCTCCCACGGCGTGACTTACGCCGAGATCGACGCCTTTCTGCACGGCGAGCCGGTGCGTCAGGAAGCGTTCGACATCATCGTCAACACGTACAAAAAGACCCATCACAAACGCGTCATGCCGTTTGCGCCTTGATGTCATGTGTAAAAGTGAGGCGCTTGTTCAAAGCGCCTCACTCAGCACAGGTCAGAAAGCTCGCTTCGATTACAAAAGCCACCGCTGAACTCTGTCACACGATATATACAATCCAGCTCTGCGAACGCTTTCCGTCAACCTCCGCCTGAAAGTAACGCTCACCCTCCGGCAGTTCTTCCAGCGTTACCTTCCATTTCCCTGCTGGATCCGTGGTCACTTTCCCACGGGGGAGAAAATCATCTTCGATGGTTACTTCCGCTAGACGATAGGCTTCGCCATAGACAATCAGTGTCCGATCAGAGGTTTTACCCTCCTGTTCGATCAAATTGTCCTTCAAATCCGTGACTTTGGTAATTTTCAGCTGAACGTTATCGGTCATGACCATCTCCTTCTTTCTCATGTCGCACGACAAGCACGACGTCCGGAGATTTGAGCCTCGAAGCAAACCTGCGTCTACTGTCAGAACTAACAGGTTCAGAGCAGAACCCGACAAACGGTTCAGACATAAAAAAAGCCACTGTAGCGAACTACAGCGGCTTTTTGCTGACAGGTGGCTCTGAAACTTACTTCAGGGTCACGGTGCCTTTCATCATCGAGATGTGGCCCGGGAACGAGCAGAAGAAACCGTAATCGGTGCCGGCTGCCAGTTTCGATACGTCGATGGTCAGCGAATCTTTCTCGCCGGCGCCAATGATCTTGGTGTGGGCGATGACGCGCTCGTCACCGTCCTTCAGGTAGTTCTTGTCGATGCCCGCGGCCAGGCCGTCAGTGGCAATCGGCTGCATGTCAGCGGTCTTGCTGACCACCAGGTTGTGGCCCATGACGTTCTTCGGCAGGCTGCCGGAATGGGTCAGTTCGACGGTGAAAGTCTTGCAGCTCTTGTCGATCACGATCTCCTTGGTGGTGAAGGACATCTGGTCGGTGGAGTCAACGGTGGTTTTGCACTCGGCAGCCATCAATTGGCTGCTGGCCAGCGCCAGCAGGGATACCGCAACAACTTTGGAAAACATGGTGAATCTCCAAGGCAGGGTTAACAAAAACACGAATGGGGGAAAGACTGCCTGAAATCTTCGCAAGTTCCTATGACTTGAGTCAAAAATTGTATACAACTTTCAGGCTATGACACTCATCGAAACAATCTAACAGCCAGACGATTGGCCGGGCCGTATCTTCAGGGCTCAACTCTCATCTGGAGCATCAGTCATGTCCTTCAACAGTCTGTTGTGCAGCCTGCTCGCCGCCTACGCCTGTGGCGCCAGCGGCACCTATGAAACCCCGAAACGCGAAGTCTAGCCCTTGGATCAAGGCGTGCCAGCCATTACCCTGTGACGGATTGACCCAGGAGGAAGGCATGTCTCTCACATCCGTTTGTGTATTTTGCGGTGCCAACGCCGGCACCACCCCGGCGTACACCGAAGCCGCCATCGCCCTCGGCAAAGCCATTGCCGAGCGCAAACTGACGCTGGTCTACGGCGGTGGCGCTGTCGGCCTGATGGGGATTGTCGCGGATGCCGCACTGGCGGCCGGCGGTGAAGTGATCGGCATCATTCCGCAGAGCCTGATGGACAAGGAAATCGGTCACAAGAGCCTGTCGCGCCTGGAAGTGGTCGACGGCATGCACGCCCGCAAGGCGCGCATGGCCGAACTCAGCGATGCGTTCATCGCCCTGCCAGGTGGCCTCGGCACGCTTGAAGAGCTGTTCGAAGTCTGGACCTGGGGCCAACTCGGCTACCACGGCAAGCCGCTGGGCCTGCTGGAAGTGAACGGTTTCTACAGCAAACTCACCGAATTTCTCGATCACATCGTCGGCGAAGGCTTCGTTCGCGCACCGCACCGTGACATGCTGCAAGTGAGCGAATCGCCGCAATCGCTGCTCGATGCTCTCGACCAGTGGCAGCCGACCGTCACGCCAAAGTGGGTCGACCAGAAACCCGGTTAACCCCCGGGCACCGATACAGGGCAGAATACGCGCCGCTCAACCTCACCTTCGACCCAAGAGGATCGCCCATGGCCAAACCCAATTACTCCTTCGCCAAGCGTCAACGTGACCTGGCCAAGGAACAGAAGAAAGAGGAAAAGCTTCAGCGCAAGAAGCAGATGGCTGAAGAAGCGGCACTGAACCCTGACGGTGAAGTGGCGACCGATGATGATGTTGATGCACCGAAAGACCCGGCGCCCGACGCCTGAGCAACACCGCAGGACCACTGAACGCAAAACCTGCAGGAACGGGCTTGCCCGCTCCTGCAGTGTGTTTCATGACTCATTCAGTGGCATCACCGTGACCCTGACCTCGGGATCATGACTCCCCCCTCCCAGAATCACCCCGCGCAACGGCGACACATCGGAGAAATCCCGGCCCCAGGCCAGGGTGATGTGCTCCAGTGCCGGTTGCACATTGTTGGTCGGATCGAAATCCACCCAGCCCAGCACCGGGCAAAACACCGACACCCAGGCATGGGACGCATCGGCGCCGATCAATCGCGGCTGCCCCGGTGGCGGTCGTGTCAGCAGATAGCCGCTGATGTAGCGCGCCGCCAATCCTCGGGAACGCACGCAGGCCAGCATCAGGTGGGCAAAGTCCTGACAGACTCCGCGCCGCCGCTCCAGCACCTCGACCAGCGGAGTCGCGACTTGCGTCGCCTCGGCATCGAAGGTGAACTCGTCGAAGATCTTTTCCATCAACGCCTGCACGCCCAGCAGCAACGGTCGCCCAGGCGGAAAACAGCTTTCGGAGAACTCGACGAAACTGCGTTTCAAGTGAACGTAGGGTGACTGAAACCGGTAGCGACAAGCCTCCAGCAGCTCAGCGGACAACGGTTGACTGCTGTAGGTCAGCGCATTGCGCGTCAATTCCCAGGCCGGTGACAGATTGAAATCCAGCGCCGGCCGCGCCAGCACCTCGACCGTCAGCCGTGCGTTGACCTGCAATTCATCATGAGGCCGTTCGAACGCCAGACGTGTCAGCGGATTGCCGAACACATCCTGTTCGTCACGACGTGCGGTCGGCTCCGGACTGATCAGTAATTGCTGCTCGGTGCAGCGCTGCCAGGCACATTCCCGGGGCCACAGGTGCGCGAGTTGCTGCGCCAGCGAGACCGGGCTGTCGTAGTGATAGCAGGTGTCGTGGAGGATCTGGTAGTGGGCATTCATCAGACGGACACCGTGCGCTGGCTGACATCATCGACATGGGCGAAATGGCGCAGGGCCAGACGATCGGACACCTGGCCGCTGGCGTCGGCGATGTCTTGCAGCAGATCCGCCAGCCCGTCGAGGGCCGCGCGTACGCTGGATTCGCCGAACAGGGGATTTTCCAGACACCCCAGGTCGAAGCGCGCCAGACGCTCGACCAGTTCTGGCAACCCGGCCTCCCTCGGCACACCGAAATCATCGTTCAGACGCTTGAGGGTGCGCGTCACCAGTTTCAACTGGAACAACACCGCATGGGGGTTCTGCTCGTCCAGCAGCAACAGGTCGAGCACCGGAATCAACTGTGCCACCGCCAGATAGCGCGAACGATAGGTGATGCTGCTGTTGCCCAGTTCCAGCAACCACTCAAGCCCCGCTTGATCGAACGCCCCGGCGCCGCGCAGGAAACCCGCGAGACTGCTACTGAGAAATTGCAGACGCTCGATGCGCCGGCCGATCATCAGGAAGCGCCAGCCTTCGTCGCGGGTCATGTCGTCGAGGGCAAACCCGGACAGCGCCGCCAGCGACATCACCAGCCGGTTGAGAAAATCCAGCAGCTCGCCGAAGTCCGGCTCGTCGGTGTCCAGTTCCGTCGCCTCGCGCTGCAACTCCACCAGCGCCTGCCAGTTCTCCCGCGAGAGCTTGCCGCGCACCTGCGACGCCGCCCACTGCAAGCGTTGCAGGTTGGAACGCAAGCTGAACGACCAGTCCTCGCCGAGCAAAGCCGCGAGCAGGCGCTCCGGCAACTCGCCTTCGTCTGGCAGCAGCATCAGGCGCTCACCGAGCTCCACGGCAGCCTGCAGAGCCTGTGGATCATCACCGTCGACGTACCGCGCCAGCATGATCCGCAACAACCGCGCGCTGTCGTCGCAACGCTCGCAGTAACGGCCGAACCAGAACAGGTTTTCCACCACCCGCGACGGCAGATAGGGATCGCGCCGCACCAGATCAGGCACACCGATGTTGCGCTGCGCCTTCCATTGTTCACCGCTTGGCGGCCGATCACCCAGCACCCAGGTGTCCTTGCTCGCACCACCGCGCTGCATCGACACCACTTCGGCATCGGCTTCGGCCGCCACCCGGGTCAGGCCACCGGGCAGCACTCGATAGCCGTCGCGACTGGCCACCGCATACATGCGCATGCCGATGGCTCGCGGTTGCAACTGGCCGTCCTCGGGCTGCCAGATCGGCGCGTGGGACAGTTGCGCAAGTTCTTGCGCGACATAGGCATAAGGCCGGGCCTGCATGCGCTCGGCGAGACTCTGGCGCTGTTTTTCGCTCAAATCACGTCCGAAAACGGGCGCAAAACTCTGGGATGGGAAAGCCGGTTTGATCAGCAGCTCCGGCAATTTTTCCAACGCCTGGGCCAGCACCGGCGCCTCCCCACACCACCAGGTGGCGATGGAGGGCAGGATCAGTTCTTCGCCGAACAGGTACTGATTGATCTTCGGCAAGAAACCCAGCAGCCCCGGCGACTCCAGCACGCCGCTGCCCAGCGCGTTGGCCACCAACACCCGGCCCTGACGCACGGCCTCAAGCAGCCCGGGAACGCCCAGCGCCGAATCCGTGCGCAGTTCCAGCGGATCGCAGAAGTCATCGTCGAGCCGACGCATGATCGCGTGAACCCGACGCAGGCCACTGAGGGTTTTCAGGTAGACCGTGGCATCGCGCACCGTCAGGTCACCGCCCTCCACCAGCGGATAGCCGAGCTGGCGCGCGAGATAAAGATGTTCGAAATAGCTTTCGTTGAAACGCCCCGGGGTCAGCAACACCACCAGCGGCGCGTCATCGTCGCAGGGTGCCTGACGGGCCAGGGTTTCCTGCAAGGTACGGAAGAATCCGGCCAGATGCTGCACTTTCAAGTCCCGGTACAGCTCGGGGAAGGCCCGGGACACGATGGTGCGGTTTTCCAGCGCATAGCCGGCACCGGACGGCGCCTGGGTACGATCCGCCGTCACCCACCAGCGCCCGTCCGGCGTGCGCGCCAGATCCACGGCATACAGATGCAGAAAGGCCCCGTCCGGTGGCGAGATACCCTGACAGGGCCAGAGGAAGTTGTTGTGGCCGAACACCAGCTCCGCCGGCAGCAACCCTTCGCTGATCAGCCGCTGCGGACCGTACAGATCCGCCAGCACCGCATTGAGCAGGCGCGCGCGCTGGGCGATCCCGGCCGACAGCTGTTGCCACTCGTCAGCGGCGATCACGTGGGGCAGCAGGTCGAGTTCCCACGGACGATCCGCGCCCTTGGGGTCGGCATAGACGTTGTAGGTGACGCCGTTTTCCTGAATCTGCCGGGTCAGCAATGCCTGACGCTGCACCAGTTGCGTCGGGGTGCTGCGCTGCAATTGGTCGAACAGCCGCTGCCAGTGCGGACGCACCGCCCCGCCAGCATCGAGCAGTTCGTGGTAAGTGCCCGCCGTCAGCGGGTAGCGGTCAAGCAGGTCAGGCATGGAAAGCTCGGCAGCCAGCAAGGAACGGTCAGACTAACGCAGGCACATGACGCCCGGATATACGAAAAATCCGGGCGTCGCGTACGATCTAAAAGCGTCGCAAATCGAGAGTCATCGGTAGCTCGTCGTTCGTTTCGACAATGGGTATAGGAAGTTTCCCCGGCGTGTGCCCGATGCGGAAGAAACGCGCCATGCGCCGGCTCTCCGCTTCGTTGGCGTTGACCGGCAACGTCTCGTAATTACGCCCGCCCGGATGCGCGACGTGGTACTGACAACCGCCCAGCGAGCGCTGCATCCAGGTGTCGAGCAGGTCGAACACCAGCGGCGCATGCACCGGGATCGTCGGTTGCAGGCAGTTGGCCGGTTGCCACGCACGGAAACGCACACCGGCGACAAACTCGCCGACCCGCCCGGTCGGTTGCAGCGGTACCGGGATGCCATTGCAGGTCAGCAGATAACGCTGCGGCGGCAGCCCCGTGAGCTTGACCTGCAGACGCTCCAGCGATGAATCGACGTAACGCACCGTGCCGCCCGCCGCGCCCTCCTCGCCCAGCACATGCCAGGGCTCAAGGGCCTGACGCAACTCCAGCTCGATGCCGTTGACGGCGTAATCGCCGACCTTGGGAAAGCGAAACTCCAGATGCGCCGCAAACCATTCGGCACGCAGCGGATAACCGGCATTGTTGAGTTCGACGATGACGTCGGCAAAGTCCTGCTCGATGAAGTGCGGCAGCAGGAAGCGGTCATGCAACTCGGTGCCCCAGCGCGCCAGCTTCGGCGGTGCATAGGGCTCGCGCCAGAACCGCGCCACCAGTGCCCGCAGCAACAGCTGCTGAGCCAGGCTCATGCGCGCATGGGGCGGCATTTCGAATGCACGCAACTCCAGCAGACCGAGACGCCCGGTGGCGCCGTCCGGTGAATACAGCTTGTCGATACAGAACTCGGCGCGGTGGGTGTTGCCGGTGACGTCGATCAGCAGATTGCGCAGCAAGCGATCCACCAGCCATGGCGCGCACGCTTCTCCCGGCGCCGGCATCTGCGCGAAGGCGATTTCCAGCTCGTACAGCGAATCGTTGCGCGCTTCATCGACTCGCGGTGCTTGAGAGGTCGGACCGATGAACAGACCGGAAAACAGGTAGGACAGCGACGGATGGTTGTGCCAATAGCTGATCAGGCTGCGCAGCAGATCCGGGCGGCGCAGGAACGGGGAGTCCGCCGGCGTTGCTCCGCCGAGTACGAAATGGTTACCGCCACCGGTGCCGGTGTGTCGCCCGTCGATCATGAATTTCTCGGTGGACAGTCGGGTCTGGCGCGCCTCCTCGTACAGGAACTCCGTACGCTCGACCAACTCGTCCCACGTCGCGGACGGCTGGACGTTGACCTCGATCACGCCGGGATCCGGCGTAATGCGGAAGTTGCTCAGGCGCGGATCGCTCGGCGGCTCGTAGCCTTCCAGCAGCACCGGACAGTGCAGTTCCTCGGCAGTGGCTTCGATGGCGGCCACCAGCTCCAGATAATCCTCGACCCGCTCCAGCGGCGGCATGAACAGATACAACCGGCCTTCCCGTGCCTCGGCGCAGAACGCGGTGCGGGTCAGCCAGTCGGCGGATTCGTCGATCTTTGGCGCCCGTTCATCCGCCGCAGCCGGCGCATCATGGCGATTGAGTTGCGCAGTGTCGGGCAGTTCGGGGAAGTCCTGATTCGGGTCGTTCGGATGAATGAACGGATACTCCGCCGCCTTCACCCAAGGCTGCGAACCCAATGGCAGGCGATAACCGAGCGGTGAATCCCCCGGCACCAGCCGGCAATGCTCATCCCGCAGATACCAGCGCCCGCTCTGCCATTGATCGCCCTTGGCGGTGCGCGCCAGCGGCAGCACCTGACCGATGACCTTGTCCAGCCCCTGACTGAACACCTTGCGCAGTCGCGCACGTTCCAGCGGTTCCTCCAGACGCGAGTCTTCGGCGCTGACGTTGCTCGGCAAGGCACCCTCGCGCCAGAGGTAATAGAAATTGTCTTCGTAGGCCGGAAACACAAAACGTGTCGGCAGTTTCAGGCGTTCGGCGACACTCGCCAGAAAGCGCCCGGCCAATGCGCCATCGGCGCCGTAATCCTGTTGCTCATCGGCGATCAACGCGGTGTTGTGCCAGATTGGCAGGCCGTCGCGGCGCCAATAGCAATTCAGCGACCAGCGCGGCAGTTGCTCGCCCGGATACCACTTGCCCTGACCGAAATGCACCAGCCCTTTTGGCGCGTAGTGTTTGCGCATGCGCTGGAACAGTTCGGCGGAGAGCCGACGCTTGTCCGGGCCCAGCGCGGCAGTGTTCCATTCGGCGCCATCCGGGTCGTCGATGGACACGAAGGTCGGTTCGCCGCCCATGGTCAGACGCACATCGCCTTCCAACAGGTCGGCATCGATCTGCCGGCCCAGCGCCTGGATTGCCAGCCATTGGTCATCGGTGTAGGGCTTGGTGACCCGAGGCGCTTCCCAGATCCGCTCCACGGACATTTCGTGGCTGAACTCACATTCGCAAGGCTCTACCAGACCACTGATCGGCGCCGCCGAGGACGGATCAGGACTGCAGGCCAACGGGATATGCCCTTCACCGGCGAACAGCCCCGATGTCGCATCGAGGCCGATCCAGCCGGCGCCGGGCAAGTACACCTCGCACCAGGCATGCAGATCGGTGAAGTCCACTTCGGTGCCGGACGGGCCGTCGAGGCTTTTCACGTCGGCGGTCAGTTGTATCAGGTAACCGGAGACGAAACGCGCCGCCAGCCCGAGATTGCGCAGCAGTTGCACCAGCAGCCATGCCGAATCGCGGCAGGAGCCGGAGGCGTGTTCGAGGGTGTGCTCCGGGGTTTGCACGCCCGGTTCCATGCGGATCAGGTAATTGATGTCCTCGCTCAGGCGCTGGTTGAGCGCCACGAGGAAATCCACCGCCGGCAGCGGCGTGCGGTCGATGGCGTCCAGATAGGCCTTGAGTTTTGGCGTCAGCGGCAGGGTTTCGAGGTACGGCGCCAGTTCCTTGCGTTCATCGGCGGCGTAGGCAAAAGGGATTTTCTCGGCGTAGGGCTCGAGGAAAAAGTCGAACGGGTTGAACACCGCCATCTCGGCCAGCAGGTCGACCTCGATCCGCAGCTCGGCGGTTTTCTCGGGGAACACCAGTCGTGCGAGGTAGTTGCCCTGAGGGTCCTGCTGCCAGTTGATGAAGTGCTGCTCGGGCGAGACTTTCAGCGCATACGACAGAATCCGCGTGCGGCTGTGGGCAGCCGGGCGCAGACGCACGATCTGCGGGCCGAGTTCGACAGCGCGGTCGTAGCGGTAATGCGTGACGTGATGCAATGCGACATGAATCGACACGGCGTGCCTCCTGCGAGCCTAAGCGTATTCGAAAGCGCGCAAGACTTATGCCATGCAGAGGCTTGGGCGCTTTCCCGAAATGCTCAAGGCAGTACAGCACCAAAATCGGGCGATGCGGTGAAATGGTTTGGCACAGTTGCACGCAAATGTTGCGAAGAACCCCTCCCCCTGACCCTCTCCCGTGATCGTTCCCACGCTCTGCGTGGGAACGATCAGCGAAATGCAAAAACGCCAACCCGAAGGTTGGCGTTCTCTTTAGCGCGGTACGACCGGCTTGCGTGCCGGTTTCGGCCCTTTGCCTTTCGCGGCTTCCTTGCGCTCCTTGGCGGCCTGCTGGTTGCGGGCGAATGCCGCAGCCTTGGCCTGCTCACGCTTGTCCCACGGATTACCGCCGTCGCTGGCGCGGGGTGGCAGACCGGTGTGCTGGGTGAGGATCTTGGTGGTCTTCTCTTTTACGTCCTTCGCCACTTTATGGCTGCCGGACGGCGTCGAGTTCTTGCGACGGGCACTCTGGTAGCTGTCGGTGGCCGGCTGATGCGTCGGGATCAACTGGTTCTTGCCCGGCCCGATCAGGTCGGCGCGGCCCATGCGGATCAGCGCTTCACGCAGCATCGGCCAGCCTTTCGGGTCGTGATAACGCAGGAACGCCTTGTGCAGACGACGCTGCTCCTCGCTCTTGACGATGGTCACGCCGTCGCTCTTGTAGGTGACCTTGCGCAGCGGGTTCTTGCCCGAGTGGTACATCGCGGTGGCGGTGGCCATCGGCGAAGGATAGAACGCCTGCACCTGGTCGGCACGGAAGCCGTTGCCCTTGAGCCACAAGGCGAGGTTCATCATGTCTTCGTCGGTGGTGCCCGGGTGCGCGGCGATGAAGTACGGAATCAGGTACTGCTCTTTCCCCGCTTCCTTGGTGTACTTCTCGAACATGCGCTTGAAGCGATCGTACGTGCCGATCCCCGGCTTCATCATCTGATTGAGCGGACCTTCCTCGGTGTGTTCCGGGGCGATCTTCAGGTAACCGCCGACGTGGTGGGTCACCAGCTCTTTGACGTACTCCGGCGACTCGACCGCGAGGTCGTAACGCAGGCCGGAGGCAATCAGGATCTTCTTCACACCCGGCAACGCACGGGCGCTACGATACAGCTGGATCAGCGACGAGTGGTCGGTGTTCAGGTTCGGGCAGATGCCCGGGAACACGCAGGACGGCTTGCGGCACGCGGATTCGATTTCCGGGCTCTTGCAGGCGATGCGGTACATGTTCGCGGTCGGGCCGCCGAGGTCGGAAATGACGCCGGTGAAACCCGGCACCTTGTCGCGGATCTCTTCGATTTCGCGAATGATCGACTCTTCGGAGCGGTTCTGGATGATCCGGCCTTCGTGCTCGGTGATCGAGCAGAAGGTGCAGCCGCCGAAGCAGCCACGCATGATGTTCACCGAGAAGCGGATCATGTCGTAGGCCGGGATCTTTTCCTTGCCGTACGCAGGATGCGGGATACGTGCGTAAGGCATGCCGAACACGTAGTCCATTTCTTCGGTGGTCATCGGAATCGGCGGCGGGTTGAACCAGACGTCGACTTCGCCGTGTTTTTGCACCAAGGCACGGGCGTTGCCCGGGTTGGTTTCCAGGTGCAGCACACGGTTGGCGTGAGCGTACAGGACCGCATCACCACGCACTTTCTCCATCGACGGCAGGCGGATCACGGTCTTGTCACGCGTCATCTTCGGGCTGGCCAGGATCTGCACGACCTTGGCTTCTTCCGGATCTTCAACCGGCCCCTTCTCTTGCTCGATGGCGCAAGCCTGAGTGTCCTGGGTGTTGACGTACGGGTTGATGATCTTGTCGATCTTGCCCGGACGGTCGATGCGCGTGGAGTCGACTTCGTACCAGCCCGCAGGGGTGTCGCGACGGATGAAAGCGGTGCCACGGACATTGGTGATGTCTTCGATCTTGTGACCGTAGGACAGACGCTGGGCGACTTCGACAATCGCGCGCTCGGCGTTGCCGTACAGCAGGATGTCGGCGCTGGCGTCGATCAGGATCGAGTTGCGCACGCGATCCTGCCAGTAGTCGTAGTGGGCGATGCGGCGCAGGGAGGCTTCGATGCCGCCGAGCACGATCGGCACGTGCTTGTAGGCTTCCTTGCAGCGCTGGCTGTAGACCAGGCTCGCGCGATCCGGACGTTTGCCCGCCATGCCACCCGGGGTGTAGGCGTCGTCAGAACGGATTTTCTTGTCCGCGGTGTAGCGGTTGATCATCGAGTCCATGTTGCCGGCCGCGACGCCGAAGAACAGGTTCGGCTCGCCGAGCTTCATGAAGTCGTCTTTGGACTGCCAGTTCGGCTGGGCAATGATCCCGACGCGGAAGCCTTGCGACTCCAGCAGCCGGCCGATGATCGCCATGCCGAACGACGGGTGATCGACGTAGGCATCTCCCGTCACAATGATGATGTCGCAGGAATCCCAGCCGAGCTGATCCATCTCCTCCCTGCTCATCGGCAGGAATGGCGCCGGCCCGAAACATTCGGCCCAGTATTTTGGATAGTCAAATAACGGCTTGGCTGCTTGCATGTCGATGACCGGTGTTGAGGTGAAAAATCGCGGGCGCGGAATATAGCACAAAAAATAACCAATTCCGACGGCTGTGGTCGGAAATATCAGGAGCACTCAGACGACGGAGCGCTTACTCGTCGTCGTCGAAGTTATAGCTGCCCGGCGCAAGGTTTTCGAAGCGTGTGTATTTGCCGATGAAGGCCAGGCGGATGAAGCCGATCGGGCCGTTCCGCTGTTTGCCGATGATGATTTCGGCGATGCCCTTGTGTTCGGTTTCCGGGTGATAAACCTCGTCCCGGTACACGAACATAATGACGTCGGCGTCCTGCTCGATCGCTCCGGATTCCCGCAAGTCGGAGTTCACCGGACGCTTGTTGGGACGTTGTTCCAGGGAACGGTTGAGCTGCGACAGGGCAACCACCGGGCAGTTGAATTCCTTGGCCAGGGCTTTCAGGGATCGAGAGATCTCGGAAATCTCGTTGGTCCGGTTGTCACCGCTGGAGCCGGGAATCTGCATCAGCTGCAGGTAGTCGATCATGATCAGGCCGACATCGCCGTGCTCGCGTACCAGACGCCGGGTCCGGGCGCGCATCTCCGACGGACTGATGCCGGCGGTGTCATCGATGAACAGCTTGCGGTCGTTGAGCAGGTTGACCGCCGAGGTCAGGCGTGGCCAGTCGTCGTCTTCCAACTGACCGGAACGCACCTTGGTCTGGTCGATACGACCGAGGGACGAAAGCATACGCATGATCAGCGATTCACCTGGCATCTCGAGGGAGTACACCAGAACCGCCTTTTCACTGCGTAGAACGGCGTTTTCCACCAGGTTCATCGCGAAGGTGGTCTTACCCATCGACGGACGGCCGGCGACGATGATCAGGTCGGACGGTTGCAGGCCGCTGGTCTTCTCGTCGAGGTCGGTGTAGCCAGTGGACAGGCCGGTGATCGCGTCGGCGGTGTTGAACAGGGTGTCGATGCGGTCGATGGCCTTGGTCAGCAACTCGTTGACGCCCACCGGGCCGCCGGTCTTCGGCCGCGCCTCGGCAATTGCGAAGATCTGCCGCTCGGCTTCGTCGAGGATCTCTTCGGCGGTACGGCCTTCAGGGTTGAAGGCGGCGTCGGCGATATCGTTGCTGATGCCGATCAACTGGCGCAACGTCGCACGCTGGCGGACGATTTGCGCATAAGCCTTGATGTTGGCGACGGACGGTGTGTTTTTCGCCAGTTCGACCAGATACCCAAGACCCCCGACTTGCGAAGTCTGACCTTCCTTGTCCAGTTGCTCGGAAAGGGTCACGACGTCGATCGGCGAGTTCTGATCGGCGAGTTTGGCGATCGCACGGAAGATCAGACGGTGGTCATGCCGGTAGAAATCGCCGTCGGAGACTTGATCAAGCACGCGTTCCCAGGCGTTGTTGTCCAGCATCAGACCACCGAGTACAGCCTGTTCGGCCTCGATGGAATGCGGCGGCACCTTCAGGGATGCGGTTTGCAGATCGTATTGCTCGGGAGCGGAGATTTCGTTCATGGCCACTTTTTATTCAGGAAAAGCAGGGATTACAGAAAGACAAAGGGCACGACCTGTAAACAGGATCGTGCCCGATGTTAACCGTCTGACGGACAAGCCGCCAGCCGATCAGGTGTTGCTTAAGCTGCTACCACGACAACGCGTACGGTGGCTTCAACTTCGGCGTGCAGGTGCACAGCCACGTCGAATTCACCCACGTTGCGGATGGTGCCGTTCGGCAAACGAACTTCGCTTTTCGCAACTTCAACGCCGGAGGCGGTCAGTGCGTCAGCGATGTCGTGAGTACCGATCGAACCGAACAGCTTGCCTTCGTCGCCAGCGGTGGCAGTGATGGTCACTTCCAGCTCGGCCAGTTGGGCAGCACGGCTTTCAGCCGATGCTTTACGGTCTGCAGCAGCTTTTTCCAGCTCGGCACGACGCTCTTCGAACGCAGCAATGTTTGCTGGGGTCGCGGCGGTAGCCTTGCCGTAAGGCAGCAGGTAGTTACGACCGTAACCGGCCTTAACGTTCACTTTGTCACCCAGGTTGCCCAGGTTGGTGACTTTTTCCAGAAGGATCAGTTGCATGTGAAAATCCTCTTAACTTTTAACCTTCACCGTTCGCGCTATCGGTGTCTTTCGACACGTGACGACCGCGAAAATCAATCAGGCTGTCGACGATGGCCAAGACCACCAGTAACGGACCGAGCAAGTGCATGAAAGGCACGAGCGTCACGTATATCCCCACCAGCCAGAAACCGGCCAACCGCTTCTGCGCCACCAGCCCGTGAACCAAGGCCAGACCTGCGAAGAACAGCGGCACGCTGCACAACGGCAACAGGACCAACGCATGCAGACCGAAGAACGGTGCCACACACATGACGGCCAGAAGCGACAGCGCAACGCTTTTCGGCAGTCGGATGGCGCGAAACTCGCGACCGAAACCGCCGGGGTTATACAACAACGCCTGCCAGTAGCGCCCAAGAATCAGGCACAGCACGCTAAAAACCTGCAACGACACCGCTGTCGAAATGATCGACAGTGGGACCGCCAATGCAGTGAGAATTGCCTTCTGATCTGCCGAGAATTTCTCGTAGACCTCACCCATCGCCAGCGGCAAGACTTGTTCAAACGTCTGCGCCAGAGTCTCGGTGAAGGAACTGAATACAGTCCCCAGGCTCACGGCAATCAACAATCCCACGGCCACGCTGACCAGCAGCGCGCGATTCCAGGTGTGGCCGGCGCGTAAAACCAGCGCCAGACTGCAGGTCCCGAGCAACACAATCAGTGCCGTCGGGTCTTTCAGGTAGTGCCAGCTCACTAACGCTGACAACACTCCCACACCCAGGACGCTCAAGGCGTCCGAACCGCGCCGCAGGAGCACAAGGCAACCTGCAGCGGCACTCAACCAGAACAACAGCGGCAATGCCGCAGATCCGGCCACGACCAGCGTGGCCTGCATACGCCCCCGCATGATGAATTCAGCTAAGGCACGCATGCATTCGATCCCTTACTTACTTGTCGACTACCCGGTCTCAGCGGCCGTGGCTGTCGGTGTAGGCCAGCAGGGCCAGGAAGCGGGCGCGCTTGATAGCGGTGGCCAGCTGACGCTGATAACGAGCTTTGGTACCGGTGATGCGGCTTGGAACGATTTTGCCGGTCTCGGATACGTAGGCTTTCAGAGTGTTGAGATCTTTGTAATCGATCTCCTTCACGTCTTCAGCGGTGAAGCGGCAGAATTTACGACGACGGAAGAAACGTGCCATTTGATAGGCTCCTTAAAAGGTCCGTGGATTACTCGTCAGCGTTATCGCTGTTGTCGCTGTCGCTATCGCTGTCATCGCCATCGGCGCTGCCATCGTGCTCAGGACGTTCGCGACGCTCACGGCGCTCACTGCGGTTTTCTTCAGCCTTGAGCATCTCGGACTGGCCGGTAACGGCTTCGTCGCGACGGATGACCAGGTTACGGATCACTGCATCGTTGTAGCGGAAGTTGTCTTCCAGCTCGGCCAGAGCCTTGCCAGTGCACTCAACGTTCAGCATCACGTAGTGAGCCTTGTGAACATTGTTGATTGCGTAGGCCAGTTGACGACGGCCCCAGTCTTCCAGACGGTGGATTTTGCCGCCGTCTTCTTCGATCAGCTTGGTGTAACGCTCAACCATGCCGCCGACTTGCTCGCTCTGGTCAGGGTGGACCAGAAAGATGATTTCGTAATGACGCATGAATGCTCCTTACGGGTTGTAGCCTGCCGCTCAAAAACGGTCAGACAAGGAGTGAATGACACTTATGGACTTGCCGGCGCGGGGCACATGCGTGCCTGCCGTCACAGCAAGGGGCGCAATTGTAGAGAAGGGACAGAAGAGGTGCAAGGCAATTGGTGATTATTTGAACAGCCACCAAAACTTCGCCCTGCCATAAAACGCTGCGGGAGCGCAGTCTGCTCGCGATTGGGTGAAACACTCAACAATGATGCCGAATGTAACTCCGCTTTCGCGAACAGACTCGCTCCCACATTTTGGACGGCGTAAGGCTTAAGGCTTCTTGGCAGCCGCCTTGGCCTTGGCCCCGCGCTGGCGCTGGGCCTCGAACAGGCACACGCCCGTCGCAACCGACACGTTGAGACTGCTGACGCTACCGGCCATCGGCAGGTTCACCAGGTAGTCGCAATGTTCACGGGTCAGGCGACGCATGCCTTTACCTTCGGCGCCCATGATCAGGATGGTCGGGCCGGTCAGATCCTGGTCGTAGATGCTGACCTCGGCCTCACCCGCCGTGCCGACAACCCACAGCCCGCGCTGCTGGAGCTTTTCCAGGGTGCGCGCGAGGTTGGTGACGGCCACCAGCGGAATCACTTCCGCCGCACCGCAGGCCACTTTACGCACGACGGGCGTCAGGGTGGCCGATTTGTCTTTCGGCACGATGACTGCCAGCGCACCGGCAGCGTCCGCCGAACGCAGGCAGGCGCCGAGGTTATGCGGATCGGTCACACCGTCGAGCACCAGCAACAGCGGCGCGCCCTCGGTGCGATCGAGCAGCTCGTCGAGCATCGCTTCGCCCCAGACCTGGCTTGGACTGACGTCCGCCACCACACCCTGATGCACGCCTTCGACCCAGGCATCCATTTCACGGCGCTCGGCCTGACCGATCTGGACCCGGTTTTCGTTGGCCAGCTCGATCAACGTCTGCACCCGCGGATCGTTGCGGCTTTCGGCCAGCCAGATCTGCTTGACGCGCTTAGGGTGGTGACGCAGCAACGCTTCTACCGCGTGAACGCCGTAGATTTTTTCCAACTGACTCATGACTTCGCCTTCGGTTTACGTGCCCCGCCGCTTCTGGCTGGAGCGGAACCCGCTTTTGGCGGGCCCTTGCGGTGTTTGCTCGGTTTGGCTGGTTTGCCGCCGGAGGCCTTTTCAGGCGCCGACCGCCCGGTCTTTCCCCCGGACGCCGCTTTACCACCGTTTTTGGCGTCGGCCAGCAAGGCCTTCTTCATTTCACGGCTTTTGCGCAGTTCGGCGTTTTTCGCCACGGCATCGCTCGGGCGATAAGCCTCGGCCACCTTTTCCTTGGCCGGACGACGGCTGGCGGTTTTTGCCGGAGCCTTTTCTTCCACAGCCTTGGCCGCTGGAGCAGCCGTTTCGGTGCCACGCTTCTTGCGGCCGATTGGCGCGCTGATGGTTTTTTCGGCCATCTCGAAGTCGATCTTGCGCTCGTCGAGATCGACTCGCATGACCCGTACTTCAACGGTATCGCCAAGACGGAAGCTGCGACCGGTGCGCTCGCCCGCCAGGCGGTGATGCACAGGGTCGAAGTGGTAGTAATCGCCCGGCAGCGCCGTAACGTGCACCAGACCTTCGACGTAGATATCGGTCAGCTCGACGAACAGGCCGAAACCGGTCACGGCAGTGATCACACCCGGGAACGATTCACCCACGCGATCCTTCATGAACTCGCACTTGAGCCAGTTCACCACGTCGCGGGTTGCTTCGTCGGCACGGCGCTCGCTCATCGAGCACTGCTCGCCGAGCTGTTCCAGGGCCGCCTCGTCGTACGGATAGATGCGCGCCTTCGGAATGGTCATCGCGCCGGCACGGCGAACGTGCGGGGTGTCCTGTTTCGAATGGATCACGCTGCGGATCGCCCGGTGCGTGAGCAAGTCCGGGTAACGGCGGATCGGCGAGGTGAAGTGGGTATAGGCTTCGTAATTCAGGCCGAAGTGGCCGTCGTTCTCGGCGCTGTACACCGCCTGGCTCAGGGAGCGCAGCATCACGGTCTGGATCAGGTGGAAATCCGGACGGTCCTTGATGCTGGCCAACAGGGCCTGATAGTCCTTCGGCGACGGGCCGTCCTTGCCTTTGTGCAGGGACAGACCAAGCTCGCCGAGGAATGCACGCAGTTTTTCCAGACGCTCCGGTGGCGGACCGTCGTGGACACGGTACAACGCAGGGATTTCGTGCTTTTTCAGGAATTCGGCGGTGGCCACGTTGGCCGCCAGCATGCATTCCTCGATCAGCTTGTGCGCGTCGTTACGAGTGGTCGGGCGGATTTCGGCAATCTTGCGCTCGGAACCGAAGATGATCCGGGTTTCCTGCGTTTCGAAATCGATCGCGCCACGTACGTGACGGGCAGCCAGCAATACCTTGTACAGCGCGTAGAGCTGTTTCAGGTGCGGCAGGACGTCGGTGTATTCGCCGCGAAGCTTGCGACCTTCAGTCGCTTTCGGCGTTTCCAGCATCGCGCTGACCTTGTTGTAGGTCAGGCGGGCGTGGGAGTGGATCACCGCCTCATAGAAGCAGTAGTCGGTCATTTCGCCGGATTTGGAGATGGTCATCTCACAAACCATGGCCAGACGATCGACGTGCGGGTTCAGCGAGCACAGGCCGTTGGACAGCTGCTCCGGCAGCATCGGCACCACGCGCTCGGGGAAGTACACCGAGTTGCCGCGCACCTGGGCTTCGTTGTCCAGGGCCGAGCCGATCTTCACGTAGCTGGAAACGTCGGCAATCGCCACGTACAACTTCCAGCCGCCGGAGAACAGGCGCAGCTTGCCTGGCTTGGATTCGCAGTAGACCGCGTCGTCGAAGTCGCGGGCATCTTCGCCGTCGATGGTGACGAACGGCAGATGACGCAGGTCGACGCGTTTCTCTTTGTCTTTCTCTTCGACTTCCGGCTTGAGCTTGCCGGCTTCCTTCAGAACGGCCTCAGGCCAGACGTGCGGAATGTCGTAGGTGCGCAGGGCGACATCGATTTCCATGCCCGGCGCCATGTAGTTGCCGACGACTTCGACCACATCGCCTTGCGGCTGGAAGCGCGGAGTCGGCCAGTGGGTGATTTTCACCTCGACGAACTGACCGATCTGGGCATTGGCGTTGCGGCCCGGGGTGACCAGCACTTCCTGCTGGATCTTCGGGTTGTCCGCGACAACAAAGCCGATACCGCCTTCTTCGAAATAGCGGCCGACGATGCTCTCGTGGGCACGGGACACCACTTCGACGATCACGCCTTCGCGGCGACCGCGACGGTCCAGACCGGAAACACGGGCCAGGGCACGGTCGCCATCGAACACCAGGCGCATTTGCGCCGGGCTCATGAACAGGTCGTCGGAACCGTCATCCGGCACCAGGAAGCCGAAGCCGTCGCGGTGACCGCTGATGCGACCGAGGATCAGATCGAGCTTGTCCACCGGCGCATAAGTGCCACGACGGGTGTAGATCAGTTGAGCGTCGCGCTCCATGGCGCGCAGGCGGCGGCGCAGGGCTTCGATCTGGTCTTCTGTGGTCAGACCAAACTCTTCGACCAGTTGCTCGCGGGCAGCAGGCGAACCCCGATCAGCAAGGTGCTGAAGGATCAGTTCGCGGCTGGGAATAGGGTTTTCATATTTTTCCGCTTCACGAGCGGCCTCGGGATCGAGGGACTGCCAATCGGCCATTAGAGAGTTTTCACCTTGTCTATATGCGGGTTAGTTTGGCATAGGCGCCATCAAACGGGAAATTTCCGACTCTATAAGGCGCGTCTTGAGCCTTGTATCGACGTCTGAAAGGCGTTTTGAACACCGCTGGTAAAAAAAATCATTTTTTTTGCTGGCAGGGGTTTACAGTTAAAAAGACGCTCCGTATAGTGCGCGCCATCGACGACGTACACACGTTGCCGAGATGCCCAGATGGTGAA
>NZ_JBWKOR010000005.1:179077-665832 GCF_059416185.1 Pseudomonas sp. GW821-FHT09E04
AAATTGGTAGACACGCCAGCTTCAGGTGCTGGTGACCTTACGGTCGTGGAAGTTCGAGTCTTCTTCTGGGCACCAATTTCGAGTTTGAGACTAGATCAGTTTCAAGACTCACACAAAAACCCGCGAAAGCGGGTTTTTTGCATTCTAAGCCGTCATTTTCTTAAAACTGATTTATTAAAATCAAATCAGGGGTTTACAGATCAAAAGACGCTCCGTATAGTGCGCCACATCAACAGCGGCAACGCTGAAGATGAAGCCCAGATGGTGAAATTGGTAGACACGCCAGCTTCAGGTGCTGGTGACCTTACGGTCGTGGAAGTTCGAGTCTTCTTCTGGGCACCAATTCAAATTCAAGGTCACGATCTTGAATCTCACAAAAACCCGCGAAAGCGGGTTTTTGCGTTTCCGGGGTTTGGAAAAGCCCGAGACACAGCGCCTACCAGACACACCCTCTCCCCGCAAGGAGCATTTGAGAAACGATATCGTTTATCATTGTTGCAAGTTTTTGCAATGCGACAGTGAGGAACCCTGCGAATGATGTTTCGAAATACCCTGCGCCGCGGCTTGACCTTCACCCTGCTCGGCCTGGCACTCGCCACTCCCCTCACCCAGGCTGCCGACGCGGTTTCCCTGACGCTCTACAACGGTCAACACAAGGAAGTCGGCGATGCGATCGCCAAAGCCTTCGAAGCCAAGACCGGCATTCACGTCAATGTACGCAAGGGCAGCAGCAACCAGCTCGCCAGCCAGATCATCGAAGAAGGCGACCGCTCCCCCGCCGACGTCATCTACACCGAAGAATCCCCACCGCTGAACAACCTCGGCGAACAAGGCCTGCTGGCCAAGGCCGACGATGCAACCCTGGCTGTTCTGCCAAAAGAATACGTCGCCGGCAACGGCACCTGGATTGGGGTCACCGCCCGGGTTCGCGTGGTGGCCTTCAACCCGAAACTGGTCGATGAAAAAGACCTGCCGAAATCGGTCCTGGATTTCGCCGACCCACAATGGCAAGGCAAGGTCGGTTTCGTGCCCACCAGCGGCGCGTTTCAGGAACAGGCCGTCGCCATCATCAAAAAGCACGGTCGCGAAGCCGCCGAAGAATGGCTGACCGGCCTGCGCGCCTTCGGCAAGACCTACAGCAACAACATGGTCGCCCTCAAGGCTGTGGAAAACGGCGAAGTCGCCACCGTACTGGTGAACAACTACTACTGGTTCGCCCTGCAACGGGAGAAAGGCAAGCTCGACTCCAAACTGCATTACTTCACCGGCGGCGATGTGGGCGGTTTGATTACCGTCTCCAGCGCAGCCGTGCTGAAATCCAGCAAGCATCCAAAAGAAGCCCAGCAATTCCTCGCGTACATGGCCAGCGAAGAAGGCCAGCGTGTGATCACCCAGACGACTGCCGAGTATCCGCTGCACAAAGGCATGGAGTCGGATCGCGGCCTCAAGCCTTTCAGTGAACTGGAAGCGCCGGACGTCACGCCCGCCGACCTGGGCAATGCCGAAGAAGCGCTGGACCTGGAACGCGAAGTTGGCCTGAACTGATGACCGCATCGTTATCCGCTTCCGCCGCTCGCGGGGGTTACGTGCCACGCCGCAAGCGGCCATCGATCTGGCTGGTGCTGCCGGTGTTGCTGCTGGTGGTCATGAGTCTGCTGCCGCTGGCCTACGTCGGGCTCAAAGCCTGGCAGGCCGGCTGGAGCGAAGCGCTGCACTTGCTGTGGCGCCCCTACGTGTTCGGCCTGCTGCGCAACACGCTAGCGCTGATGGTTGGCGTAACCGTAACTTGTGGCGTGATCGGCCTGTCGTTGGCCTGGCTGCTGGAGCGCAGCAATCTGCCGGGCCGGCGCCTGTGGGGCGTGATTCTATGCTTGCCGTTCGCGGTGCCGGCCTTCGTCAGCAGCTTTACCTGGGTTTCACTCAGCGCGCAGTTCGAAGGGCTCGGCGGGGCGATTCTGGTGATGAGCCTGTCTAAATACCCGCTGATCTTCCTGCCGGTGGCAGCCACGCTGCGCAATCTCGATCCGTCCCTTGAAGAGTCCGCCCGAACGCTGGGGCAGAATCGCTGGGGCGTGTTTTTCCGCGTCACCCTGCCGCTGCTCTGGCCGTCTTTGCTGGCGGGCTCATTATTGATTGCGCTGCACATGTTGGTGGAATTCGGCGCACTGTCGATCATTGGCCTGCAAACCTTCACCACCGCGATCTATCAGCAATTCGAACTGGAATTCAGCAATGCCAACGCGGCGATGCTGTCAGCGGTGCTACTGGCGTTGTGTTTGATGCTGTTGTGGCTGGAACTGCGAGTGCGCGGCAAGGGCCGTCATGTGCGTACCGGCCAAGGGGCTGCGCGTCGCGCCGAGCAAGTGCAATTGGGACCGTGGGCCGCTGCGGGTCAGCTGTACTGCCTGATGCTGGCGATTGTCGGCAGCGGGATTCCACTGGGGATGCTGGCGTACTGGCTCGCCGTGGGATCGTCAGCGGCGTTTCCGGTTGCAGCGATCACTGAAGCTTTGCTGTCTTCATTGGCGCTGTCTCTGGGTGGCGCAGGATTGTGTCTGGTGCTGGCGGTGCCGGTCGGGTTGCTGGTCGTACGTTACAAAGGCCAATTGGCGATCTGGGCCGAGCGCCTGCCTTATCTGCTGCACGCGCTGCCGGGGCTGGTGATCGCCCTGACACTGGTGTATTTCGCCCTGCATTATGTGCCGGCGCTGTACCAGACTTCCGCGCTGTTGCTGATCGCTTATGCGCTGCTGTTTCTGCCACTGGCTCAAGCGCCGATCCGCACGGCGCTGAACAAGGCAGCACCACAACTGGAAGAGGCCGCCCGCACACTGGGCGCGTCTTCGTTCACCGCGTTTTGCCGCGTGACTTTACCGATCATCTTCCCGGCACTGGGCGCGGCGTTTGCGCTGGTGTTTCTGGATGCCATGAAGGAACTGACGGCGACGCTACTGCTGAGTCCGACCGGGCTCAACACCTTGGCGACCGAAGTCTGGGCACACACCGCGAACGTCGAATTTGCCGCGGCAGCGCCTTATGCAGCGTTGTTGATTGTGGTGTCGGGCTTGCCCGTCTACCTGCTGACAACCCGGATGTATTTGAGCCGATAAAAAAATCGCAGCCGAAGCTGCGATTTTTTTTGCCCGCAATATATCAAGCCCGGAACTGACCCAGACTGGCCTTGAGCTGCGCCGCCAGCCCGTCCAACACCTTGCCGCTGGCCGTTGTTTCGACCACCGCCTGAGCGGCTTTCTCGGCCTGGGCATGAATCGTCTCGACGCGCCCACGCACAGCCTGCGCGCCTTGCGCCTGATGCGCCGCGGCCTGAGTCGCCAGGCCAATCGCCGCATGCACCTGCTCGACCGACGCCTGCACCGACTGCTGCAGTCGCGCGCTGTCACGCAGCACCAGCAAACCTTCGCTGGCCTGGCGCCCGGCCTGCCCGATCGCCTCAACCGCCTCACGAGCGCCCTGCTGCAAGGCCACGATGTGCGCCTGGATGTCGCCAGTGGAGCTTTGGGTCTTGCTCGCCAGCGCACGGACTTCATCCGCCACCACCGCAAACCCTCGCCCCGTTTCACCAGCCCTGGCCGCTTCGATGGCGGCGTTGAGCGCCAGCAGGTTGGTCTGCTCGGCGATGCCGTGAATCACGGTCAACACCACTTCGATCTGCTCACTTTGCTGCGCCAGGCGCTCGATGACTTTCGCGCCGGTATCAACCTGCCCTGCCAGCGCCTCGATCAGGCTGCCGACCTTGGCCGACGTGCGGGTGTTCTCGTCGGTAGCCTGACGAATATCCACCACCTGCTTCAGCGCCGCCTGCATCGCATGGCTTTCCGACTGCGCCTCATCGGCCATTTGCGACAGTGCCCGCAGACTTTCGGCGACTTCATCACGCTGCATCCCGGCCGCCGCGTCGGCACCGGCATTGCGCAACGTCATCGCGCCGATTTCCACACCGGTACGCTGAGCCACATCCCCGGCCTCGCGCACGATTGGTTGCAACTTATCCACAAAGCGGTTGACCGCCGAAGCCATGTCGCCGATTTCGTCTTTGCTGTTGATCTGCACACGCTTGGTCAGATCGCCCTCACCCGCCGCGAGATCATCCATGGCGGCGTTGAGCATCTTCAAGCGGTTGACCACACGGTGACCAAGTACCACGGCCAGCAGCAACAGCACGCCGGCACCAACCAGCGCCAGACCCATGCCGATGCGCCAGCGCAGCGTCGCGGCGGCGTCCTGTACGGTGCTGGTGGTGTTGGCTTTCATCTCGGCAGCGGTGGACTGCGCCGATTGCAGGCGCGCGCGCATGGCCGTGGCGCTGTCGGCGGCCGCGCCCTTGAGGCTGTCGCCGACCAGTTGATCGCTGCTGGCGATCAGCGCCGAGAAGCGTTGATCGAGCGCCGCCAGATCAGCATCCACCGAGGCCGTCGAGACGCCCATCAGCACCTTGCCGATTTCGACTCCGTTGGGATTGATGGACGCTTCGAGGTAATAGACCGAGGGATCGTTCTTCGCCGCATCCAGCACTTTATCCAGCGCCCGCTCACCCTGGCCTTTTTCCAGAAGGGCCTTGTTGATCGGGTTTTCGCGGTTGAGATAGCGGGTCAGATGCTGGCCGGTGGCGTCGTCATAAACCACGAACAGCACGTTGGGATTGCGCTGGGCTCGGCGGGCGAATTCGGACAGGGTCGGCACGTCGCTGTCCCACATGGCGCGAGGCGCTACGGACGCGAGCAACTGGGCCATGTCGTTGGCCGAGTCCTTCAGGTCTTTTTCCAGGGTCGCACGCAGTTGTGCCTGCTCGTCCTTCAGACGCGAGGACAGGCCGGCAGTCAGCCGCTGACGAGTATTGGTGGATAGCGTATCGAGGCTCGACGTGACTTCCCGCCCGGCCTGCTCCAGCTCACCGGACAGCTTCTGGCTGTCGACGCCCAGGCGAGCACCGAGATCGGCTTCCAGCGCGGTGACGGTGCTCCGCGTCAGGGCGACGGCCACCAACACTTGCACCAAAAGGGCGATACCAAGGGTAACGAATACGGGCCGCAACAAACGGCTTTGTAACAGTGAGAGAACGGCCGACACTGTGAATCCCTCTACTTCTGACGCCATTAATTTGATGGCACTCTTGTAGACAGATTCACAGCAAAGGTCATGCCGTCCAACAGGCATAAACGACAAAGGCCCCGATGAAGGGGCCTTTGTGTTTTTACATCAACGACTTATCAAGCGAACGGATGACGCAGAACGATGGTTTCGTTGCGGTCCGGGCCCGTCGAAATAATGTCGATCGGCGCGCCGATCAACTCTTCAACGCGTTTGATGTAGGCACGAGCGTTGGCCGGCAGCTCTTCCAGGGTCTTAGCACCCACGGTCGATTCGGTCCAGCCCGGCACTTCTTCGTACACAGGCTGCAGGCCCACGTAGCTGTCAGCGTCAGTCGGCGCAACAGCGTTGCCTTGCGCGTCTTTGTAGCCGGTGCAGATGTTGATGGTTTCCAGGCCGTCGAGTACGTCCAGCTTGGTCAGGCAGATGCCCGAGATGCTGTTCACATCGATAGCGCGACGCAGGATAACGGCGTCGAACCAGCCGCAACGACGGGCACGGCCGGTGGTAGCACCGAACTCGTGACCTTGCTTGGCCAGGTGTGCGCCCACTTCGTCGAACAGCTCAGTCGGGAATGGACCCGAACCTACGCGAGTGGTGTAAGCCTTGGTGATGCCCAGGATGTAGTCCAGGAACATCGGGCCAACGCCCGAACCGGTCGCCACGCCACCAGCGGTGGTGTTGGAGCTGGTCACGTACGGGTAGGTACCGTGGTCGATGTCGAGCAACGAACCCTGGGCGCCTTCGAACATGATGTCTTTGCCGGCGCGACGCAGGTCGTGCAGCTCGGCAGTCACGTCCAGCATCAGCGGCTTGAGCAGCTCGGCGTATTCCTTGCACTCGGCCAGGGTCTTTTCGAACTCGATGGCAGGCTCTTTGTAGTAACCGACCAGCATGAAGTTGTGGTAGTCCACCAGTTCACGCAGCTTGTCTTCAAAGCGCGGCATGTTGAGCAGGTCGCCAACACGCAGGCCACGACGTGCAACCTTGTCTTCGTACGCCGGGCCGATGCCGCGACCGGTGGTGCCGATCTTCAGCTCGCCACGGGCCTTTTCACGGGCCTGGTCCAGCGCCACGTGGAAGGACAGGATCAGCGGGCAGGACGGGCTGATACGCAGGCGCTCGCGCACCGGTACGCCTTTCTCTTCCAGCTTGGTGATCTCGCGCAGCAGGGCGTCGGGTGCAACCACCACGCCGTTGCCGATCAGGCACTGCACGCCTTCGCGCAGCACGCCCGACGGGATCAGGTGCAGGACGGTTTTTTCACCGTCGATCACCAGCGTGTGGCCAGCGTTGTGGCCACCTTGGTAGCGCACTACGGCGGCAGCATGTTCGGTCAGCAGATCAACGATCTTGCCTTTGCCCTCATCACCCCATTGGGTGCCCAGGACTACGACATTCTTACCCATAACACTTGTCCTCATTCGCGCAAACTTGGTGCCGGCGGTGGCCGGCAGGAAAACTCAAGAAGCCAGTGGCGATACTTGCCAAAGCCCGTTCTGCTGGATCAATTGCCGGTCGCAGTCCGCATCACGGGCGGCGGCCAAAGGTTGTCCAGGCAACGCCTGAACGACACGCTGACCCTCACTGCGCAACTGGCAAACCTGCTGCCAGAGTGCCGCATCCGTACTGTCAGGCATCCAGATACCGCCAGACGGTAGCTCGATCTCAGCACGCCCCAGGGTCACCAGGGTTTTCAAATCGGTGGAAAAGCCGGTGGCCGGACGGGCGCGACCGAAGTCGGCGCCGATGTCGTCGTAACGACCGCCCTGAGCGATGGACTGGCCAACACCCGGCACGAACACCGCGAACACCACACCGGTGTGGTAGTGGTAACCGCGCAGCTCGCCCAGATCGAAGTACAGCGGCAGCTCCGGGAAGCGCGCCGACAGCCGCTCGGCGATCGCCAGCAAATCTTCCAGCGCGGCCAGTACCGGCGCCGGCGCATTGGCCAGACGCTCACGGGCAGCGCTCAATACTTCACGGCCGCCGCACAGGTCGACCAGCGCACGCAGCATGCCGGACAGATCGGCCGGCAGGCCTTCGGTCAAGGTAATGACCTCGTCGATAGCCTTGCGTTGCAACGCATCGAACAACTGCTGCTCGACCTCACCCGACAGACCGGCCGCCTGGGCCAGACCGCGGTAGATGCCGACATGCCCCAGGTCCATGTGCACATCCGGCACATCGGCCAGTTGCAGCATGGCCAGCATCAGGCTGATGACTTCAACGTCGCTGCTCGGGCTCGCATCGCCGTACAACTCGGCGCCCAACTGGATCGGGCTGCGCGAGGACGACAAGGCACGCGGCTGGGCATGCAGCACGCTGCCGGCGTAGCACAGACGGCTCGGGCCTTCGCGACGCAGGGTGTGCGCATCGATGCGCGCCACTTGCGGCGTGATGTCGGCACGGAACCCCATCTGCCGGCCCGATTGCGGGTCGATGACCTTGAAGGTACGCAGATCCAGGTCCTGGCCCGCGCCGGTCAGCAGGGATTCCAGGTACTCGATATGGGGAGTCACGACAAACTCGTAACCCCAGCTCTGGAACAGATCCAACACCTGACGACGCGCGACTTCAATGCGCGCCGCTTCCGGTGGCAGTACTTCTTCGATGCCATCTGGCAGCAGCCAGCGGTCTACCGTTGCCATTACGCCATTCCCCTTAGATCCGGGCGGCCAGCCCGAGGGCGAGCCTTGAGTGAAGCAGAAAATGACCGGCCCGTTCAAAACGCACGCGCATGAACGACGCGGCGAAAGGCCTGTTACCGGCTTCGCCCATCACTTTCCTCGAAAAACTGTCGGGTCATTCAACCCGATCTTCTGCAACAAAAACAGCAATCAAACGTGCAGACGCAAAAAAGCCGGGAATTTCCCGGCTGCCGCATCATACACACGTTTTCCCAAAGGATCACCCCGCCCGAGGTTTTAGCCGCCGGGCGGAATGATTCAGGTCAACGTCGTATCAAGGCTTGGACTTTTCCAGGTAACGGAAGAAGTCGCTGCTTGGGTCGAGGACCAAGACGTCGGATTTGTTCGCGAAGCTTTCACGGTAGGCACGCAGGCTACGGTAGAAACCGTAGAACTCCTGATCCTGGCCGTAGGCCTTGGAGTAGATCGCAGCAGCCTGGGCGTCACCGTCACCGCGAATCTCTTCGGATTCACGATAGGCTTCAGCCAGCAACACGCGGCGTTGACGATCGGCGTCGGCACGGATGCCTTCGGCCAGCTCGTTACCCTTGGCGCGGTGCTCGCGAGCTTCACGCTCACGCTCGGTGCTCATACGTTCGAACACACTGCGGTTCACTTCTTTCGGCAGATCGATGGCCTTGACCCGGACATCGACCACTTCGATACCCAGCTCTTTTTCCGCCATCTTGTTCAATGACGCCGTGATATCGGCCATCAGCGCATCGCGCTCACCGGACACCACTTCGTGCAGGGTACGTTTACCGAACTGGTCACGCAGGCCCGATTCCAGACGACGGGACAGACGCTCGTCGGCGATCTGCTTGAGGCCGGAAGTCGCGGTGTAGAAGCGCTCGGCATCCTTCACGCGCCACTTGGCGTAGGCATCGACCATCACGGCTTTCTTTTCCAGCGTCAGGAAGCGTTGTGTCGGTGCATCCAGCGTCATCAGACGTGCGTCGAATTTACGCACCTGGTTAACGTAAGGCACCTTCACATGCAGACCAGGCTGAACATCGGCCTGAACCACACGACCGAACTGCAGCAACACCGCACGCTCGGTCTGAGCCACGATGTAGAAGCAGTTCCAGCCAACCAGTACCACAACAACGCCAACGATCAGGGCGATCAGCGATTTATTGCTCATCAGCGGGTCTCCCTTGTGCGCGACTGCGGCAGGTCAGTGACATGCGGCGTGACGTCCGTGTTGTTGCTGGCGGCAGCCGAGCCGGTGACCGGTGCATTGCTGCCCGAACTGTTCTGAATCATTTTGTCCAGCGGCAGGTAAAGCAGGTTGCTCTGGCCGTTCTTGTTGCCGGTCACGAGTACCTTGCTGGTGCTGCTGAAGACTTCCTGCATGGTGTCCAGGTACAGACGCTGACGCGTGACCTCGGGCGCCTTGCGATACTCGGCAACCAGCTTGGTGAAGCGATCTGCCTCACCCTTGGCGCGCGAGACCGTTTCGTCGCGGTAGCCGTTGGCATCTTCGAGGATGCGCTGGGCCTGACCACGGGCTTCCGGCACCACGCCGTTGGCGTAGGTTTCAGCCTGGTTGCGCGAACGCTGCTCGTCTTCACGGGCGCGGATCACGTCATCGAAGGCTTCCTGCACTTCACGCGGTGCGGCTGCGCTCTGTACGTTGACCTGGGTGACGGTGATACCGGTGCGATAGGTATCGAGGAAACGTTGCAGACGCTCCTTGATCTCGCTGGCCATCAGCTCACGACCTTCGGTCAGCACCTGGTCCATCGCGGTGGAACCCACCACATGGCGCAGCGCACTGTCGGTCGCATGTTGCAGGCTGATTTCCGGCTGGTCGACGTTCAGCACGAAGTCCTGCAGGTTGCTGATCTTGTACTGCACGGTCAGCGGCACTTCGACGATGTTCTCGTCTTCGGTCAGCATCTGGCCCTGCTTGGTGTAGGCACGCTCACGCGTGACGTTTTCCATGTACTTCTTGTCGATCGGCGGGAAATAGATGTTCAGGCCCGGGCCGACGGTCTCGTAGTACTTGCCGAAGCGCAGCACCACGGCTTGCTCCTGCTCGTCCACCACGTACACCGCGCTGTACAGCCACACGGCCGCCAGCACGACGAGGCCGATGCCGAGCAGGCCGCCGAAGCCGCCACTCTTGCCCGAACCACCGCCATCGTCACCCCGTTTCTTACCACCACCGAACAACCCGTTCAGGCTTTCCTGCAGCTTTCGGAAGGCCTCGTCGAGATCTGGTGGTCCCTTGCGGTCGCCGTTATTGCGGCGCTTGCCACCCCAAGGATCCTGATTGTTCGAGTTGCCACCCGGCTCATTCCAAGCCATAGCGCTCTCCATCTGATAAAGCAAAGACGCACCCACGGCGCGCCGACCAATGCTACAGAATGCCTGCCGTTGCGGCACAACCGCTTTTTCAGGCTTTTATTGCAAAGTGTGTTGCTCGATGAACTCCGTCGGCACAACGCCTTCACGACTGACCAGTCGATTGAGCTCCGAGCGCGGCAATCGAATGGCCAGCAAGCTGACACCTTCTTCGTCGTATTCTTCTTTCTGTACCGCGCCCAGCTCGAAGAACTGTGCACGCAGACGCGCAAACCGCTGGGGCAAACGCAAGGTTCCGACAAACAAATCACTGCCCAGCAATTCGGCAATGGCTTGCTCAAGCAATTCCAGACCAGTGCCATCCCGCGCCGACAGCCAGACCCGTTGAGGCCTGCCATTTTCGTCGCGCTGGATTTGTGGCTCAACGCCTTCAAGCAAATCGAGTTTGTTATAGACCTCGAGGATCGGCAAGTCCTGGGCACCAATCTCGCCCAGCACCACCATCACCTGCTCGATCTGCAACATGCGATCCGGTTCGGCCGCATCGATCACGTGCAACAGCAGGTCGGAATTGCTCGACTCTTCGAGCGTAGACCGAAATGCCTCGACCAGCTTGTGCGGCAAATGACGAATGAAACCCACGGTGTCGGCCAGGACAATCGGCCCCAGGTCGTCCAGTTCCAGACGGCGCAGGGTCGGGTCCAGCGTGGCGAACAACTGGTCCGCCGCGTACACGTCGGATTTCGTCACGTTATTGAAGAGCGTGGATTTGCCGGCGTTGGTATAGCCCACCAGAGACACGGTTGGGATATCCGCACGCGAGCGGCCGCGACGCGACTGTTCGCGCTGGCTGCGCACTTTTTCCAGCCGCCCCTTGATCTGGCGCAGGCGAACCCGCAGCAGTCGCCGGTCGGTTTCGAGCTGGGTTTCACCCGGACCGCGCATGCCGATACCGCCACCCTGACGCTCAAGGTGAGTCCAGCCGCGAACCAGCCGGGTGCTCATGTGGTCAAGCTGGGCCAGTTCGACCTGGAGCTTGCCTTCATGGGTGCGGGCGCGCTGGGCGAAAATATCGAGAATCAGACCGGTACGGTCGATCACGCGACACTCGAAAACACGTTCGAGGTTACGTTCCTGACTGGGCGTGAGGACGTGATTGAAGATCACCAGATCGGCTTCTTCGGCGTGGACCAGGTCGCGCAGCTCCTCGACCTTGCCGCTGCCAATCAGGAATTTGGCCGTTGGCCGATGACGCGGCACGTTAAAAAACGCAACGGTCTCGGCGCCGGCCGAATTTGCCAACTCCTGAAACTCCTGCGGATCTTCGCGCGCCTCAGGGTCCTGTCCATCCAAGTGAACGAGGATCACTCGCTCACCACCACCGTGGCGCTCAAAGAACAAAGGAGACTCCTATCAGGCGTTACCTGGCTCAGCGTCACCTGCTTCGGATTCGGTTGCGCTTGGCAGACGAATTGGACGAACCGGCACGACTGTAGAGATAGCGTGTTTGTAAACCATCTGGCTGACGGTGTTCTTCAGCAGGATAACGAACTGGTCGAACGACTCGATCGTGCCTTGCAGTTTGATACCGTTGACCAGGTAGATGGAAACCCCAACTTTCTCTTTACGTAAAGTATTCAAGTAAGGGTCTTGTAGCGAATGCCCTTTTGACATGTGCCGCACTCCTTTAAGGATTCAATATAAAAAATAGGTAATCAGATGGCTTTTGCCGCCACACCCCCAAGGATAGACGGCAATTGCAAGGACTCAGCTCAATATGGAGATGGTCCCAAGGTATTTCAAGGCGCGTGGCAGATTGTCGCAATCCAGACTGTCGAGCCAGTGTAAATCGTCCCAGCTGCGCAGCCAGGTAAACTGGCGTTTGGCCAATTGGCGCGTGGCAATGATGCCCCGCTCCTGCATTTCGGCCGACGTCAGCTTGCCATCCAGGTAATCCCAGACTTGGCGATAGCCTACCGCACGTATAGACGGCAACCCGGCATGCAGGTCACTTCTATTACGCAGGGCTACGACCTCGTCGATGAATCCCTGTTCCAGCATATTTGTGAATCTTTGTTTAATGCGGTCGTGCAGTACCTGACGATTTGCCGGAGCAATGGCCAAGTTCGCGACAGTATAGGGCAATTGTTGCAGTCCCGATGCCGCAGCTTGGGTACTTTGTTCAGATTGTTTCAGCCGCAGTTCAGTCATGCTCTGACCGCTGACCCGATAGACTTCCAGCGCACGACTCAGGCGCTGAGGATCATTCGGGTGAATACGCGCTGCCGATTCCGGGTCGATCACTGCCAACTGATCGTGCAAGGCTTGCCAGCCAAGGCGTGCAGCCTCTTCCTCGATCTGCGCACGAACCTCGGGATCCGCCGCCGGCATATCCGCCAGACCGTCGACCAAAGCCTTGTAATAGAGCATCGTGCCGCCTACCAGCAGCGGAATTTTTCCGCGTGCGGTGATTTCGGCCATGGCTTGCAGGGCATCGCGGCGGAAATCGGCCGCCGAATAGCTCTCGGCCGGGTCGAGAATGTCGATCAGCCGATGAGGATGTTCGGCGAGCAGTTCTTTGGACGGTTTGGCCGTGCCGATGTCCATGCCGCGATAGACCAGCGCCGAATCGACGCTGATCAACTCGCACGGCAGCACCTTGGTCAGCTCGATGGCCAGGTCGGTCTTGCCCGCAGCGGTCGGGCCCATCAGGAAAATCGCTGGAGGAAGCTGGCTCATCAACGACCGCGCAGAAACAGTTTGTCCAGATCGTCCAGGCCCAATTGGGTCCAGGTCGGTCGGCCATGGTTGCATTGACCGCTGCGCTCGGTGTTTTCCATGTCGCGCAGCAGACCGTTCATTTCCGGCAAGGCCAGGCGGCGGTTGGCGCGGATCGCGCCGTGGCAGGCCATGGTGCCGAGCAGTTCATTCAGGTGCGCCTGGATCCGGTCACTGGTGCCGTATTCCATCAAGTCCGACAGTACGTCGCCCACCAGACGGTTGGCCTCGGCCTGTTTGAGCAGGGCCGGAATCTGGCGGATCGCCAGGGTTTCCGGGCCCAGACGCTGCAATTCGAACCCGAGACGCTGGAACCACGCCGCATGCTCTTCGGCGCAATCGGCCTCGCGCTGACTGACCGCCAGCGACTCCGGCACCAGCAACGGCTGACCGCTCAGGCCTTCGCTGGCCATGGCGATCTTCAGGCGCTCATACATGATCCGCTCGTGAGCGGCGTGCATGTCCACCAAAACCAGGCCCTGGGCGTTCTCGGACAGAATATAGATGCCCTTGAGCTGCGCCAGCGCATAGCCAAGTGGCGGAATGTCTTCCTGACCGGCCGGTAGCGCATTGGCATTCGCCTCGGGCAGCGGCGCGAAAAACTCGCGGTACGCAGCCTGAGCTTCAGCGGCCGGCGGCACCGCAGATTGCGGACGCGGCGTGTATTGATACTGATAAGCGCCACCAGTGCTGGCGCCCGACGAGGTATTGAAAGTCGGTTGTGCCTGCGGCTGCTCCAGCAGCGCATTGGCGGCCAGACGCATTTCACCCTGCGGGCCAAACTCACCGGCTTCGAGGCCGGTTGGCCGCACGATTGCGGTAGTGACCGAACCGGCAAGCTGATCTTCCGGTCGCACATCGCCGAGGGCACGGTGCAAGGTGCCATACAGGAAGTCATGCACCATGCGCCCGTCACGGAAGCGCACTTCGTGTTTGGTCGGGTGCACGTTGACGTCGACCGCTGCCGGATCGACCTCGAAAAACAGCGCGAACGTCGGATGCCGACCGTTGAACAGCACATCGCGATAAGCCTGACGCACCGCGTGGGCCACCAGTTTGTCGCGCACCGCACGGCCGTTGACGAAGAAATACTGCAAGTCCGCCTGACTGCGGTTGAACGTCGGCAGACCGACCCAACCCCACAGATGCAAGCCATTGCGCTCGATCTCGATCGGCAAGGCCTGTTCAAGGAAGCCCGAACCGCAGATCGCCGCCACACGCCGGGCGCGGGCCGCGTCATCGTGAGCCTCGTGCAGGCTGAGGATGGTCTTGCCGTTATGGCGCAGATGGAAGGCCACGTCGAAACGCGCCAGCGCCAGGCGCTTGATCACTTCTTGCAGATGATCGAATTCGGTTTTTTCGGTCTTGAGGAATTTGCGCCGTGCCGGGGTGTTGAAGAACAGGTCACGGACTTCCACCGAGGTGCCGACCGGATGCGCCGCCGGCTGCACGCGGGGTGCCATGTCGCGACCTTCGGTCTCGACCTGCCAGGCCTGATCGGCATCGCGGGTACGCGACGTCAGGGTCAGGCGCGCCACGGAGCTGATCGACGCCAGTGCCTCGCCCCGGAAACCCAGGCTCATCACCTGTTCGAGGTCTTCAAGGTTGCGGATCTTGCTGGTGGCGTGACGGGCCAGCGCCAACGGCAGGTCATCGGCAGAAATGCCGCTGCCATCGTCACGCACCCGCAGCAGCTTGACGCCGCCCTGCTCGACATCGACGTCGATGCGCTTGGCGCCGGAGTCGAGGCTGTTTTCCAGCAATTCCTTGATCACCGAGGCCGGGCGCTCAACCACCTCGCCAGCGGCGATCTGGTTCGCCAGCCGTGGGCTGAGCAGTTCAATGCGGGCAGCGTTCAACACCTGATTCATTCTTTGGACGCCAGTTCGGTACCAGGAATGGTCAGGTGCTGACCGACCTTCAGCTCATCGCTGCTGAGGTTGTTGGCACTGCGCAAAGTGGCTGGCGACACCTGATAACGCACGGCAATCATCGCCAGGGTTTCGCCGGGGCTGACGCGGTGATCACGCGGGCCCTGAGCGATCTTGCCCGAATCACGCAGCCAGGCAATGTAAGTGCCCGGTGGCGGGTTCTGCTGGAAGAACTGGCGCACGCCGCTGCTGATCGAACGCGCCAGCGCCTGCTGGTGGCTCGAGGCCGAGAGCTTGTTCGCTTCGTTGGCGTTGGAGATAAAGCCGGTTTCCACCAGGATCGACGGGATGTCTGGCGACTTCAGCACCATGAACCCGGCCTGCTCCACGCGTTGCTTGTGCAACGGCGTGACGCGACCAATGTTGGTCAGGACTTTCTGGCCGACGTTGAGGCTGGAGGTCAGCGAGGCGGTCATCGACAGGTCGAGCAGCACGCCGGCAAGCATCCGGTCCTTGTCATCGAGGCTGACGTTGCCGGCACCACCGATCAAGTCAGAACGGTTTTCACTGTCTGCCAGCCAGCGGGCGGTTTCCGAGGTGGCGCCACGGTCGGACAAGGCAAACACCGAAGCACCGAAGGCCGCCGCAGACGGCGCGGCGTCGGCGTGGATCGAGACGAACAGATCGGCGCCTTTCTTGCGGGCGATTTCGGTACGGCCACGCAGCGGGATGAAGTAGTCGCCGGTACGGGTCAGTTCGGCGCGGAAACCTTTCATGCCGTTGACCTGACGCTGCAACTCACGGGCGATCTGCAATACCACGTCTTTCTCGCGCTGACCGCGCGAGCCGGACGCACCCGGGTCTTCGCCACCGTGGCCGGCGTCGATTACCACAATGATGTCGCGCTTGCCGGCCGGGGCCGGAGGCAGTTTGATCGCCGGTTCTGTCGGGGTGACCGGCACGGCCGGAACGGTCGCAACTGTCGGTGTCGGCGCAGGTGTGGGTGGCGGCGGCGCGGCATCGGCCGGGTTATCGAACAAGTCGACCACCAGACGGTTGCCATACTGCGCGTTTGGCGCCAGCGAGAAACTCTTCGGAGTGACGGCTTTTTTCAGGTCGATGACCACCCGCAGGTCGGTCGGCGTACGCTGGGCCGAACGCATCGCAGTGATCGGCGTATTGGCGGTGGAGACTTTCAACGGCGCGCCGAGGGTGGCGCCATTGATGTCGATGACCAGACGGTCCGGCGACGTCAGGGTGAAAACGCTGTGCTGCACCGGACCGGTCAGGTCGAACACCAGACGCGTGTTGTCCGGCGCCCGCCACAGGCGCACGCTGTTGACCTTCGTGTCGGCCACAGCGTTGACGGTTACTGCCATCAACATCAGTCCAGCGGCAGCCACCAACGCGCGAAAGCGCATACCTAACCCCATCATTTAATTGGTTTCCAATGCCAAAGCGGCACACCAGGCCTCGCCACGCGAGCCCTGGGACAAAATAGTCAGCGAACGCCCGCTGTCTTGCGGGCTAATGGTAATGGTCAGGTCAGGCTTTGGCAAAAAGCCTGCACCTTTATCGGGCCACTCGATCAGGCACAGGGCGTCGTCTTCGAAATAGTCGCGAATGCCGAGAAACTCCAGCTCTTCCGGATCGACCAGACGATACAGATCAAAGTGGAAGGCGCGGATGTCACCGATCTCGTAGGGCTCGACCAGCGTGAAGGTCGGACTTTTCACCGCACCGACGTGCCCCAGCCCTCGAATGATGCCCCGCGACAGCGTGGTTTTACCCATGCCGAGGTTGCCTTCGAGGAAGATCAGGCCATGCCCCCCGGTCACGCGGGCGATCCGTGCGCCAAAGTCGCTCATCGCCTGTTCATCGGCCAGGTACAGGGTTACTTCAGACACGGTGCATGCTCCTCCAACAACTGACGAATGGCTGGAATCAGATCACTGGCCGCCAGCCCACGGCCGAATTTACCTTGTTGCGCTCCTGCGTTGGCGTGCAGCCAGACCGCCAGGCACGCCGCATCGAACGCATTCATGCCCTGAGCCAGCAACGCACCGACCAGACCGGCCAGCACATCGCCGAGGCCCGCAGTGGCCATGGCCGGGTGGCCTTGATGACACAACGCCAGACGCCCGTCGGGATGAGCGATCAGACTGCCGGCGCCCTTGAGCACCACCACCGCTGTATATTTTTTGCTCAAGGCCAGTACTGCCGCAGGACGATCGGCCTGCACCTCGGCGGTGCTGATCCCCAGCAAACGCGCCGCTTCACCCGGATGCGGCGTGATCACACAATCTTTGGGCAGAGTGACAAATCCGGACGCCAGCAAATTCAACGCGTCGGCATCCCACACTTGCGGCAGCGGCGCATTGGCGGCGGCCGACAGCAGTGCCCTGCCCCAACTCGCTTGCCCAAGCCCCGGACCTACTACCAGCACGGACACCTTTTCCAGCAGCCCCATCAGTTGATTGGCCGACGAAGTGCCCAACGCCATGGCTTCCGGAACCCGGCTCAACGCTGCCGGGACATGTTCCGGGCGGGTCGCCAGTGACACCATTCCGGCTCCGCTGCGCAACGCACTTTCGGTGCTGAGAAGAATCGCGCCGCCAAAGCCGTGATCGCCACCGATCAGCAGGACATGGCCAAAACGCCCCTTGTGCGCAGCCGGCAATCGAGCAGGCAGGTGCGGCAGATTACCGGCATTGAGCCGGCGGGCGGCGACGGCAATGTCACTGTAGGTTTCGGCAGGCGCTTGCAGAACGTTAAACAGCAGGTCGCCGACGTGATCCGCCGCGTCCCCGGTAAACAGGCCGAGTTTCAGCCCGATGAAGGTCACGGTCAGGTCAGCGCGCACCGCGCTGCCCAGCACCTGGCCGGTATCGGCACACAAACCGGAAGGGATATCGACCGCCACCACCGGCAGACCGCTGGCATTGATGGCTGCGATGGCAGATGCATACTGCTCGCGCACCTTACCGCTCAATCCGGTGCCGAGCAGTGCGTCGACAAGAATTCCGCGCAATTCACTGGAAGCAGTCCACGCCGCAATCGCAACGCCTTCAGCCACTGCTTCGGCATGCGCCAGGGCCGCATCGCCCTGCAAGCGTTGCGGATCGCCGACGGCCAGCACCTGCACCGTCCACCCCGCACGCCGGGCCAGCGCAGCCACCAGATAACCATCGCCGGCGTTGTTGCCGTGCCCGGCCAGCACCGTCAATTCATTCGCGGCTGGCCATTGGCGCACCAGTGCACGCCAGGTGGCATGGGCGGCACGCTGCATCAATTCGAAGCCCGGCGTGCCGGCGGCAATCAGCCGTGCGTCGAGTGCCCGCACTTGCGCGGCGCAGTACAGCGCGTCGGGTAATTGATCTTTAGTGTGCGGCATGCGTCTTCGGGCTCCGATGTCTGGCAGAATTATACGCACCTCAGCTCCGGTTTCTCTCGCCTCATGTCCGCCATCACCACAGATCTTCCCGCCCTCGCCCAATCCATCAAGGACTGGGGCCGCGAGCTGGGCTTCCAGCAAGTCGGCATCAGCGGTCTGGACCTGGCCGAGCACGAGCAGCATCTGCAACGCTGGCTCGAGGCCGGCTACCACGGCGAAATGGATTACATGGGCGCCCACGGCAGCAAACGCTCGCACCCCGAAGAGCTGGTGCCGGGCACCTTGCGCGTGGTGTCCTTGCGCATGGACTACCTGCCGGGCGACACGCAAATGGCGCAATTGCTGGCCAAACCGGAAAAGGCCTACATCTCGCGTTATGCCTTGGGCCGCGATTATCACAAATTGATCCGTAAACGCGTGCAACAACTGGCGGACAAGATTCAATCCGAAATCGGCCCGTTCGGCTTCCGCGCCTTCGTCGACAGCGCCCCGGTGCTGGAAAAAGCCATCGCCGAACAGGCGGGGCTGGGCTGGATCGGCAAAAACACCCTGGTGCTGAACCGCAAGGCCGGCAGTTACTTCTTTCTCAGCGAACTGTTCGTCGACCTGCCGTTGCCGGTGGACGAACCCCACAGCACCGAACACTGCGGGCGCTGCACCGCGTGCCTCGACATCTGCCCGACCAACGCTTTCGTCGGGCCGTATGTGCTGGATGCGCGACGCTGCATTTCCTACCTGACCATCGAACTGAAGAACGCCATCCCCGAAGACCTGCGACCGTTGATTGGCAATCGGGTGTTCGGCTGCGACGACTGCCAGATCTGCTGCCCGTGGAACCGCTTCGCCCGCCCGTCCGGCGAAAGCGATTTCAAGCCACGGCACAATCTGGACAACGCCGAACTGGCCGAGCTGTTTCTGTGGGATGAAGACAAATTCCTCAGCAGCACCGAGGGTTCGCCGCTGCGTCGCGCCGGCTATGAGCGCTGGCTGCGCAATCTGGCGGTGGGACTGGGTAACGCACCGTCGAGCATTCCGGTGCTGGAAGCGCTCAAGGCGCGGCGCGAATACCCGTCAGAACTGGTGCGTGAACATGTGGAGTGGGCGCTGAAACAGCACGCCGACCGTCAAGGCGCGTCGTTATAGACGAACTTCGGCATTTCCCAATGGAAGCGAATCGCCAACAGCCGCAATAGAAAGCCACCGAACAGGGTGATCAGAATCGCCTGCTCGCTCGGCACGTTCAGGAACAGGCACAGCATGTAGCACCACGCCGCGGCGAACGAGACGCTGGCGTAGAGTTCGCGGCGGAAGATCAGCGGGATGTCGTTGCAGAAGATGTCGCGCAGGATGCCGCCGAACACCCCGGTAATCACGCCGCTGACCGAAGCCACCAGCATGCCGTGACCCATTTCCAGCGCGGTCATGCAGCCGATCAGGGTGAACGCCACCAGACCGACCGCGTCGAGCACCAGAAACAGCGAGCGCAGATGGCGCATCCAGCGTGCCGTAAACACGGTGATCATCGCCGCGACCGTGGTCAGCACCAGGTATTCCGGGTGTTTGACCCAAGTCAGCGGGTAGTGCCCGAGCAGCACGTCGCGCACCGAACCGCCGCCCAATGCCGTGACGCAGGCGATCAGCACCACGCCGAACCAGTCCATGCCGCGACGGCCCGCAGACAGGGCGCCGGTCATGGCTTCGGCAGTAATGGCGACGAGGTAGAGCATCAGCAACATGGTGGCGATCCTGGCAGGAAGGCGCGCAGTCTACTCACTTCGCCGGGGCACCAAAAGAGGGCGCCTCGGCGTGGGTCGCCGATCTCAGAACTTGATGAAATGCTTGCGGTAGTGCTGCAGCTCGGCGATGGATTCACGGATGTCGTCCAGCGCCAGGTGAGTGCTGCCCTTTTTGAAGCTGTCGCGCACGTCCGGCGCCCAGCGCGCGGCCAGTTCCTTGAGCGTGGAAACGTCGAGGTTGCGATAGTGAAAGTAGCTTTCCAGCGACTTCATGTGGGTATAGAGGAAGCGACGATCCTGGCAGATGCTGTTGCCACAGATCGGCGACTTGCCCTTCGGCACCCACTGCTCGAGGAAGGCGATGGTTTCGGCTTCAGCCTCGGCCATGCTCACGCGACTGTCGCGCACGCGCTGGGTCAGGCCGGAGTTGCCGTGGGTGCGGGTGTTCCACTCGTCCATGCGGGCCAGCACTTCGTCGCTGTGGTGTATGGCGATCACCGGGCCTTCGGCCAAAGTATTCAGGTCACTGTCGGTGACGATGGTGGCCATTTCGATGATGACGTCGTTTTCCGGATCCAGACCGGTCATTTCCAGGTCGATCCAGATCAGATTCTGCGGGTTTTGCATATTTCGGCTCCTAGGCAATGCTGCGCAGTTTAGCCTAGGGCGGTGCCCGGGCGTGCTAAACTCGCGGCCGTTTTACCTAATCGCTGCATTCTTCAGACGGAACACCCATGGCCAAACGCCAACTCAATCGTCGTCAAAACTGGCGCATCGAAAAGATTCAGGGCGAGCGCGCCGCCCGCGCCGCCAAACGCGAGTCCTCGGCTGTCGAGGCGCTCGAAGGCGGCGATCTGGGCCCGGAACAGCACGGCCTGGTGATCGCCCACTTCGGTGTGCAGGTCGAAGTCGAGGCCGTTGACGGCGAACTGGCCGGCCAGGTTTTCCGCTGCCACCTGCGAGCCAACCTGCCCGCACTGGTGACCGGTGATCAGGTCGTGTGGCGCGCCGGCAACCAGGGCATCGGTGTGATCGTCGCGCAACTGCCGCGCACCACCGAACTGTGCCGCCCGGACAGCCGTGGCCAGCTCAAACCGGTGGCCGCCAACGTCGACATGATCGTCATCGTCTTCGCCCCGCTGCCCGAGCCCCATGCGAACCTGATCGACCGCTATCTGGTCGCGGCCGAGCACGCCGGCATCCGCCCGTTGCTGCTGCTGAACAAATTCGACCTGATCGACGAACAGAACGCCCCGGCGCTGAACGCGTTGTTGGCGGTGTACCGCACGCTGGGTTATCCGGTGCTGGAAGTGTCGGCGCATCACGGCAACGGCATGGAGCAATTGCAGAAGCAGCTCGACGGGCGCATCAGCGTGTTCGTCGGTCAGTCCGGTGTCGGCAAGTCATCCTTGGTCAACAGCCTGCTGCCCGAGGTGGAAACCCGCGTCGGCCCGTTGTCCGAACTGTCCGGCCAGGGCACCCACACCACGACCACCGCGCGCCTGTTCCACTTCCCTGGTGGCGGTGAGCTGATCGACTCCCCGGGTATCCGCGAATTCGGCCTGGGCCACGTCAGCCGAGCCGACGTCGAGGCTGGCTTCATCGAGTTCGACGACCTGCTCGGCACCTGCCGCTTCCGCGACTGCAAGCACGACCGCGAGCCAGGATGCGCCCTGCTCAAGGCCCTGGAAGATGGCCGCGTGCAACAGCAGCGAATGAACAGCTACCGCTCGATCATCGCCAGCCTGCCTGAAAACGGCTACTGAACAAGATCGCCAGCAACGCTGACTTTGGGAATGTCCCAGCCAAACAAAAGCCGCAGTCACCTGCGGCTTTTGTTTGTGGATCCACTCCAGCGACCACCTCAATATCAGTCAGCCGGTAGCTTCGGCGCCTGCTTGGCGATGCTCCTTTCCTGTGATTTAACCCGACGTTCAAGCTTGCGAATATCCTCTTCCGCAGGGAGTTCCTCGGGTTTGATACCACGCTGGTCCAGCATGTCGCGCACGCTCAAATTGTTCTGGACATGCTCGCTCGCAATAGCCGACTCACCCTGTAAATCAACCCGAAGCACATTGTGATTGGTCATCTCAGTGGCAAGATTTTTCGCAGCAATAGTCAATGTAGGCAGAAAATCAGCAAGTGGCCGACTCTTGATGATGCCGTAGCGATCTTTCATCGCTTGAGTCGTTTTCCCACCGAAAAGCGCTGCATCTCCCCGGGAGCGGATACGAGCAAACCCCTCATCATCCACGCCACGTTCATAAATATTCTGCGACAGTTCTTTTTCCGACTCGCGCAAGCGATCACGAGCATCAAAGCGGGCCAGCAGGCGCATCCGGTCTTCAATCAACTCTTGCTTGCGCGTTTGTAGCGCGAAATAGCTCTGAGCAAAGGCAATGGGCCGTTTACGCGGATCGCCATTCTGCGCAATCAAGTAACAGGCATAGCGCGTAAGCATGAAATCGTCGGTAGCTCGTTGCCCACCTTTGCCAATCTCGATCATTTTCGTAACGCCACGAAAATGATCGAGAGCATCCACACCGGTGGCTTCACACGAGGCTATTGCACGCTGGACAACGGTGAGAAAGTTTTCCCAACGTGCATAACCCAAAGGCTCCTGCAGTTCGCGAGCGAACCAGAACTCGATACCCTCGCCAGGCACCCGTTGCGCTAATTCGTCAAATTGCTGTTGCAGCAAAAAGATTGTCTGATTTTCCATCGTCACGACTCCCTGTGGTTCAGAAGGATTTGAATTCATTGCTGGCCATTTAAAGCAAAACACCCGTGTGCGCTGATCGGGGATTATCCGTGAGAGGCTGATCAAAAAAGCGCCCAGTCGTCGCCGGATACAAAAAAGCCGACATCACTGTCGGCTTTTTTGTGGGTCACTGCTTGGGCGCGGGCGCCGGTGCAGTGGCGGGTGCAGCGGGCGCCGGGGCTGGCGCCGCGCTGCCCGGCGCGGTTGGTTTCGGCGCCGCGTCGTCAAACAGGTTCAACCGTTCACGCAGCTCGTGCGCCGGCACTGGCTGCTGATCCGCCGGCAAGGCGTTCGGGTCGACCGGTGTGGCCGGGGCCGCACCGTTCTGACCTTGATCTGCCGGTTTCGACGGTTCGGTACCTTGCGAACCTTCGATGGCCGCCTGGGCCTTCTTGGTCAGCACCACGATGTCGATGCGACGGTTGACCGGGTTGAACGGGTTCTCCTTGTCGAACAGCGCCGACGAGGCGTAACCCACGACCCGCGCCACTTGCCCGTCCGGATAACTACCCGCCACCAGCGCACGCCGGGCGGCGTTGGCACGGTTGGCCGAGAGCTCCCAGTTACCGAAGTCACCGGTGCCGGTGTACGGCTTGGCGTCGGTGTGGCCGCTGATGCTGATCTTGTTCGGCACCGCTTTGATGGTGTCGGCCATGGCCAGCAGGATGTCTTCGAAGTACGGCTTCAGGCGTGCAGAACCGGAGTCGAACATCGGACGGTTCTCGGCGTCCATGATCTGGATGCGCAAGCCGTTCGGCGTGATCTCGAACAGGATCTGATCCTTGAACTTCTGCAGCTGCGGATTCTCGTCGACCTTGTTCTGCAGTTCTTGCAGCAACAGTTCCAAGCGCTCCTTCTCGACCTGTTCGGCCATGCCTTCAACCTGCTCGGTGTCGACCGTGACCTTGTCCGGCTGCGGCTGAGACTTCACTTCAGGGTTGAGGGTGTTTTCCGGCGCCAGGGTCGGCGTACCGCCCAGGTCGATGATGTACGGCGTGCCGCTCTCGGAGAAACCGACCGGGTCCTTGAAGTAACCGGCGATGGCGATCTTCTGTTCCGGGGTCGCGGTGGACAGCAGCCACAACACCAGGAAGAACGCCATCATCGCCGTCGCGAAGTCGGCGAAGGCGATCTTCCACGCCCCGCCGTGATGCCCGCCGGCGATGCGCTTGACGCGCTTGATGATTATCGGCTGGTTATTTTCCATGACTTAACGACCGCGAACGGCTTGTTCCAGCTCGGCAAAGCTTGGACGGTGAGCCGGGTACAGAACCTTGCGACCGAACTCGACAGCCAGCGATGGCGGCATGCCGGACGCCGAAGCCACCAGCGAGGCCTTGATGGCTTCGTAGACGTTCAGCTCTTCCTTGGCATCGTGCGCCAGGGAGTGCGCCAGCGGGCCGAAGAAACCGTATGCCGCGAGAATACCGAAGAAGGTACCCACGAGTGCCGCACCTACGTGCAGACCGATGGACTTCTGATCGCCTTCACCCAACGAGGCCATGGTCACCACGATACCCAGTACCGCCGCGACGATACCGAAACCCGGCATGGCGTCGGCAATGCCGTTCACCGCGTGGGACGGATGCTCGAGGTCTTCCTTGAGGCTGTACAGTTCCATGTCGAACAAGCCTTCCAGCTCGTGCGGCGCCATGTTGCCGGACGACATGATGCGCAGGTAATCGCAGATGAACGCGGTCATGCGTTCGTCTTTCAATACCGCCGGGTACTTGGCGAAGATCGGGCTCGCAGCGGCATCTTCGATGTCGCCCTCGATGGCCATCATGCCTTCACGGCGGCTCTTGTTGAGGATCTCGTAGATCAGGCCCAGCACTTCCAGATAGAACGTGTGGCTGAAACGCGAGCTGAACATGCTCAGGGATTTCTTGAGCACGTGCATCGTCATGTAACCGGGGTTGGCCTGGAGGAATGCTCCGAGTGCCGCACCACCGATGATCATCACCTCGAAAGGCTGGATCAGGGCGGCAATCTTGCCGTGGGAGAGCACGTATCCGCCGAGCACGCTCGCGAATACGACGATGATGCCGATAATTTTAGCCATAGGTAGAAAGTACTTATTTAAGTCGGGTTCAAGGTCATATTCGGAAGTTAAAAAATCTCTTCTTCTACTTATCGGCAAAACTGCGCCAGACTATAGCCAGTTCAGGCGAAAAGCCAATTTAGCCCATGCCGGGCGCGTCTACAGTCAGTGAAGATCTCGTCCAGACATGGCTAATGAAACGAACGTCCCACACGTAAAACCCACCACACTCGATGGCTGGGTGAAGCTGCTCGACGGCGTGCGCCTGCCGGTGCCGCAAGAAGCCCACGATCGTGTCTGCCGCGCCATCCGCGATAATCGCAGCTCGCTGCGCGACATCGCCGACCTGATGCAGGACAGCCCGGCGCTGGCGCTGAGCATCATTCGCGAAGCCAATCGCCACACCCAGGGCAGCATGACTGCACCGGCGGAAAACCTTGAGGTCGCGATCAATCGCCTTGGCCTCGCCCGCACCGAAGAACTGCTGGCTCGCCTGCCCGCCGAACCGCAGGCACAAATTCCCCAGGCCTTGCGCCAGATACAGATGATCAGCCAGCACGCCACGCAACAGGCCAACGGCTTTTTTGCCAGTCGCCTGGCGCGGCTGTGGCAGGACATTCATTGGGGCAGTCTGTTATTTCTGTCGCCGCTGTGGCCGCTGGCGCTGACCTTTCCCCAACTGCTCGAAGAGTGGGAAGTGCGGGTTATCCACAAGGGCGAATCGGCCCGCGACGTGGAAAAGCAATTGTTCGGCGTGCGCCTGCTGAAGATCGGTGAGGCGCTGGTCGAAGTCTGGCGATTGCCGATCTGGGTGCAGCAGGGCTATCGATTGCTGCTCACCGAGCAGCGCGAACTGGTCAAGGTTTTGCGCATCGCCCGCGATGTCGATCACCCGCTACGCCAGCAGAATCGCCTCGATGACGACCCGACCCTGCGCCACTGGCTCAATCAGCCGGCCAACACCGTGCTGCTGGCCAACGGCCTGGCGCTGTCGGCACAACAGGCCTGGGACAGTCCGCACAGCGAGCGCTGGCAATACCTGACCAGCCTCTATCTGCAAATCTCGATGGACGAGGTGCAACAACAGTTGCACCAGCAGGCCGCCAACAGCGCACGCCGGCATTCGATGCCGGATCTGTGGCACCCGGCGGTTTCCCTGTTGTGGCCGTGGGGCACCCATCGCCTGCCCGCCGGAATGCTGCCGGCCGCCGCACCCAATGCCGACGACCTCGCCAAGTGGCGCCGGCAATGCGCCGAACTGCTGGCCGAGCCGAGCCGTTTCACCAATGCCATGCACTTGACCATTGCCGCTCGCGACGCGCTGGTGGCCAGCGGCATGCGCCGGGTGATGATCCTGATGGCCGACCGCACGCAGTCCAGTCTGCGTGTGCATCAGATTTCCGGTCTGCCGAAGGAAGCCGCTGCGCTCAACTTCGTCGTCAGTCAAAGCACCGTGTTGCAACGCTTGCTCGCGCAGCAGGCACAAGTGCGGATCACCCCGGACAACAACGCCCAGTTTTCCGCCCTGCTGCCGCCCTCGCTGCGCACGCTGTTCCGAGGCGAACACCTGTTCTTGCGCTCGCTGGTCCACAACGGCCGCGTCATCATGATCGTGGTGGCCGACCAAGGTGGCGGGCCGTTCGCCGACATCACCGTGCAAGCCTTCGGCAAAACCGCGCAGTGCATCGAGAAAGCCCTGCACAGCTTTAGCCAGCGCGGCCAATGACAGCTACAATCCTTCCCCTTTGTGCTCTGGAGACCTCACATGTCTGACTTCTCTGGCCTGGCGCTGGTGATCGAGCCGAGCGACCTGCTCCCTCGCCTCGAAGCCCGCAACCTGATTCTGGTGGATCTGACCAGTGCCGCCCGCTATGCCGAGGGTCACATTCCCGGCGCACGCTTCGTCGATCCGAAGCGCACCCAGCTGGGCCAGGCACCGGCTCCGGGCCTGTTGCCGACAAAAGAAAAACTCGAAGAACTGTTTGGTGAACTGGGTCATCACAAGGACGCGGTCTACGTGGTCTATGACGACGAAGGCGGTGGCTGGGCCGGACGTTTCATCTGGCTGCTCGACGTGATCGGTCACGACAAGTACCACTACCTCGACGGCGGCCTGCCGGCGTGGCTGGCGGAAGGCTCGCCGATGTCGATCCAGATCCCTCCTGTCGTCGGCGGTCCGGTAGCCCTGACCCTGCACGACGAACCGACCGCCACCCGCGAATACCTGCAAAGCCGCCTCGGTGCCGCCGACCTGGCGATCTGGGATGCTCGCGGGCCACTGGAATACTCCGGCGAGAAAGTGCTGGCGGCCAAGGGTGGGCACATCCCCGGCGCAGTCAACTTCGAATGGACGGCAGGCATGGATCAGGTGCGCCAGCTGCGCATTCGCACCGACATGCCGCAGATCCTCGAAAGCCTCGGGATCACGAAAGACAAAGAAATCATTACTCACTGCCAGACCCATCACCGGTCCGGTTTCACTTATCTGGTGGCCAAATCCCTCGGTTATCCGCGGGTCAAGGGCTACGCCGGTTCCTGGGGCGAATGGGGCAACCACCCCGACACCCCCGTCGAGCTTTAAGGATTTTTAAGGACAGTCATGAAAGAGCGTTTGTTTATCATCAGCCAATACCTGCTGCCTCACCACTTGCTGTCGCGCCTGGCCGGCTGCATTGCCGAGTGCCGCGTGCGCTGGTTCAAGAATGCCTTCACCACCTGGTTCGCCAAGCGTTATCAGGTGGACATGTCGCTGGCGCTGGTTGAGGACGTGACCGCTTACGAGCACTTCAACGCCTTCTTCACCCGCGCTCTGAAAGACGGCGCCCGTCCTCTGGACGAGACACCGGGCGCGATCCTCAGCCCGGCCGACGGTGCGATCAGCCAGCTCGGCCCGATCGAACACGGTCGCATTTTCCAGGCTAAAGGCCACAGCTTCAGCGTGCTGGAACTGCTGGGTGGCGACGCGGCCAATGCTGCGCCGTTCATGGGCGGCGAATTCGCCACCGTTTACCTGTCGCCGAAGGACTACCACCGCGTGCACATGCCGCTGGCCGGCACCCTGCGCGAAATGGTCTACATCCCGGGCCGGATCTTCTCGGTCAACAAGACCACCGCTGAAAACGTCCCTGAGCTGTTCGCCCGCAACGAGCGCGTAGCGTGCATCTTCGACACCGAGCGCGGGCCGATGGCCGTGGTGCTGGTGGGCGCGATGATCGTGGCGTCGATTGAAACCGTGTGGGCCGGTCTGGTGACTCCACCGAAGCGCGAACTGAAAACCTTCCGCTACGACGAAGCCGCCCGTGCGCCGATTCATCTGGAAAAAGGTGCGGAACTGGGTCGCTTCAAGCTGGGTTCGACCGCGATCGTGCTGTTTGGCCCGGATCAGGTGAAATGGGTTGAAGAAATGAAAGCCGGCTCGCCGGTACAGATGGGCCAGGCCCTGGCATTGCCGAACGCCTGAACCTGTTGATCCGCCCTTTCGCACGTCTGCGAAGGGGCGGACACGACCTGGCTGGCGCCGTTACTCTATCTGCCCACGGAAGCCGATCGGCCCTTCGTTGGCGTAGGTATTGGTGCCGCTGAGGTTTTTCCCGCCGTCACTCGACGTGACACTCAACGCGATAACGTTCTGGTTATCCCGACCGCCGATCACCCATTTGCCACCTGGGTGCCACGGGGCATCGTTGCCACCCCACTGGTTCTCGACGTTGTACTGGTTCTGGCCAGTGCGCTGAGCCTTGAAGCCAATAGGGCCTTCGCCGGCGTAGGTCATGGTGCCGGTGAAGCTTTTGCCGCCGTCGCCGGACTTGATCTCGATCGCGACGACTTTCTGGTTGTCCCGCGCGCCCAGTACCCAGGTTCCACCCGGATGCCAGGGTGCCGAATTACCGCCCCATTGATTTGCCACTGCGTATTTAGACATGAACCTCATCTCCTTGAAGTTGTTCAGAGACCTGCCCGACGTGTGCGGCAAGCCGTGCAACCGTGCGTTTCCGATCGCACGCCAAAGAGCCTAGTAGCGCCTGCCGAAATGGCACCAAGCCAGCAGACCAACGGTAAAAAAGCCTGACAAACGCCTGCGAAACAGACCACAACTGCTAGAGTTTTTGGCATCGTCCTATTCGCCGCCGGAGCGGGTCACGGCATGAGTGAGCCTCGATCCCAACCACCACTGAGCGCCCCGACGCCGACTCAGTTGCGCCTGTCGTTCTGTGAAGCGACTCCGCGCGATCTCAAGCGCTGGATCGCCGGCCTGCCGAAAGCCAACATCGGCGAAACCGCGCGCCAGCTTTATCAGGGCCTTGGCGAACTCAATCAATTGCTGACGCCCAGTGACAATCGTCTGCATCTGCTGGAACTGCTGCGGCCCGAGGTGTACTTCGTCTGCCAGCACCTTGAGCGGCACTTTCTGCATCAGGCGATCATGCTCGATGAGCGTTCACGCAAGATCAGCAACCTGTGCCAGGCGCTGCAAAGCCAACTGGCCATCGGTTACAAACAGATCGTTCTGCGGATCGCGCCCAAATACACAAAGGATCGGGCGACTCTGCTGAGCGAGGCGCTGCAACGCGCCACCCATGCGCTGAAAGGGCAACTGGTGCGCGCCACGCAGTTGTACAGCCCGGCGCCGGAACAGCTGTGGTTTGAATTGCACCAATTGTTTCGCTGCGCCTGCGACTTGCAGCTGCAACACCGTCGGGTCCGTGATGACCTGGCCAGCCTCGCCGGGGAACTGAGCGTCGAACAGACCTACATCGCCGCTCTGCTGCTGGGCAGCGCCCGCTGCAATCAACTGCGCCAGAACCCGATCGCCCAACTCGCGCAGGTGCTTGAGCCGTGGAGTGCCTGGTTGAAACTCCATCCCGGTGCCTCGGGCGAAGGGCTGTTTGCCATTTCTGCGGAGATCGACGCCGGTCCGCGCTATCGCAGCAAATTTCGCAGCGAACAACAGCCGGGACTGCTGGGATTCGATCCGCAGGCGCTGGTAAATGCCATCGAGGCTCACCTGCTGCATCATGACACCTCGACGCCGCTGCCAGTGCCGGCCGGCCTGACGCTCGACACCCTGCAACATCTGCATGCCACCTGGGGCGAAGCCGCCGAGCGCAGCTTCCAGCGCACCGTCGGCCAGGGCAACCTGACCGTATGTGTGGGCATGAGCGCCCTGCACTTCTATCTGGGTGGCGAACGCACCTTCAGCGAACTGCTCCGGCATCCCGGCTCGCGCGCCGCGAACTTCAGCCGCGCGGTGGCCCAAGGGGAAAAGGACAGCTGGAGTCAGGCATTCGATGCAGCCCCACAGAGCAAGTCCGACGAATTTTTGCCTTACGAAGAAATCCGCTACGAACCCCTGGCCGACGACGAAGGCGACGCTGACAGCCCGCCGCATTACCCGACCTATGCGTTGCCGGTCATCAACCACAGCCCCGGCGGTTATTGCCTGGCGTGGCCAAAAGAAGTGCCCGCCGAATTGCAGACCGGGGAGATGGTCGGCATCCAGGACACCACGAATCAGGGCTGGAGCATTGCCGTGGTGCGCTGGATCCGCCAGGTGCGCGGTGCCGGGACACAAATGGGCATCGAACTGGTGGCGCCACACGCCCAGCCCTGCGGCTTGCAACTGGTGCGCACGCGGGACGATCACAGCCATTACCTGCGGGGTTTGTTGTTGCCGGAAATCAGCGCCATCGACTTGCCCGCGACACTATTGGCGCCACGACTGCCGTTTCAGGAAGGCAGTAAAGTCATGATCAACACCCAGGGCGAAGAGCACCGCGCCGGGCTGGATCGGCGGGTGGCGAGCACCCACAGTTTCAATCAGTTTGCCTATCGCTCGCTGGAGGCCGCGCAGAATGGCGGGAGCGAGGAGGATTTCGACTCGTTGTGGAAATCCCTTTGAGCCAGGACCGCAGCCGGGAGCTGCGATCCTGTGCCGTTGTCAGAGCTGCCCGTCGCGATCCCGGAAGCCCAGCAGGTACAGCACGCCATCCAGCCCGAGGGTCGAGATCGCCTGTTTCGCCGACTGTTTGACCAGCGGCTTGGCGCGGAACGCCACACCCAGACCGGCAATCGCCAGCATCGGCAGGTCGTTGGCACCGTCACCCACCGCGATGGTCTGTTCCAGGCGCAAACCTTCTTTTTCAGCCAGCTGTTTCAGCAGATCAGCCTTGCGCTGGGCATCGACGATCGGCTCGATCGCCACGCCGGTGCATTTGCCGTCGACCACTTCCAGTTCGTTGGCGAACACGTAGTCGATGCCAAGCTTGGCCTGCAATTGCTTGGCGAAGTAGGTGAAGCCGCCGGACAGGATGGCGGTTTTGTAGCCCAGGCGCTTGAGTTCGGCGAACAGGGTTTCGGCACCTTCGGTCAGGCGCAGCGAGGCGCCGATCGAATCGAGCACGCTGACATCCAGGCCTTTTAGCAGCGCCAGGCGCTCTTTGAAGCTGGCGCGGAAGTCCAGCTCACCGGCCATTGCCCGTTCGGTGATTTCCGAAACCCGGTCGCCAACGCCGGCGGCCTTGGCCAGTTCGTCGATGACTTCGGCTTCGATCAAGGTCGAGTCCATGTCGAACACCGCCAGACGGCGGTTGCGACGGAACAGCGAATCTTCCTGGAAGGCGATATCGACGTTCAGCTCCTGGGCCACGCTGAGGAATTCGGCGCGCAGGGCCTGCGGATCGGCAGCTTCGCCACGCACGGAGAACTCGATGCAGCCCTTGCCCTTGTCGGCCGGCGTGTCCAGCGGCATGCGACCCGACAGACGGTCGATATGGTCGATGTTCAGGCCGTACTTGGCGGTGATCGAGCTCACAGCCTGCAACTGGCCGGCAGTGACCTTGCGGGTCAGCAGGGTGACGATGTGGCGTTTTTTGCCCTGATTGCCCACCCATTGCTGGTAATCCTCTTCGGACACCGGGGTGAAGCGCACCTGCTGGTCGAGCTCGTAACCCTTGAACAGGATGTCCTTGAGCACCGACTTGCCTTGCTCGGAGTCGGGGATTTCCACGAGGATGCCGAACGACAGCATGTCGTGGATCACCGCCTGACCGATATCGAGGATGTTCACACCACCCTGGGCCAGAACACCGGTAATGGCCGCCGTCAGACCGGGACGGTCGACTCCCGTGATGTTAATCAGGACGATTTCGCGCAACGCGCACCCCCGCAACTGGAAAAAAACCGCATTCTACCCACTTTCAGTGACCATCGGGCACCGCCAGCGCTTTGCCGGTCTAGGGCCTGTCGCTATACTGCGCGTCAACTTCACGGACAAAAGAGCCGAGCTCAGTGAACCGGCCCACGCCAGTTAAAACCGATAACTTCTTTCTGCTGATCTTCCGTGCACTGCGCCACCGCCGTGTACCGATTGCATTACGCATTGCCAGCCATAACGTGATCCTGGTCGCCCTGGCCCTGGTGATCTATGCCTGCGTGATGGGCTTGCAGTTCAAGCAGGCCATGCACGAGCAGGCCGATGCGCTGGGCGAAAGCCTGACCACGCAGACCGCCACCTCCGCGACCGAGCTGCTGGTGTCCAACGACATCCTCAGCCTCAACGTGCTGCTCAACAACCTGACCAAGAACAAGCTGGTGGCCCACGCCGCCATCTACAGCGTGGACAACCGCATCCTCGCCGAGTCCGGTCAGCGGCCCAAGCACAGCCTGCTGGGCGAAGCCGAGGGCATGTACGAGAGCAAGATCACCTTCCAGGACGTGACCGCCGGGCAACTGCGCATCAGCCTGGACATGGATCAGTTCCAGCAGCCGATGACCATCAGCCTGCAAAGCATGGGCATCCTGAGTGCGATCCTGCTGGCACTGTCCCTGGCCCTGAGTCTGCGCCTTGGCCGGCACATTTCCACGCCGCTGCTGCAATTGCGCGTGTGGCTGCGCCGGATCGACGAATACACGCCGGGGATCGAGCGTCAGGACGAGATCGGCGACCTGGCCCGTCAACTGCACGCCAGTTACGCCCCGGAACCAACCATTCCCGAGCCTGAGCCGGAACCCGAGTTCGAGGACGATGACGTCGAGCCGGAATTCGAAGTGCGCAACCTGCGCGATCCGAGCTTTGACGAGAGCCGCCCGATGGCCGCGCAGAAGCCTGCGCCGCGCCATGTGGTCAGCACCGTTGAAGACGACGATGACGAAGACCCGTTTGCCGATCTGCGTGACGAATCGCTGAACGAACCCGCGCAACCTGCCGTTCGCAAGCCAACCCCGAGCGTGCCGCAGCACACCGCGGTGCTGGCAGTGCAACTGGGTTCGCAGGAGCAACTTCGCCGCCTGCCGCGGGCACGTCTGGAAGAGTTGCAGGAGCGCTATCGTGACTGCCTGGAGCAGGCGGCTTCGCTGTATCAGGGTGAAATCGAAACCCTGAACGATGGCAGCACGCTGATGCTGTTCCACACCGAAGACAGCGGCGACGATTACCTGACCAACGCCATCTGCTGCGGCGAACTGCTGCGAGCGCTGGGCCACCAGTTGCAGATCGAAGTCGCCGACAGCGGCATCACCCTGCAATTGCAGTTGGGCCTGACCCTCGGCGACGAACTGTTCGGCCTGAGCCAGATCGACCTGCTGCTGACCGACTCCGCCCAGGACGCCCTGGCGCTGTCGCAGCACAGCCGCAACCTGTTGCTGGTGGAGCGCAAGATCGGTGATGACGCGCTGATTCGCCAGCGTGCACGGATCCGGCCGATTGCCAGCCCTGAAGGGGCTTGCTGTGTGGAGCGGTTGATGGAGCCTTATCCGTCGATGCTCGAGCGGCAACTGGCGCGGATGCATGAGCGTCGGGCCTGAGGCCTTGATGTGAAGAAGCCCGCAGACGAGTGATTGTCTGCGGGCTTTTTTGTGTGTGGCGTTTTCGTGATCTCGCCAGGCTTTGGAGTCCCCTCACCCTAACCCTCTCCCAAAGGGAGAGGGGACTGATAGGGGGATATTCGGGATCTACACCGACCTGAACATGCTGTGCCGAATCCATAATTGTGAGACCGCTCTGCGCCAAATCCATAATCGCCAAGACTTCGCAGGTCGATGAATGACGCAAGACACCTCGGTCAGTCCCCTCTCCCTCCGGGAGAGGGTTAGGGTGAGGGGAGCTTTTCGAGACAGGCATCAATGCATGTACCACCAACGCCCAGAAACGACAAAGCCCGCACAAGGCGGGCTCTGTCCTGACTCGATCCAGCCTTAGAAGCGAAACACTTCCATATCGGTGCGAATCGGCGAAGCCATCGGGATCTTCGGTTGCTTCTCGGCTTCCGCCGCCGGTGCTGCCGGTTTTGGTGCCGGTTTGCGCGGCGCTTCGGCAACCGGTGGCTGGTTGGCCAACGGCTTGAGCGCTACCGAGAGCTGCTCGGCCAGGCGTTGCAGCAAGATGCCTTGCGCCTGAACCTGCGAAGCCGTGCCGCCACTGTGCTGCTCTTGCAGATGGACGATGCGGTTGTCACGCACCTGGCCACGACGGTCGATCAGACGCCATTGGGCATCGAGAATCGCCGGCTGCGACACGCCGGAATCCAGACGCGTGATGGTCAACAGCACCTGCACATCCGGGGTGAAACCCAGAGTGGCCGGCGCCAATACCACACGCTGGCTGTCCAGATGGCCGGCGACCTGACGCAACAGCAACTGATCGATGTCCGAAGACAGGCTGCCGGCCCAGCGGCCGTCGATCGATGCCTGCAGGCTGCCGTCCGGTTGACGCTGCAACAGGGTTTCACGTTGCAGGTAGTCGGCAACTACCACAGGGCCCAGCAAAACTGCCATGCCCGCGCTTTGCGCAGGCTGAGCCGGACTTCCGCTGTCCAGCTGATACAGCGACACCGGCTGGTGAACGCTGCAACCCGCCAGGCCAAGAACGCCGGCGAGCAGGAAAATAAGGGGGCGCAGAGAAGTCATCATCCCGTCCAGGTGGCCGCCACAAGGCTGACCACAGTGAAAATACTCAAAAAATATGAAGAACGCTCGGCCACGCCGGCGCTTGGAAAGGCCATATCATCCGTGAATATGCGTTCCGACTCCAGCGCCAAAGCGCCGATCTACGGGTTAAATCGAAGATCGGGCGCTCTAGAGAGGCGTTCTCAGTCATTTTCCCCGAAGGAGAAATGAGTGCGAACGCTTCCTGGCCGCTTAATTGAGGTTTTCGACGAGCAGCGCATCCACTCGCTGGAAGCCCCGTGGCAGTTTATTGCCACGGCGACCACGCTCACCCTTGTAGTGTTCGAGGTCGTCGGCTTTCAGCGACAAGGTACGTTTTCCGGCCTGCAGCACCAGCGTGGCGCCTTCCGGAAGAACGGCGATGTCCGTGACATATTCTTCGCGACTGGCCACACGCTCACCGGAAATACCGATGATCTTGTTGCCTTTGCCCTTCCCTAATTGTGGCAGATCGCTGATTTTGAAGATCAGCAGGCGACCCTCGGTCGTCACCGAGGCCAGCCAGTTCTGCTCGCGATCGGCCACCGGACGCGGCGCGATCACCTTGGCATTGTTCGGCAGGCTCAACAGGGCCTTGCCGGCCTTGTTCTTGGCTTGCAGATCTTCGCCTTTCACCACAAAACCGTAGCCGGCGTCAGAGGCGATCACGTACAGCGCATCGTCTTCCGGCATCAGCACGCATTCGAACGTGGCGCCAGGCGGCGGCGTCAGACGGCCGGTCAACGGCTCGCCCTGGCCCCGTGCCGACGGCAAGGTGTGCGCGGCCACCGAGTAACTGCGACCGGTGGAGTCGATGACCACGGCTGACTGGTTTGAGCGCCCCGCCGCCGAGGTCTTGAAGCCGTCGCCGGCCTTGTACGACAGGCCGGTGGCGTCGATCTCGTGGCCCTTGGCCGAACGAATCCAGCCTTTTTCCGACAGCACAACGGTCACTTTCTCGTTCGGCAGCAGATCGTGCTCGGTCAGCGCCTTGGCTTCCGTGCGCTCGACGATTGGCGACCGACGGTCATCGCCGTAGGTTTCGGCGTCTTTCAACAGCTCGGTGCGCACCAGTTTCTTCAGCTTGGCTTCGCTGCCCAGCAGGGCTTGCAGCTTGGCCTGTTCCTTGAGCAGTTCGTCCTGCTCGTCGCGCAACTTCATTTCTTCCAGTCGCGCCAACTGACGCAGACGGGTATCGAGGATGTAGTCGGCCTGGATTTCGCTGAGGGCAAAACGCTCGATCAGCTTGGCTTTCGGGTGCTCCTCGGTGCGGATGATATGGATCACTTCATCCAGGTTGAGGTAAGCGATCAGCAAACCGTCCAACAGGTGCAGGCGACGCTCGACCTTGTCGAGGCGGAACTGCAGGCGGCGACGCACGGTCAGCACGCGGAATTCCAGCCACTCCACCAGCAACGCACGGAGGTTTTTCAGCTGCGGCTTGCCGTCCAGACCGATGATGTTGACGTTGACCCGGTAAGTCGACTCCAGCTCGGTGCTGGCGAACAGATGCTGCATCAGCGCTTCGTGATCGACACGGCTGTTGACCGGGATGATCACGATGCGGCATGGGTTTTCGTGGTCGGACTCGTCACGCAGGTCGGCGATCTGCGGCGCTTTCGACGGTTTGGCCTGCATCAGCGCGGCGATCTGTTCCAGCACCTTGGCCCCGGAGACCTGGTGCGGCAGCGCTGTAACGATGATGTCGCCGTCCTCGACGTGGTACACAGCGCGCATGCGCACCGAGCCCTTGCCGGTTTCGTACATTTTCAGCAGATCGGCACGCGGGGTGATGATTTCCGCTTCGGTCGGGTAGTCCGGGCCCTGAATGTGTTCGCAGAGCTGTTCGACCGTGGCTTTCGGCTCATCGAGCAGACGCACGCACGCCGTGGCGACTTCGCGCAGGTTGTGCGGCGGCACGTCGGTGGCCATGCCCACGGCGATACCGGTGGTGCCGTTGAGCAGGATGTTCGGAAGACGCGCAGGGAGAACCAGCGGTTCCTGAAGGGTGCCGTCGAAGTTCGGGCCCCAGTCTGCGGTGCCCTGGCCCAGTTCGCTGAGCAGCACTTCGGAATAACGCGACAGCCGCGCTTCGGTGTATCGCATGGCGGCGAAGGATTTCGGATCGTCCGGCGCACCCCAGTTACCCTGGCCGTCCACCAGCGTGTAGCGATAGCTGAACGGCTGGGCCATCAGCACCATCGCTTCGTAGCACGCCGAGTCGCCGTGGGGGTGGAACTTGCCGAGCACGTCGCCGACGGTACGCGCCGACTTCTTGTGCTTGGAATCGGCGTCCAGCCCCAGCTCGCTCATGGCGTAGACGATACGCCGCTGTACCGGTTTCAGACCGTCGCCGATATGCGGCAAGGCACGGTCCATGATCACGTACATGGAGTAGTTGAGGTAGGCATTTTCGGTGAAGTCAGCCAGCGACCGGCGTTCTACGCCATCTAAGCTGTCTGCAAGGTTGTCGCTCATGCGGGCCTCATCGGTTCGTTGTCTGGCGCAACAGCATGGTGCCGCCGCGCTGAGTAAATTCAAGTTTGTTCAGGGCGCTCATGCCGAGCAGCACCTGGTCGCCATGCAGCCCCGGCGCCACCAGTGCGCGGACGTCCCGCAGCACGATGTCGCCCAGTTGCAGGCGGTCGATACGGGTGCGATAGCCCTGGCTCAGGCCATTGGCCGTGCTCAGGGTCACACCGAAACCTTCTTCCAGCTTCAGGCTTTTCGCCACCTCCGCCGGGATTGCCACGTCGGTCGCGCCGGTGTCGAGCATGAACTCCACCGGCCGACCGTTGATCAGGCCGCTGACGACAAAATGTCCCTGGGCGTTGCCGATCAGTTTCACTTCGATATAGCCGTTGCCCTGCTGCGAAGTCACCTCTGCATTGGGATTACGCTGGCGGTCTTCCCACTGGCCGAAAAACCGCGTGGCCAGAAACAGCGCCGCGCACCAGGCCAGAATCATCAGCACACGCCCGGCGCGCTTGCCCGGCGGTTGCTGACTCATGGCTTGGCGCTCCAGCCACCCTCAGGCGCGGCAAAGCGCCAGACAATCGGGCGGACCTCGCCATCGGCGCGAGGACCAAAATTGTTGTCGACGCCGATCCAGGCGCCTTGAGCATCGACGACCAGCGCCTCTTCCAGCCCGAAGTTCTGCGCGTAACGACGATTGCCCTGCAACAGCTCGGCCGCGTACGACCAGCAAAGCTCGACCTTGGCCGTCTGCGCATCGCGACGACAGATCTGGTAGGCGTTGCGCTCAAGGGTAAACAGTTTGCCGTTGAACAATGACAGGTCGGAAAAATCCCGATTGACCGGTCTGGCCTTGGGAAACTGCGGCGGCTGCATTTCCATCCCGCCTTCGCTCAGCAACACGCAGCGACCGTCACAGTCCCACACCGTCTGTTGGCGCTTGATCAGCAACAAACCACGGCTTTGCCGTTCGGCGGCCAGCCACATCTGATCGCCCGCCGGATTGATCGCCAGGCCTTCGAAAATCGCATTGAATTGCAGCAGCAGGCCACTGGCCCGCGCTTCGCGCACCATCATCGGCGAGATTTTCAGCCATGACGACGGCCCTTGCGGCGGTACTTGCAATACGGCTGCGTGGCCTTCGCTGACAATGTAGCGATTGCCGGCGCTGTCGCAGGTGATCCCTTCGAAATCCAGGTCTCCGCCGCGAACGAACGACGCCGCCCAGGTCCGAGACTTGATGCCCCACGGCAAACCGCTGTCGGGGACTGGCGGCGGATCGATGCGCACAGCAGTCGCCTGCCAGACGGGATCGCGAGTATCGAGACGGTAGATCTGATCATCATCGCGATCCGACACCGTCCACAGCTCGTTGCCGCACAGGGCCAGCCCCGACAGATTGCCGCCGCGCATGCCTTCGACCGGGTGTTCGGCGAGCACGCGCAGTTCTTGCACTGGCTCCGCCGACGCCGTCATCGACCCCAGCAGCAACGCACCCGCCAAGGCCCAGCCAAACCGCATCAGGCCAGGACCTCGGCGAGGTTGCCCTTGGACTCGAGCCAGGTCTTGCGGTCACCGGCGCGTTTCTTCGCCAGCAGCATGTCCATCATTTCCGAGGTTTCGGCGAAGTCGTCCCCGAGGGTCAACTGCACCAGACGCCGGGTGTTCGGGTCCATGGTGGTTTCACGCAGTTGCGGCGGGTTCATTTCACCCAGACCCTTGAATCGGGTGACCTGCGGCTTGCCGCGCTTCTTCTCGGCCACCAGACGGTCGAGGATCCCGTCGCGCTCGGCATCGTCCAGGGCGTAGAAAATCTCTTTACCCAGGTCGATACGGTACAGCGGCGGCATCGCGACGTAGACGTGACCGGCATCCACCAACGGGCGGAAATGCTGGACGAACAAGGCGCACAACAACGTGGCGATGTGCAGACCGTCGGAGTCGGCGTCGGCGAGGATGCAGATCTTGCCGTAGCGCAGCTGACTCATGTCCTCGGCGCCCGGATCGACGCCGATGGCCACGGCGATGTTGTGCACTTCCTGGCTGGCCAGCACTTCGCTGCCGTCAACTTCCCAGGTATTCAGGATCTTGCCGCGCAACGGCAGGATCGCCTGGAATTCCTTGTCACGCGCCTGCTTGGCCGAACCGCCGGCGGAATCACCTTCCACCAGGAACAGCTCGGAACGCATCGGGTCCTGCCCGGCGCAATCGGCCAGTTTGCCCGGCAACGCCGGCCCCTGGGTGATGCGCTTGCGCTCGACTTTCTTGCTGGCTTTCAGGCGACGGCCGGCGTTGCTGATTGCCAGCTCCGCCAACGCCAGACCGGTTTCCGGGTTGGCGTTGAGCCACAGGCTGAACGCGTCCTTGACCACGCCGGAGACAAACGCCGCCGCTTCACGGGAGGACAGACGCTCCTTGGTCTGGCCGGAGAATTGCGGCTCCTGCATCTTCATCGACAGCACGAAGGCGATGCGTTCCCAGACGTCTTCCGGCGCCAGCTTCACGCCGCGCGGCAGCAGGCTGCGGAATTCGCAGAACTCGCGCATCGCGTCGAGCAGGCCCTGACGCAGACCGTTGACGTGGGTGCCGCCCTGCTCCGTCGGGATCAGGTTGACGTAGCTTTCGGTGACCGAGGTGCCGCCTTCCGGCAGCCAAAGCAGGGCCCATTCGACCGCTTCCTTGGTGCCTGCCAGGTTGCCGCAGAACGGCGCGTCCGGCAGACGCTCGAATTCACTGACCGCGTCTACCAGGTAGGAACGCAGGCCATCTTCGTAATGCCACTCGACCTTTTCGCCGGTGCCCTTGTCTTCGAAGCTGATCAGCAGACCCGGGCACAGCACGGCCTTGGCCTTGAGCACGTGCTTGAGGCGGCTGATGGAGAATTTTGGCGAATCGAAGTATTTCGGGTCCGGTGCGAAGTACACGCTGGTCCCGGTATTGCGCTTGCCGACCGTGCCGATCACTTGCAGATCGGTGGCCTTGTAGCCGTCGGCGAAGGTCATCTCGTATTCGTTGCCGTCACGCTTGACCCGTACCCGCACCTGGGTCGACAAGGCGTTGACCACGGAAATACCCACCCCGTGCAGACCGCCGGAGAACTGGTAGTTCTTGTTGGAAAACTTGCCGCCCGCATGGAGCTTGGTGAGGATCAGCTCAACGCCCGACACACCCTCTTCCGGGTGAATGTCGACCGGCATGCCACGACCGTCATCGCAGACTTCCAGCGAGTGGTCGGCGTGGAGGATGACCTGGATCGATTTGGCGTGGCCGGCCAGGGCTTCGTCGACACTGTTGTCGATGACTTCCTGGGCAAGGTGGTTCGGCCGACTGGTGTCGGTGTACATGCCGGGGCGTTTGCGCACCGGGTCGAGGCCCGAGAGGACTTCGATGGCGTCGGCGTTATAGGAGCTAGCGCTGGGAGTGGCCATAAGGTCTCGTCGTCAGTGTTCGGTGAATAAGGAATTAATGGGGCAACCGCTCACAGCGCGGTGAAATCGATTGCCTGAAACAAATCGGCGCCAATGCCGGCAAAACTCAGCAACGCCGGCAATTGCCCGGCAAACCCCTGGAAACTATGGTCGCCGCCGGCCTGGATGCGCAAGGCACAGGCCCGGTAATACTGCTGGGCATGGCGATAGTCCAGCGTTTCGTCCCCGGTCTGCAACCACACCTGATACCGCTGCGAATCCTGCGGTGCCGGCACTTCCAGTTCGGCCAGGGCCGTCACATGGTCGTGGGTCAATTCCCAGGTTTCGTCGGTGTACAGGTTTTTCTGCGTCCCCAGGTATCCGTCGAACATCCGGTGCGGACTGACGGCCGGGTTGACCAGCAGGGCTTTCAGGCCATGGCGCTCGGCCAGGTGAGTCGCATAGTAGCCGCCGAGCGAGCTTCCCACCAGCAACGGCCGGCCGAGTTCGGCGATTGCCTGCTTCAGCTGACCGATGGCTTCACGCGGGTGGTGATGCAGCGCCGGGACACGCAGTTGATCGCTCAAACCCAGCCGCTCCATCACCTCGACCAGCTGACAGGCCTTCTTCGAGGCCGGTGCGCTGTTGAAACCGTGGATATAGAGGATCGAACCGGACATTTGAGCTCCCTGGGTGTCGGCTAAAGAAAGCGGAGTTTACAGGGAGTCAGGGGGTGTTGGGCCAGCACCCGAGGAAATCAGCACCGCGCCCCTGAATCAGTAGCCGTTGGAGCCATAATCGACGGTGAACCGGAAATCGGTGACACGCTCCACGCCCGTCTCGATCCGCCCGTCCGGCAACAGCCGCAACCAGCGATAGCCCGGTGACTGCTCGCCGACCTTGAAGTCGACACTGCCCGGCTCGAACTGAATGCAGGTAGACGGCGAGGCGATCAGTCGCACGCCGTTGCGTTCGCAGTCGATCTCCTGATGCACATGTCCCCACAACACGGCCCGGGCCTGCGGGAAACGGTCGAGCACGTCAAAGAACGCTTCGGGATTGCGCAAGCCGATCGGCTCCATCCAGGCACAACCGATCGACACCGGGTGATGGTGGAAACACACCAGATGATGCCGATCCGGCGCCTCGCTCAGCGAACGCGCCAGCAATTGCAGTTGGTCATCCTGCAAATACCCCGGCACCGAGCCCGGCACCGCCGAGTCGAGCAGGGTCACGCGCCAATTGCCGACATCCACCACCGGCTCCAGCAATGCACTTTGTACCGCGGCCATCTGCATGATCTGCGGTTCGTCGTGGTTGCCGGGGATCCAGCGGGCCGGCGCGTCGATCTGCGCCGTCATCTGACGAAATTGCTGGTAGGACTCCAGCGTGCCGTCCTGGGACAGATCACCGCTGGCAACGATCAAGTCGATCTGCGGCTGCTGCTCGAGCACCAGTTCGATGACTTTTTGCAGGCTCTCGCGGGTCTTCATGCCCAGCAGCGTACCGTCCGCCTCGGCGAACAAATGACTGTCGGACAGTTGCACCAGCAACGCCGTATCGGCGGTGGTCAGAGTCGATACGCTCGGCAAGGCGTTCTCCCAAGGCTGGATCGCCGGGTCGGAAAGGTTCGCAATTATGCTGGGGGAAGGCCCCGGGAAGAAACCGCCGAACCGGACGCAGTTCACAACTTGCCGCTGTTATCACAGCTATCGAAGCTATCGAACGGCAGCGTACTCGTGACCGCAGGCCAGACAATGACTCAGCCATTCTCCGAGGAACAGATTGAGCTGGGCCTTTTCGTCCGGCTGATGCATGGCCGCGTTGGGGTAAGGATAGATGCCGCGAAAGCGTCGTGCATGTTCGGCGCTGATCACTTCGGCCATGCGCGCGTCGTGATAGACCTGCACTTCCAGTTGCGGCACCGGCAGCCAGGGCAGGCTGTGTTCCTGTCGCACTTGCAGGGTCGTGGTGTACGGACAGGCCTGCAGCACTTCGATGGCCAACACGCCGAGCATCTGGTCGCCCTGGGTCACGGCGATGCGCCGCGCTTCAGGTTCGCGGCGCATGTCCGGCAACAGTCGCATCAGGCGCGCGTAGTTGGCCTCGCAGGCGGCTTGCAGGCCCACGAGGTCGACACGATAGCGATCGCGCAGTTTGTTTACGACCATAGCCCCCTCACTTCGGCGCGATTGAGCGCCAGCCACTGCAAGGCGATGATGCTCGCCGCATTGGCAATCCGTCCGTCGCGTACAGCCTGCAGGGCATCTTCGAAGGCCCAGACCGTGACGCGGATATCTTCTGCCTCTTCCTCCAGCCCGTGCAGGCCGCCAACGCCTTCGGTGCTGCAACGCCCCAAGTACAAATGCACGAACTCGTTGCTGCCCCCCGGCGACGGGAAATATTGCATCATCGGCCACAGGGCCTTGATGTCCAGTCCAGCTTCCTCCTGCGCTTCGCGGCGAGCAACTTCTTCCGGCACTTCTTCCTTGTCGATCAGACCGGCGACCAGCTCCACCAGCCAGGGATTGGTGGTCTTGCCCATGGCGCCGACGCGAAACTGCTCGATCAGCACCACTTCATCGCGCTGCGGATCGTAGGGCAGCAGGCACACGGCGTCGTGTCGCACGAACACTTCACGATTGATCTCGCGGCTCATGCCACCGGCGAACAATTCATGGCGCAAATGCACGCGATCGAGCTTGTAGAAGCCCTTGTAGCATTGCTCGCGTCGCACGATGTCGATGGCGGACGGAATGGCTTTGGCAAAATCGGTCATGAGCATCCTCGTTTACTGCAAATCCTATACGAGGTTCATTTTTGCTACCTGCAACCTCGACTTCGCGCCATCCTAACGCGCCCGTGACGTTTGATGCAGCCCCTTTACCGTCAGCGGGATGGACGGTGGAGGTGAAACCCACTCTAATTAGCTTAGTGGCGAACTGACTGCTTCGTAGAGAGTCGAAGCGGTAACTTTTTGCCTTCCCCTGTTTCAGAAAGGACGCCCATGTCGCTTTTCAAAATTGCCTCCGTGGCCGCCATCGCCCTGACCCTGGGCGCTTGCGCCAGCCTGTTCCAGCCCAACTACCGGACGCCGCTGGAAACCACCCGCGACGCCTCGGAAACGCTGAAACCCGGTTGCTCCAACCCTGACTGCCCACTGGTGAACATCGACACTCTGCACTTCCCGGCAGAGCCTGCACTGGATGGCATCATCGAAAAACGCCTGCTGCAATTCACCCGCACATCGCCGGATGCACCGGTGGCGCCAACCCTGGCCGCCTATCGCGAGCAGTTCCTGCGCACTGCCGGCCCGCGCAACAGCAGCTATTTGCAGGCGAAAGTACGCGAGCAGCATGACGGTCTGGTGATTGTCGAAGTGTCGAGCTACCTGGATACCGGCGGCGCCCATGGCACACCGGGTCGTGGCTTCATCAACTATTCGCGCCAGCAGCACAAGGTGCTGAGCCTGTCGGATATGTTGGTGCCGGGTCAGGAAGAAGCGTTCTGGAAGGCTGCGCAAGTGGCGCATAACAGCTGGCTGATCAGCACCAAGCTGGATCAGGAACCGGAATATGTGAAGAACTGGCCGTTCGTCAAAACCCCGCACGTGGCGCTGACTTACGGCGGCGTGATCCTCAAGTACGACGTGACCACTATCGCGCCTTATGCGCTGGGCCACGTCGAACTGAAGATCCCTTACCCGCGCCTGAACGGCATCATCAAGCCCGAGCTGTTTCCCGGCCGTAACTGAAAGCCCGACCGAGCACCAGCTGCAGCAGCCCTGCCAGGACCAGCGCCGGCAGGGTTGCGCCGACATCCGGATACAGATTGGCCAGCAGGTGATAGGTGCTGATGCCACCCAGCCAGGCCAACAGCGCCGGCCAGCGCAACGCGGCCGAAGCCACCTGGCCACTGCGCTTGCGCAGGATGAAGTGATCCACCAGCACCACGCCGAACAGCGGCGCGAACACCGAGCCGATCAACAGCAGGAAGTTCTGGTACTGCGCCAATGGCGCGAGCAAGGCGATCAGGGTGCAGATCACACCGATAGCCAAAGCCAGATGCTCGACTTTCAGACGCAACAGAATCCCGCTGGAAACCGCTGCCGAGTGAATGTCGGCAAAGGCGTTTTCCGACTCGTCCAACAGGATCAGCAGCAACGGAATCCCCAGACCGGCACCGGCCAGCGCCAGCAGCAACGCGTTGACTTCACCGCTCGGCGCAAAGGCCAGGGTGTAGGCAACGCCCAGGCTCATCAGCCAGAAGTTGCCGATGAAGAAACCGATCGCCGTACCACCGAACACGTTCTTCGCCTTCTTGCCGAAACGCGAGTAGTCGGCAATCAGCGGCAGCCATGACAGCGGCATCGCGATGGCAATGTCGAAGCCCACGGCGAACGGCATAGAACCATCCCCGGCCTGTGCCCACAAGGCGCCCAGATCGGCCTTGGCGAACAGGTTCCAGGTCAGCCAGATGCACGCGGCCAGAATCAGCCAGATACCCCATTTGCGCAGGATCTTGCGCACGAACGTCAGCGGACCGCTGACGGCGAGCAGCGTCGCCAGCGCACCGAAGCACAAGGTCCACAACATCGGACTGGCCCACAGCGAGCCTTCGCTGAACGCACGGGTGCCGAGCAGACTGGCAGCGTCACGCATGACGATGATTTCGAATGAACCCCAACCGATCAGTTGCAGCAGATTGAGCAGCGCCGGCAGGCTCGCGCCCTGGCGGCCGAGGCTGAGTTTCAGCGCGGCCATCGACGACAGGCCGGTGTCGCTGCCGATCACGCCAACGGCGGCCAGCAACAGGACGCCGACCAGCGTGCCGAGGAAGATCGCCAGCAGCGATCCCGACAGGCCCAGCCCTGGCGCCAGCAACGCACCGGTCTGCAATACCATCAGGCCGATGCCGAGGGAGAACCACAGGGAAAACAGATCGCGACCGCCGAATACACGCTTGTCGGCGGGCACGGCGAGGTCGGGGGAATAAGTACCGGGTTGAATGCTCAAGGGTGTTATCTCAGAGGGACATTTGTTGTTTTTTTGATCGTCATCGCGGCGGCGCGAACGCCGCCCGACTCAGGTCAGATCAAACCTTCTTGTACAGCTGACTGCCTTCCTTCTTGAACCGCTCGGCCTGTTCCGCCAGGCCCTGGGCGACGTCCACGTCGACCGCGTCGATCCGCTGGTTGGCCGCGTATTCGCGGACTTCCTGAGTGATCTTCATCGAGCAGAATTTCGGCCCGCACATCGAACAGAAATGCGCGACCTTCGCCGAGTCCTTCGGCAGGGTTTCATCGTGATACGAACGGGCGGTGTCCGGGTCCAGACCAAGGTTGAACTGGTCTTCCCAACGGAATTCGAACCGCGCCTTGCTCAAGGCGTTGTCGCGGATCTGCGCGCCCGGATGCCCCTTGGCCAAGTCCGCGGCGTGAGCGGCGATCTTGTAGGTGATGATCCCGGTCTTCACATCATCCTTGTTCGGCAGACCCAAGTGCTCCTTCGGCGTCACGTAGCAGAGCATCGCGCAACCGAACCAGCCGATCATCGCCGCACCGATGCCGGAGGTGATGTGGTCGTAGCCCGGTGCAATGTCGGTGGTCAGCGGGCCGAGGGTGTAGAACGGCGCCTCGTCGCAGCACTCCAGCTGCTTGTCCATGTTCTCCTTGATCAACTGCATCGGCACGTGGCCCGGGCCTTCGATCATGCATTGCACGTCGTGCTTCCAGGCGATCTTGGTCAGCTCGCCGAGGGTCTCCAGTTCGCCGAATTGCGCTTCATCGTTGGCGTCGGCAATCGAGCCCGGACGCAGGCCGTCGCCCAGCGAGAAGCTGACGTCGTAGGCCTTCATGATTTCGCAGATTTCGTCGAAGTGGGTGTAAAGGAAGTTCTCTTTGTGGTGCGCCAGGCACCACTTGGCCATGATCGAACCGCCACGGGAAACGATGCCGGTCACGCGCTTGGCGGTCAGCGGCACGTAGCGCAACAGTACGCCGGCGTGGATGGTGAAGTAGTCGACGCCCTGCTCCGCCTGCTCGATCAGCGTGTCGCGGAACAGCTCCCAAGTCAGGTCTTCGGCGACGCCGTTAACCTTTTCCAGCGCCTGATAAATCGGCACGGTGCCGATCGGCACCGGCGAGTTGCGGATGATCCACTCGCGGGTTTCGTGAATGTGTTTGCCGGTGGACAAGTCCATGACGGTGTCCGAACCCCAGCGAATGCCCCAGGTCAGTTTCGCCACTTCTTCTTCGATAGACGAACCCAGTGCGCTGTTGCCGATGTTGCCGTTGATCTTCACCAGGAAGTTACGGCCGATGATCATCGGTTCCAGTTCGACGTGGTTGATGTTGGCCGGGATGATCGCGCGGCCACGGGCGATTTCTTCACGCACGAACTCAGGGGTGATTTCTTTCGGGATGCTCGCACCAAAGCTGTGACCGGCGTGCTGCTGCTTCAACAGGCCGGCGGCGCGGGCCTCTTGCAGCTTCATGTTTTCGCGGATGGCGACGTATTCCATCTCGGCGGTGATGATGCCTTGGCGGGCGTAGTGCATCTGGCTGACGTTGGCCCCGGCCTTGGCGCGGCGCGGGTTGTTGACGTGGGCGAAACGCAGTTTGGTCAGTTCGGCGTCGGCAAGGCGTTGCTGGCCGAAGTTCGAGCTCAGGCCTGGCAGGCGCTCGGTGTCGCCACGGTCGTCGATCCACGCCGAACGCACATCGCCCAGACCTTTGCGTACGTCGATCACCACGTTCGGATCGGTGTACGGGCCAGAGGTGTCGTAGACGGTGACCGGCGCGTTGATTTCGCCGCCGAAGTCGGTCGGGGTCACATCGAGGGTGATTTCGCGCATCGGCACGCGGATGTCCGGGCGGGAGCCCTGAACGTAGACTTTTTGCGAACGGGTGAACGGTTGAACCGACTGTTCATCGACCTTGGCCGAGTCACTCAGGTTGATCGCGTTTTTAGATTTTGTAGTCATCACGGGCTCTCCAGACAGCATCCAGGCAGTGGATTGTCGGAGCAGAACCTGAAAGGCACGGACGCACCAGGACTGGTGCTGTGCATCGTCGTCGAGCGTTCGATTGTCGAACAATTTCCCGGACGAAGCACAAGAGGACTCGCCGGGTGACGAGAAATCTTGTTCCCTACGCAGGCGCTAACCTGATCAGGTTCAACGGGATCCGAAATTATTCGATCTCAGCCTCATAGCAAGGCACCCCGACAAGAACCCGGCCAGTCTAGACACAACCGGCAAAGAACGCCAACACCGTGGCAAACACCATGATGAATGGCGCAATTGCGGCGGCCGACAGGATTGTGAGCGCCTCAATGCACAACTACACTCGCCTTGCCCTGCCGCGCCTTGGCGCCAAGCCTTGACGATGCAGTGCCCGCGCCCTACCTTTGGCGCCCGGATTATTTCCATAATATTCATGCTAGGGATCGCCTCATGCTGCGCAAACTCTCACTGGCTGTTGCCGTGTCTTGTGCGTCCAACGCAATGGTCTGGGCAGCAGAAGCGCCCTTGTCGACCAAGACCGATCTGGTCAGCGTCTATCAGGAAGCGGTCGACAACAACGCCGATCTGGCCGCCGCCCGCGCCCAGTACGGTGCCCAGAAAGAAGTGGTGCCACAGGCCCGCGCGGGCTTGCTGCCGAACCTCTCCGGCGGCGCCGAAACCGCCAACGTGCGCACCTCGATCGACCAGCCTTCGGCCACCGCCAACCGCAGCGCGCATTCCTATCAGGCGACGCTGGCACAGCCGCTGTTCCGCGCCGATCGCTGGTTCCAGTACCAGGCCGCCAAGGACGTCAACGAGCAAGCCGCGCTGCAACTCTCGGCCACTGAGCAGAACCTGATCCTGCAATCGGCCGAAAGCTATTTCAACGTGCTGCGCAGCCAGGACAACCTGGCCTCGACCAAAGCCGAAGAAGCCGCGTTCAAGCGCCAGCTCGACCAGTCCAACGAGCGCTTCGACGTGGGCCTGTCGGACAAGACCGACGTGCTGCAATCGCAAGCCAGTTACGACACCGCCCGCGCCAACCGGATCGTCGCCCAGCGTCAGGTCGATGATGCATTCGAAGCGCTGATCACCCTGACCAACCGCCAGTACAACTCGATCCAGGGCATCGTCCACACCCTGCCGATCCTGCCGCCGGCGCCGAACGACGCGAAGGCCTGGGTCGACACCGCCGCGAAACAGAACCTCAACCTGCTGGCCAGCAACTTTGCGGTGAGCTCCGCCGAACAGACCCTGAAGCAACGCAAGGCCGGCCACCTGCCGACCTTGGACGCCGTGGCCAAGTACGAAAAAGGCGACAACGACGCGCTCGGATTCGCCAACCCGAATGCCTTCGGTACGCCGTACAGTGGCAACGTCGAGCAGAGCACTGTGGGCCTGCAACTGAACATCCCGATCTACAGCGGCGGACTGACCAGCTCCCAGGTGCGCCAGTCCTACGCGCAACTGGATCAGAGCGAGCAGCAGCGCGAAAGCCTGCGCCGGCAGATCGTGGAAAACACCCGCAACCTGCATCGCGCGGTGAACACCGACGTCGAGCAGGTGCAGGCGCGCCGCCAGTCGATCATCTCCAACCAGAGCGCGGTGGAAGCCACGGAAATCGGTTATCAGGTGGGGACGCGCAACATCGTCGACGTGCTCGACGCCCAGCGCCAGCTCTACACCTCGGTGCGCAACTACAACAACACCCGTTACGACTACATCCTCGACAACCTGCGCCTGAAGCAGGCCGCGGGCACCTTGAACCCGGGCGACTTGCAGGACCTGACACGTTATCTGAAGGCCGACTACAACCCGGACAAGGATTTCCTGCCGCCGGATCTGGCCAAGGCTGCGGAAGCACAGCTCAAGGCCCGGCCTTAAACAAAAAACGCAGCCCTGAGGCTGCGTTTTTTTATGGGCGGTCGATCAACCTTCCCAGGCCATCAAGCAAGCGCTGCAACGCGCCCTGATTACGGCGCATCACGCTCAATCCGGCTTCGGCCATGCGCTGTGCGTCGCGCGGCAGTTCGAACAGGCGCTGCACTTCTGTCGCCAGACCTTCGGCGTCATCCACTTCGGCCAACGCCCCGGCGCTGCGCAGTTGCGCGGCGATGTCGAGGAAGTTGAACAGGTGCGGGCCGCTGATCACCGGTTTCGCCAGCGCTGCCGGTTCCAGCAGGTTGTGTCCGCCGTTGGGCACCAGGCTGCCGCCGACAAATGCGCTGTCGGCCAGGGCGTAGAGAAACAGCAACTCGCCCATGGTGTCGCCGAGCAGCACCGACGTTGTGGCGTCGACGTTGACGCCGGTCGAACGACGCACCGTGGCAAAACCTTCGCGCTGGCACAGTTCGAACACCGAGTTGAAACGCTCCGGATGGCGCGGCACCAGAATCAGCAACGCATCGGGATGGTTGGCCAGTAAACGGCGATGGGCGTTCAGCACCACCTCGTCTTCGCCTTCATGGGTGCTGGCGGCGATCCACACCGGACGCTCCTGCGCCTGCCATTGGCCGCGCAGTTCAGCGGCGCGTTGCAACAGCTGCGGGTCGATGGTCAGGTCGAACTTGATCGAGCCGGTGACTTCGACTGTCTCAGGGCGTGCGCCCAAATCACGGAAACGCTGGGCTTCCGCTTCGGTCTGCACGGCGAACAGGCTCATCTCGGCCAGCATCGGCGCGGTCAGTTTGCTGAACCGACCGTAGCCTTTGGCCGAACGCTCGGACAGGCGCCCGTTGGCCAGCGCCACCGGGATCCCGCGTTTGGCGCATTGGTGAATGTGGTTGGGCCAGAGTTCGGTTTCCATGATCACCGCCAGCTTCGGCTGCACGCGATCGAGAAAACGCGCCGCCGCGCAGGGCAAATCGTAAGGCAGGTAGCAGTGCTGGATGCGCGGTTCGTCGGCGAACATCGCATGGATGCGCTCCGACCCGGTCGGCGTCATGCAGGTCACGGTGATCGGCAGCTGTGGATAACGTTGCAGCAGCGCGCGGATCATCGGCGCGGCCGCGATGCTTTCGCCCACCGACACCGCATGGACCCAGATGCCGCCGGGTTGCAGCGTCGGCATCCCGTAGGAGAAGCGTTCGCCAATCCGTTTGGCATACGCCGGCGCCTTGCGCGAACGCAGCCATAGCCGAATCGCCACCAATGGCAGCCCCAGGTAAAACAGCGCGGTGTAGAGAGTTCTATTCATGGCGGCGGAGTTTATCGGCTTTTGCCGCCGATCGCCCGCAGGTGTATGGCAAATCGCTCCGCCAGCCAACGCGCCGCCGGCCCCAGCGGTTCGTCACGGCGCCAGACCAGTTCCACCACCAGCGCCGGCGGCGTCCATTCGCTGTCGAGTTCCACCATCAGCCCTTGATACGCCGAGTACTGCACCACGTGGCGCGGCAGCCAGGCCCAGCCGAGGTCGCGCACCAGCCATTCGGCCATCACGTAGAAACTGTCGGCGCGCCACACCTGCGGGCTGGCCGGTTCGCTGCCGGGGTAAACGCTGGTCTGGGTCGACATCAACAGTTGCCGATGCTGCGCCAGTTGCTGGCAATTAACCCGGGATTGCGCCGCCAGCGGGTGATTGACGCCACACACCGTGACCATTTCCACACTGCCCAGCACCCGGCGCTCCAGTGCCTCGGGGATTTCGTCGTGATAGAACAGCAGCCCGAGATCGGCCCGGCGCTCCACCAGTTTGCGCGAAACCTCGCCCTGGGCGGCGCTGGTCAGTTGCACCTCCAGACTCGGAAACTGCTCGGCCAGTGCGCCGAAGCTCTCCACCAGTGCCTGATACGGCATCGCCTCATCCTGGGCGACCCGCAGTTGCGCCTCCTGACCGCGCAACATGGCCATGGCCCGGCCGTTCAGGCGCTCGCACTGACGCAGGACTTCCCGCGCCTCTTCGAGCAAGGCTTCACCCGCTTCGGTAAGACTCGGCTGGCGACCGCTGCTACGCTCGAACAGACTGACACCGAGGTCGTCCTCCAGCATCGCGATCGCGCTACTGATTGCCGACTGCGCCTTGCGCTGCTGGCGCGCCACAGCGGAGAACGAGCGTTGTTCGGCGACCGCGACGAACACGCGTAACTGATCCAGATTCCACTGCATGCTCATCGGCCAACCCATCTCATAAACAGATAGGTAATGACTTTACCCCATCTGGGGAGTCACTAGAATGCCGCCTCAGAAAGCAACGCTTCACACGAGGATTTGAACATGAACGCTTACGTCTACCTGGCCATCGCCATTTGCGCCGAAGTGATCGCGACCGTTTCGATGAAAGCCGTCAAAGGTTTCAGCACGCCTTTGCCACTGGTGCTGGTCATCGTCGGCTACGGCATCGCGTTCTGGATGCTGACGCTGGTAGTGCGCAGCGTGCCGGTGGGCGTGGCCTACGCGGTGTGGGCCGGCATGGGCATCGTGATGGTCAGCATCGCGGCGCTGTTCATCTACGGACAGAAGCTGGATATCCCGGCGATGCTCGGGATGGGCTTGATCGTGCTCGGCGTGGTGGTGATCCAGCTGTTCTCGAAAACCGCCGGCCACTGACAGGTCGATCCAGATCCCTGTGGGAGCCAGCGTGCTCCCACCGTGGCGGGTGCCTTCCCTCTGTTGATCAGCAACAAATCCCCTTTTCCCCGAGTCTGTATACTGCGCCCTCGTCTTGAACACTGAGGTCGTTGCATGCCATCTCCAATTTCCACCGACGTGCTGATTGTCGGCGCGGGTGTCGCCGGTCTCTGGCTGAACGCGCGCCTGCGCCGCCAGGGTTTTTCGACCGTGCTGGTGGAAAGCGCCAGCCTCGGCGGCGGGCAGAGTGTGAAGTCCCAGGGCATCATCCATGGCGGCGCCAAGTACGCGTTGCACGGTGCGCTGACCGGCGCCTCGGAAGCCATCGCCGACATGCCGCGCCGCTGGCGTGAAGCCCTGGCCGGCGACGGCGAACTGGACCTTAGCGGCGTGCGCCTGCTGTCCGAAGCCCATTACCTGTGGTCGCCGGGCACCCTGGCCGGCAACCTCACCAGTTTCTTCGCCAGTAAAGCGGTGCGTGGCCGGGTCGATCAGGTCAAGGGCGACCAATTACCGCCGGCCCTGCAGGACAAGCGCTTCAAGGGCAAGGTTTACCGCCTCGCCGAGCTGGTGGTCGATGTGCCGAGCGTGATCCAGCGCCTGGCCGACCTGGCGGGCGACGGTCTGCTCGCCGGCCAGAACATCGAGCCGTTGCTGGAAAGCGGCGTGCTGGTTGGCTTGAAAGTTGATGGCCGAGAGATTCGTGCCCAGCGCATTGTCATCAGTGCCGGTGCTGGCACCGCAGCGCTGCTGGAAACCCTCGGCCTGACTCATCCGGCCATGCAACGCCGGCCGTTGCACATGATCATCGCCAAGGGCCCCGGCCTGAAGCCGCTGTACGCTCACTGCCTCGGAGGCGGCACCAAGCCGCGCATCACCGTCACGACCCATCCGGCAGCGAATGGTCAGTGGGTCTGGTACATGGGTGGCGACATTGCCGAAAGTGAAGGCGTTGCCCGCGAGCCGGCCGAGCAGATCGCCACTGCGCAAAAGGAAATTGCACAGTTGTTGCCGTGGATCGATCTCAGCACCACGCAGTGGGCGACCCTGCGCGTCGACCGCGCCGAACCGCTGCAAACCGGCCTGACCCGCCCGGACAACGCCTTCCTTGCGGAAGAAGGTCGTCTGCTGGTGGGCTGGCCAACCAAACTCGCACTCGCGCCGGACTTCGCCGACCGGGTGATCGCGTCCCTCGAACGTGACGGCATCCAGCCGAGCCACCCGGCTCCGCTGCCCGAGCTGCCGAAACCACCGATGGGCGTTCCGGCCTGGGAGCAACTGCTGCCATGAGCCTGCCGACCCTGCACGATTTGCACCGCCCAATGGGCAGCACCGGCCTGAAGGTTTCGCCACTGGGCCTGGGCACCGTCAAACTCGGTCGCGACCAAGGGGTGAAATACCCCAACGGCTTTCAGATCCCGGACGACGACGCTGCGCGGATGCTGCTCAAGCAGGCGCGGGAGCTGGGCATCAACCTGATCGACACCGCACCGGCCTATGGCCGCAGCGAAGAGCGCCTCGGCCCGCTGTTGCGCGGCGAGCGCGAGGATTGGGTGATCGTCAGCAAGGTCGGCGAAGAATTTGTCGATGGCCAGTCGACCCACGACTTCAGCGCCGCTCACACGCGAATGTCGGTGGAGCGCAGCCTGCAACGTCTGGAAACCGATTTTATCGACCTGGTGCTGGTGCACTCCGATGGCAACGATCTGGCGATTCTCAATGACAGCGAAGTCTACGCGACCCTCGCGGCGCTGAAGGCCGAGGGCAAGATTCGCGGCTTCGGTTTCTCCGGCAAAACCGTCGACGGCGGCCTGAAAGCACTGGAGCAAGGCGATTGCGCGATGGTCACCTACAATCTGAACGAGCAAAACGAGAAGGCAGTCATTGACTATGCTGCTGCCCACGGCAAAGCCATTCTGGTGAAGAAGGCGCTGGCCAGCGGTCACGTGTGCCTGAGTCCCGGCGTGGACCCGGTGCGCGCCAGCTTCGAGTTGCTGTTCGCCCAGCCCGGTGTGGCCAGCGCCATTGTCGGGACGATCAATCCGCTGCACCTCGCCCATAACGTTGCGACCGTTGCCCAGGTCCTTCGTGGTCAATGACGCCGCCCCGCGGCCTTAAGCAGGAGCCGACATGCCGCGTACGCTCATCAGAAAGAACCCGAGCAACTTCAAGACGCTGCCGCTGTTCGTCGAAGCGACGCCCGAAGGCCTGACCTACCAGAGCGTCGGCATGCCGCTGAATTTCGCCCAGACCCTGCAACGACGCAAACCGGTCAGCGTGGCGGATGCCGAACGCTTTGCGCTGGAGCTGGCCAACCTCGGCGTCTCGGTGCGCCTGACCCTGCACTGGCAGAATCGTGATTACTGGGTGCTGGTGCGCCAGCGGCGGCAGGATCGCGGCGATGTCGTGCTCAAGCTGATTTCCGGCTACGTGCCGGCGCATGAACTGAACATTCCGCTGCACACGGCGATCCAGGAGATCGCCGAGGAATGCTTGCTGGAAACCCCGGAAGGCTGGCTCGGCGGGCGCTTCAACGACACCTGGCTGCCAGCGCCGTACGCATCGGCGCTGCATTATCGCGAGGCCCTGCCCTTTCGCCTGACGCCGCTGTCCGGTTCGGCCCGGCCGGTGCGCTGCGCCAACCTGCAATTGCTCGAACGGCCACAGGCCTACGTGCACTTGCCGACCGCGTCCCTGCAATTGATCTACGACCTGCGGCTGGACGTGCCCAAGGAAGCCAAGAGCCTGAGCCTGTTCCATGTCGATGAACGGCTGGAAGGCGATCAACTGGTCGCCCGGCTCGACCGCAAACGCCCCGATCTGTACTTGATGCCGTTGCAGGACGGCGAACCGCTCCCTGAGTTGTATACGCTGAAGAAAGGTCAGCTGTACCCGGCGGGCACTCGCGGTCTGTATCTGGCGGAGAGCTTCGCCCGACAGGACGGCTGGCTGGTGCGCGAGGAGCGGATTCGCTGGAAGGACTGGCTGCGGCAGCAAGGTTTGACGCCCCCGCCCAAGGACACGGGGCTGGCGCGCTTGCGCGGCAAGGCGAAACAACTGCTGAAGAAGATCGTGCCGCGCAAAAAAGTGAACTCCTGAACGGCAAAAGACCGCGCCTGCGAGTGACTCCAGAGAGTCGTCGCAGGCGCGGTCTTTATGCTTGCATCACTCGGACTTGCGGATTTTTTCCACAATCGCCGTGGTCGAGCTGTTTTCCACCAGCCCCAGCACTTTAACGGTGCCACCGTAGGCCTTGACGATGTCGGCGCCGACAACCTGGTCGATGCCATAGTCGCCGCCCTTCACCAACACGTCCGGCTTGACCTCGCGCAGCAGGTTTTCCGGGGTGCCTTCGGCGAAGCTGATCACCCAGTCCACCGCACCGAGACCGGCGAGAACCGCCATGCGCCGATCGACGCTGTTGATCGGCCGGCCCGGGCCTTTCAGGCGGCTGACCGAAGCGTCATCGTTGATCGCAACGATCAGGCGATCGCCCTGGGCCCGCGCCTGCTCGAGGTAGGTCACGTGGCCGGCATGGAGGATGTCGAAACAGCCGTTGGTGAACACGATCCGCTCGTTGTGCGCCCGGGCATCGGCAACCGCCAGCAGCAGTTGCTCCAGGCCCAGCACACCCCGCTCGGAACCTTCCTCGCGCTGAATCGCGCGGCGCAGTTCCGGAGCGCTGATCGCCGCCGTACCCAGCTTGCCGACCACGATGCCGGCCGCCAGGTTGGCCAGCGCCACCGCGTGCGGCAGTTCTTCGCCAGCGGCAATCGCGGCCGCCAGGGTGGAAATCACCGTGTCGCCGGCACCGGTCACGTCGAACACTTCACGGGCCCGGGCCGGCAGGTGCAGCGCCGGATGATCCGGACGCAGCAGGGTCATGCCGTGCTCGCCGCGGGTCACCAGCAGTGCGCCGAGCTCGAGGTCGTGCATCAGCGTTGCGCCCTTGCTCACCAGTTCGTGCTCATCGGCGCAACCGCCGACGATAGCTTCGAACTCGCTGAGATTCGGGGTGATCAGGCTCGCGCCACGGTAGATCGAGAAATCCTTGCCCTTCGGGTCGGCCAGCACCGGAATGCCTTTGGCACGGGCGGCCTGGATCAACGCCTGATGGTTTTTCAGGGCGCCTTTGCCGTAGTCGGACAACACCAGCACCTTGATGCCTTCCAGCAGGTCGTCGACCTGGGAAGCAAGGGCCAGGGCATCAGTGGCGAACGGTTCTTCGAAGTCGATACGCAGCAATTGCTGGTGCCGGCTCATGACCCGCAGCTTGACGATGGTCGGCTGGTGCGCAATGCGCTGGAACAAGGCGCGCACGCCCGCACCCTTGAGGCTGTTGCTCAGGCTGTCGGCGGCTTCGTCGTCACCGGTCACACCGACCAGCGACGCCGGCGCGCCCAGCGCGGCAATGTTCAAGGCAACGTTGGCGGCACCGCCCGGGCGGTCTTCGATTTGCTCGACCTTTACAACCGGAACCGGCGCCTCAGGGGAAATCCGTGAGGTACCACCATGCCAGTAACGGTCGAGCATGACATCGCCGACCACCAAGACAGGGGCTTGATCGAATCGCGGCATGGACAACTTCATGGAGCAACCCACATACAAAATGAACAGGGGCGCGATATTAACACAGGGTTGGCGAAGGCTTGTGCGGTGGCTGCAACAGGATGAAACGACAGGCTTTTTTGCTCATTTTTTGCACAGGAACGCGGCCAGTCGATGGCAGGCATCGGCCAGTTCCACCTCATCGGTATCGATCCGGCACTCGGCCGCCAGCGGCGCCTCGTACGGGCTGTCGATCCCGGTGAAGTCCTTGATCCGCCCTTCCCGCGCCGCCCGGTACAACCCCTTCGGGTCACGTCGGGCGCAGACCTCCAGCGAGGTGCTGACATGCACTTCAATGAAATCGCCTTCGGCAAACAGCCGGCGCGCCGTATCCCGCTCGGCACGAAACGGTGAAATGGCGGCCACGATCACGATCAACCCGGCGTCCACCATCAACCGTGCCACTTCGGCGGTGCGCCGGATGTTCTCGCGCCGACAGGCCTCGGTCATCCCCAGATCGCGACAAAGACCGCCGCGCAGGTTGTCGCCATCGAGCAGGAACGTATGCAGCCCGAACTGATGCAGATGCAGCTCCAGTGCATTGGCCAGCGTCGATTTGCCGGCCCCGGACAACCCGGTCAGCCACAGGCAGCGCGGTTGCTGCGACTTCTGCTCGGCACGAGCCTGGGCGGGCAGTGCCAGGGCATAGGGGCGGATGGCCGGTGGCAACAGGGAAACGGACAGTGCTTCATTCATAGCCGAGCATCTCGTAGTCACGTTCATAGACCCGCCGAACCAGGCGTCGGGTGCGCTGCGTGCAGAAATCACGCGCCGGCAGCGGACGCCGCTGCCGGGAAACGTTGACGTGCTGCAATTGACTCGTCAGCCCCAGGTGCTCGCACACCAGGCGGAAGTCCCGCTCCAGATGCTCCTGATAGCCGACGAAATCCAGCGCTAGGCGCCCCAGCGAATCGGTGAGAAAGTCGGTTTGCGCGGCAAAGTGCAATTGTCGCGCAATGGTGTCGGCATGTAGCCAGCGTGCAACAAAATCGTCGAAGTCGCGGTAATGCCTGACCATTTGCTGCGCTGCGTGATCACGCTCGCTCAGTTCGTTGCCCCGCAGGAACGCGTAGGCCGAATAGGCACGCTCCAGCGGATCACGCACGAAAGCGAACTTGTATGCAGCCGCAAACTGCGCGGGAAACTGTTCTTCATACCAGTACAACGGCAGATGGCCCGGCCGCCAGCCGTCAAACATCGCCGCGCACACGCTGCTGCCGGCGCATTTGGGCACATGAATGAACAGACAGGAATGCTGCTCGAAGGCTTTGGGAAAGCGCAGGTTGGCCGACATCGACTTGTTCACCACTTGCCGGTCGACCACCGACAGGCGCCCAAGCAGGAAGGTTCGCTGCGACTTGGGCAACAGTTTCCACAGATAGCGTTGCAGCATGAGAGTACCCGCGCGACGGGGATAGCCCCTTCGTTGGAAGTCAGAGTTCAGTCAGGAACCTTAACAAGCGCGATGCCGGGTTTTATGCAGGTTTGGTCAAGAAGGGTAAAGATTCGGATACAAATGGCCGGGCGCATTGCGCGCCCGACCTTCACAAGGCTGGATCAGGCGATGTCTTCGGCCGGCGCATCGAGGCCCATGGCGTTCAGACGCGCGTAGTAGCCGTTCTGCGCCAGCAGGTCGCCGTGAGTCCCGCGCTCGACGATCCGGCCCTGATCCATGACCAGAATCAGATCGGCCTTCTCGATAGTCGACAGACGGTGAGCGATCACCAGCGTGGTGCGGCCTTTCATCACCTGGTCCAGAGCCGCCTGAATGTGCCGCTCGGATTCGGTGTCGAGAGCCGAGGTGGCCTCGTCGAGGATCAGCAGCGGCGCGTTCTTGAGCAAGGCACGGGCAATCGCCAGGCGCTGGCGCTGACCGCCGGAAAGCAGCACGCCGTTCTCGCCGACCTGGGTGTCCAGGCCTTCCGGCAGTTGCGCGATGAAATCCATCGCGTACGCATCACGCGCCGCTTTCTCGATGTCTTCACGCGGTGCCCCGGCCAGGTCGCCATAGGCAATGTTGTTGGCCACGGTGTCGCTGAACAGCGTGACGTGCTGGGTCACCTGGGCGATGTGGCGGCGCAGGTTGAGCAACTTGTACTGCTCGACTTCCACGCCATCGATCAGGATTTCACCCTTGTCGTGGTGATAGAAGCGCGGGATCAGGTTGGCCAGCGTCGACTTGCCGCTGCCGGAGCGCCCCACCAGCGCCACCATCTGCCCCGGCTCGACCGAGAAGCTGATGTTGTCGAGTACCTGACGTTCGGTCCCCGGGTAGGTGAAGCTCAGGTTACGCACATCGAGACGACCGCTGACCGCATCGCGCTCGATCGTGCCGGTATCGATTTCCGGCTCGACGTCCAACTGCTCGAAAATGCTTTCGGCACCGGCAACGCCCTTCTGGATGGTCGAGCTGACTTCGGACAACTGGCGAATCGGCTTTGGCAGCAAGCCGGCCAGGGTGATGTAGGCCACCATGTCACCCGCCGAAGCGTCACCGCGCAGGAACAGCACCAGGAACATCAACACCGCCATGGCGCTGTAGATCACCAGTTGCAGCATCGGCGTGTAGATCGCGCCGGTGCGGGTCATGCGCAGTTGTTTGTCGGTATTGCTCTGACTGGCGTTGAGGAAGCGTTTTTCTTCGTAGGTTTCGCCGCCGAAGCTGCGCACCACGCGATAACCCTGGATGGTTTCCGAGGCCACGTGTGTCACGTCGCCCATGGCCGCCTGGATCTTCTTGCTCTGCTTGCGGAATTTCTTGCTCGCGGTACGCACCATCACGGCGATCAGCGGCAGGATGGCGACCATCACCAGCGTCAGCTTCCAGTTCATGAACAACAGGGAGGCGAACAGGAAGATCACCGTCATGCCTTCACGGATTACGACCTTGATCGCATCTGTTGCCGCCCCCGTGACCATGGTCACGTTGAAGGTGATACGCGAAATCAGATGGCCGGAGTTATGCTTGTCGAAATACCGGTTCGGCAGCACCAGCAGGTTGTTGAACAGCTGCACCCGCAGATCGTGCACCAGGCCCAGGGAGACCTTGGCCAGGAAGTAGTTGCCCAGATAGGATCCCAGGCCCTGCCACGCAGCGATCAGGATGATCAGCAGCGGTACGGCCTGCAACAGTTGCAGATCGCGCAGGTACGGCACGGTGGGAAACAGCACTGCCTCGGGATTGGACAGACCGTCGACGAAATACTTGAGAATGTAACCGAGCATCGGCTGGGTCGATGCGAAAATCAGAAAACCGACGATGCTGATCAGGAACAGACTGATATACGGCCGGACGTAGCCGAGCAGGCGGAAGTAGATTTTCAAGCTCGAAGGGCTTGCGGCGAGACTGGAGTCGGTCATATCACGCGAGAGTCGATAAAAAGGACGCTGACTTTAGCACAGCTTCTTCAGGGTTCTGGCAATCGGGCAAAGGCTGTTATTGTTAGGCATCTTTTTCAGCATCAAATAGCCATCAATGAAATGGCCGATCAACTTCAGGATTGAATCTCACAGCATGCAACTTCGCGGCTTCAGCAGTACGTCCAATCGAATCTTCGATTTCATCAGCCTGTGGATACTTCCCGTCGGCTTCTTCCTGCTCTTGTGCGCGCTGTTCTTCCTGCCGGGTCGCAGCCTGCATCACAAACTGTTTTATGGTCTGTTCAGCATTCCTGCACTGATCGCCCTGTGCCTGCGCCCGCGGGAGTTGAAAGAGCTGCTGGGCGAACCGGTGGTTCTTGCGGTGCTTGCGTTCATCGCCTGGGCGTTGCTCAGTCTGTGCTGGGGTCCGCCCGATGGCGAATCGTTCGGCGGCATGCTCAAACCCCCGCTGCATACCTTGCTGCTGTTCGTCGGTTGCTACCTGGTGGTGCGCTACCGCAGTGACATTATTTCGCCGATGCTGTTCGTCGCGGCCGTGGTTGCCTTGATCGCCACGATCTGTTTCCTGATCCCCTTCATCCATCATTACCAGCCAGGTGCGCGTCTGGTCGGCGGCGGGGCGTTCGACAACCCGCTGCTCAGCTCCCATCTGTTCGGTTTTTTCTGTGCCTACTGGCTCAGCGTCAGCATGTCCTGCAAACATGGCCGCCTGCTCTGGCTCAGCCTGCCGGCGATGCTGATCATGTTCGCGGCGGTGATCTCGACCGGTTCCAGAACGCCGCTGGTCGCCTTGACCATGGCGGCCTTGTGGCTGGCCTTCATCTGCTGGAACCGGCGTTCGCTGGTGATGCTGGGGTCGCTGGCGGCCGTCGGCATCGCCGTGGTCGCCCTGTTCTCGAAGATGATCACCGAGCGCGGCGACTCCTATCGTTTCGAAATCTGGCAGATTGCCCTGCAAAAAATTGCCGATCACCCCTGGATCGGTCATGGCTACAACGCCGATCTGGCGATTGACCCGGGCGTTGGCTACAGCTTTCAGGAACCGCACAGCTTTGTCCTCGGCGTGCTTTATTACGTCGGCATCCTGGGCCTGCTGCCGTGGCTGTTCTTCCAGGGCTGGAGCTTGCTGAGCAGTTGGCGTCAACGCGTACAACCCTTGCTGATCATCGCTTCCACCTGGCTGGTGTTCGGCATCGGCGCCGGGCTGACAGAAGGTGGCGGCATCATTTCGCGCCCCAAGGAGCACTGGTTCCTGCTGTGGATTCCGCTGGCGCTGATTGCTGCGATCAGCATCAATCAGCGGGCCCGACGCCTGTTGGCAATACCGGTGCAGAAACTGTCGGTCTCCGGCCTGCAACAACGCTGCGCCGATGCTCAGGTGATCGAAGAGGACGGCCTGGGTCCAAAGGTCTTGCGCCTGACCGATGGCAGCTTCCTCAAGCTGTTCCGCCGCCGCCGCTGGTACACCTCCGGCAACTTCAACCCGTACTCCGAACGCTTCGCCATCAATAGCGAACAGTTGCGCCGGATGGGCATCCCGACCCCGCAGGTGCTGAATCTGTATCGCCTGGACGATGGCAGCAGCGCGGTGCACTACGCTCCGTTGCCGGGTCACACCTTGCGTCAGGTGCTGCAGGGCATCCCAGCACCAGCGGTGCGACAGGCGCTGGTCGAGCGTTTCGGCAAGTTCATGGCCCGGCTTCATGAGCAGGGTGTCTATTTCCGCTCACTGCATCTGGGTAACGTACTGGTGCTGGAGGACGGTGAGTTCGGGCTGATCGATCTGGCCGACCTGCGCATCTATCCATCACCCTTGAGCCTTTCATTGCGCCAGCGCAATTTGCGCCACATGCAACGCTACACGGAAGACAAGCGCTGGCTGTTCGAGGATCACTTCGATGCCCTGCTCCAGGGGTATTCGGTGACGGCCTCCAAGGCTGCCGTCGACAATCTGCACCGGCAAGTGCAACAGGGAGGTCGCCCGGCTCGGGCCCACTGATCATGACGGATACAAACCCAGTCTTTGCCGCGATAGCGTATCTGCTCGCTATCGCGACGTCGGTAATGTTCCTGCGTCTGATACCCAAAGCCGCCCAGCACCTGCGTCATAGCGGCGAAAGCCGCTATAACAGCATTGACGGCTTGCGCGGCTATCTGGCTTTTGGCGTGTTCATTCATCACGCAATCATTACCTGGTTCTACCTGCGCACCGGCGTCATCGACTTTCCGCCCAGCAATCTCTACTCCCAATTGGGCCAGGCCAGTGTCGCGCTGTTTTTCATGATCACCGGTTTCCTGTTCTGGAGCCGCCTGCTCAAACAGGGTCGCGACCATGACTGGCAGGCATTTGCGGTTTCACGCGTGTTTCGGCTTTATCCGCTTTACCTGCCGCTGATGCTGATCGTGTTTGTCACCGTCTTCCACCTGCAAGGCTGGGAGCTGAAAGACTCCGGCACGCAGCTGGCCGGGCAGATACTGGCCTGGCTGACGTTCGACCGCCCCGACATCAATCAGTACCCCCATAGCGGCATGTTGATTTCCAACGTAACCTGGACGCTGGCCTATGAGGTGTTTTTCTACCTGGCGCTGCCACTTCTGGGGCTGATATTCATCTACCGCAAGCACTGGCTGCAGGTGGTCCTGTGCCTGATCGGGATCTATGCCCTTTATCAGGTGGTCGGCTGGGAGCACTCGCTGAAAAAGCACTTTCTGGCGAGTTTCCTGGGGGGTATCGCCGCGGCTTACTGGGTGAGACGTCCCCATCTGGTGGCATGGAGCCAGACACGGTTCGCCACCTTCATTGCCCTGCTGGCCCTTGTTCTCGTGATGACGCAATACAAACGCGCCTTCAGCCTGATGCCGCTGCTGTTGCTGGGCGTGTTTTTCGTCATCGTGGCATCGGGCAACGCGCTATTTGGCGCCTTGCGCCTGCGTAGCGTCCGCTGGCTGGGAGAGATCAGCTACAGCACCTATCTGCTGCACGGCTATGTGCTCTGGATGATGGTGCAGCAACTGCCACACCTGGTTCCCTTCAATCCACAGAACCCGATCCTCTATCTGCTGTTGATGGCCGTGTGCAGTTGTCTGCTGATCGTGATCGCCAGCCTGACATTTCTGTACATCGAGAAACCGGGCATCGAAGCAGGCAGGAAGTTTCTGCAATGGTTACGTCAGAAGCAGGCGCCGAAAAAACTGGCCGACAAAGCCGTTCAGGACCACTGAGCGGCTACACCGGCTGACGTTGACGTTGACGGGCATAACTCAGGAAAGCCTCGATGTCATCGCTGCAGAGCTTGCCGACCAGCCCGCGCAGTTCGGCTTCCGGCCAATCCCACCAGGCACTCTGCAACAACTGCTGACGCTGCTCCTCGGGAAACCGCCAGCGCAGGAACTTCGCCGGATTGCCGCCCATGACCGCATAGGGTTCAACATCCCGCGTGACCAGTGCACCGGCAGCGATGATCGCGCCACTGCCGATCGTGACACCCGACAGGATTGTGCAGTTGGAGCACAGCCAGACATCGTTGCCGATTATCACGTCCCCGTGAGTACCGCTGTAATCGCAGATGCCAGCGGCCTCCGGCAGCATCGCCGGAAAGGGAAACGTGGTCACCCAGTCCGCACGGTGATGCCCGCCAAGAAAAATCTGCACACCTACGGCAATCGAACAGTAGGCACCGATCTTCAGCGTCGAGCCTTCCTTCCAGTCATGAACGATCGGCAGACCATAACTGCCCCGGCCAAAGCTGTAGTCAGGGTAAGCCCGGGCGAACCGCGCCGCGCCGCGTTCGATCTTCGGCAGCTTGCGAATCGCCCGTTTGGCGCGCTGCTCACGCCAGCGCTGAAGCCAGCCCATGGCTCAGTCCTTTTCCAGCGGTGAAAACAGCAGCCGGCCCAGACCGCGCCAGGTTTTCTTGTTCCAGGCCTTGAGCGGAATCTGTGCCAGCAGCTCCCGCGCCAGTTTGCGGTCACGGTTGGCGGTTTTCAGGAACATCGAATTGAGCGACTTGTAGCGCACCTCGTCGTACAGCGGGTGATCGCTGAACAGCGCGTAGGTGCGCAGGATGTTTTCGATCATGAAACGGTGGTTCTTGTACGAGTTCGTGGCGTGTTTGCGATAGCGCGCCATCACCACGTTCAGGCCGTCGATGAAATACCCGGCGCGGGTGACTTTCAGCTCGATGTACAGATCCTCAAGACGAATCGTCGGATCGAACCCTCCCACCTTGTCCAGCGCCTCGCGGCGGATCATCAGGGTCGGCGCCGGCGGATACGGCTTGCGCTCCAGGAACATGTCATCGAAATCCAGGCGACGGAACGGCACGTCCCGACGCTGGCGCTTTTCCGGGTAGAGGTTGCCGTCGGCGTCCATCAACTCGATGTTGCCGGCGCAGATACCCACTTCCGGCTTGCCGTCCATGTACGCGACCTGGGTGGCGATCCGGTCCGGGTACATGATGTCGTCGGAGCCGAACGGTACGATCAGGCTGCCCCTGGCCCGCGCAATCGCGCCGTTCAGCGTATTGGTCAGGCCCTGGTTCTGCTGCACACGGAAGTCGAATCCGTGCTTTTCCTGCAAGGCTTTGATGCGCTCGACGCTGTCATCCTTCGAGCCGTCGTCGACCACCAGCAGCTCAATGTTCTTGTAGCTCTGGTTGATGACGCTGAGGATGCTTTCCTCGATGTACGGTCCGTGGTTGTAGGACGCGATGATCACGGTGACGATGGGTTGTGCATCGCTCAGGGCGGTGACCTCACTCATGGCTGTTCCTTGCGGGCCTGCGCCAGGCCGGAGTCGATCAGGGTCAGGTATTCCTGACGGAAGACCTCGATGTCGTGTTGTTCCTGTAAATAGCGATAGGCCTGCTCGCCCTTGGCCTTGAGCTCGTCATCCGACAGCCCGAGGTAAGCATCCAGTGCAGTGACCAGGCTCGTCACGTCCTTGGGGGTGATCGACAGGCCACCGGCACCTTCGATCAGCGGCAACATGGCCGGCACGTTCGACGCGATCACCGGCAGATGCCCGCTCATGCCTTCCAGCAAGGCCAGGCCCAGGCCTTCGGCCAGCGACGGCATGGTCCAGATATCGAACGCACGTACGTATTGCAGAGCGTTTTCCTTGAAGCCCAGCAGGTGCGCGCGGCCGGTCAGACCCAACTGTTCGATCTCGGCCGCCAGCGGCGCTTGCAGGCGCCCGGCACCGATGATTGCCAGTTGGGTGTTCGGGTATTTGTCTTTCAGTTGGGCGAAAGCCTGCAACAGGTAAGTGTGGCCCTTGACCGACACCAGCCGGCCCAGCGCACCGATCAGGCGCACCTTCGGGTCGATACCGAGCAGCTCACGGGCCCGCTCGCGGCTGTGCTGCAAACCTTCGGCCTGTTCGATGTCGATGGCGTTGGTGATCGCGTACGTATTCTGATCGGTGAAACCGCAATCGCAGTCCAGCAGGTATTGTTTGACCGCCGGCGACACACCGACAAAGCGCCAGTGGCGATCGATCAGACGCTGGGTCTGACGACGGCGATAGAAGCGATCGTACTCGCCAAAACCGTGGGAAATGCCGATGCACAACGGCACTTTCAACCAACGGTTGAGCGTCAGCATCATGTTCACCGGTTTGAACCGGTTGCAGATCACCACATCAAACTTTTCCCGCCGGCAGAACTTGTACAGCTGCCACATCGCCCGCAGGCGCATGCCTTTGAGGGACTTGTCGGAAAACTCGAAATACACCGAACGGTCGGCCCGGCTGACGGCTTCACCCGGCCCGGGCTTGCCGCGCAGGAATGCTGCCGTCACCTCATAACGATCCGTCGGCAAAGCCTTGACGATCTGTTCGGCGAGGTCGGCGAAATCATGGGATTTGACGTTGTAGTCGGGCTGCAGCTGCAGAACCTTTGCGCGTTGACTCATGACTCTCCCCGTTGCGAACCCGTCGCGCCTGTTTCGCTCTGCTTCAGCACCCAGAACAACTCCTGGCGCCTGACCGCTTTGCGGAAAAATTCGTTCTCGCCGTAGACCGACGGCATACGACCGGCCAGCAGTCGCTGAAACAGCCGGCGCAGACGCCGCTTGAACGGTGCCGGCGGCTGCAGGTCATGCATCATGCCCAGCGCCATGGCCTTGTCACGTTGCAGCTCGATCGGCAGCGGCAGGCACAGCGGTTGCATCGCCACGTTTGCATCGAACGTCGGCGGCAAGGCGATGCCCTGCCCGCTGTCGCCCATCGGCCAGCGATCGTTGTCGTGCAGGTGGTTGGCGTAACCGAGCAGGGTCGGTTGGTAATCGAGACCGCGCAAGGCTTCCAGTACGGCCTCCTGGGCGCAGATATGGTCGGGATGCGGATCCAGCGTCGGGTGCGGCAGCACGATCACATCCGGACGCGCACGAGACAGGACGTCACGCAGGTCGGCCAGCAGATTGTTCCAGGTCGGCGCGCCGTCGGCATCGCCGGGCAAGGCAAACGGATTCAACTGACGAAAAATTCGCGTGTCGCTCAGATCGGCTTCCCGCGAACCCACCGGTTGATTCGGCGCAGCCTGCATCGCCGCCAGTTGCAGGCAGAAATACCCGAGCTGCACGCAGTGTTCCTGCGGCACACCGGCCCAGCGCGGCACGGCGAGGCTGTCCCAGGCCCGCAAGCGGCCCTTGAGTCGCGCCGCCTCGACCTTGTTCAGGCCCATCTGCTGATAGTGTTCGGCTTCGATCTCGCCAGCGGTCAGGGTAACGATCCAGGCCTCATCGGCCTGACTGTACAAACCGTAAGCGGCCAACTCGGCATCATCGGCGTGCGGCGCGATCACCATCACCCGCTGACGGCGGTAATCCGGTTGTTCCAGCGCCCATAGCACCGGCTCGCCGGTCACCCGGCAGAAACGTCCGCGCAGGCGCAACAGGCCTTGCGACAAGGTCTGCGCCTGACCGCTGAGGTTCAGATAACGCAGGCCGTTGACGCCACGTTCGAAGGTCTGTGCATCCGGATTCGCTCCGCCCGCAAGCTCCACGCGTGGATCGAAGAAACGTCCCAGCCAGGTGTTTTTCACCCGCACGGCGAGGATCAGCGTGGCGTCGTCCACCAGCATCACGCCCTCGTCGAGGCGCAACTGCTCACCGCTCAAATGCACTTTCGGCTGCGGTGTGAACGGCGGAAAGCTGTATTGGTAGTCGTCTTTCGGCGAGTAGAACAAATGATCGGCGAACCACGCTTCGTGAGCGATCCAGCCAACCACCGCCAGCACCAGCGGCAACCACCAGGCCACCAGCACACCGAGGGCGATCAACACGATCAGCGCGATCAACAGGCCGATGCGTTTATTGCGCCGGTGACGCTTGAGCAGTTGCTGTTTGCGGCTCATGGGCTGACTCATACGGTGAAGACCGGCACAGGATTGCACCAGCGATCCTTGTATTCACGGTCGGCACGACCGAAGGAAAAGCGTAGCGGCTTGTTCAGCGCCCGGGCGTGCTCCCACGCCGATTGCGTATTGAGGAAGCTCAAGACACTGCCGGGGCTGAATTCACGGGTTTCGGGGTCGACGCCGCCGTTGATGTATTCGACGCTGATCCACTCCGGCGCTTCGACGCGATACACCAGTTGAATGGCGATCGGCGCATCGTTGAGGAAGATCACCGAACCGATCAACAGCTCGCGCAACAACTCGATGACCTCGGCCATGCGTGCCGCGCCAGTGGCCGGGAATCCCCAGCGACGCTGGAACAGGTCGCAATAAATGGCTGCCAGTTCCGCACTCGTGAACTCGCTGACCGGCCGTACGACACCGCCCGCCTCTTCAAGCAGGCGCAACTCACGACGCTGGTTGTAGCGAAACTTCTTCGACAGTTCTTCCGGGGTGCGGGCCATGGCCAGTTGTTCGGTCTGCAACTTGAGACCGCTGAAGCGGTTTTCATTGAGCGCCGACAGGTAGCGCCCGCGATGGCGCAGCGGGGCCTGGGCATCGACGGCGGCCGGCAGGATCAGCTCGGCGTTGCCGAGGTCGAACAGGCCTTTCTTGCCGTTGCGCTTGAGCACGTCCTTGGACAAGGCCAGATCGCGGCCCCAGGTCGGGATCGCCGCTTTGACTTCGCCCTGCTGCTCCCAGGCCAGATAGCGCACCGGGATGCCGGCCAGATCCGCCAGACGCTCGACGACCAGCGGATGAGTCGCGACGCTGCCGCCAAAACGCTGCCAGGCCTGTGCATAAGTTGAGGCGTCAACGGGCGACCAGCCACGTTCGCGCCAGCCTTGAAATCGGTTGAGCATCAGCCCCTCGGTGCCAGATCGGTAACTTGCGGCAAATGCCAGAAGGTGTCGCGTACGGCGCGGTCGGAGAAGCGCTCGCGCAGGCGATCGAACATCATCTCGGCGCATTGACGGCGTTGCTGCTCGTCCATGCCGGCCAGATGTTTCAGGCCCTGGGCCAGATGTTCGGCATCACCCAGCGGGAACAGAATGCCCACGCCTTCGACCACTTCCTTCGCCCCGCCGCACGCAGTCGCCAACAACGGCACGCCAGCGGCCATGGCCTCCAGCAGCACCATGCCGAACGGTTCGTGGTCGGAACTCAGGGCAAACACATCGAATGCACGGAAATAATTGCGCGCGTCCGGCACCTGACCGAGAAACAGCACGCGATCACCGACGCCCAGTTCGCGGGCCAGCGCCTTCAGATCATCCTCAAGACGCCCCTTGCCGAGAATCACCAGTTGGCTGTTGGCCGGCAGACCCGGCAGCGCCGCGGCAAAACCGTGCAGCAGCGTGGCCTGATCCTTGTCCGGGTGCAGGCGACCGACGTTGCCGACAATGAACGCATCCGCTGAAAGACCGAGGGTCTCGCGGGCTTCACGGGCGGACACCTGACTCATCTGCAACGCCGAAACATCGATACGGTTGTAGAGGGTCTGGATGCGCGTCGCCGGCCATTTCGGCAGGCAGCGGCGCATGTCGTCGCGCACCGCGTCGGACACGCCGAGCAGGCTCAGGCGCTTGCGGAAAATGTGCGCGAACAGCTTGCGCGTGCCGCGTTTGTAATCGCCAAACGCGTGGTGCACGCCAATCACCGGCAGCGAAGTGCCGAGCAAGGCGATGTAGATCGGCTTGAAGCGATGGGCGATGCAGAAACTGAAATTGCGTGAAGCGGCGATCTTGCGCAGATCGCCGATGGCGCCCAGCTTCAGGCCACGAATGGCCTTGGAGCTGTATTCCATGAACAACACTTCGTCGGAGGCGCAGGCCGCAGCCACCTCGCTATCGGCCGCCCCGGTCAGAAAGACCGTGGTGACCCGATAACCGGTGCCCGCGAACAGGCTGGCGTACTGCCGCGCGCAGTCCAGGAACGGCCCGTCATAGCCGTGGCAGAACTGCAGCACATGGCGTTCAGCCGAGCGTGTCATAAGCGTTTGCGCCTTCTTTGACCACCAGGATGTCTTCCATGATCAGGTACTGCAGATCGGAGCCGAAGAACATGTTCAGGGCATCGGTCGGCGAGCAGATCATCGGTTCACCACGGCGGTTGAGCGAGGTGTTCAGGGACACGCCGTTGCCGGTCAGCACTTCAAGCGCCTTCATCATGTCGTAGTAGCGCGGGTTGTATTCGCGCTTGAGCACCTGGGCCCGGGAAGTACCGTCTTCGTGGACGACTTCCGGCACGCGGGTCTTCCACTCTTCCGCCACTTCGAAGGTGAAGGTCATGAACGGCGCCGGGTGATCGATCTTGATCATCTGCGGCGCAACGGTGTCGAGCATCGACGGGCAGAAAGGCCTCCAGCGCTCGCGGAACTTGATCTGGTGGTTGATGCGGTCAGCCACGCCAGCGACGCTCGGACAACCGATGATCGAACGACCACCCAGTGCACGCGGACCGAACTCCATGCGGCCCTGGAACCAGGCCACCGGGTTGCCATCGACCATGATTTTGGCGATCTGCTCCGGCATGTTGTCGAGCTTGCGCCAGGTCGGCTTGTTCTCGTGACGGGCGCACGCGGCGATCACGTCTTCGTTGCTGTACGACGGGCCGAGGTAGACGTGTTCCATCTTCTCGACCGGTACGCCACGGGCGTTGGACACATAGGCCGCTGCGCCGACTGCGGTGCCGGCGTCGCCGGATGCAGGCTGCACGAACAGTTCCTTGACGTCGTCGCGGGCGATGATTTTCTGGTTGAGCTTGACGTTCAACGCACAGCCACCGGCGTAAGCCAGTTTGCCGGTTTCCTTGAGCACGTCGCCCAGGTAGTAGTCGATCATCTGCAGCGCAATTTTTTCGAACAGCGCTTGAATGCTGGCGGCGTAGTGGATGTACGGCTCGTCGGCGATGTCGCCTTCGCGCTTCGGACCCAGCCACTCGATCAGCTTCGGCGAGAAGTAGTAACCCTTGCCCTTCTCTTTATAGCGACGCAGGCCGATCACGTTGGCGTAGTCGGTGTTGATCACCAGCTCGCCGTTCTCGAACGAGGCCAGGCGCGAGAAATCGTATTTGCTGGCGTCGCCGTACGGCGCCATGCCCATGACCTTGAACTCACCGTCCAGCATGTCGAAACCGAGGAACTCGGTGATCGCGCCGTACAGACCGCCGAGAGAGTCCGGATCGAAGAATTCCTTGATCTTGTGGATCTTGCCGTTTTCGCCATAACCGAAGAAGGTCGTGGCGTACTCGCCCTTGCCGTCGATGCCGAGGATCGCGGTTTTCTCTTTGAAACCCGAGCAGTGGTAGGCGCTGGAGGCGTGGGCCAGGTGGTGTTCGACCGGTTCGATCTTGATTTTCTTCGGATCGAAGCCCAGTTGCTCCAGGCACCAGACGATCTTGTTGCGATAGCGCTTGTAGCGGCGGTTACCCATCAGGATCGCGTCGAGTGCACGGTCCGGGGCGTACCAGTAACGCTTGGCGTACTGCCAGCGGGCCTTGCCGAAAATGCTGATCGGGGCGAACGGAATCGCTACCACGTCAACGTCGGACGGCTTGATGCCAGCCTGCTCCAGGCAGAACTTCGCCGATTCGTAGGGCATGCGGTTCTTTGCATGTTTATCGCGTACGAAGCGCTCTTCCTCAGCCGCCGCGACCAGCTTGCCGTCGATGTACAAGGCTGCTGAAGGATCATGGCTAAGGGCGCCGGACAGGCCAAGAATCGTCAATGCCACAGGGGTCTAGCCTCTTTAGTCTGCATTCAGGCGCGATGCGCCTTGAAAAATGATGTGCCCTCGCACCGGGCGAGAGACAGCTAAAGGGCGGGATTATAGCTTAAAAGCGCCGACAAACCTCTAGCGGAACTGGCCGGCCAGTGCGTTGACACTCGAGTAGCATCGACATAGACTCCAGCGCAAATGGACTGGGAGATCCCGGTCGGCGCTAATGCCTCGGTGAGATCATCGGGGCTTTTCGCTTTCTGGGGATGGGAAAAGCTTCAAACCCCAATTCTCGAAACCCTCTCCAACTTTGCTCCGCCCTCCGCTGCAATAGAATTTGCGCTTGAGCACGTCAAAAGCACGGTTTCCCTGACCCGCCCTCAAAAAGCTCATGCCAATGGGCCTCGCAACAAGATCGGCTAGCTGCAAGCCGGTGGAGTTCACCTGCTTGGTTGCAAAAACGATGTCAAACGGCAGTTGAATACCCCATCGATTCGCCCCACCACACATCCTGCGAAACTCCAATTCAAGCTCGTTATCCTCTCGCTTTCCTCGGCGCTCGAAAATCACGTGCGTCAGTGCCCCTTGTTGATTCTTCTCCTGCAAAAACTCATAGAGCGTTTCCAGACAAAAGCCGAGCGCGAGGTGATAAGGATTGTGTCCCGTGCCTTGTTTCTCGCGAAGGGAAGCCTTGTCTACGACGCAACTGATCAGAACGAAGTTGCTGGCTTCAATGATGCAAGTCAGCTCCTCAAGAAAAGCATTCTTGTGCTCTCTCGACATGAAGAGGCCAGAAAACGCTCCTTTTTCTTTACGAATTTCGAGCTCATGCAGACCGATCAGATCGTGTCCCATATGGGTGAACTTGAATTTCTGCAGGGCCGGAATGACCTTCTCGCAATAATGCCTTTTATGAAACGCACAAAACGCGAGCACGAAAACTGGATAGTTGGGATCCAGTGTTTGCATTCCATGATCACCGCTCTCATCGACATAAACGATGACATCGCTGTATTCACTGGTTGGGGGCAAGGTAATTACCCCCGACCTGGCCGCCAATAAACACTGATATTCCCGTCCACCGCCTGACGATAGATCGTATAAGGCAGGCAAGCCGTGTCGAAGACGCCGGACAGGGTCAGGTCGAGCAGGACGACCGGCACCAGAATGCCGGTGGGGTCGGGCGGCGCGTGCAGCAGGCAGAAGTCGTGGGCGAGGCCGCTGTAGATGCGCGGAATGGACTGGCAGTAGGTTTTCTGTTTGCGCAGGCCGCGCGTGGCGTCCTCGTCGTCCTGCAACACGGTGACGGCGGTGCCGCAGCCGGATAGCGCCAGGGAAAATGCGCCAATGGTGATAGCCGTTTTGATGGTCAAGGTTTGCCCTCCGGGAACGTCGGGGCAAACTAGCATCGGGGCTTTATGCGGGGCAGTTCATGGGTTACGGGAAGGCCGTAGGACAAGTCACAAGGATTTGTCACCACATGCCTTACCCGATTTTTATTGCAGAAACGTCTTACCGGCTTGCGAAAGAAATCACGCAGCGCCCGATGCATCCTTGGGCAAACGCTGATCAATCACCTGGTACAGCGCACTGCTCTCAGGCCAGTTGCGCATGAACCGCGCACGATCCTTGGCATAAGCCGGAGCAAAGCTGCCCGCCGAGCCGTGCTGGCACATCGAATCCAGATCGATCAGCGCCCAGCGATCCTCGTGCCAGAACAGGTTGTGGCCCTTGAAATCGCCGTGACTGATGCGCTCGGCAATCAACCGCGCAAACAACTGATCCAGCGCCTGCAACTCGGCTTCCGGCGCTTCGCCGCTTTCAACGTACGGTGCAAAACGCTCGATGATGTCCGGCCCGGCCAGGTACTCGGTGATCAGGTACGCCTTGCTGCGCAACCAAAAGAAGCGCGTTTCCAGCACCGCCAGCGGCTTCGGCGTAGCAATGCCGAGAAACGCCAGGCGATTGCCTTCGCGCCAGGAGTGCCAGGCGCGGCTCGGGCGCCAGAAGCGCTTGAGCCAATGGGCAAAGTTCTTGATGTTGTAACGCTTGATCACCAGCGGACGCCCGGCGACTTCGACCTTGCCGACGCTGGCCGCGCCGCCGGTCTTGTACAGGTGCCCCTGATCGAGCAAGGCATCGGCCTGCTCCAGCACCGGCAGCATCGCGGGTTCTTCCTCGCGACGGATCGAACGCAGGCCAAAGGCTCCGCGTCGCACGCTGAACAACGTGCATTCACGACCGACCTTGATCAGGAAATCCTTCAACCGCCAGGCGCGCACCTTGTCGATCTGTTTCTGCAAGGCCTCCAGCGGCAATGCGTGTTCGCTGTTGCTCAGCAGGTAATACACCAGCAGCTCTTCAGTGAACGGCTCGAGCGACTTGGGCAACTGGGCGAAAAACACCCCGAGGTTTTCCAGCACTTTCTGCCGGGACAACGGCTGACCGGCGTTTTCCGCACAGATACCGGCGCCATCGATCAGGTACAACTGATCGCCGTGGCGCAGCAGGTTGTCCAGGTGCAGGTCCTCCTGCCACAGGCCTTTGCCGTGCAATTGGCCAATGGCGCCGAGGGCTTCGGCCAGCACCGCCGACTGTTCGTCGGCCAGCACCGGCAAGGACTCGACCTTGTTCCAGGCATCACCGAGGCTTTCGGAACCTTCAAGGAACTCGAACAGCAGCCAGCCACCCTCGCCGTCCTTCAGGCCATCGGCCAGCAGTAACGGTGTGGTCATGCCTTGGGCGGCGAGCAGTTTCACCCCTTCCAGTTCACGCTGAAAATGCCGTGCAGCCTTGCTGCCAACCAGCAATTTGGCCAACACCGGACGCCCGCGCCACACGCCGGCACCGACATAGCGCTGCCCCGGCAACACCCGCAACAGGCTGAGCAACTGCAAATCGGCGGCACCCGCCGCATCGGCCAACGAAACCGTCAGCGGCAAGCTCGGTGTACGCCCGGCGTTTTTCAGGTCGGACAACTGCATCAGCGCGTCTCCTTGCGACTGCGCCGCGCGGTCAGCCGCGTGACCCAGCTATCGACCAGTGAACTGTCGACCGACTGATCGAGATACGCCGCCAGCAACTCGCGCAACTGGGCATCACTCCACTCCGGAGCGCGACGCAGCAGCGGCTCAAGGTCCTTGACCCGATCACGCTGGCCGAACAGCAGGGGCCGGGTCTTTTCCAGGTCGATCAGTTGCGCCTGATACCCGGCACCCTCGGCACGCAGGAAAATGTGCTTGGGATAGAAGCAGCCGTGCACCTGACGTACACCGTGCAGGCGCCGCGCCAGCTGGCCGCAGGCCTTGAGAATCGCCGAATGCTGCGTGACTTCCAGGCTAGACCAGCGCTGCAGCAACGAATCCAGATCATCCCAACCGTCGAGGGCTCGGGTCAGCAGGATCGCGCGCACTTCGCCGTTGACTTTGCGCTGGCCGAAAAACGCCGCTTGCAGCGCCGGAATGCCGAGCTGGTTGTAACGGCTGATGTTGCGAAACTCCCGGGCGAACGTCGGCTCGCCAAACGGCGCGTGCAGGGTGCGGGTCAGGTAGTTGCTCTGACGCTTGAGGTAGTAACCGTGGCCTTCGAGTTCGAGCCGGAACACACTGCTCCAGCCGCCGCCGTCGGTGTTCGGTTCATCCACCGCATCGAGTTGCTTGTCCCACAACGCGTCGAACGTGCCGAGGCCGTGGCGCTCCAGTAGCGTACGGTCTTCAGCGGCCAGAAAATCAGTCATTCGCGTCCCTCGAAAAATCTCACCACGTGGCGAATCCGTTTCTTGTCGGCGGCATTGAGCCGGTCACGCTGGCGGTATTGCAGGTAGAAGCGCAGGCGCTGGGTGTTCGACAGGTGATATTTGGCAACCTTGTCGAGACAGGCCAGGTCCTTGGTAATCCGGTATTTGAGCCAGAAACCGCGCCAGAAATCGCCGTTCGGGCAGTCGATCAGAAACAGCCGCGCCTGATCGTCGATCAGCAGGTTGCGCCACTTCAGATCGTTATGGGTGAAGCGATGGTCGTGCATTGTCCGGGTGTAAACGGCCAACTGCCGACTGATGCCGTCAACCCAGCTATGATTCTTCAGCTTGGGGTCGTTGCGCTCGGCCAGTGCCGAGAGATCCTCGGTACGCGGCAGTTCGCGGGTGATCATCGCCCCGCGATCGTAGGCCATGCCATTGCGCTCCAGGCCCCAGGCCACCACTTCGGCGGTGGGAATGCCCCACTTGGCGAAACGCTTGAGGTTCTGCCACTCCATCTTCACCCGCGGCTTGCCGAGGTAACGGCGCAAGCCCTTGCCGGCGCCGACGTAGCGTTTGACGTAGTAATTGACACCGTTGCGCTGCACGCGGATGACTTCGGACAGCGGGTCGCGGGTCAGACGCTCGCCTTCAAGCGCGAATACCGCTTCAAGGCTGCCAAAATCCGCTGCGAGGTCGCTGTACTCGGGTTCAAGATTCCAACCCGCCATCAGAGCGCATCCCCGTAGCGCAACTTGCGCTCGTAGAGTTTGTTGGCCTTGCCTTCGAGCCAGCTCAGCAACGGCGCTTCTTCCGCCAGGATCTGGCGCAGCGGTTGCTGGAAGTAACCCTTGAGAAAGCGCAGCTTGTCGCGACGGGTCAGGCCGATGTCCAGCGCGGAGAAATACAGCGCCGCCAGATCCTTGTTGCGCCAGCGCTGAGTGATCGCCGGGCGAGTCTGGGCCCGGTGCAGGTCGATCACCGAGAGTTTGAAATCTTCCGGGGTGACCGGTTTGTCGGTGTGCAGCAGGAAGTGGCAGATGTAGCAGTCGCGGTGGTTGACCCCCGCGCGGTGCATCATCCCCGTCATGCGTGCAACTTCGGCGATCAGCGCGCGCTTGAGCTTTGGCTGCGGCGGCTGCTTGACCCAGTCGATGCTGAAGTCTTCGAGGCTGATGGTCGGCGCCAGTTCTTCGGTGACGATGAACGAATGCTGGTCCGCCGGGTTGCTGCCCTTCTCGCCGTACGCGACGGCGGTCATGGTCGGCACACCGACTTCCTGCAGACGCTGGATAGCCTTCCATTCCTGGCCCGCGCCAAGCACCGGCAACTTGGCAGTCAGCAGGTTCTTGAAAATCTCGCCCCAGCCGATGCCTCGGTGGATCTTGACGAAAAATCCGTTGCCGTCGACTTCCGTGCGCAAAGTCCTGCGGGCTTCCAGCTCGCGGTACACCTCGCCCTGCAAGCCCTCGACTTCCGCGAACGCATCGCGGCCGGCCCAGAGGCTCTTGAACGGTTCAGCCAGCATCAACTTCATTTATGCGTGCTCCGCCAGAATCACATCGGCCGCGTGCTGCGGCATGCTGTAGAGGTCGGCCGTCTCGGCGAAAGCCAGACCGTTGCGGCTCCAGGCCGCCCGTGCAGCGTCGTCGTTCAACATGTCAGTCAGGTATTGCGTCAGTTGCGCCTGATCGAACGGCTCGTCCAGCACGCGCCCGGCATCGGCCTCGGCCTCGGCAATGTAATGGGCGTAGCCGCAGACCGCGCTGACCAGCACCGGCAACCCGGCGACCAGCGCTTCAAGCAATACCGTACCGGTGTTCTCGTTGTACGCCGGGTGGATCAACAGATCGGCGCCGAGCAGGAAACGCGGGATATCGCTGCGCCCCTTGAGGAACGTCACGTTGTCGCCCAGACCCAATGTTGCACTCTGCATCTGGAACAATTTGGGGTCATCCTGGCCGATTACAAACAGCCGGGTGCGTTTCTTCAGTTCGGCGGGCAATGCGGCCAGCGCCTTCAGGCTGCGATCGACGCCCTTGGTCTTGAACCCGGAGCCGATCTGCACCAGCAACAGTTCGTCGTCCTTGAGGTTGAATTCGGCGCGGAAACCGGCGCGAATTTCGTCGGCATCCGCCGGACGCCGACGATCCTGGGCGATGCCCGGCGGCAGCAGGTGGAAGCGCTCGAGCGGCGTGTCGTAATGCTTGATGAACAGCGGCTGCTGCACTTCGGAGATCATCAACACTTCAGTCTTCGCGTCTTTGGCGAACACCGCGCGCTCGTACTCGGCGAAGTGGCGATAGCGCCCCCAACGGCGATACAGCGAATTGCGCAGGTTCTGCGCCTTGTCCTCGAAGCAGCCGTCGGCGGCGTAGTAGACGTCCAGCCCCGGCATCTTGTTGAAGCCGATCAGGCGATCCACCGGGCGCTTGGCCAGGTCCGCTTCCATCCACGCGCTGAGTTTCTCGTTGCGGCGATGGTTGAAGAACGCCTTGACCGGCGCCACCAGCACTTCGAAACCGGGCGGCACGTCGCCTTCCCAGATCAGGGTGTAGACGCGAATCTTGTGGCCACGCTTCTGGCATTCGAGGGCGATGCGCATGAAGTCGCGCTGCAAACCACCGAACGGGAAATACTTGTAAAGGACAAATGCCAATTGCATCAACGCAGCTCCTCAGCCATCAACAACGTGCTCAGTCGGCTGGCGACACGCTCGGGATTCAGACGCGTGAAGCACAAAGGCAACTCGCGTTTCAGGTCAAACTGACGGGCATCCTGCGCGGTCGGTTGATACGTACATTTCTTTTGCAGGCACGGCGCGCACGGGAAATCGCTGCCGAGGTGAATCTGCAGCTTGCCGTAGGCGCCGGTCAGGCCCGGATTGGTCGGGCCGAACAGCGAAATCGTCGGCACATCCAGTGCCGCAGCGAGATGGCCGAGACCGGTGTCCACCGCGACACAGGCCTGGGCGCCGGCCAGCACCTTGCCGACCCCGGCCAGGTTGAGCTTCGGCAGCACTTCGGCATGCTTGAAGCCGGCAGCGATGCGCTCGGCACGGGCCTTCTCCAGCGGGTTGCCCCACGGCAGCTTGATCCCCACGCCGAGGTAGCCGACCCGCTCGGTCAGCTCACGCCAATAGCTTTCCGGCCAGTGTTTGGTGTCCCAGGTGGTGCCGTGCAAAAACACCACGTAAGCATTCTTGCGTGGCAGCTCGACCAGACGCTCGACGTTGAGACCGTAATCACCGAGGCCTTTGGGCAAGTCGTAGCCCAAGGCGATAGCGAACAACTGACGCACGCGCTCAACGGCGTGCTGACCACGGGCCACCGCCAGTTTGCGGTCATAAAAGCGCGCAGCGATCGGCTCGCGGGCCGAGCCCTTGTCGAGACCGGCCACCGGGGCTTTGACGTAGCGAGTCAGCCAGGCGCTTTTCAGCAGGCCTTGAGCATCGATCACCAGGTCATATTTGTTCGCCCGAACGGATTGCTTGAAGCGCTTCCACTCGCCGCTGGTGATGGTTTTCCAGAGATTCTTGCGCCAGCGGCGAATCGCCACCGGAATCACCTTGCCCACGGCCGGGTGCCAGGTCGGGATTTCGGCAAAGCCTTCTTCCACCACCCAGTCGAATTTGATCCCGGGAATCGCCCGGGCGGCGTCGGTCAGCGCCGGCAACGCATGAATCACGTCGCCCAGCGATGAAGTCTTGATCAGCAATACCCGCAACTTAATGGACCTCGACCACAGAGCCCTGCAAACGCTGCAAGGCATCGTTGACCGCGTCCGGCATCAGCTGGCGCAGGCAGTTGTAATGGCCGAAACGGCAAGTGCGATCAAAGCAAGGGCTGCAATCGAGGCCCAGACGGACGATTTCCACATGCTCGGCCAACGGCGGGGTGAAACCCGGCGAAGTCGAACCGTAGACCGCCACCAACGGACGGTTCAGCGCTGCAGCAACGTGCATCAGACCGGAATCGTTGGAAACCACAGAGTCGGCGCAGGACATCAGGTCGATGGCTTCGGCCAGCGAAGTACCGCCACTGAGGTTCACGGACTCTTCACGCAGGCCCGGAATCAGCCGCGCGCGGATGTCTTCGCCCACCGCGTGATCGTTCTTCGAGCCGAACAGCCAGACTTGCCAGCCTTCGCGGATACGCGCTTCGGCGACCTTGGCGTAATGCTCGGACGGCCAGCGTTTGGCTTCGCCGAATTCGGCACCGGGGCACAACACCAGCACCGGGCGATCGAGGGTCAGACCGAACTTGGCCAGCGCCGCCTCGCGGGTCACCGGGTCGATCTGCAGGCTCGGGCGCGGATACGGTTTCGGCAGCTCGGCGTTCGGCTCGTAGGCCAAGGCCATGAAGCGCTCGATCATCAGCGGATAGCGTTCTTTATCCAGCGTGCGCACGTCATTGAGCAGGCCGTAGCGGAATTCGCCGCGCCAGCCGGTGCGTTTCGGGATGCCGGCGAAGAACGGCACCAACGCCGACTTCAGCGAGTTCGGCAGCAGGATCGCCTGGTCGTACTGGCCGGCCAGGGATTTGCCGATCCGCCGGCGGGTCGCCAGCTCCAGCGCGCCGTGGCCGAGCGGAAAGCTCAAGGCCTTGCGCACTTCGGGCATGCGCTCAAGGATCGGCCGGCTCCACTCGGGGGCCAGCACGTCGATTTCGCACTGCGGGTGGCGCTGCTTGAGACACTGAAACAGTGTCTGCGCCATCACCATGTCACCGACCCAACTGGGCCCAACGATCAGAATATTCATGTGGTTTCCAAAAACGAACCGGGGAGGCTTTACGCCTCCCCGTCTCGAGAATCAGCTTAGCCCCAGCTCGCGCCAGATCCGCATCACCTGCCGCCGTTCGTCCGCGAACTGATCGCCCGGTATCACCCCGGCATCCTTCTGCAAGGCCTGCCGGTGGGCGGCGGAACGATAGGCCTTATAGGCCTCGCGCAACAGGCTGGCGTCTTCGACGGGCATCAGCCCCTCGTGTTCCAGCTCTTCCAGAATGCGGATATTGTCCGTCCAGCGCAGCAACGGCGGGTGGGTCTGCGACCACGCCAGGGCCGCGTATTGCACCATAAATTCAATATCGACGATACCTCCGGCGTCCTGCTTGAGGTCGAACGGCGCCGTGGCATCGAAGGCATTCGCCCCGGTACCGGCGGCGGTGCTCTTGCTGCCGAGGTTATCGCGCATCTTGGCGCGCATCTCGCTCACTTCCTGTTGCAGTTTCGCCAGATCCCGCGCCTTGCCCAGCACCTGAGCCCGTACTTTCTCGAACGCCTGGCCGACATCCTGACTGCCCACCAGCACCCGCGCCCGCACCAGAGCCTGATGCTCCCACGTCCAGGCTTCATTTTCTTGATAGCGGGCAAATGCCCCCAACGAACTGACCAACAGCCCCGACGCACCGGACGGCCGCAGGCGCATGTCCACTTCATAGAGCTGGCCGGAGTTGGTCTGCGCCGTCAGCAAGTGAATGATCCGCTGGCCGAGCCGGGTAAAGAACTGCGCACCATCAATAGGCTTCGCCCCGTCGGTTTCTGCCTGTGGATCGCCGTCATGGATGAACACCAGATCCAGGTCCGAACCATGCCCCAACTCGATCCCGCCGACTTTCCCATAACCGACAATGATGAAGCCGGGATCGCACAACGTGCCGTCGGTGCGCAGCGGCGTGCCGTACTTGGCCACGGTCTGGCGCCAGGCCAGGGCCAGCACTTGTTCCAGAATCGCTTCCGCGAGCCAGGTCAGGTAATCGCTGACTTTCATCAACGGCAGGCTGCCGGCGATTTCCGACGCGGCGACGCGCAAGCGATGCGCCAGTTTGAAATGGCGCAGGGCTTCCATCTGCTGTTCGAGGTCGTCCTCGGGGATCCGGGTCAGGCGCTCGCGCAATTCGGCGGCCAGTTCCGGCGCCAAGGGCGGCTTGAACAGGCGACCTTCGTTGAGCAACTCATCCAGCAGCAGCGGGAAACGGGTGATCTGCTCGGCGATCCACGGACTCGCGGCGCACAGGGTCAGCAAGCGACGCAGCGCGCCGGGGTTTTCCGTCAGCAACACTAAATAAGCCGAACGCCGGGCCACCGCTTCGACCAGCGGCAGAACCCGTTCAAGCACCAGATCCGGGTTGTCATGCTCCACCGCCTGGGCGAGCAGGCGCGGAATAAAGGCGTCGAGGCGTTCACGCCCCAGACGCTGCATCGCCCGCAGCTGCGGACTGCTGCGCAGACCGGCCAGCGCTTTCAAGGCTTTGGTGGCATCGGCGAAACCGCCCTCTTCCAGTTGGCGGCAAGCGGCTTCTTCATCCTGAGCCTCTTCCCACAGCGGCAGCCATTCACCGCCGACCACCACTTCGCAGTCGGCGCCTTCTTCCTCATCGGGATCGGCGATGACCTGAGCAAAATGCCAAGCCACCCGGCCACGCCAGAACATCAGCTTTTCATGGAAGGCGTCCCAGTCGGCGAAACCGAGCATGAAGGCGATGCGGGCCTGATCCTGCTGGCTGTCCGGCAGCATCTGGGTCTGCCGATCGGCAATCGCTTGGATCGCGTGTTCGGTGTAGCGCAGGAATTCATAACCTTCACGCAATTCGCTGATCACTGCCGGCGGCAGATAACCCTGCCCTTCCAGCGTGCTCAACACCTTTAATAGAGGCCGCTGTTGCAGGCTCAGATCGCGACCGCCATGAATCAACTGAAAGGCCTGGGCGATGAATTCGACTTCACGGATACCACCGGAGCCAAGCTTGATGTTGTCGGCCATGCCCTTGCGCCGGACTTCCTGCTGGATCAGTTGCTTCATGGTGCGCAGCGCTTCGATCGCCGAGAAATCCAGATAGCGCCGGTAAACGAACGGCCGCAGCATTTCCTGCAACTGCGCCCCGGCCACCTGATCGCCGGCCACCACCCGCGACTTGATCATCGCGTAGCGCTCCCAGTCACGGCCCTGATCCTGGTAATACTGCTCCAGCGCATTGAAGCTCAGCACCAGCGCGCCGGACGAGCCGTACGGGCGCAGGCGCATGTCGACGCGGAACACAAAGCCGTCGACGGTCATCGGGTCGAGGGCCTTGATCAGGCGCTGGCCGAGACGAATGAAGAATTCCTGGTTATCCAGCGCGCGCTTCACGCCGACGGTTTCGCCGCCCTCGGGGTAGGCGAAGATCAGGTCGATGTCCGACGACAGGTTCAGCTCGACCGCGCCGAGCTTGCCCATGCCGAGGATGACCATTTGCTGCGGTTCGCCACTGCGCCGGCCGGTCGGCGTGCCGAATTGTTCGCAATGGCGGCTGTACAGCCATTGATAGGCCTGGTCGATGCTGGCGTCGGCCATGTCCGAGAGGTCGCGGCAGGTCTGCACCAGATCGGCCTGGCGAGTCAGGTCGCGCCAGATGATCCGCACCTGATGCCGGGCGCGCTGACGACGCAGGACGCGACCCAGCTCATCCTCGCTCTGCGCGGTGCTGACCGCCGCCGCAATCTGCCCACACAACTCGCCGGGGGCGAACGGCCGATCGAGCTCGCCGGACTGCACCAGCGACAGCAACATCAAAGGGTCACGAACGCTCTGTTCAATCACGAAATCGCTGGCGGCGGTGACACGGGCGAACTGCGCCCAGCGCTCCGGGGTCCAGGTGGAGAAGCCAAGATCGTCTTGAAGCTGAGCGACGGCCGTACGGAACGACTGCTCGGATCGGCTGACCAACGGCAGGAGAATGGCGGGCAGTTCGGCAAGCGCGGGCAGGGTCATGGTCTATCCTTGATCGGCGTGTAAATGGCCGCTTGTAGTGATGATTGAAAAACCGCTACGCGAAGGACTGTCGAACAAAAGTGAGAAATAGCTGAAATTTCTTTTTCTTTGGCAGCCAGCATCAAACTTTCACCTTTTTCGGATGGCTAAAGAGCAACCTTAACGATTATTCTCACAACGCAGTCGGAGGCCACAAGCCTTTCATCTGTAGTTTTACTACTCGTCTATACATTCGAAAGGCTGAAATGCCGGATGATTTGTAGTAAAACTACACGCCGCCGGAACAACCTGTCGGCAATCCAAGAATTTTAAATCGTCTGCCCACAAGGCCAGTCGCAAACTCAGGCAACCGATTCTGGAAGCCTTTCCGCCCTGGAGCAAGCCATGCAAGACCTCGATCCCGTCGAAACCCAGGAATGGCTGGACGCCCTGGAATCGGTTCTCGACAAAGAAGGCGAAGACCGTGCTCACTATCTGATGACCCGTATGGGCGAACTCGCGACCCGCAGCGGCTCGCAACTGCCTTACGCCATCACCACGCCTTACCGCAACACGATTCCCGTTACCCACGAAGCACGCATGCCTGGCGACCTGTTCATGGAACGCCGCATTCGCTCGCTGGTACGCTGGAACGCGATGGCCATGGTAATGCGTACGAACCTGAAAGATTCTGACCTGGGCGGTCACATCTCCAGCTTCGCCTCCAGCGCGACCCTGTACGACATCGGCTTCAACTACTTCTTCCAGGCCCCGACCGACGAACACGGCGGCGACCTGATCTACTTCCAGGGCCACACCTCGCCAGGCGTCTACGCCCGTGCGTTCATGGAAGGCCGCATCACCGAAGACCAGATGAACAACTTCCGCCAGGAAGTCGACGGTCAGGGCCTGTCGTCCTATCCGCACCCTTGGCTGATGCCTGACTTCTGGCAGTTCCCGACTGTATCGATGGGTCTGGGCCCGATCCAGGCGATCTACCAGGCTCGCTTCATGAAGTACCTGGAACACCGCGGCTTCATCCAGCCGGGCAAACAGAAAGTCTGGTGCTTCCTGGGCGATGGCGAGTGCGACGAGCCGGAATCCCTGGGCGCAATCTCCCTGGCCGGCCGCGAGAAGCTGGACAACCTGATCTTCGTCATCAACTGCAACCTGCAGCGCCTCGACGGCCCGGTTCGCGGCAACGGCAAGATCATCCAGGAACTCGAAGGCGTGTTCCGCGGTGCTCAGTGGAACGTGACCAAAGTCATCTGGGGCCGTTTCTGGGACCCACTGCTGGCCAAGGACGTCGACGGCATCCTGCAACGTCGCATGGACGAAGTCATCGACGGCGAGTACCAGAACTACAAAGCCAAAGACGGCGCGTTCGTTCGCGAACACTTCTTCAACACGCCTGAACTCAAGGCGATGGTTGCAGACCTGTCCGACGACGAGATCTGGAAACTCAACCGTGGCGGCCACGACCCGTACAAGGTCTACGCGGCGTACCACGAAGCGGTCAACCACAAAGAACAACCGACCGTCATCCTGGCCAAGACCATCAAGGGTTACGGCACCGGTGCGGGCGAAGCGAAAAACACCGCGCACAACACCAAGAAAGTCGACGTCGACAGCCTGAAGCTGTTCCGCGACCGCTTCGACATCCCGGTGAAAGACGAAGAGCTGGAAAACCTGCCGTTCTTCAAGCCGGAGCCAAACAGCGCCGAAGCCCGTTACCTGGCCGAGCGTCGCACTGCACTGGGCGGTTTCGTCCCTCAGCGTCGCGCACAGAGCTTCAGCGTACCGACCCCGGATCTGGATACCCTCAAGGCAATCCTCGACGGTTCCGGCGACCGTGAAATTTCCACCACCATGGCGTTCGTGCGGATCCTCGCGCAACTGGTCAAGGACAAGGAAATCGGCCCGCGCATCGTTCCGATCATCCCGGACGAAGCCCGTACCTTCGGTATGGAAGGCATGTTCCGTCAGCTGGGCATCTACTCGTCCGTCGGCCAGCTCTACGAGCCAGTCGATAAAGACCAGGTGATGTTCTACAAGGAAGACCAGAAAGGTCAGATCCTTGAAGAAGGCATCAACGAAGCGGGCGCCATGAGCTCCTTCATCGCGGCCGGTACTTCGTACTCCAGCCACAACCAGCCAATGCTGCCGTTCTACATCTTCTACTCGATGTTCGGCTTCCAGCGTATCGGCGATCTGGCCTGGGCTGCCGGCGACAGCCGCACCCGTGGCTTCCTGATCGGCGGCACCGCCGGCCGTACCACCCTGAACGGTGAAGGCCTGCAGCACGAAGACGGTCACAGCCACCTGCTGGCTGCCACCATCCCGAACTGCCGCACCTACGATCCGACCTACGGCTACGAGCTGGCGGTGATCATTCAGGACGGCATGAAGAAGATGACCGAAGAGCAACAGGACATCTTCTATTACATCACCGTGATGAACGAGTCCTACCAGCAGCCAGCCATGCCGGCCGGTGCCGAAGAAGGCATCAAGAAAGGCATGTACCTGCTGGAAGAAGACACCCGCGAAGCGGCGCACCACGTACAGCTGATGGGCTCCGGCACCATCCTGCGTGAAGTCCGTGAAGCGGCGAAGATCCTGCGTGAAGAGTTCAACGTCGGTGCCGACGTGTGGAGCGTCACCAGCTTCAACGAACTGCGTCGCGACGGCCTGGCCGTAGAGCGCAGCAACCGTCTGAAACCAGGCCAGAAGCCTAAGCGCAGCTACGTCGAAGAGTGCCTGAGCGGCCGTAAGGGTCCGGTCATCGCCTCTACCGACTACATGAAACTGTTCGCCGAGCAGATCCGTCAGTGGGTACCGTCCAAGGAATTCAAAGTCCTGGGCACCGACGGTTTCGGCCGCAGCGACAGCCGCAAGAAACTGCGTCATTTCTTCGAAGTCGACCGTCATTTCGTGGTGTTGGCAGCCCTGGAAGCACTGGCTGACCGTGGTGATATCGAACCTAAAGTCGTGGCCGAGGCCATCACCAAGTTCGGTATCGACCCGGAAAAACGCAACCCACTGGACTGCTGAGGAGAAACTCTGTGAGCGAACTCATTCGCGTACCTGACATCGGCAGCGGTGAAGGTGAAGTAATCGAACTGTTTGTGAAGGTCGGCGACCGTATCGAAGCCGACCAGAGCATCCTGACTCTGGAATCGGACAAGGCCAGCATGGAAGTGCCGGCCCCGAAGGCCGGCGTCATCAAGAGCCTGAAAGTGAAGCTGGGCGATCGCCTGAAAGAAGGCGACGAACTACTGGAGCTGGAAGTCGAGGGCGCCGCGCAAGCGGCCCCTGCTCCGGCTGCTGCTCCTGCCGCCAAGGCTGAAGCCAAACCGGCTGCCGCTCCTGCTGCTGTCGCGCCAGCCGCTGCACCTGCTGCTGTCGCGCCAGCCGCTGCACCTGCTGCTGCTTCGGTTCAGCAAGTGCACGTGCCGGACATCGGTTCGTCGGGCAAGGCCCAGATCATCGAGATCCAGGTCAAGGTCGGCGACAAGGTCGAGGCTGATCAGTCGCTGATCACCCTGGAATCCGACAAGGCGAGCATGGAAATCCCGTCGCCTGCCGCTGGCGTGGTCAAGGCCATCAGCGTCAAGTTGAACGACGAAGTCGGCACTGGCGACCTGATCCTGGATCTGGAAGTGGCGGGTGCTGCGGCCCCTGCTGCGGCCGCTCCGGCCCAGGCTGCTGCTCCAGCCGCTGCCGCTGCGCCGGCTCCGGCTGCTGCACCTGCCGCACCGGTTGCCGACAGCGTTCAGGACATCCACGTTCCGGACATCGGTTCGGCCGGCAAGGCCAAGATCATCGAAGTGTTGGTCAAGGCTGGCGACAGCGTTGAAGCCGACCAGTCGCTGATCACTCTGGAATCCGACAAGGCGAGCATGGAAATCCCGTCGCCTGCCGCTGGCGTGGTGGAAAGCATTTCCATCAAGCTGGACGACGAAGTCGGCACTGGCGACCTGATCCTCAAGCTGAAAGTCAAAGGCGCCGCTCCGGCTGCTGCCCCGGCACCTGCCGCTGCCGCTCCGAGCGCTCCTGCGCCAGCCGCTGCTGCTCCGGCTGCCGCTGCACCTGCACCTGCTGCCGCTCCAGTTGCTGCTCCAGCCAAGCCTGGTGCGAAAGTTCACGCCGGCCCTGCCGTGCGTCAACTGGCTCGCGAGTTCGGCGTCGAGCTGAGCGCTGTTGGCGCCAGCGGTCCGCACGGTCGCATCCTGAAAGAAGACGTGCAGACTTACGTCAAAGCCATGATGCAGAAGGCCAAGGAAGCTCCGGCCGCTGCTGCTGGCGCAACCGGTGGCGCGGGCATCCCGCCGATTCCGGTCGTCGACTTCAGCCGTTTCGGCGAAATCGAAGAAGTGCCGATGACTCGCCTGATGCAGATCGGCGCGTCGAGCCTGCACCGCAGCTGGCTGAACATCCCGCACGTGACTCAGTTCGATTCGGCTGATATCACCGAGCTGGAAGCATTCCGTATCGCTCAGAAAGCCGTTGCAGAGAAGGCTGGCGTCAAGCTGACCATTCTGCCGCTGCTGCTCAAGTCCTGCGCACACATGCTCAAGGAACTGCCGGACTTCAACAGTTCGCTGGCTCCAAGCGGCAAGGCGATCATCCGCAAGAAGTACGTGAACATCGGCTTCGCCGTCGACACCCCGGATGGCCTGCTGGTACCGGTCATCAAGAACGTCGACCAGAAGAGCCTGCTGCAACTGGCAGCCGAAGCCGCTGCGCTGGCCGCCAAGGCCCGCGACAAGAAGCTCACCGCTGACGACATGCAGGGCGCCTGCTTCACCATTTCCAGCCTCGGCCACATTGGCGGCACCGGCTTCACGCCGATCGTCAACGCGCCGGAAGTGGCGATCCTCGGTGTTTCCAAGGCAACCATCCAGCCAGTCTGGGACGGCAAAGCCTTCCAGCCGAAACTGATGCTGCCACTGTCGCTGTCCTACGATCACCGTGTGATCAACGGCGCCGCTGCCGCACGCTTCACCCAGCGTCTGAGCAGCCTGCTGGCGGACATCCGCACCATCCTGCTGTAAACCGCTTGGCCCTCCGGCAACGGAGGGCCGACCGGGTTCCACGTTTTCGAGCGCCACACGCTCGTACCTCAACCCCGTCAGTTTGGCGGGGCTTTTTTTTGCCTTAAATAACTGCCGCCCGCACTTTTCCCACAATTTGCGCTGATATAAGCCACGACCCAAGTCCACTTCCTATCGATATTTTTCAGCAACAGACAACTAACCTTTGCGCATTAAAGTTACGCCTATAAAGCTGGATAACTTTATTCATTACCAATACTTATTCGAATGGATTCGAACATGCTGAAACCTACTGTCGGCCCGATCGTTGGCCACACAACAACTAATCAGGCGCGGATCTTCATTCGCGGCGGACTGCAACATGACACGGCCGTATTTGCCGGTATTCGCTATCGAATATTGGATTCGAAACAATGGCAACCGGGCCAGTTTGTCAAACTGGATTCAACCCGCGACATGACTGAAGTGCTGGTACTCGATCATTTGCAAGCCGACACCGACTACGAATACCAGACCGGCTGGTTCAGCCCGATGAGCCCCGTCCACACCATCCACAGCGTGGCGGAGTTGCCGCTGCAATGGCCACGGGAGACGTATCGCCTGCGCACCCGCAGCCATCGGCCTTTGCAGCCTCGCGCTTACATCCTCGGTTCCTGCCGCTATCTGCGCCTGACCGCCGGCATCCCGTCGCTCCCGCATCTGGGCGACCGGATCTTCGCGTCCATCAGCCAGTTGATCGAGGGGGCACAACCGGCGATCAGTGCAATCATGATGTGTGGCGATCAGATCTACGCGGACGATCTGAACCTGTTCGCACCGGATCGCGACTACGACGAGTTCATTGAAAAGTATCGTGTGGCGTTTTCCCTGCCCAATATCCGACGACTGATGTCCGGCACTTCGACTTACATGATCCTTGATGATCACGAAATAGAAGACAACTGGCCAATGAATGCCAGCAAGTCTGATAAAACCCTGTATCGCAATGCAATAGCGGCTTACGATATTTATCAAGCAAGTCATAGCCCGATCTGCGCGACAACAACTAACGGCACAATTGATCGCACGACACTGAAGCACTACTGGTATCAATTCAGCGACGGCGATATCGAATGGTTTGTGACGGACAGTCGAACTCGCCGCAACTTGTCGACCGAGAACCGCCGCATCCTCGATGAAGAACAGGAACAGGCCTTGTGCAAGTGGTTGGTCGAGAGCCCGGCGCGGATCAAGTTCGTGGTCACCAGCGTCATGTTCTACCCCGACCGCAAAATCAACGGCAATGATGCCTGGGCGGGCTTTCCCGAACAGCGCCTGCGCCTGCTGGAGACCATCCGCCAGCATCGGCTCAAAAACGTCGTGTTCATTTCCGGCGATGTGCATGGTTCGCTGACCAGTCGCCTGACCCACAGCGAAGACCAGGACTTTGAAGTACACACCGTCGTGTCCTCGCCGCTGAGCAACAGCAAACTGCTGCCCTATGCCAGGGCATCGACGTTCATTCTCGATCAGCCGCTGGCTCGCACAGACGCGGGAGAATACCGGCACACGCTGACCAGCCAAGTCGTCAGCCAGGACAATTTTGCCCACATGGTGGTCGAGGTCGAACACATCCGGGTCAACTACCACGACCGGGATGGCAAACACTTGCAATCAATCGACATTCCACTGCGCTGAATGGAAAAATGCCGCCGCTCCGGATGCCAGAAGGCTCTGGAACGGCGCTCTCAGCGCGCCGCTGCATTACTTTCCAGCGCCCGCTGGAGAAATGTTCAGCGCAGCCGACATATTCTTATAGCACTTGGCCTTCATGTCTCTTGTCAGTCGGTGCCGCAATGATGCAACCTTGCCGCAGGCAACAGTAAAGAGGGCGAGAGCCCGGCGCGTTCAGCAAATTTCCAAGCGAGTTCCCTTCATGAAGAGCCAACCCGATGCCGCCAGCCGTATGGCGGCCGAGGTAGTGACGCAGTTGCCTGTGCCCTCGCGGCTCGGCATGCTGCGTTTCGAGCGCCTGAATGAAGCCAGCTGGGCGATGCTGTTTCTCGATCCCAACTGCGAACGCCAGTTCGGCCAGCCTGCCGTCGAACTCTGCGCTTTGGTCGGTTCACCCTACGCCAGCCTGATGGAGCCCGAGGCGCGCTATCAGTTGCACGACGCGATCCAGCAACAACTGCGCGACAGCCCGCATTATCTGGTGCGCTATACCCTGCACACCGCCGCCGGGGCGCTGAGCATTCTCGAACTCGGTGAAGCCTACAAACAGCACAATCGCCACTTGCTGCGCGGTTACCTGCTGGCGGTCGACGACGTATTTGACGAGGCTCCAACGCTGCCGTCCGTCGACCTGGAAACCCAGAACTCGCGCCTGCAGATCGCCCTTGAGCTCAATCAGCGTGCCCAGCAGGAACAACTGCAGCATCTGGAGCGGGTGCGCGCCCAGCAGGACCTGATCCTGTTGCTGGCCCGCCAGCGCTACAGCAGCCAGAACTCCCTGCAAGAAGCCGCCGAGCTGATTACCCGCTGTGCCTGCGATATCTATGAAATCGACTGCGCCAGCCTGTGGAACCTCGAAGGCCAGAAGCTGGTGCCGATTTCCGCCTATCACCGCGCCACCCAGGAATACATCCTGCCGGAGGTGATCGACGTCAGCGGCTTCCCCGATTACATGGACGCCCTGCACGGCAGCCGCGCCATCGACGCGCACAACGCGATGCGCGACCCACGTACCCGGGAAATGGCCGAAGCCCTGCGTCCGCGTGACGTCAACGCCATGCTCGACGCCAGCATCCGTGTCGACGGCCAGGTGGTCGGCGTGCTGTGCCTGGAGCAGACCGGCGTCACCCGCGCCTGGCAGTCCGACGAAATCGCCTTTGCCGGTGAACTGGCCGACCAGTTCGCCCAGGTCATCAACAATCACAACCGCCGTACCGCAACCAGCGCCCTGCACCTGTTCCAGCGCGCGGTCGAGCAAAGCGCCAATGCCTTCTTGCTGGTCAATTGCGACGGCGTGGTCGAGTACGTCAACCCGAGCTTCACTGCGATCACCCAGTACACCACCGAGGAAGTCCACGGCCAGCGCCTGTCAGAGCTGCCGGCCCTGGAAAACCTCAGCGAGCTGTTGTTCGACGCGCCCTCGGCGCTGGCCAAAAGCAACAGCTGGCAGGGCGAATTCAAGAGCCGCCGCAAGAACCTCGAACCCTACTGGGGCCAGTTGTCGATTTCCAAGGTCTACGGCGACAACCGTGAGCTGACGCACTACATCGGCATCTACGAAGACATCACCCAGACCAAACTGGCGCAGCAGCGCATCGAGCGTCTGGCCTACACCGACAACCTGACCAACCTCGGCAACCGCCCTGCATTTATCCGCAATCTGGATGAGCGCTTTGCCCGAGACAGCGATACCCCGATCAGCCTGCTGCTGGTGGACATCGACAACTTCAAGCGGATCAACGACAGCCTCGGCCACCAGACCGGCGACAAACTGTTGATCAGCCTGGCCCGGCGTCTGCGCAACAGCCTGAGCCCGAGCGGCAGTCTGGCGCGGTTCGCCAGTAACGAATTCGCGGTGTTGCTCGACAACACCGACCTTGAGGCCGGCCAACAGATCGCCAGCCAGTTGTTGCTGACCCTCGACAAACCGATGTTCGTCGACAACCAGTTGATCAGCGTCACCGGTTCCGTGGGCCTGGCCTGCGCGCCGCTGCACGGCCGCGACCCGCAGACCCTGATGCGCAACGCCGGCCTCGCCCTGCACAAGGCCAAGGCCAACGGCAAACATCAAGTGCAGGTGTTCACCGAGGCGCTGAACGCCGAGGCCAGCTACAAGCTGTTCGTCGAGAACAACCTGCGCCGCGCCCTGACCCAGAACGAACTGGACGTGTTCTACCAGCCGAAGCTGTGCCTGCGCAGCGGCCGGTTGCTGGGCATGGAAGCGCTGCTGCGCTGGAACCACCCGGAACGCGGCATGATCCGCCCGGACCAGTTCATCAGCGTGGCCGAGGAAACCGGCCTGATCATTCCGATCGGCAAGTGGATCGCCCGCCAGGCCTGCCGCATGAGCAAGGCGCTGACCGCTGCGGGCATGGGCAACCTGCAAGTGGCGATCAACCTGTCGCCCAAGCAGTTCTCCGACCCGGATCTGGTGGCCTCCATCGCCAACATCCTCAAGGAAGAAGCGCTGCCGGCCAATCTGCTGGAGCTGGAACTGACCGAAGGCCTGCTGCTGGAAGCCACCGAAGACACCCACTTGCAGCTCGACCAGCTCAAGCGCCTGGGCCTGACCCTGGCCATGGACGACTTCGGCACCGGCTACTCGTCGCTCAGCTACCTGAAGAAATTCCCGATCGACATCATCAAGATCGATCGCAGCTTCATCCACGAAATCCCGGACAACCAGGACGACATGGAAATCACCTCCGCCGTGATCGCCATGGCCCACAACCTGAAACTCAAGGTCGTGGCCGAAGGCATCGAGACCGCCGAGCAGCTGGCGTTCCTGCGCCGGCACCGCTGCGACGTCGGCCAGGGCTACCTGTTCGACCGGCCGATTCCGGGCGCCGAGCTGATCCAAGCGCTCAAGCGCTACCCGCGCGGCCCTCTCCCGCTGTAAACCACAACCGCAGTACCCGCACATTTTGACTAGTGATTAACTGGGCATCATTGGGCACACTGGTGGTCTGTGTAATTGACATCCCATCCTGACTGAGAGGAACGATCATGGTTCTGCGCTCGGAAATTCTGGTGAACAAAAACGTGCTACCGACTAAAGAACAAGCTCTGCCTGGCCGCGAAACGGCGATGACCCTGCCTGAAAACCATTTCGTCTTCAAAGACACGCCGCTGCTTGGCCCGTTCTTCCAGGACGTCGATTTCGCGATTTTCGGACTGGGCTGTTTCTGGGGCGCGGAACGCCGCTTCTGGCAGCGTGAAGGCGTGGTCAGCACCGTGGTCGGTTACGCCGGCGGCTTCACGCCGAACCCGACCTACGAAGAAGTCTGCTCGGGCCTGACCGGTCATTCGGAAGTGGTGCTGGTGGTTTTCGACAAAGACAAAGTCAGCTACGAAGAGCTGCTGGCAATGTTCTGGGAATTACACAACCCGACGCAGGGCATGCGTCAGGGCAATGACATCGGCACCCAGTACCGTTCGGTGATCTACGCGACCCATCCGGAGCAACTGGATGCGGCGCTGAAGAGCAAAGCCGTTTATCAGGCTGAGCTGTCGAAGGCAGGCCTGGGTGAAATCAGCACCGAGATTGAACAGGCGCCGACCGTTTACTTTGCCGAGACCTATCACCAGCAGTATCTGGCGAAAAATCCGGAAGGCTACTGCGGGATTGGCGGCACTGGCGTCTGCATGCCACCGAGCCTGGCGGGTAACTGACCGCGTCGTCTGATCGCCTGATCACCCGATCGTTCCCACGCTCCGCGTGGGAATGCAGCCCGGGACGCTCCGCGTCCCAACAGCGGACGCAGAGCGTCCATTGAGGCGTTCCCACGTGGACGGTTCGACGCCTCGACGTGGGAACGATCATTGACGGTTGATCAGCTCTCGGCGATCAACCAATCCATCTGCCACCCACCCTGGGTCTGGCCCAGTTTCTTGGACAGCCACGGCAGCAGCTCACGCAATTCTTCCTCCAGCCCCCACGGCGGATTGGCGATCGCCAGGCCAGAGCCGTTCAGACTGTTCGGCGTATCCAGCGGATGCACCAGCAGTTCGACCCGCAGCAACTTCGGCGCACCGGTGCCGGCCAGATCCTGATAGAAACGACGCAGTGCGCGCTGATCCTTCACCGGATACCAGATCGCCGCCACGGTTTGGCGCATCCGGCCAATGGCCTCTTTCATCGAGGCTGCACAGCGCTGCATTTCATCGAGCTGTTCGAACGGCGGATCAATCAGCATCACCGCGCGTTTCTCCTGCACCGGCAACATCGCGCGGGCGACATGCCAGCCCTCGCCCAGATGCACTTTCACCCGACGATCGCCGGCCATGTTGTCCTTGAGCAGGACGCCGTCTTCGGGGTGCTTCTCATTGAGCATCACCCGATCCTGCGGCCGGGTCAGACGCCGCGCCAGCTCCGGCGACCCCGGGTAATAGCGCAACTGGCCGTCCGGGTTCATCTCGTGCAGCACTTTCATGTAGTCGGCAGTCAGCGCCGGCAGATCCGGCTGATCCCACAAGCGTGCGATGCCTTCCAGGTACTCGCCGGTACGGTTGGCCTGATCGCCCTGCAAGTCATACAGACCGATGCCGGCGTGGCTGTCGAGATAGGCAAACGGCTGCTCCTTGCGCGACATCAGGGCGATGAGGCGGGTCAAGGTCAGGTGTTTGAACACATCGGCGTGATTGCCGGCATGGAAGGCGTGACGATAATTCATGGCTGCTCCTGCGAGGGCCGTGAAGTTTACCTTTTACCGGGCGGCAAGTCAGGGGTTGGGGGCTGAGTGGGCGTTTGTTCCCACGCAGAGCGTGGGAACGATCGAGTCAGGACGGTATGGCGCGTAGGCGCTTGCCAATCACATCCAACACATCACAGCCATCGCGCAACGGAATCACGCAGAGCTGGGCGAAGTCGCTGAGGATGACGGAGTCGCACTCGACCGAGCCGCGCATGCACATGTTTTCCAGGACCTGGATGACCGCGCGGATGCGGTAGTTGGCGGCGTCCATCAGGATGTCGAGCGGGGCGTGGGTGTCGATGAACAGGGTGGGCATGTCGTTGCAGTTGCTGGTCAGCGCCATGAGGCGGTTGTTGGGGTGGGGGATGAAGGGTTCGTACGGTGGATCGGGTTTTAACGTCGACATATTGTTTGCACCTCGGCAGGTTAAGTGAGGCTGCCAACGACCTTCCTACAGGTTTGGGTGGCAGCTGTACGCGAGAGTAGGAAACTGAGGAACCCACCAAACTCAGCTACGCCGAAGCGTTCCCGCGCACAGCCGCCGCGAACGATGTTATGGACACACTTAAGTGCCGCAATCGAAGGACAGAGCTAATGCACGGTGAGTTTTCCAAGGGTTCCTACACCCTGTCACTACTCTCGCAGTGACAGCCAAAAGACTATCCCCGCACCACCATGCCCACCAGTTCACGCAAACCACCGCAACTCGCGGGAAACGTCCGAAGCCCTTGCCCGGAAATTTCACTCTGACTCGTCCCGTAAGTAGTCCAGCAACGCCGAATCCGAAGATTCGTCCGACGCCGAAACTTCAAAAAACCTGACAACCTTGCAGCGCAGGACATCGGCGGGGAATGCCTCGAACAATGCCGGATGTTCCTCGCTCAACCACTGCAAGGCATTGTTGATCCGGGCATCACCACCGAATTGCGTCAGCAGTTTTTCCGGCACCGACCACCAAGGAAATTCCCGCCCCGAGGCCTGTCCCCTGCCCCCGATCTCGACGGCCTGACCGTTGACCAACCCTCGCGAGAGGACCGGTAGAAGTTGCCCGGCCTCCACCTCGGGCGACTCAAGGATCGGCAACAAATACCGCCCATCCCAAAACCGAAAGAACACCGTTTTCCCGTCCGGCATCAGTACCTGAGTCAAACTGCGAAAATGCTCGACCACCACCTCAAGCCCCGCCGAGGACACTGCCAGCCAGCCCCAGTCCCGAGACTCCGTGGTCGCCACCCAATCCAGAAACTCACTGCCTGCGTCGACGATTCCCACGTAGGGCATCACCGCATCCCACTCGTGATAGATCGTTCCCGCCCAGACCGGCTTCGGCATCTGCGCATTCGACGGCCAGGTTTTCAGCGGGTCCACCGCACTCGCACGACTGAAAATCGCAAACAACTGCTCCGTCGCTTTCAGCGGCTCATCCTTCAACCATCGATCAGGCTGCACAGACACCGTCCTTGCAGCGCTCGCATTCTTCGCAGAACGGCGCGTCTCCCTTAAGGCTCATGATTTGCGCGGCAGTCAGAATCGCTGCCGGGGCCGCGACGAGTTTTTCCGGCAGCCCCGGCACTGTTGGTGCTGCACTCATCGCCGCCATCGGCGCACCACCCACCATAATCGGCACACTGCTGAAGATCCCGCCGGGACCGATGTTGATCCACTGCCCGCCCGCCTGAATCGTTGCGCTCGCGCCGCCGTCAATCACCACTTGCTGGCCGGCGCTGACGTGAAATTGCGCATTGGCGCTGAACGTCTGGTTGTTCACGCGGATATTACGGTCGCCGGTCACCGTGAGGTGATCATCCTGCTTTACCTCGGTCTGACGCTGACCGTGGGTGATGTGCTGCTCATCGGCCTTCAGCTCATGCTTGGCGAGGCCCGTGACAACGACGCTGCGCTGGTTGTCGACCTGCACCTGCTGATCATTCAACACATGCTGCGTCCAGTTTCGCTGGGCGCGCAGGTAGATTTCCTCGGCGCCTTTGCGATCCTCGATGCGCAATTCGTTGTAACCGCCGCCACCGGGACTGCTCTGGCTGCGGAAAATACTGCGGGTCTTGTCGGCCGGCAGGTCCAGCGGCACCGGCGTCGCCGCGTTCGGCAGGCAACCCATGACCAGCGGCTTGTCGGCATCGGAATCGATGAAACCCACCAGCACTTCCATGCCGACCCGTGGAATCAGCACGCTGCCATAACGGTCGTGGGCCCAACCGCTGGCGACCCGCAGCCAGCAACTGGAATGTTCGTTGAGTTCGCCGTCGCGATCCCAGGCCAGTTGCACCTTGACCCGGCCGTACTCGTCGCAATGGATTTCACTGTCTTTGGGGCCGGTGACCACGGCCGGTTGATAGCCAAGCATTCGTGGTTTGTCTGGCCCAAGAGCTGGACGGAAAAACACATCCCACGGCGTTGCAAGAAAGGCATTACGGTAACCTTGAGCATCCTCCCCATCACTGGTCACCAATTCCTCCAGCACTTGCGGCTGTCGGCCATAGTGCTCGATGGCTGTCAGCAACCAGAGGTCATTCCAATCCTGGCGTGGGTGTTCGGCCAGTTGCAGGAAGTGTCCGCAGGCCAGTGCGGATGCATCGCTGCGCCCCTCGACCTGCCGATAATCGGCGACATGTCGCTCAAGTGCGCGCTGAACCAGTTGCCTGCCGCTCTCGCGATCACTGAACTGGCCGGGAAAGTGATAGTCCTCCAGCACCGGGCGCTGTTCACTGTCGATGCCGCTTTGCATGTGCAGCAGCGGTTTCTCGAAGTTGTAGTCGCGCCGAGTGACAACACTGGTCCGCGTTTCCAGGCGAACGTTGAAGCGCTGGATCGCCGACGCCGTCCCGATCATGCCGCTGCCGGGCAGATACAAGACGGGCTCGGCCAGTCGTGGAAACACGGTCTGGTCATCGCCGAATACCAGAAAATGTCCGCTGGAACTGTGTTGAAAGTGGAAATGAATGCCCACCTCAGCACAAAGGCGCTGGATAAACGCCAAATCACTCTCGGCGTACTGCACGCAATATTCGCGCGCGGGGTAGTCACTCCCCAGTCGGAACTCGAAGGCGTCGCGCAGGATTGCATGATCCTTGAGGATCTGCGCGACGATCTGCGGAACCGTCTGATGCTGGAAAATCCGTTGATTGATCCGATGACCGAGATACATCAGACGCGGAACAAGGCTCAAGTGGTAGCGGGTCAGACGTTTTCCGGAATCCCACTGACCAATCTGATAAATCTGCCCGTGAACACCGTTACCTTGGGCATCAAAACTCAGAAACGCCTGACAATGCAGCAGGCTTTCCAGATCCAGATCCGGCCGCTCACTGACCAACTCCACCTCGAATCGATAGGGTTGGCTGATGGCTTCCTTGCCCGTGAACTCAAGGACTTTGAGATCAAACTGGGCGCCTTCGACGGTCAACGTGAAACGCGGTTGATTGGCAGGCGCGAACATCCGATGTCTCTCTGCAGATTGAGGGCGGGCGATTCTGCATGAGGGGCAAGGGGTGCAGGATGGGTGACCGGAAAATCAGATTTTCCCTACTTCAAATTTCGATCTCCCCTTCAATAATCGGCGTATTCGACTACAGACTTTTCCTTCAGAAAAACCACAGGCAATAAAAAACGGCCCGCTTCCTACAGGAAACGGGCCGTTTTCTTGTGAGCCTCAGCTCTTTCCCATCACTTGTTCAGATGGAAATCCTTCTCGGCCGCTTCAAAGCGCTGAACCATGCCGGTGCTCGGCTGGCCCAGCAGGCTGACGAAGTAGATCGCCAGGCTGGCGAAGATGAAGCCCGGGATGATTTCGTACAGGCCCAGCACCTCGAAATGCTTCCACACGATCACGGTGATCGCGCCGACCAGGATGCCGGCCAATGCGCCGTTGCGGGTCATCTTTTTCCAGATCACCGAGATCAGTACGACTGGACCGAACGCTGCGCCGAAACCGGCCCAGGCGTAGGACACCAGGCCCAGCACGCGGTTTTCCGGGTTGGCGGCCATCGCGATAGCGATCAGTGCAACCAGCAACACCATGGCGCGGCCGACCCATACCAGCTCGACTTGCGAGGCGGACTTACGCAAGAAGGTTTTGTAGAAGTCTTCGGTCAGGGCGCTGGAGCACACCAGCAACTGGCAGCTCAGGGTGCTCATCACCGCCGCCAGAATGGCCGACAGCAGGACACCGGCAATCCACGGGTTGAAGAGGATTTTCGCCAGTTCGATGAACACACGCTCGTGGTTCTCGCTCACGGGCATTGCCACGTCCGGGTTGGCCGAGAAGTAAGCGATACCGAAGAAGCCCACAGCCACGGTGCCGCCCAGGCACAGGATCATCCAGGTCATGGAGATGCGGCGGGCGTTGGCGATGGATTTCACCGAGTCAGCGGCCATGAAGCGCGCCAGGATGTGCGGCTGACCGAAGTAACCCAGGCCCCAGCCCATCAGCGAGATGATGCCGATGAAAGTGGTGCCTTTGAGCATGTCGAAGTTGCCAGGATCGTTGGCTTCGATGGCCAGGAACGTGGTGTCGACGCCGCCGGTGGCCAGCAGCACGATGATCGGCGTCAGGATCAGCGCGAAGATCATCAGGGTGGCTTGCACGGTGTCAGTCCAGCTGACCGCGAGGAAACCGCCGACGAAGGTGTAGGCAATCGTCGCCGCAGCACCGGCCCACAGCGCGGTCTCGTAGGACATGCCGAAGGTGCTTTCGAACAGACGGGCGCCGGCAACAATGCCGGAAGCGCAGTAGATGGTGAAGAACACCAGAATCACCACCGCCGAAATGATCCGCAGCAGGCCGCTTTTGTCTTCGAAACGGCTGGCGAAGTAGTCCGGCAGGGTCAGCGCATCACCGTTGTGTTCGGTTTGAACACGCAGACGACCGGCAACGAACAGCCAGTTCAGGTAGGCACCGACGATCAGGCCGATGGCGATCCAGCTTTCGGACAGGCCGGACATGTAGATGGCGCCCGGCAGGCCCATCAGCAACCAGCCGCTCATGTCGGAAGCGCCGGCGGACAATGCGGTCACCACGCTGCCCAGGCTGCGGCCGCCCAGAATGTAGTCGGATAGGTTGTTGGTGGAGCGATAGGCCATGAAGCCGATCAGCACCATTGCAGCGATGTAGATCACGAACGTGATCAGGGTTGGATTGCTTGCGCTCATTACGTACGTGCCCTGGCTTTGTTTTTATGTAGCGGCGGCGGTTGCACCGTTTGCAGACTGACGTCTGACAGACGATTCGCACGGCCGCGCATTTATGACCAATGTTTCCCCAGGAAAGCCATTGGCCGGTACACCGGGTTCCCCGGTTGCACCTTGGGCGCGAATCCTATGCAACAAAGCAAAACAGGTGCAACCAGTTTCTTGAGAATTAGTTGCACCTACGTCGTTTTTTCGACTGCAAACTGCCTATTTTGCACAGTTCCGGCGCAGTGACACCCCTCCATCTGCCTTGAAAGCACCTATCTAGAGCGGTCATCGCGAAGCTGAAATTTATTCCTGACAAGTTGCCGAATATTCCGACAAAAAAAGGGTTGCACCCGGTTGCACCTCTGCAAGCTCACGGCTAATCTTGCCGCCAGCTGTTGTCGCGCAACTGCGGCACCTATGAGGATAAAAATATGGCTACCACCACCCTTGGGGTCAAACTCGATGACCCGACCCGCGAGCGCCTGAAGGCCGCCGCAACCTCGATTGATCGCACACCGCACTGGCTGATCAAGCAGGCAATTTTCAATTACCTGGAAAAACTCGAGGGTGGTGCAACCCTGACCGAGCTGAACGGTTTGACCGCCAAGGATGCCGACGAGGCAGGCGAAGTCCACACCGATCACGCTCACCAATGCTTCCTCGAATTTGCCGAAAGCATCCTGCCGCAATCGGTGCTGCGCGCCTCGATCACCGCCGCTTACCGTCGCCCTGAGCCGGAAGTGGTACCGATGCTGATCGAACAGGCTCGCCTGCCGGCGCCGATGGCCGAAGCCACCAACAAACTCGCTGCCTCGATCGCGGAAAAACTGCGTAACCAGAAGAGTGCCGGCGGTCGTGCAGGCATTGTTCAGGGTCTGCTGCAGGAATTTTCCCTGTCGTCCCAGGAAGGCGTGGCGCTGATGTGCCTGGCCGAAGCGCTGCTGCGTATCCCGGACAAAGGCACTCGCGATGCACTGATCCGCGACAAGATCAGCACCGGCAACTGGCAGCCGCACCTGGGTAACAGCCCGTCGCTGTTCGTCAACGCGGCGACCTGGGGTCTGCTGCTGACCGGCAAACTGGTGTCGACCCACAACGAAGCCGGCCTGACTTCGTCCCTGAGCCGCATCATCGGCAAGAGCGGCGAGCCGATGATCCGCAAGGGCGTCGACATGGCCATGCGCTTGATGGGCGAGCAGTTCGTGACCGGCGAAACCATCGCCGAAGCCCTGGCCAACGCGAGCAAGTTCGAAGCCAAGGGTTTCCGCTATTCCTACGACATGCTCGGTGAAGCGGCGCTGACCGAACACGACGCCCAGAAGTACCTGGCCTCGTACGAACAAGCCATTCACTCGATCGGCAAAGCCTCTCACGGCCGTGGGATTTATGAAGGCCCGGGCATCTCGATCAAACTGTCGGCCCTGCACCCGCGTTACAGCCGCGCCCAGTACGAGCGCGTGATGGATGAGCTGTATCCGCGCCTGCTGTCGCTGACCCTGCTGGCCAAGCAATACGACATCGGCCTGAACATCGACGCCGAAGAAGCCGACCGCCTGGAGCTGTCGCTGGATCTGCTCGAGCGCCTGTGCTTCGAGCCGCAACTGACGGGCTGGAACGGCATCGGCTTCGTGATCCAGGCCTACCAGAAGCGTTGCCCGTACGTGATCGACTACGTGATCGACCTGGCTCGCCGCAGCCGTCATCGCCTGATGATCCGTCTGGTGAAAGGCGCGTACTGGGACAGCGAAATCAAGCGCGCCCAGGTCGAAGGCCTGGAAGGCTATCCGGTGTACACCCGCAAGGTGTACACCGACGTTTCCTACATCGCTTGCGCCCGCAAACTGCTGTCGGTACCGGAAGTCATCTACCCGCAGTTCGCCACGCACAACGCCCACACCCTGTCGGCGATTTATCACATTGCCGGTCAGAACTATTACCCGGGCCAGTACGAATTCCAGTGCCTGCACGGCATGGGCGAACCGCTCTACGAGCAGGTTGTAGGCAAGGTTTCCGAAGGCAAGCTGAACCGTCCGTGCCGCGTGTACGCTCCGGTCGGCACCCACGAAACCCTGCTGGCGTACCTCGTACGTCGTCTGCTGGAAAACGGCGCCAACACCTCGTTCGTCAACCGCATCGCCGACCAGTCGATTTCGATTCAGGAACTGGTGGCCGATCCCGTTGCGCAGATCGAGCAGATGGCGACCGTGGAAGGTGGTTTCGGCCTGCCGCACCCACGCATTCCGCTGCCGCGTGACCTTTATGGTTCCGAGCGCGCCAACTCCAGCGGCATCGACATGGCCAACGAACATCGCCTGGCATCGCTGTCCTGCGCCCTGCTGGCGACCGCGCACAACCACTGGAAAGCCGCACCGATGCTCGGTTGCGCCTCCAGCAACGAAGCGCCGGCACCAGTCCTGAACCCGTCCGATCTGCGTGACGTGGTCGGCCACGTGCAGGAAGCCACTGTCGAAGACGTCGACAACGCCATTCAATGCGCCCTGAACGCTGCACCGATCTGGCAGGCCACCCCGCCGGCCGAACGCGCCGCGATTCTGGAACGCGCCGCCGACTTGATGGAAGGCGAGATTCAGCCGCTGATGGGCCTGCTGGCTCGCGAAGCCGGCAAGACCTTCGCCAACGCCATCGCCGAAGTCCGCGAAGCCGTCGACTTCCTGCGTTATTACGCAGTGCAGGCACGCAACGATTTCAGCAACGACGCCCACCGCCCACTGGGCCCGGTGGTCTGCATCAGCCCGTGGAACTTCCCGCTGGCGATCTTCAGCGGTCAAGTCGCCGCCGCACTGGCCGCCGGCAACCCGGTCCTGGCCAAACCGGCCGAACAAACTCCGCTGGTGGCTGCACAAGCCGTACGCCTGCTGCTCGAAGCCGGGATCCCGGAAGGCGTGCTGCAACTGCTGCCGGGGCGCGGTGAAACCGTCGGCGCTGGTCTGGTGGGCGATGAGCGCGTCAAAGGCGTGATGTTCACCGGTTCCACCGAAGTCGCGCGTCTGCTGCAGCGCAACATCGCCGGTCGCCTCGACAACCAGGGCCGTCCGATTCCGCTGATCGCCGAAACCGGCGGCCAGAACGCGATGATCGTCGACTCTTCGGCACTGACCGAACAGGTGGTGATCGACGTAGTTTCGTCGGCCTTCGACAGCGCTGGTCAGCGTTGCTCGGCCCTGCGCGTCCTGTGCTTGCAGGAAGATTCCGCTGATCGCGTCATCGAAATGCTCAAGGGCGCGATGGCTGAAAGCCGTCTCGGCAACCCGGAGCGCCTGTCCGTGGACATCGGCCCGGTGATCGACGCCGAAGCCAAGGCCGGCATCGAGAAGCACATCCAGGGCATGCGCGACAAAGGTCGCAACGTGTACCAGGTGGCCATCGCCGATGCCGAGGAAGTCAAACGCGGCACCTTCGTCATGCCGACCCTGATCGAACTGGAAAGCTTCGACGAGCTGCAACGCGAGATCTTCGGCCCGGTGCTGCACGTGGTGCGCTACAAGCGTAAAGAAATCGACCAGTTGATCGCCCAGATCAATGCGTCCGGTTACGGCCTGACCCTCGGCGTGCACACCCGCATCGACGAGACCATCGCCAAGGTGATCGACAACGTCAACGCCGGTAACGTCTACGTCAACCGCAACATCGTGGGTGCCGTGGTCGGCGTCCAGCCGTTCGGCGGCGAAGGCCTGTCGGGTACCGGTCCGAAGGCCGGTGGCCCGCTGTACCTGTACCGTCTGCTGTCGACACGTCCTACCGACGCCATCGAACAATCCTTCGCTCGCGGTGATGCGGCCGTGGCACCGGACGTTCGTCTGCGCGACGCCCTGAGCAAACCGCTGGTTGCCCTGAAAGCCTGGGCCGACAGCAGCAAGTTCGCCGACCTGAGCACCTTGTGCGTGCAGTACGCAGCCCAATCGCAAAGCGGTATCACCCGCGTACTGGCCGGCCCGACCGGCGAGAAGAACAGCTACGCGATCCTGCCGCGCGAGCACGTGCTGTGCCTGGCGGACATCGAAGGTGACCTGCTGACCCAACTCGCGGCAGTACTGGCAGTGGGCGGTTCGGCGGTCTGGCCGGAATCCGACACCAGCAAGGCATTGTTCGCACGCCTGCCGAAGGAGATTCAGGCGCGGATCAAACTGGTTTCCGACTGGAACAAGGACGACGTGGTATTCGATGCAGTTCTGCATCACGGCCACTCCGACCAGTTGCGCGCGGTCTGCCAGCAGATCGCCAAGCGTGCCGGCGCCATCGTCGGGGTTCAGGGCCTGTCCCAGGGCGAGACCAACATTGCGCTGGAGCGCCTGGTGATCGAGCGCGCGTTGAGCGTCAACACCGCAGCGGCGGGCGGCAACGCCAGCCTGATGACCATCGGCTAACCCCCGCGCGATCGTTCCCACGCTCCGCGTGGGAATGCAGCCCTGGACGCTCCGCGTCCCATCGGTGCCAGGCTTGAAGTTGGCAGCGCGGCTGGAACGCGGAGCGTCCCTTGAGGCATTCCCACGCAGAGCGTGGGAACGATCAGCACAGCAACCTGAAAATGGGCGCCCTCACCGGCGCCCATTTTTTTGGCCTCTCCATCACCGTTATCAATCTTCCTATTCAGCCTTTATTCGCACGCCTAGACTCGGTCCATTCCAAAAAAAGGTAGGCCGCCATGTCCGAGACGCTGCTCAGTTCCCGCAATCTGGCTTTCGAGCTGTACGAAGTCCTCGATGCCGAGGGCCTGACCCGGCGCGAGCGGTTTGCCGAACACAACCGCGAAACCTTCGATGCCGCCATCGGCACGGCGCGCAACATCGCCGAGAAGTACTTCGCACCGCACAACCGCAAGGGCGACGAGAACGAGCCGCGCTACGAGAACGGTCAGGCGATTCTGATTCCCGAAGTGAAACCGGCGGTGGATGCCTTCCTCGAAGCCGGATTCCTCAACGCGGCGCGCAGTTTCGACGCCGGTGGCATGCAACTGCCTACATTGTTGTCCCAGGCCTGCTTCGCTCACTTTCAGTCGGCCAACGCGGCGTCGACCTCGTACCCGTTCCTGACCATGGGCGCGGCCAACCTGATCGAAAGCTTCGGCACCGAGGAGCAGAAGCAACGCTTCCTGCAACCGATGATCGATGGCCGTTTCTTCGGCACCATGGCCCTGACCGAACCCCATGCCGGCTCGTCGTTGTCGGATATTCGTACCCGCGCCGAACCAGCGTCCGACGGCACTTATCGCCTGAAGGGCAACAAGATCTTCATCTCCGGCGGCGATCACCCGCTCTCGGAAAACATCGTGCACATGGTGTTGGCCAAACTGCCGGACGCACCGGCCGGGGTGAAGGGGATTTCGCTGTTTATCGTGCCCAAGTTTCTGGTCAACGATGACGGCAGTCTCGGCAAACGCAACGACGTGTTGCTGGCCGGGTTGTTCCACAAGATGGGCTGGCGCGGCACCACGTCCACGGCACTGAATTTCGGCGATAACGGCGAGTGTGTCGGCTATCTGGTGGGCAAGCCGCATCACGGTTTGAGCTACATGTTCCAGATGATGAACGAGGCGCGGATTGGCGTCGGCATGGGCGCGGTGATGCTCGGTTACGCCGGCTATTTGTACTCGCTGGAATACGCTCGCGAACGTCCGCAGGGCCGGGTGCCGGACAGCAAGGACCCGACGACGGCGCCGGTGGCGATCATTCAGCACGCGGATGTCAGACGCATGCTGCTGACGCAAAAGTCCTACGTTGAAGGTGCGTTCGATCTCGGCCTGTACGCGGCGCGGCTGTTTGATGACACCACCACGCTGGAAACCGAAGCCGAGCGCAAACAGGCGCATGAGCTGCTGGACTTGCTGACGCCGATCGTCAAATCCTGGCCATCGGAGTTCTGCCTCAAGGCCAACGAACTGGCGATCCAGATTCTCGGCGGCCACGGTTACACCCGCGAATACCCGGTGGAGCAGTATTACCGCGACAACCGACTGAACCCGATCCACGAAGGCACCCACGGCATTCAGTCGCTGGACTTGCTGGGACGCAAACTGGCGCAGAACGGTGGCGCCGGGCTCAAGCAACTGATCCGCCTGATTGCCGACACCGCCGAACGCGCGGTGGCGTACGAATCGTTGACCGCATTGCGTGAGCCGCTGGAGAAACTGGTCGCACGCCTGCAGAGCGTGACCATCGGCCTGCTGACGGATCTGGCCCAGGGCAAGGTCAACAGCAGCCTGGCGAATTCGGCGTTGTACCTGAAAGTGTTCGGGCACACGGTGATTGGCTGGCGCTGGCTGGAGCAGGCGATTCGCGCCGAGGAAGGGTTGGCCAAGGGGAATGCGGCGGATGCCGACTTCTATAAGGGCAAGTTGCAGGCGGCGCGGTATTTCCTGACGTGGGAAGTGCCGGGTTGCCATCATGAGCTAGCGTTGCTGGAGGTGCGGGATGATACGTGTCTGGGGATGCAGGATGCGTGGTTCTGATCATTAACCGAGCTGGGCCCCTTCCCCTCACCCCAGCCCTCTCCCGGAGGGAGAGGGGGCCGACCGCATAGTTTTGCGAGGTACATCGACCTGAACGACCGAGTCGATTATGGATTCAACGCCGATCCTTCAAGTCGGTGAACCTCTTCAATATTCCCCAATCAGTCCCCTCTACCTCCGGGAGAGGGTTAGGGTGAGGGGCTCTTTGGCTCTTGGCACTCAACTCAACTTGAACCCACCCATCTGCCGCGCCAGATCATCCGCCAGCCGCTGCAGCATCTGACAATCCTCACGACAAGCCCGAACCTCCCCCGCCGTCGCCCGCGCCAGATCGGAAATCCCCTGCACGTTGCGGTTGATCTCCTCGGTCACCGCCGACTGCTCCTCAGTCGCCGTCGCCACCTGATGGTTCATGTCGCTGATGCGCTCGACCTGCCCGGTAATCGCGGTCAAAGACGCACCCGTACGCTGGCTCGACTCTACGCCGGTGCCGGTTGCCGCCTGTCCCGTACGCATTGAAGACACGGCATTCTCCGCCCCCTGTTTGAGACTGCCGATCATCTGCTGGATCTCGTCAGTGGATGCCTGAGTGCGGCGCGCCAAGGTGCGCACTTCATCGGCCACCACCGCAAAACCACGCCCCATGTCCCCGGCCCGCGCCGCTTCAATCGCCGCGTTCAATGCCAACAGATTGGTCTGCTCGGAAACGCCGCGAATCACCGCCAGCACCTGATCGATCGAAGCCACCTGATGCGCCAACTCCCCCACCGCGCCGGCCGCGACGCCGATTTCATCAGACATGCTTTCTATATGGCGAATCGAGCCGCCGACCACTTCGCGCGCCTGCATCGCTTCATCGCGAGCGGTTTGCGAGGCGAGCGCGGCGTTGCCGGCGTTCTGGGCGATTTCCTGCACGGTCAGGCCCATTTCGTGGACGGCGGTGGCAACCATGTCGGTCATTTCCTGCTGGCGACCGGAGCGCTCGGCGGTGTTATCCACAACCCTGGCCACCTGACCCACAGCGACACGCAAACGCTCACTGGTGGTCAACACCTCGGCGATCATCCCGCGCTGGCTGTCGAGGAAACGGTTGAAGCCCCGAGCGAGGTCGCCCAGCTCATCGGCGCGGCTGGAATCTAACCGATGGGTCAAATCTCCACCACCGCTACCGATTGCTACCAGCGCAGCTGTTACCTGACGAATCGGTCGCACCAATCCCTGAGCCAGCCAGATCACCAGCGCCAGGCAAACCAGCGCCACCGCCAGACCGATGCCGCTGCTCATCCACATCGCCCGTCGGGCTTCGGCGTAGATCTGTGACTGCGGCACTTCGGCCACCAGAGTCCAACCGAGGTCACGCAAAGGCAGGCTGAAGGCGAGGAAGTCTTCGCCGTCACGCTGGAAGCTGCTGTTGGCCGCCACTTTATGGCCCATGACCGCTTGTGCCGCGCTTGCGCCGATCTGCTCCGTAAGCGTGCGCTTGCCGCTGAATTGCGCCTCGGGATGGACCTGGATCAAACCGTCGGAACGCACGAGATAGACCTTCCCGCGTTCACCGAAGCTGAAGTTGTGGATCAGCTCGGACAGCTCTTTCATGCTCAGACCTAGCCCCGCAACGCCGACCACTTTGCCGGCCTGCTCGACCTTCAGGTCGATGAACAGCGCCAACTCTCCGGTGGCCCCGTCGTTGTCGATGTTCAGGGTTCGGGGCTGATTGCTGTCCAGGAATGAGTAGAACCACGCATCGGCCGGTTTGGCGCGGCTGAGGGTGCGATCCAGGCCTTTTTCGGTGATGTAGTGATTGGATTCGGTGCCGATGATCAGCGCGGTAAACGCCTTGTGTTCGGCGCGGATGCCTTCCAGATATTGCGCGAAGCCTGCCGTTTTGGCGGAGTCTTCACCTGTGGCCAGCCAGTCGCGGACCATTGTGTTGCTGGCGATGTCTTTGGCGGCGGTGAGGGGTTGAACGAGGATTCGCTCGATGTCGTTGCGCGTCGCTTCGATGCTCGACGGCAACGCCTGCTCGACCAGATAGCTCTGGGCGAGGCGGTTGACCACCAGGGTATAAATGCCAACCACGATCAGGATGCTGACCAGCAGAGCGGTGCCCATGCCGAGGATCAACTGCCATTGAATACTGCGACGCCAGAACTGCATGGAGCACCCCCAAAGAATAAGAGGCTGAAACACTGCAACAGCCGTGCCGATTGTATACAGCGCAATCGACAATCTTACTCTTTGGTTGTGCGCAACCCATCAACCCTGATTGATGGTCTTGGCGATGGTCTCGACCGTGGCGCTGACTTGCTCTTGGTAACGCTCGAGTTCCTGCTGGTGCTGCTTCTTCATTTCAATCTGCTGCGAGCACAGATTCATCGCCGCCAGCACCAGCAGGCGGTCGCCGATCAGCGTCGGGTATTTGCGTTTGGTATCGGCCAGTGCGGCCTTGAGCATCAATGCGGCGTCCAGCAGGGTCTGTTCTTCCCCGGCCGGTGCCTTGATCGAATAGTCCTCCCCCATGATGGAGACGACTTTTACCCCTGCTGTGCCGTGGTTCATGCGCTGACAGGACCTGCGTTGACGCGATCAACCAGGGCCTGGATGCGTGCGGCGGTGGCGCCGTGCTTTTCTTCCTGTTCCATCAGGCTCAGTTGCAGGCTTTCGTTTTCATCCTTGGCCTGGGCCAGTTCCGTGGACAGGGTCTGGTTGGTTTCCGAGAGGGTCTGGTTCTGTTGCACCAGGTCGCTGACGAGCTGTTCCAATTGGCTGAGGGATGCTTCCAACATTTTGATCTTCCAGGGCATTTTCAAAGGGCGCGTACGATAAAGAAAAGTCGTCGTGGATGCCAGGGTTAAACCGGCGCAAGGCCTTGATTTTCCTGGTGGCCGACCGTTCCTGCGAGTGTTAGAGACTGCGATCTGCCGATCTGGTTCCTGCACTTCGTCGCCCGGCCTTCAGTGCGACAAATACGCGCACGGGCTCAAGACTTTAGTCGTATGACCGATAAGTCATCCAACAGCAGTCTCAGCCCGCATGGATGCGGCCCTTCCTGGTATACGCCCCATGTCCCTTCGCAATATGAATATCGCCCCCCGGGCGTTCACCGGTTTCGCCCTGATCGGCGGCCTGATGCTCATTCTCGGTGTGTTCGCCCTGAACCAGATGAGCAAGATCCGCGGCGCCGCCGAAAACATCACCACCACCAGCGTGCCGAGCATCAAGAACCTCGACGAGTTCACTCAGCTGACCCTGCGCCTGCGAGTGCTGTCGTACCGTTTGCTGGTGAACCGCGAGCCGGACATCCAGCAGAAAACCATCGAACTGCTGGAGATGCGCAACCAGCAGATCCGCAAGGCCCAGACCGATTACGAGCCGTTGATCGGCAGTCCGGCCGAGCGTGCGGCCTATGACCAATACGTGCAGTTGCTGGGTCAATACCGCCAGATCGAAGACCGGATGAAAACCCTGTCGCGCAACAATCAGGTGGATGAGCTGCGCAACCTGCTGAACACCCAGTTGCTCGACAACTCCGAAGCGATGAACTCGGTGCTCAACCGTCTGATGCAAATCAACGGCGAGCAGATCAGCACCACCAACCAGCAAGCCGCCGAGCAGTTTTCTTCGGCTTTCAGCCTGGTGGTGACGCTGCTGGTGATCGCGACCGGCCTGACCTTCCTCTTCGCCTGGCTGCTGACCCTGAGCATCACCAAGCCGATTTCCAAAGCGCTGGATGCGGCGGAAACCATCGCCGAAGGCAACCTGACCCAGCCGATCCACGTTGACGGCACCGACGAAGCCGGTCGCCTGCTGGCGGCCATGGCCAAGATGCAGTCGAAGCTGCGCGACACGCTGCAGCGAATCTCCGGCTCGGCCACCCAACTGGCGTCCGCCGCCGAAGAGCTGAACAGTGTCACCGACGAAAGCGCCCGTGGCCTGACCCAGCAGAACAACGAAATCGAGCAGGCCGCCACGGCGGTCAACGAGATGACCAGCGCCGTGGAAGAAGTCGCACGCAACGCGGTCAGCACCTCGGAAGCCTCGAAGAACGCCACCACTTCCGCCGGCGACGGTCGCGATCTGGTGCAGGAAACCGTCAGCGCCATCGAGCGCATGAGCGCCGATGTGCAGAGCACCGCGACCCTGATCGGTGATCTGGCCAACGAATCCCGTGACATCGGCAAGGTGCTGGACGTGATCCGCGGCCTGGCTGACCAGACCAACCTGCTGGCACTGAACGCTGCCATCGAAGCGGCCCGTGCCGGTGAAGCCGGTCGCGGTTTTGCCGTGGTGGCGGACGAAGTCCGTGCCCTCGCGCACCGCACCCAACAGTCGACCAGCGAAATCGAGCGCATGATCGGCAGCATCCAGAGCGGCACCGAACACGCCGTGGATTCGATGCGCAACAGCACCGAGCGCGCCGAATCGACCCTGAACATCGCCCGTGGCGCTGGTCTGTCGCTGGACACCATCAACACGGCCATCGTCGAAATCAACGAGCGCAACCTGGTGATCGCCAGCGCTGCCGAAGAGCAGGCACAGGTTGCACGTGAAGTGGATCGCAACCTGGTCAACATCCGCGATCTGTCGGTGCAATCGGCGACCGGCGCGAATCAGACCAGTGCGGCGAGCAACGAGCTGTCGCGCCTGGCGCTGGATCTGAACAATATGGTTGGGCGGTTCAGCCTGTAATTTTTGAGATCAAGATCAAAAGCCCCTCACCCCAGCCCTCTCCCGGAGGGAGAGGGAGCAGATTGGGGGCTTTTCAGATCCTGAGTTCGACTCGGAATTTCAGGTCGCCGTAGCTCACACAAACACCACGATCAGTCCCCTCTCCCTCTGGGAGAGGGCTAGGGTGAGGGCAGCAATCGCGCGCCGAACGCAAATCCGAATACCCCACTGAAAAAGCTTTTTGACAGCATCACATTTCAACAGGTTAGAATCGCTGGCACGCAGACTGCATGGTCAGTTTGTGCCCGTCTTTCCGCTTCTGGAGTACTGCCTTTGAATGCGACGACCATCAACAGCCTGTTCTTGATCGGCGCGTTGCTGGTAGGTGCGAGCATTCTTGTCAGTTCCCTTTCGTCGCGTCTCGGCATCCCGATTCTGGTGATTATCCTCGCAGTCGGCATGACTGCCGGGGTCGATGGCGGCGGCATCATTTTCGATAACTACCCGACGGCCTATCTGGTCGGCAACCTCGCTCTGGCGGTGATCCTCCTCGACGGCGGTTTGCGCACCCGGGTGTCCAGTTTCCGCGTTGCCTTGTGGCCGGCCTTGTCGCTGGCCACCGTCGGCGTTCTGATAACCACCGGCCTCACCGGGATGGCCGCAGCCTGGCTGTTCGACCTGAACCTGATTCAAGGCCTGTTGATCGGCGCCATCGTCGGTTCAACGGACGCCGCAGCGGTGTTCTCGCTGCTCGGCGGCAAGGGCCTGAACGAACGGGTGACCGCCAGCCTGGAAATCGAATCCGGCAGCAACGACCCGATGGCGGTGTTCCTCACCGTGACCCTGATCGACATGCTCGCCAGCGGCCAGACCGGCCTGCACTGGAGCCTGTTGACCCACCTGATCCGCGAGTTCGGCATCGGTGGCGTGATCGGCCTCGGCGGCGGCTGGCTGATGCTGCAACTGGTCAACCGGATCAACCTCGCCACCGGCCTCTATCCGATCCTGGTAATCGCCGGTGGTCTGGTGGTGTTCGCCCTGACCAACGCCCTGCACGGCAGCGGCTTCCTTGCCGTTTACCTGTGCGGCCTGGTGATCGGCAACCGTCCGGTGCGCAGCCGCCACGGCATTCTGCACATGCTCGACGGCATGGCGTGGCTGGCGCAGATCGGCATGTTCCTGGTGCTGGGCTTGCTGGTTACTCCGCACGACTTGCTGCCGATCGCCCTGCCTGCTCTGGGCCTGGCGCTGTGGATGATTCTGTTCGCACGGCCCCTGTCTGTGGTGGTCGGGTTGCTGCCGTTCAAGGCGTTCCATGGTCGCGAAAAGGCGTTCATTTCCTGGGTCGGCCTGCGTGGCGCGGTACCGATCATTCTGGCGGTGTTCCCGCTGATGGCCGGGCTGCCGAATGCGCAGCTGTACTTCAACCTCGCGTTCTTCATCGTGCTGGTGTCGCTGCTGGTGCAGGGCACGAGCCTGCCGTGGGTGGCCAGACTGCTCAAGGTGACGGTGCCGCCGGAGCCTGCGCCGATCTCCCGTTCGGCCCTGGAAGTGCACATCACCAGCGAGTGGGAACTGTTCGTTTACAAGCTTGGCGCAGAGAAATGGTGCATCGGTTCACCCCTGCGCGAGCTGAAAATGCCCGAAGGGACACGCATCGCCGCCCTGTTTCGCGGCCAGCAACTGCTCCATCCGTCGGGTAGTACGGTGCTGGAAGTCGATGATTTGCTGTGCGTTATCGGCCATGAACACAACTTGCCGGCCCTCGGAAAACTGTTCAGCCAGGCACCGCAACGGGGCCTCGATCTGCGTTTCTTCGGCGACTTCGTGCTCGAAGGAGACGCCCAGCTCAAAGCGGTTGCGGCCCTGTACGGCCTACCGGCCGAAGGCATCGATCCGGACATGACCCTGGGCCACTTCATTGCCCAGAAAGTCGGCGGTGCGCCGATCGTGGGCGACCAGGTGGAATGGAACAACACCCACTGGACGGTTGCGGTCATGGACGGGAACAAGATCGCCAAAGTGGGCGTCAGATTCCCCGAAGGAAGTCGCCCGGGCCCCGGGCTCTTCCTCTAAACTGCCTCCACTCTCACTTGCTTGACCGGTCTCTATGCCTACCCTGCGCTCCTTTTTCCTCGCGGCCCTGCTGGGCCTGAGTCTTACTGTCGGCCCGCTGCACGCCGCAGAACCGCCATCCAGCGACGCCGTGCAGGCCAACCTGGACAAGCTCACCGACAGCAAACTGCCCGAGGCCGACAAAAAGGCCCTACAAACGCTCCTGCAAAACACGCTGAACCAGCTCAACAACCGGCGTGACTACGAGCAGAAGCTGAGCGACCTCAAGCAGCAGTTGGCCACTGCGCCGAAGCAGACTATCGAGAACGCGCGCGAACTGACGCGACTCAAGGCCACCCCTGTGGTGCCAGTGGCGCAGCGCTTCACCAAAGAGAACATCCAGCAGCTGGAGCAGATACTCACCGAGCGCTCGACCCAGCAAAGCGATCTGCAAAAAGCCCTGGCCGACGCCAACAGCCTGATCATCACTGCGCAAACTCGCCCGGAGCGCGCCCAGGCAGAAATCGCCAGCAGCCAGACGCGCATCCAGCAGATCAACAACATCCTCAAGACCGGCAAGGACAGCGGCAAGACCCTGAGCGCCGAGCAACGCGACCTGCTCAACGCCGAGCTGGCGTCGCTCAATGCCCTGATCCCGCTGCGCCGTCAGGAACTGGCCGGCAACAACCAGTTGCAGGATCTGGGCAACAGCCAGCATGACCTGCTCACGGAAAAGTCCGACCGCCTGGACCATGAGATCCAGGAACTGCAAACCCTGATCAACCAGAAACGTCTGACCCTGTCTCAGGAAACCGTGACGCAGCAGTCGATCGAGGCTCAGAAGTCGGGCAGCAGCACCCTGCTCGCCACTGAAAGCGCGGCCAACCTCAAGCTCTCCGACTACCTGCTCAAAAGCACCGACCGCCTCAACGAGCTCACCCAGCAGAACCTGCAGACCAAGCAGCAGCTGGACAGCGTGACCCAGAGCGATTCGGCCCTCGACGAGCAGATCAACGTGCTCAAGGGCAGCCTGCTGCTGTCGAAGATTCTCTATAAACAGAAACAGGCACTGCCACGCCTCAAGGTCGACCGCGACCTGGCGGATCAGATCGCCGACATTCGCCTGTACCAGTTCGAAATCAACCAACAGCGCGAACAGTTGAGCAATCCGGCGACTTACGTCGACAACCTGCTGTCCACCCAACCGCCGGAGCAAGTCACGCCACAGCTGCGCAAGAGCCTGCTGGAGCTGGCCAACACCCGCGTCGATCTGCTGGAGCGGCTGAGTCGCGAACTGAGCGCGATGCTCAATGAGTCGATCACCCTGCAACTGAACCAGAAGCAACTGCTGAGCACCGCGCAAAGCCTGCGCGCGACCCTCGACGAGCAGATGTTCTGGATCCCCAGCAACAAGCCGCTGGACAACGAGTGGATTCGCGGCGTGCCGGAACGCCTGAAACGCCAGATCGACACCCTGCCGCTGGCCTCGAGCCTGAGCGAACTGACCGACGGCCTCACTCAGCGCCCGCTGCTGTTCCTGCCGCTGGCGCTGCTGATCGGCGCGCTGCTGTGGCGCCGCAAACAGCTGTATTCGCGACTGAACAAGGTCCACCAGGACATCGGTCACTTCAAACGTGACAGCCAGTGGCACACGCCGCAGGCAATTCTGATCAACATCCTGCTGGCGATGCCGGTGGCGCTGGGCCTGGCGTTGTGCGGGCTGGCGCTACAGATCGACGCCCGGGGCCAGAACGCCAACATGGGTGCGGCCCTGCTGCAAATGGGCCAGGCGTGGCTGGTGTTCTACACCGCTTACCGGATCCTCGCGCCGGGCGGTGTGGCCGAGCTGCATTTCCGCTGGGAAAAACCGCAGGTCGAATTCCTTCAGGGCTGGGTGCGTCGCCTCGGTCTGGTGGTGATGGCACTTGTGGCGGTGGTGGCGGTTGCCGAACTGCAACCGGCGGCGCTGGCCGATGACGTCATCGGCATGCCGGTGGTGCTGACCTGCTACGCCCTGATGGGGTGGCTGCTCAGTCGACTGCTGATCAGCAGCCCGGCCCACGAAAACGCCTCGCTGTTCCGCAAGGCCGTGGGTGTGATGTTCACCCTCCTGCCGATCGCCCTGTTCGTCGCGGTGTGCTTCGGCTACTACTACACCGCGCTGAAACTCAGCGACCGCTTGATCAACACCCTGTACCTGCTGATGTTCTGGCTGGTGATCGAAGCCACCTTCGTCCGTGGTCTGGCGGTCGCGGCACGGCGTCTCGCCTACCAGCGGGCCCTGGCCAAACGTCAGGCAGCGAAAGAAGCCGGCGACGGCGAAGCGGTGATCGAAGAACCGACCCTGGACATCGAAAAGGTCAACGAACAGTCCCTGCGCCTGATTCGCCTGGCGCTGCTCGGCGGTTTCATCGCCGCGCTGTACTGGGTCTGGGCCGACCTGATCACGGTGTTCTCGTACCTCGACAACATCACCCTCTACGAATACACCAGCGGCACCGGCGCCAACATGAGCATGGTGCCGATCAGCATCGGCGACATGCTGGGCGCGCTGATCATCATCGGCATCACCTTTGCGCTCGCCCGCAACTTGCCGGGTCTGCTGGAAGTGTTCGTGCTGTCGAAACTCAATCTGGCCCAGGGCAGTGCCTACGCGACCACGACGCTGCTGTCGTACGTGATCGCCGGGGTCGGTTTCGTCTCGACCCTGTCGACCCTCGGCGTGAGCTGGGACAAGTTGCAATGGCTGGTGGCGGCGCTGTCGGTCGGCCTCGGTTTCGGTATGCAGGAGATCTTCGCGAACTTCATCTCCGGCATCATGATCCTGTTCGAACGTCCGGTGCGGATCGGCGACACCATCACCATCGGCAATCTGTCGGGCACGGTGAGCAAGATCCGCATCCGTGCCACGACCATCACCGACTTCGACCGCAAGGACATCATTGTCCCGAACAAGACGTTCATCACCGGGCAACTGATCAACTGGTCGCTGACCGATACCATCACCCGGGTGACGCTGAAACTCGGCGTCGATTACGGCTCCGATCTGGATCTGGTCAAGGAACTGCTGCTCAAGGCCGCCCGGGAAAACCCGCGCGTGCTGAAGGAACCCGAGCCGCACGTGTACTTCCTCAACTTCGGCGAAAGCACCCTCGACCACGAACTGCGCATGCACGTGCGCGACCTCGGTGACCGCAACCCGGTGATCGACGAGGTCAACCGCTTCATCAACCGCGAGTTCAAGAAGCAGCACATCAACATCTCGTTCCGGCAGATGGAGGTTTACCTGAAGAACCTCCACGGCCAGGAGTACAAACTGGTGCCGGTCGAAGACGACAGCAAAACCATCGTGCCCGTCAGCGGCGAGCAAAAACCGCTGCAAGAGCCGCCACCCGCCAAACTCGACTAACCCGGCTAATCCCAGCAGAATGCTCGGACATTCTGCTGGAGCCGGCCCTTGAAAGCCCTCGACGAACTGACCTTCGACAACCGTTTCGCCCGCCTGGGCGACGCGTTTTCGGCCCATGTGCTGCCCGAACCGATCGACAACCCGCGACTGGTGGTCGCCAGCCCGGCGGCCCTGGCGCTGCTGGATCTGGATCCGGCGACGGCCGACACTCAGGAATTCGCTGAACTGTTCGGCGGCCACAAGTTGTGGGCCGATGCCGAGCCGCGGGCGATGGTCTATTCCGGGCATCAATTCGGCGGCTATACCCCGCAACTGGGCGATGGTCGCGGTCTGCTGCTGGGCGAGGTCTACAACGCGGCCGGCGAGCATTGGGACTTGCACCTCAAGGGCGCCGGGCAGACGCCGTTTTCGCGCATGGGCGACGGTCGTGCGGTGCTGCGTTCGTCGATTCGTGAGTTTCTCGCGTCCGAAGCGCTGTATGCGCTGAACATCCCGTCCTCACGCGCCGCGTGCGTGATCGGTTCCGACACCCCGGTGTGGCGCGAGAAACAGGAACGCGCCGCGATGGTCCTGCGCCTAGCGCCGAGCCACGTGCGTTTCGGCCACTTCGAATATTTCTATTACACCAAGCGTCCCGAGCAGCAGAAACTGCTCGGCGAACACGTGCTGGCGATGCACTTCCCCGAATGCCTGGAACAGCCGGAACCGTATCTGGCGATGTTCCGCGAAATTGTCGAGCGCAACGCCGAACTGATCGCCAAGTGGCAGGCCTACGGTTTCTGCCACGGGGTGATGAACACCGACAACATGTCGATCCTCGGCATCACCTTCGACTTCGGCCCGTTCGCCTTCCTCGACGACTTCGACGCGAACTTCATCTGCAACCACTCCGATGATCAGGGCCGCTACTCGTTCAGCAATCAGGTGCCCGTCGGCCAGTGGAACCTCAGCGCCCTGGCCCAGGCCCTGACGCCGTTCATCAGCGTCGAAGCCCTGCGCGAAACCCTTGGCCTGTACCTGCCGCTGTTCCAGGCCCATTACCTCGACCTGATGCGCCGCCGTCTGGGCTTCACCACGACCGAGGACGAAGACCAGCAACTGCTGGAGCAACTGCTGCAATTGATGCAGAACAGCGGTGTCGACTACACCTTGTTCTTCCGTCGTCTGGGTGAGGAGTCAGCAGATAAGGCTGTTGCCCGGTTGCGCGATGACTTTGTGGATATCCGAGGCTTCGACGCCTGGGGCGAGCGTTACGTCGACCGTGTTGCACGCGATGGCGCGACCGATCAGGAACAACGCCGCGCGCGGATGCATGCGGTGAATCCGCTGTACATCCTGCGCAATTACCTGGCGCAGAAGGCGATCGATGCGGCGGAACAGGGTGATTATTCAGAAGTGCGACGCTTGCAATCCGTGTTGAGCAATCCATTCGAGGAACAGCCTGGAATGGAGAGCTATGCCGAGCGACCGCCGGAGTGGGGCAAGCATTTGGAGATCAGTTGTTCGTCGTGAGCGGGAACGACTGAACCTTGATAATCGATCCGTACGGCTCCAGATCAGTCGTACGATCCCGTTTTGTTCATTGAGCCAATCATGACCGACCCACTCCTCATCCCCTGCCCCTCCTGCAACGGCCTCAACCGCATTCCCGCCGAGCGCCTCAACGACCACCCGAAATGCGGACGCTGCAAGTCAGAGGTGTTGTTGAACAAGCCGTTCGAACTCAAGCAAGGCGACTACGCCAGCCAGATCAAGGGCGATCTGCCGTTACTGGTGGACGTGTGGGCGGACTGGTGCGGGCCGTGCAAGTCGTTTGCGCCGGTGTTCGAGCAAGCCGCTGCGCAATTGGCAGGCAAGTGCCGGCTGGCCAAGCTGGACAGCGAGGCCAATCAGCAGTTGTCGGCGCAGTTGGGGATCCGCTCGATTCCGAGCCTGATTCTGTTCAGGAACGGTCGTGAGGTAGCGCGGCAAAGCGGGGCGTTTCCGCTGCCGCAACTGATGGCGTGGCTGCGCAGCCAGGGCATCTAAAACGACACCCTCCAATGTGGGAGCTTGCTCCCACATTGTTTTTTTCAGGCGTCTTCGAGCAGGTTGTGCAGTTCGACGAACTGCTGGGTCAACTTGTGTCGCGGGTCGAGATGGATCAGCGGCGTGCTGGCCTGATGCGATTCGCGCATGCGCACTGAGCTGGCAAGGTAAACCGGCAGCACCGGCAAACCCTCAGCGATCAATTCATCGAGAATCTGCTGTGGCAGGCTGGCCCGGGCCTGGAACTGGTTGACCACGATGCCTTCGACTTCCAGGCCTTCGTTATGGTCGTCCTTCAACTCTTCGATCTCCGACATCAGCCCGTACAGGGCCTGACGGGAAAAGCTATCGCAATCGAAGGGAATCAACACCCGATCAGCAGCAATCAGCGCCGAAACCGCATAAAAATTCAGGGCCGGCGGCGTATCAAGGTAGATACGATCGTAGTCCTCGCTCAACTCATCGAGCAACTTCCGCAGTTTGTTGATCTTGTGCTTGGCCTCGAGCTTGGGCTGCAAGTCGGCCAGTTCTGCCGTGGCGGTGATGATGTGCAGGTTGTCGAACGGGGTTTCGTAGATATCGGCCTTGTTCTTCTTGGAGAACGGACCCGAAGACAGGGTCTGCTTGAAGAAGTCGGCGATGCCCATCGGAATGTCGTCACCGGTGAGCCCGGTCAGATACTGAGTGGAGTTGGCCTGGGCATCGAGGTCCACCAACAGCGTGCGATAACCCTCGCTGGCGCTGACCGCCGCCAGATTGCAGGCGATGCTGGATTTGCCCACGCCACCTTTCTGATTGAACACCACGCGCCGCATGACAAAACCTCCGTGTATCAAAGAATGACCGAGTGTAGTGGTGCCCGGCCCCGCTTCGCTACCTTCACGGACACGGACTACAGGGTCAGGCGCAAATATCTCAATGGGCACGGCGCAAATGCCGCCATTGACCGCCGATATGCCCGACAGACAATCCCGTCGCAATCCGGATAATGGCCAAGTGACATTTTTTGCCATGTACCCTTCGGTCCATTTCAGCGCGCAAAATGTAACCAGCATTTGCTACACACTCGTCGCACCGGGATAATGCGCGCCACCCGGCGCCAAGCGCCACGCCACTTTCGGCAAGGTCAGCACCTCTGTGGCTTTGGCAGAACCGCGTCAAAAACAGCCCGCAGGGGCGGGATGAATGTCCGTGATCAACTTCAACATCGCCCAATGGCGCGCCTGGGCTCCCGGGCTCGACAGTGTGGAGGCCTGGCAAGCCTGGAGCCGACAGCCGGTCGCGCTCCCGAGCAGCGATGCCGCGCCCGATGTGTCGTTCCTTCCCGCCATGCAGCGCCGCCGTCTCAGCCGCCTGGCGCGGATGGCCTTCAGTGTCGGCTGGCCACTGGCCGACGGTCGGGAAAACCTGCCGCTGGTCTTCGTCTCCCGCCACGGTGAAACCCCGCGTACGTTCGACATCCTCAGCGACCTGGCCAACGAACAACCGCTGTCACCGACCCAGTTCAGCCTCTCCGTGCACAACGCGATCATCGGCCTGTGGTCGATCATGCGCGGCGAAACCAGTGAGATGACCGCCCTCGCAGCAGCGGGCGACGGCCTCGAGCACGGCGTGCTGGAAGCCGCCGCCCTGCTGGACGAAGGCGCTCCAGCGGTACTGTTGGTGATCACCGAAGAACAACCGCCCGCCGCCTATTCGGCATGGATCGATGACGTGCCGTTTCCGTATGCGGTGGGCTTGCTACTGACCCCCGGTACCGACTGGCGGCTGACCCTGAACAGCGCCCCCGAAGCACTGTCCAAAGCGCAATGGCCCCACGCGCTGAATCTGCTGCAAACCCTGCTCGGCCAGCAAACCCTTTGCCAACATGCCTGGAAAAATCGTGTATGGACCTGGCAACGCAACCCGTAACCGAAAAAAACCGCGACGCCTACTACTGGCGTCTGCTGGCCACCGCCATCAGCTTCGCCCTGTTCGGGCTGGGCGGGCTGTGCCTGCGCCTGCTGGTGTTTCCGCTGCTGGGCTGCCTGCCGGGTGACGCGAAGACCCATCGGGAGCGGGCGCGGCAGACCGTCAGTCGGCTGTTCTGGTTTTTCGTCCGGTTCATGGCCCGCACCGGGGTGCTGACCTACGACATCCAGGGTGCCGAACGCCTTGGCCGTCCGGGGCAGATGATCATCGCCAACCACCCGTCGCTGATCGACGTGGTGTTCCTGATCGGTCTGGTGCGCCACGCCAATTGCGTGGTGAAGAAAAGCCTGTGGGAAAACCCTTTCACCCGCGGCCCGCTGCGCAGCACCGAATACATCAGCAACGACGGCAGCATGGACATGCTCGATGCCGCCGCCGATGCGCTGCGAGACGGGCAGACCCTGATCATTTTCCCGGAGGGCACCCGCACCCAGCCCGGACAGGCACCGGCCTTCCATCGGGGCGCGGCGGCCATCGCACTGCGGGGTGCGAAAATTCTCACCCCGGTGATCATCAAGGTCAGCCCGACTACGCTGACCAAGGCCGAGCCGTGGTATCGCATCCCCTGCCGCCGTGTTCACTTCAGTTTTCGCGTCGGGGCCGATATAGACCCACAGACCTTTGCCGCACAAGGCCCTGCACCGCAGGCCTCGCGCAAGCTCAACGACTTTCTGCACCATTTTTTTATCAAGGAGCTCGCCGAAGATGAGCGATCTGCACCGTGAGATAAAACTGCTGATCATCGACGCCCTGGGCCTCGAAGACATCAGCGTCGACGATATTGGCGACGACCAGACGCTGTTTGGCGAAGGCCTGGGCCTGGATTCGGTCGACGCCCTGGAACTTGGCCTGGCCATCCAGAAAAAGTACGGCATCAAGATCGATGCCGACGCCAAGGACACCCGCAACCATTTCACCAACGTGGCGAGCCTTGCGGCGTTCGTCACGGCAAAACAGGCAGCTTGAGACCGGACCATGCAAACTCGTGACGACATTTTCAACACCCTGCGCGATGCCCTGGTCGAGCTGTTCGAACTGGACCCGGCCCGTGTGAGCCTGGAATCGAACCTGTATCAGGACCTGGAAATCGACAGCATCGACGCGGTCGACCTGATCGACCACATCAAGCGTCAGACCGGCAAGAAAATCGCCGCCGAGGAATTCAAGTCGGTGCGCACCGTCGGCGACGTGGTCGAGGCGGTCTACCGTCTGGTTCAACCGGCCGCATGAGCCGATTGATCGGCCTCGGCCTGCTGCTGGCGGGCCTGTTGTACCCCTTTGCGGTGTATTTCGGCATGGAGCACTTTGCGCCGTGGCAGTTCGGCCTGCTGCTGGGCAGCCTGTGGCTGGCCCGTGCGCTGACCGGCGAGCGCAAGCCCGGCAGCCTGTGGATGGCCTGCGTGGCGATCGTGTTCTGCCTGCTGCTGGCGCTGTTCGACAGCCCGCTGTTACTGCGCTGGTACCCGGTGCTGATCAGCGGCTTCATGTTGATGCTGTTCAGCCTGAGCCTGAAATACGGCCCGCCGATGGTCGAGCGCCTGGCGCGCTTGCGTGAACCGCAGCTGCCACCCGAAGCGATCCGCTACACCCGCCAGGTCACCGTGGCCTGGAGCGTGTTCTTTTTCTGTAACGGCTTGTGCGCGGCCCTGCTGACCCTTTGGGCGCCGCTGCACTGGTGGATGTTGTACACCGGCCTGATCTCCTACGGATTGATCGGCCTGATGTTTGCCATTGAATGGCTGATACGACAACGGGTAAGAGGTCGCCCATGAACTGGATAAAACTTGAGCAACTGTTGCTCAAGGATCTGCCGCAGCGCGCCATCACCGTCGCGCCGGCACTCGATCACGCACACCTGCGCGAACAGGCCCTGAGCCTGGCTGCGGGCCTGCAAGCCAAAGGTGTGCAGCGAATGGCCGTGCACCTGGAAGATGCCGCAGAACTGGCCGTCGCCCTGCTCGGTGCCTGGCGCGCCGGCGTCAGCGTATTGCTGCCTTCGGATCTGCAAGCACAGACCCGCCAGCGCTGGTCGCATGAAGTCGACCTGTGGCTGACCGATCACGCGGACGACGCGCACCTGAGCGATTGGCAGCACACCGCACTGACCGGCGCCGAACTAGATCTCGACCAGTGCCGCCTGAGCCTGTGCACCTCCGGCTCCAGCGGCGAACCCAAGCGCATCGACAAATCCCTGCGGCAACTGGCCAACGAAGTCGAAGCCCTCGAGCAACTGTGGGGCGCGGATCTCGGTGAGGCCTGCATCATCGGCAGCGTCGCCACCCAACACATTTACGGTCTGCTGTTCCGTGTGCTGTGGCCGCTGTGTGCCGGACGCCCGTTTCTGCGCAAGCAACTGGCCTTTCCCGAAGACATGCAGCGCGCCAGTCGCGAGCACCCGGCCTTCGCCTGGGTCGCCAGCCCGGCGTTGCTCAAGCGCATGGGCGACAACCTCGACTGGCCGGCCCTGAGCGCCGTGCGTCGGGTGTTTTCCTCCGGTGGTGCGTTGCCGGCGGATGCCGCGCAAAGCCTGCACCAGCGTTTGCAACAGTGGCCGACGGAAATCCTCGGCAGCTCGGAGACCGGCGGTATCGCCTGGCGTCAGGGCGAGTCGCTGTGGCAGCCGTTCACCGGGGTCGAGCTGAGCCAGGACGGCGACGGCGCGTTGCTGATCGCCTCACCGTATTTGCCCTCAGGACATGTCGAACACACCGCCGATGCCGCGCGCATCGAGGCCGATGGTCGTTTCGAACTGCTCGGGCGGCTGGACCGGATCGTCAAACTGGAAGAAAAGCGTATCTCCCTGCCAATGCTGGAACAGGCCTTGGTCGCCCACGACTGGGTCGCCGAAGCGCGACTCGGTGTGGTGCAGGAAAACCGTGCGTCTCTCGGTGCCTTGCTGGTGCTCAGCGAATCCGGTCTGTTTGCCCTGCGCGAACACGGCCGGCGCAGCCTCACCGAAACCCTGCGCCGTCACCTCGGCGAGCATTGCGAAGCCCTCGCCCTGCCTCGGCGCTGGCGCTTGCTGCGACAACTGCCGCTGAACACTCAAGGCAAGTTGCCTCAGGCTGACGTCGAAGCCTTGCTGCTGGCACCGCGTCCGAAGGCACCGGAAGTTCTGGAGCAGACCGAAACCGAGGGCGAATGGAGCCTGCAACTGAGCGTGCCGCCGGATCTTGCCTACTTCAGCGGTCACTTCCCCAAGGCCCCGGTATTGCCCGGTGTGGTGCAGGTCGAATGGGCGTTGAACCTCGGTCGGCACCTGTTGAACCTGTCCGGTGCATTCGCCGGCATGGAAGTGCTGAAGTTCCAGCAGCTGGTGCGCCCCGGCGATGAAATCCAGTTGCACCTGCGCTTCGACGCCGAACGCGGCAAGCTGTATTTCGCCTATCGCAACGACACCGCGACCTGCTCCAGCGGCCGGATTCTGCTGGGGGCTGGCGATGCATAACCCTTGCGCGGTCATCCCGGTCTACAACCACGAAACCGCGATCACCACGGTGGTCGAGGCCCTGCTCGCCCAAGGCTTGCCGTGCATTCTGGTGGACGACGCCAGCAGCAAATCCTGCGCAGCCGTGCTGGATGTTCTGGCCGAACGCGAGCGGGTGTATCTGGTGCGACTCACCACCAATCAGGGCAAGGGCGGTGCGGTGATGACCGGACTGCGTGAAGCCGCGCGACTGGGTTTCACTCATGCCTTGCAGGTCGATGCCGACGGTCAGCACGACTTGCAGGACGTCAGCCGCTTCGTCGAAGAATCCCGCGCCCATCCGCGTGCGCTGATCTGCGGTTATCCGCTCTACGACGCCAGCGTGCCCAAGGGGCGCCTGTACGCCCGTTACCTCACGCACGTGATGGTGTGGATCAACAGCCTGTCGCTGCAGATCCGCGATTCGATGTGTGGTTTCCGTGTCTATCCGCTGGAGCCGACACTGGCACTGATCGACTCGGCACGGATCGGCAAGCGCATGGATTTCGACTCGGACATCCTCGTGCGCCTGTCATGGCGCAACCAGCCGATGCGCTGGCTGCAAACCAGCGTGCACTACCCGCTGGACGGCGTGTCGCACTTTCGGATGTTCCACGACAACGTGTTGATTTCGAGCATGCACACGCGCCTGTTCTTCGGCATGTTGCTGCGCTCGCCCGCGATCCTCTGGCGACGGTGGCGCGCATGACGGTCGAGACCGACAAGAAGCACTGGGCCGACCGCGAAGAGCGCGGCAGCTTTCTGCTGATGAAATTCACCGCGTTCGCCGCCAAGGTTCTTGGCCGACGCCTGCTGAGCCCGTTGCTGTACGGCATCGTCCTGTACTTTTTCCTGTTCGGCCGCACAGCCCGGCGCAGTGCCTGGCAGTATCAGCAACGCCTCGCCGACTGGAGCGGCCGCCACGAATTGCGCCCAAGCCTGTGGCGGGTGTTCGGCCAGTTCATGGCGTTCGCCGATTCGCTCCTCGACAAGCTCGACGTGTGGAACCGCAAGCTGCGCATCGAGCAGATCGAAATCATCGACCCGGCGCTGTTGCGCGATCAGTTGCGCGGCAGTCGCGGGCAAATGCTGGTGGGCGCGCATCTGGGCAACCTCGAAGTGTGCCGGGCGCTGGCGGAGATCGGCGAAAAGGTCACCATGAACGTTCTGGTGCACACCAAGCACGCCGAACAATTCAATCGCTTGCTGGGCGAGGCCGGGGCGACCAATCTGCGACTGATCCAGGTCAGCGAGCTGGACCCGGTGATCATGCTGCAACTGCACGAACGCCTGGAACGCGGCGAATGGCTGGCGATTGCCGGCGACCGTGTACCGCTGCACGGCGGGCGCAGCGTAACCGTGGACTTCCTCGGCCATCCGGCGCGATTTCCGCAAGGCCCGTGGCTGCTGGCCGGCTTGCTGAAATGCCCAGTCAATCTGCTGATGTGCCTCAAGCAACCTGACGGACACTATCGCCTGACCCTCGAACCGTTCGCCGATGCGGTGACGTGGACACGCCGCGATCGCGAACAGGTCATTCATCAGTGGGCGACCCGCTATGCCGAACGCCTGAGTCACTATTGCCTCGAAGCCCCCAAGCAATGGTTCAACTTTTACCCTTTCTGGAAGACCGATGACGACGCCAACCCATGAGCCGGTAACCTTCGGCGAACGCCCTTTGCGCATCGAAGACGTGCTGGCCCTGGCCAACCGTCAGGCACCCGTGCAGTTGCAGAGCGACGCCGACTACCGCGAACGCATCGCCAAAGGCGCGCGGTTCCTCGATTCGCTGCTGGACAAGGAAGGCGTGATCTACGGCGTGACCACCGGTTACGGCGACTCCTGCGTGGTCGCGGTGCCGCTGCATCACGTCGAGGCGCTGCCGCGTCATCTCTACACCTTCCACGGTTGCGGACTGGGCAAACTGCTCGACGCCCAGGCCACCCGCGCGGTGCTGGCGGCGCGTTTGCAGTCGCTGTGCCACGGCGTGTCCGGGGTGCGCATCGAGCTGCTGGAACGTCTGCATGCCTTCCTCGAACACGACATCCTGCCGCTGATCCCCGAAGAAGGTTCGGTGGGTGCCAGCGGCGATCTGACGCCGCTGTCCTACGTCGCCGCGACCCTGTCCGGCGAGCGCGAAGTGATGTTCCTTGGCGAACGCCGCCAGTCCGCCGATGTGCATCGCGAACTCGGCTGGACGCCGCTGGTGCTGCGCCCGAAAGAAGCGCTGGCACTGATGAACGGCACCGCCGTGATGACCGGCCTCGCCTGCCTGGCCTACGCCCGCGCCGATTACCTGCTGCAACTGGCCACCCGCATCACCGCGTTGAACGTGGTGGCGCTGCAAGGCAATCCGGAGCACTTCGACGAGCGCCTGTTCGCCGCCAAGCCGCATCCGGGTCAGATGCAAGTTGCCGCGTGGCTGCGCAAGGATCTGGCGATCGACGCGCCGACCGCGCCGCTGCACCGCTTGCAGGATCGCTACTCGCTGCGCTGCGCTCCGCACGTGCTCGGCGTATTGGCCGACAGCCTGAACTGGCTGCGTTCGTTCATCGAGACCGAACTCAACAGCGCCAACGACAACCCGATCATCGACGCCGAAGCCGAGCGCGTGCTGCACGGCGGGCATTTCTATGGCGGGCATATCGCCTTCGCCATGGACAGCCTGAAAAACCTCGTGGCCAACGTCGCCGACCTGCTCGACCGACAACTCGCGCTGCTGGTGGACGAGCGTTACAACCACGGTTTGCCGAGCAACCTGTCCGGCGCCAGCGCGGATCGGGCGATGCTCAACCACGGCTTCAAGGCTGTGCAGATCGGCGCCAGCGCCTGGACTGCCGAAGCCTTGAAAAACACCATGCCGGCCAGCGTCTTCTCGCGCTCCACCGAATGCCACAACCAGGACAAGGTGAGCATGGGCACCATCGCCGCCCGCGACGCCATTCGCGTGCTGGAGCTGACCGAACAGGTCGCCGCCGCCACGCTGCTCGCGGCCAATCAGGGCGTGTGGCTGCGCAGCCGTGATGAGGACGCGCGACCACTGCCGCCGTCGCTGGCCGCCATGCACGAGCAACTGGCCCAGGACTTCCCGCCGGTGATCGAAGACCGCGCTCTGGAAGGCGAACTGCGCCTGTGCCTGCAACGCATCGCCGAGCAACACTGGAGGCTGCATGCGTAGCGCCGGAGTGCTTCACGCCGATACGGAAATCCTCGTGCCGTTCTTTGACGTCGACACCATGCACGTCGTCTGGCACGGCCATTACGTGAAATACCTGGAAGTGGCGCGCTGCGCGTTGCTCGACAAGATCGGCCACAACTACAACCAGATGGTCGACTCGGGCTACGCCTGGCCGGTGATCGACCTGCAATTGCGCTACGTGCGCGGCGCGGTGTTCGGTCAGCGGCTGAACGTGCGCGCCAGCCTGGTGGAATGGGAAAACCGCCTGAAGATTCACTACCTGATCACCGACGCCCAGACCGGCGAACGCCTGACCCGTGCAAGTTCGGTGCAGGTCGCCGTCGAGGTGAGCAGCCGCGAGATGCAACTGGCGTCGCCGAAAGTCTTCACCGATGCCGTGGAAAGGATGCTGCGATGAATGTGTTTGTGAAATCCCTCGGAGCCTTGGCGCTGCTGGGTCTGTCGACGCTGGCCAACGCCTTCGACCTGCAACAGTTGAGCGATCAACTGGCGAAACCGGACGTGATCCACGGCCAGTTCATCCAGGAAAAGCACCTGCGCGCCCTGCCACAGCCGCTGATCAGCAAGGGCAGCTTTGTCCTCGCCAAAAACCACGGCCTGCTCTGGCTGCTGAAGACCCCGCTGCAGCAGGACTACCGCATCAGCGCCAAAGGCATTGCCCGTCGTGACCTCAACGGTTGGCAACTGTTGCCCGGCAAGAGCGCCGGTGCCGAACAGAACCGTCTGTTCCTTGCCGTCCTGCAAGGCGACAGCAGCGGTCTGCAACGGGATTTCGAACTGGCCCTGAACGGCGACGCGCAGAAATGGCAACTGACGCTCACCCCGCGTTCGGTGCTGCTCAAGCAAGTGTTCAACCAGATCAACATCACCGGCGGCACACTGGTGAGTACCATCGAACTGCTGGAAACCCAGGGCGACAGCACTGTGCTGCGCATGCAGGACAGTACCGCCGGCCAACCGTTGAGCGACGCGGAGCAACATGACTTTGCCGAGTGAACGCAGGCTGCCCTGGCTGTTCCTGATCCTGCTGCTGGCCGTCGTCGCACTGGGCGCCTGGCAGTGGCGCAACGGCGCACCGCTGTCGGCGAACCTGATGGAGCTGGTGCCCGGCACCCACCCGGACGCCGTCGAACAGCGCGCCGAACAACGCATGCAGGAACCGCTCAATCGGGAAATGCTGGTGCTGGTCGGGCACACCGATCGCCAGCAAGCCGTGGCCATGGCCCAGACTTTGGGCGAGCAATGGCAGGCCAGCGGACTGTTCGAAAAAGTGCAGTGGAACCTGCAGGCCGATCTGCCCGCATTGCGCACGCAATTGCTGCAAGGGCGACTGGCGATGCTCTCGGCCGATGATCGACAGTTGCTGATCGAACACCCGGACGCCTTCATCCAGCAACGGGTGCAGGCGCTGTTCGATCCGTTCACCGGTTTCAGTCTGGTGCCGAGCCAGGACGACTGGCTGGGCCTGACCGGACGCATCCAGAACAACCAGCCGCAGCACGGCGCGGTACAACTGGACATCGGCAGCGGCGCGCTGATTGCCGATGCCGACGGCAAGAGCTGGGTACTGTTGCGCGCGCGCACCACCGGCAACGCCTTCGACATGAACCTGCCGCTGCAAGTCGCCGCGCTGCTGCAACACAGCCGCGAGCAAGCGGCGAAATCCGATGTGCAACTGCTGGCCGCCAGCGGATTGCTCTACGCGGCCAATGGTCAGCAACAAGCGACCCGGGAAATTTCCTGGGTCGGCGGCGGCGCCACCCTCGGCATTCTTTTGTTGCTGCTACTCGCCTTCCGCCGCTGGCGAGTCTTGCTGGCGTTCATTCCGGTGCTGGTGGGCATGCTGTTCGGCGCGGTGGCTTGCGTGGCGTTGTTCGGGCACCTGCATGTCATGACGCTGGTGCTCGGTTCGAGCCTGATCGGCGTGGCAGTGGATTACCCGCTGCACTATCTGTCCAAGAGCTGGAGCCTCAAACCGTGGCGCAGCTGGCCGGCCTTGCGCCTGACCGTGTCGGGCCTGACCCTGAGCCTGATCACCAGCGCCATCGGCTATCTGGCGCTGGCCTGGACACCGTTCCCGGCCCTGACCCAGATCGCCGTGTTCTCCGCTGCTGGCCTGCTCGGCGCTTACCTGTCCGCGGTGTGCCTGCTGCCGGCGCTGTTGAGCAACGTCGAGTTGCGCCCGGCGCAGTGGCCGCTGCGTCTGGCCGAGCGCATGGTCAGTCTTCGGGAAACGCTGCTGGAACACGTGCGCACACCGATTCTGGCGGCACTGCTGATCGCGTTCTGCGCCGGCGGCCTGGTGCAACTGCAAAGCAAAAACGATATCCGCCAATGGGTCGGCGCGCCGCAGCACCTGACCGATGAGGCGCAGACCATCGCCCGCATCACCGGTTATCAGCCGACCAGCCAGTTCTTCCTTGTGCGCGCAGAAAACCAGGAGCAACTGCTGGAGCGCCAGGCGGCCCTCAGCGAACGACTGGATCAACTGGTCAACCTCGACAAGTTGCAGGGTTATCTGGCCCTCAACCAATTGGTCAGCCCGCCGAGCCAGCAACAGCAGGTTCGCGAAGCGCTGAACAAGTTGCCGCAATTCTGGCAGCCGCTGCTTGAAGTCGGCGTACCGCTGGCAGCCCTGCAAACCGAACTGATGCAATTGCAGGCCCTGCCCGCTGAAGACATCGACGCCGCACTCGTCGGCCCGCTCGGCGAGCCCTACCGCACCTTGTGGCTCGGTCCAACCGAAGAAGGCGTGGCGGCGATGGTCAGCCTGCAAGGCCTGAACAACCCGGCGCTGCTGCGGGTACAGGCACTGGATTTGCCCGGCGTGGAACTGGTGGATCGCCTCGGTGACCTGAACCGGGTGTTTGCCGAAACCCAGATCAGCGCCGCCGAACTGAAACTCGCCTCCTGCGTGCTGATCGTGCTGGTGCTGATCCTGCCGTTCGGTCTCGGTGGCGCGTTGCGCATCGTTTCCCTGCCACTGCTCGCGGCGCTGTGCAGCCTGGCCAGCCTCGGCTGGCTCGGTCAGCCGTTGACCCTGTTCAGCCTGTTCGGTCTGTTGCTGGTGACGGCGATCAGTGTCGATTACGCGATTCTCATGCGCGAGCAGGTCGGCGGCGCGGCGGTCAGCCTGCTTGGCACTTTGCTGGCGGCGCTGACGACCTGGCTGTCGTTCGGCCTGCTGGCAGTGTCGAGTACGCCGGCGGTGAGCAACTTCGGGTTGTCGGTGAGCCTCGGGCTGGCCTTCAGTTTCATGCTGGCGCCGTGGGCCGGGCGTCATGCTCACGCTGCGACAGTCGCGGAGCCGGCAGCATGATGGTCGCTGCCTTCTGGGTCATGGCCCTGGCGTTGTTCGCCGTGGCCACCCGTGTCGGTCGATATTTCGGATTGATTCCGATCGTCAGCCAGTTGCTGCTGGCCAGTTTCGTGCTGCCGCTGTTGATGTACGTCTGGATCGAACCGGGCTGGCAGCTCAGCGGTGCCGAACTGATCGCGCCGGCCTGGCTGAAGAACCTCTACAGCCTGAGTTTTGCGCTGTTGCTCGGGCACATTCTCAGCGACGTGATCGACCTGCACCTGGATCGTCAGAGCGTGAAAATTGCCCTGCCGAGTTTTGCCGTGCCGTTCGCCTGCGGGTTGGCGACGGCGTACTGGCTGCTGCCGGCGCAACCGTGGATCAACTCGCTGGCCATCGGTCTGGTGTTCGCCATCACCGCGATCCCGGTGCTGTACCTGTACCTGCGCCATATCGACTATCCGCCCGCCGCCACCCGGCGTCTGGTGCAGACTGCGATCCTGATCGACCTGACTTGCTGGACCCTGTTCGGCCTCGCCCAGGGCAGTCTGCACCTGAGCAGCCTGTTGCTGCCGCTGGGGCTGGCCTGCGTGCCATTGCTGTTGCGTGTGTTCGGCATCCGCCGGCCACTGACTTACAGTCTGGGTTTCTTTGCGCTGTTGGTGCTGGCCGAACACTACAAGCTCAATGCGCTGATTTTCGGCATCGGCTATCTGCTGTGCATGGCCGCGCTGAAGGTGCCGTTGGTGCTGCCTCTGCCGGCACGCTGGATGAACCGTTTGCAGACGTGGATTGCGATTCCGCTGATCCTCACCTTCGGCATCGTGCAGATCGATGTGCACAGCGCCCTCGCCAGCCTCGGCGCTGTGCAATGGATGGCGCTGCTGCTGTTGCCGATTGCCAGCAAACTGCTGGGCAACTGGTTGGGCCTCGGCTGGGCCGGCGCATCGTTCGAAGGCGCCAGCCGCTGGCGCGAAAGCGTGCTGCTGAACATTCGCGGCTTGAGCGAAATCGTCTTTCTCAACTTGCTGTTGCAACAACAACTCATCAGCCCGGCGCTGTACTTTGCGCTGATGCTGATGGGCCTGATCGCGACGCTGCTGCCGGCCTTCATCGGCCTGCACCGGGCGTCACTGAACCCTATTGCCGTACCCAGGAGCTCGCGTGCCAATCGTTGAAATGGAATCCCGTCAGGTCGTGATCATCGGCGCCGGCCCCTCCGGCGCCATTGCCGCCGCGTTGCTCAAGCGCAAGGGCCACGACGTGCTGGTCATCGAGCGCCAGCATTTCCCGCGGTTTTCCATCGGCGAAAGCCTGCTCAGCCATTGCCTGGATTTCGTCGAAGAAGCGGGGATGCTCGAAGCGGTGAACGCGGCCGGATTCCAGCGCAAGACCGGCGCGGCATTCGCCTGGGGCGAGCGCTACAGCGCGTTTGATTTCGGCGATACGTTCAGCGGCGGCAAACCGACTACCTTCCAGGTACAACGCGCCGACTTCGACAAACTGCTGGCCGATCAAGCGGCGTTGCAAGGCGTGGAAATCCGTTATGGCGACGCCATTGTCAGCGTCGACTTCGAGCGTCCGCATCCACAACTCGATGTGCGTCGCGAAGACGGCAGCGAGTACCGTGTCGAGGCCGGTTTCGTCCTCGATGCCAGCGGCTACGGCCGCGTGCTGTCACGCCTGCTGGATCTGGAAGCTCCATCGAATTTCCCGGTGCGCCAGGCCGTGTTCACCCACGTCGAAGATCACATCGACCACCCGGCCTTCGACCGCGAAAAAATCCTCATCACCACTCATCCGCAGCACCGCGACATCTGGTTCTGGACGATCCCGTTCAGCAACGGTCGCTGCTCGATCGGCGTGGTCGCGGCAGCCGAACATTTCGCAGGGCGCGATGCCGACCTCGACGCCTGCCTGCGCGGTTTCATCGCCGAAACCCCGAGCCTGGCCAAGGTTCTGAACAACGCCGTGTGGGATACCCCGGCGCGTACCCTCGGCGGTTATGCGGCCAACGTCAAAACCCTGCACGGCCCGGGTTTTGCCCTGCTGGGCAACGCGGCGGAGTTTCTCGACCCGGTGTTCTCCTCGGGCGTGACCATCGCCATGCGCTCGGCAAGCATGGCCGCCGGCGTGCTGCACCGGCAGTTGCAGGGCGAAACCGTGGATTGGCAAAGCGAGTTCGCCGAACCGCTCAAGCGCGGCGTCGATACCTTCCGCTGCTATGTCGAGGGCTGGTACGCCGGCACCTTCCAGGACGTGATTTTCCACGAGCAAGGCTCCCCCGAAATCCGTCGCATGATCTGCTCGATCCTCGCCGGCTACGCCTGGGACGAACGCAACCCGTTCGTCAGCGAAGCGCGCCGCCGGCTGAAGACGATTTCCGAACTCTGTGCAAGGGACGACACATGAATTACTTGAGCGACAGCTACGTCGAGGAAACCCGTTTCGGCTTCTGGTTCCTGCGCAGCCACACCTGGCAGCACCATGTGCTGCGCGTGGCGATCAATGATTTGCGCGGCTTGTTCAGCGAACCGCTGCCGGCCAACCCGGTGCTGCTGGATGCAGGCTGCGGCCAGGGCAAATCCTTCGGCCATCTGCGCCAGACCTTCGCGCCACAGCGTTTGATCGGCGTCGATGCCGACCCGCACAGCCTGGAATTGAGCGCTGAGGAAGCGGCGCGCCAGGGCTTCGCCGTCGAGCTGATCGGCAGCGACTGCGCGACACTGAATGTCCCGGATGCGAGCGTCGATCTGCTGTTCTGTCACCAGACCTTCCACCATCTGGTGGAGCAGGAAAAAGCCCTGGCCGAGTTCTACCGGGTGCTCAAGCCGGGCGGTTATCTGCTGTTCGCCGAGTCCACCGAGGCTTACATTGATACATGGGTCATCCGTTGGTTGTTCCGCCATCCGATGCACGTGCAAAAGAGTGCGGCGCAGTATCTGGAGATGATTCGCCAGCAGGGATTCGAGTTCGCCGAGCGGAATGTTTCCTACCCGTACCTGTGGTGGAGCCGCTCAAAGGATTTTGGTCTGCTGGAACGTTTTGGCCTGCGCAAACCGAAGCCGTTTGGCCAGCGTGAAGAAACCCTGGTCAACGTCGTGGCGCGCAAACCGCTGGAAGAGACCGTCTGATGCTGCGTGTTCTGCTGCTCGCCTGCGTCCTGCTGCTGACCGCTTGCGCCAGCCAGGCGCCGCTGCCTGTGGATAACCCTACGCTGCCCTTGCCGCTGCAATTGCACATCGAGCGCCAGCAAGCCGAACAGCGTCAGGACTGGTTGCTGGTGATCCAGCGCGAGGGCCCGGGCATTCGCTGGTCGATGATGGATCCGCTGGGCATCCCCCAGGCCCGTCAGCAACTGATCGACGGACGCTGGCAGGCTGACGGCCTGCTGCCGCCGAATCCGGAAGCCCGGGAGTTGTTCGCCGCGCTACTGTTCGCCCTGACACCGTCCGGCGAACTGTCGCGCAATTACCCCACCGCGCAGCAACACGGCGGGCAACGTTCCTTGCCGGCGCGTTGGGACATCCGTTACGCACAACCGTTGAGCTTCGAATTGAACCTGCCCCAAGGCCCGCAGTATCGGGTTTCTCCTTTAGGTGAATCGACGCCATGACCGCCTACCTCAACGCCCTCGGCGTGATCTGCGCCCTGGGCCGTGACAAGCAACAGATCGCACGCAACCTGTTCGCCGGCGATTGCTCGGGCATGCGCCACGAGTCGGGCTGGGTGCCGGAACGCGAGTTGCCGGTGGCCGCAGTGCACGGTGACCTGGCGCCTGTTCCGCCGCAGATGGCGGCGCACAAGAGCCGCAACAATCAGTTGCTGCTGGAAGCCGCGTTGCAGATTCGCGACGACATCGACGCCGCCATTCAGACCTATGGCCCCGACCGCGTCAGCGTGGTGCTCGGCACCAGCACTTCGGGCATCGACGAGGCCAGCCAGGGTCTGGCGCATTACATTCGCGAACAACAGTTCCCGGCCGATTACGACTATCGGCAACAGGAACTCGGCGCCCCGGCGACGTTCCTCGCCGACTGGCTGCAACTGAGCGGCCCGACCTACGTGATTTCCACCGCGTGCACCTCCAGCGCCCGGGCCTTGATGAGCGCCCGGCGTCTGCTGGATCTGGGGCTGTGCGACGCGGTGCTGTGCGGCGGTGTCGACAGCCTGTGCAAACTGACCCTCAACGGTTTCTCGTCGCTGGAAGCGGTGTCCGGGGAGCGCTGCAACCCGTTCTCGGCCAACCGCAACGGCATCAACATCGGCGAGGCCGCAGTGCTGTTCGTGATGAGCAAACAGCGCGGCGACGGCCCGGCCATTGCCCTGCTGGGCGCTGGCGCCAGCTCCGATGCGCACCATATTTCCGCGCCGGAGCCGTCCGGCCGTGGCGCGTTGCAAGCCATGCAACAGGCGCTGGACCGCGCGCAGCTGCAAGCCACGCAAATCAGTTATCTGAACCTGCACGGCACCGCCACCCAGCACAACGACGCGATGGAAAGCCTGGCCGTTTCCACCCTGTTCCCGCAGGGCGTGGCCTGTTCCTCGACCAAGCCGATGACCGGCCACACCCTCGGTGCTGCCGGCGCACTGGAAGCCGCGTTCTGCTGGCTGAGCCTGAGCGCCGACAACCCCGACCACGCCTTGCCGCCGCACGTCTGGGACGGCCAGGCCGATCCGGACCTGCCAGCGCTGAAGTGGGTGACCGCGAGCGAGCGCCTGGCGTCCATTGCACCCCGCTACCTGATGAGCAACTCGTTTGCCTTCGGTGGCAATAACGTCAGCCTGATTATCGGAGACGCCCCATGAATGACTGGCCGCTCGCCGAACTGCTGCCCCACGCTGGCGACATGATTCTGATCGACCGGATCCTCAGCTTCGACGACGAGCAGATCCACACCACCCTGACGGTCAAACCCGATGGTTTGTTCAACCTGCCCGACGGCAGCCTGCCGGCGTGGGTCGGCGTCGAGTTGATGGCACAGAGCGTCGCTGCATTCGCTGGCTGCCATGCACGGCAGAAGGGCAATGCGGTGGAGCTGGGCTTTCTGCTCGGCACCCGCAAGTTCGAATGCAATGTCGAGGCGTTTCCGGTCGGTTGTGAACTGACTATCCATGGCATCCGCTCGCTGGAAGACGACAACGGCATGGGCGTGTTCGAATGCCACATCAATGCGCCCGGCATCGAAGCCAGCGCCCGGCTGAACGTGTTCCGCCCGCCGCACGCGGCGCAATATCTTGAACAATTGAAGGAGTCGAACGATGACTGAATTCGTACTGGTCACCGGCTCCAGTCGCGGTATCGGCCGCGCGATTGCCCTGCGTCTGGCCCAGGCTGGCCACGATATCGTCCTGCATTGCCGCAGCGGCGTGGCCGAGGCGCAAGCGGTGAAATCCGAAGTCGAAGCGCTCGGTCGCCATGCGCGCATCCTGCAATTCGACGTCGCCGACCGCGAAACCTGCAAAGCCATCCTCGAAGCCGATGTCGAAGCCCACGGCGCCTATTACGGCGTGGTGCTCAATGCCGGGCTGACCCGCGATGGCGCGTTTCCGGCCCTCAGCGATGACGACTGGGACGTGGTGCTGCGCACCAACCTCGACGGCTTCTACAACGTCCTGCACCCGGTGATGATGCCGATGATCCGCCGCCGCGCCGCCGGTCGCATCGTTTGTATCACCTCGGTCTCGGGGCTGATCGGCAACCGTGGCCAGGTCAACTACAGCGCCTCGAAAGCGGGTGTGATCGGTGCCGCAAAGGCGTTGGCGATCGAACTGGCCAAGCGCAAAATCACGGTGAACTGTGTTGCTCCCGGCCTGATCGATACGGCCATGCTCGATGAAAACGTGCCGGTGGAAGAACTGATGAAAATGATCCCGGCACAACGCATGGGCACGCCGGAAGAAGTGGCCGGTGCGGTGAATTTCCTGATGTCGGCGGAAGCGTCGTACATCACCCGCCAGGTGCTGGCAGTCAACGGAGGCTTGTGCTGATGAAGCGCGTTGTCGTCACCGGCATGGCCGGCATCACCTCGCTGGGCAGCGACTGGGACACCATCGCCGGCAACTTCGCCGCCAACCGCAGCGGTATCCGCCGGATGGACGAGTGGGATCGTTTCAGCGAACTCAACACCCGACTGGCCGGGCCCATCGACGATTTTCTGGTGCCGGCGCACTGGACCCGCAAACAACTGCGCAGCATGGGCCGGGTCTCGCGGCTGGCGGTCGGCGCGGCTGAAAAAGCCTTGGCCGATGCCGGCCTGCTCGGCGACGAATCGATCAAGGACGGCCGTATGGGCGTGGCCTGTGGCTCGTCCACCGGCAGCACCGACGAGATCAAGGCGTTCGGCAACATGCTGCTGAATTCGGTGGCCGAAGGCCTCAACGCCAACTCCTACGTGCGGATGATGCCGCACACCACGGCGGCGAACATCAGCATCTTCTTCGGCCTCACCGGTCGCCTGATCCCGACGTCCAGCGCCTGCACCAGTGGCAGCCAGGGCGTCGGTTATGCCTACGAGGCGATCAAATTCGGTCGTTTGCCGCTGATGCTCGCCGGTGGCGCCGAAGAACTCTGCCCGACCGAAGCCATGGTGTTCGACGCGTTGTACGCCACCAGTTTGAAAAACGATGCGCCGCAAACTTCGCCACGTCCGTATGACAAGGGCCGCGACGGTCTGGTGATCGGCGAAGGCGGCGGCATGCTGGTGCTTGAAGAACTGGAACACGCCCTGGCTCGCGGTGCGCGCATTCACGCCGAAATCGTCGGTTTCGGCAGCAACGCCGACGGCCAGCACACCACTCGTCCCGAGCAAGTCACCATGCGTCGTGCGATGGAGCTGGCACTGGAAGACGCGGGCCTGACGCCTGACGCCATCGGTTACGTGAACGGTCACGGCACGGCCACCGAGCAGGGCGACATCGCCGAAACCCTGGCCACCAGCAGCCTGTTCGGCGAGCGCATGCCGATCAGCTCGCAGAAGAGCTTCCTCGGCCACACCCTGGGTGCCTGCGGTGCGCTGGAGTCCTGGTTCAGCATCGAAATGCTCAACCGCGACTTGTACGTGCACACGCTCAACCTCGACGAAGTCGACCCGCACTGCGGCAAGCTCGATTACCTGCGCGGCGAATTCCGCCAGATGCACCACGACTACGTGATGAACAACAACTTCGCGTTTGGCGGGGTCAACACCTCGCTGATCTTCCGCCGCTGGACGCAACCGAATTAATTCAGGTCAAGGAGACCTCCATGCGTTTGAACAAACTCGCGGCCGCCACCCTGCTGCTCTGCGCCTTGCCCGCCGTCAGCCAGGCCCGTGACACAGCGGTGTACCTGCCGTTCGACAAGGCGGTCGCCGAGGCAACCCGCACCGGCAAGATCGACGGCAGCGTGAAGTTCTATCTGGCGGGCAACGCCCCGGCCGGCAAAGTCACCGTGGTCAGCAGCGGCGCGGTGACCAACAAGAAGACCAACGCCTTCAACAAGTCCGATGAAGTGGCCTGCGAATGGGTCGTGCAATCGGCGATCATCAGCCTGCACCAGGCCGCGAAAAACGCCGGCGCCAACGCCGTGACCAACATCGTCAGCTTCTACAAGAGCAACGAGCGCAAGGATGCGAAGAACTACGAGTGCCACGCGGGCGCGATCATGGCCGGCGTTGCGTTGAAGGGTGATCTGGCGACGGTTCAGTAACCGCCGGAAACGACAAAGGGCGCCTTTCGGCGCCCTTTTCAGTTCAGATCATGTGCTGGCATGCAACTTCAGCCCCAGCGCCTTCATGACTTTGAGGATCGTCCCAAACTCAGGATTTACCTCGCCTGACAGTGCGCGATAAAGACTTTCCCTTGATAGCCCAGCATCGCGCGCAACCTGCGTCATGCCACGCGCCCGAGCGATAGTGCCAAGTGCCTTGGCAATAAAAGCCGGGTCGTCACCCGCCTCTTCCATACAGGCGTCCAGATAGTTGGCCATGTCCTCTTCTGTCTTGAGGTACTCGGCTGAGTCCCAACGAGTGAATTGTTCGGTCATGGGTTTTGCTCCTGCCAGGATTCCGCTATGAGCCTGGCTTGCTTGATGTCTCGAGATTGACTGCTCTTGTCTCCACCACAAAGGAGGATGACCAGCTGACGACCTTGCTGCATGAAATAGACCCGATATCCCGGGCCATAGTCAATTCGGGCTTCGCTGATCCCTTCGCCAATGGCTTTGACATCACCGAAATTCCCATCAGCCATGCGATCAATTCGCACCTGAATACGCATCCTGGCGCGACTATCAGCCAGCTTCACAAGCCAGCTCGAGAATGTGGAGCTTCGAAGTATCTCAGTCATGGCTGCAAGTGTAGCCGTTGAGCTACACGCACTCTACATGGACTTCTCTCTGTCCGATATACGGCGTCTACACTCGTCATACCCGTAATTTGCTGCGCGTTACGTCAAGGAGATGACCATGCAAGCGAAAGCCCTGATCGCCGCCGCCCTTTTCAGCCTGCTCCCCAGTGCCAGCCATGCCACCAACCTGATGTACATGCCGTTCGAAACCGTGCTGTCGGATGCGATTCGCGCCGGGCGGCTGGATGGCAGTGTGAAGTTTTACCTGATCGGCAATGGACCACTGGGGACTCAACGGATGTTGCAGCGCGGGGTCGTCAGCGATCTGAAGACCAACGGTTTCAACAAGAGCGATCACGATTCCTGCGAGTGGGTTCTGCAGTCGAACCTGATTGCGCTGCAGGCCCAGGCCAAGCGCGTCGGAGCCAACGCGGTGACCAATATCGTCAGCTACTACGACCAGCATGTGCGCAAGGATCTGAACACTTACGAATGTCGGGCCGGGGTGTTCGTGACGCGGGTGGCGTTGAAGGGTGATCTGGTGCGACTGCCCTGATCAACCGGCTTCGACCTTGCGCGTGAGCAGCTCGACGAACGCCTTGGCCATCGGCGATTTCTGATCCTTGCGCTGCACCAGCCACACCGCCGTCACCGCTTCGGGATCGAGCAACGGCCGATAGACCACGCCGTCGATGCGCATCCGCTGATACGAGGCCGGCATGACCGACACGCCCAGGCCCGCCGCCACCAGGCCGATGATCGTCATCGCCTCCCCCGCTTCCTGTGCAAAGTGCGGGCTGAAACCGGCGTCACGGGCCAGGCTGATCAATTGGGAATACAAACCGCTGCCGTAGCTGCGCGGGAAGAACACGAACGGTTCTAGGGCCAGCGCCGAGAGGAACAGCCCCTCTTCAGAGCCCTGCGCCAGCGGATGTTTGGAACTAAGCACGGCCACCAATGGCTCGCGCATCAGTTCGACCACGCTCAGCGAATCCGGCAGGCCCAGGGGGCGCATGATGCCGACCTCGATCGATTCGTCCACCAATGCGTCGGCCACCATGGTGCTGCTCATCTCCCGCAGGTTCAGGTGCACGGCCGGGAAGCGCTGACGGAAGGAAAAAATCGCCTGGGGAATGGTCGAGTTGAACGGCGCCGACGAGGTGAAGCCGATCTTCAACTCGCCGAGCTCACCCAATTGCGCGCGCCGCGCCACGTCCGCCGCTTTATCGACCTGAGCAAGCACCAACCGCGCCTCTTCCAGAAACAGTCGTCCGGCCTCGCTGAGCTCGACCCGACGATTGGTACGCTCGAACAGCCGTGCGCCGACTTCCTGCTCCAGCGCCTGAATCTGCTGGCTCAGCGGTGGCTGGGAGATGCCCAGCACCTGTGCGGCGCGGCCGAAGTGCAGTTCTTCGGCGACGGCGATGAAGTAGCGCAAGTGACGCAATTCCATGGAAGCCCCATTAGGTCGTTAAAGCTATCAAACAGGTCGAACAATATATTGGATAGAAACATTAGCCAGCTATATGATTTTTTCATTGCCTGCCTGCCGCGCCCTCCGAGGTCTGATGTGAAAACCGCCGTCGCTCCACTGGCCCATGAAGTCCCGCCCGCTGCGGCGGACGATGTGCTGACCGAACTGCAAGAGATCTACATCGAGAAAGGCACGCCCGCGTTCATGCGCACGGTGCTCGCGCTGTTCAGCGGCGGCTTCGCGACGTTTGCCCTGCTGTACTGCGTGCAGCCGATGATGCCGCTGCTGTCCCAGGAATATTCGATCAACGCGGCGCAGAGCAGCCTGATCCTGTCGGTGGCCACCGGCATGTTGGCCTTCGGTCTGCTGATCACCGGGCCGATTTCCGATCGGGTCGGGCGCAAACCGGTGATGGTCGCCGCTCTGTTTGCCGCAGCCCTTTGCACCATCGCCAGTTCGATGATGCCGAGCTGGCACGGCGTGCTGATCATGCGGGCGCTGATCGGGTTGTCGTTGAGCGGTCTGGCGGCGGTTGCAATGACTTACCTCAGCGAGGAAATCCATCCGCAGCACATCGGTCTGGCGATGGGCCTGTACATCGGCGGCAACGCGATTGGCGGGATGAGCGGGCGCTTGATCACCGGCGTACTGATCGACTTCGTCAGCTGGCACACAGCGATGCTGGTGATCGGCGGCCTCGCGCTGATTGCGGCAGCGGTGTTCTGGAAGATCCTGCCGGAGTCGCGCAACTTCCGCTCCCGCTCGCTGCATCCGCGCAGCCTGCTCGACGGCTTCACCATGCACTTTCGCGATGCCGGCCTGCCGCTGCTGTTCCTTGAGGCGTTCGTGCTGATGGGCGCGTTCGTCACGTTGTTCAACTACATCGGCTACCGCCTGCTGGCCGAGCCGTATCACCTGGATCAGGTGTTTGTGGGGTTGTTGTCGGTGGTCTATCTGTCAGGTATCTACAGTTCGGCGAAAATCGGCTCGCTGGCCGACAAACTGGGCCGCCGCAAAGTCCTGTGGGCAACCATCGCCCTGATGTTCGCCGGCCTCGCCCTGACGATGTTTACACCGCTGCCTCTGGTGATCATCGGCATGCTGATCTTCACCTTCGGCTTCTTCGCCGCACACTCGGTGGCCAGCAGCTGGATCGGCCGTCGGGCGCTCAAGGCCAAGGGCCAGGCGTCGTCGTTGTACCTGTTCAGCTATTACGCCGGGTCGAGCATCGCCGGGACGGCGGGCGGAGTGTTCTGGCACATGGCGGGATGGAACGGGATAGGCCTGTTCATTGGCGCATTGTTGCTGGTGGCGCTGTTGGTGGCGTTGAAGCTGGCGAAGTTGCCACCGCTGGGCGGCGTCAAAGCCTGATTCACGCCCATAAAAAAACGCCCGGCATAAGCCGGGCGTTTTTTATTGAGGCACGATCACTCGTGGTACTGCGCCGACAACTCGTGCACCGCGCGCAGGAACGCGCCAGCGTGTTCCGGATCGACTTCAGGCGTGATGCCGTGGCCGAGGTTGAACACGTGGCCGCTACCCTTGCCGTAGCTGGCGAGGATGCGCCCGACTTCGGTGCGGATCGCTTCCGGCTTGGCGTACAGCACGGTCGGGTCCATGTTGCCTTGCAGTGCGACCTTGTCGCCAACGCGGGCGCGGGCGTTGCCGATGTCGCAGGTCCAGTCCAGGCCCAGTGCGTCGGCGCCAGCGTCGGCGATGCTTTCCAGCCACAGGCCGCCGTTCTTGGTGAACAGGATCACCGGCACCTTGCGACCGTCGTGCTCGCGGATCAGGCCGCTGACGATTTTCTTCATGTAGGCCAGGGAGAATTCCTGATACGCCGCCGCCGACAGGTTGCCGCCCCAGGTATCGAAGATCTGCACCGCTTGCGCACCGGCCTGGATCTGGCCGTTCAGGTACGAGGTCACCGACTGCGCCAGCTTGTCCAGCAACAGGTGCATGGCTTGCGGGTTGTCGTAGAGCATCGCCTTGGTCTTGCGGAAGTCTTTCGACGAGCCGCCTTCGACCATGTAAGTGGCGAGGGTCCATGGGCTGCCGGAGAAACCGATCAGCGGCACGCGGCCGTTCAGTTCGCGGCGGATGGTGCTGACCGCGTCCATCACGTACCCAAGGTCTTTGTGCGGATCCGGGATCGGCAGGGCTTCGATGTCGGCCAGGGTGCTGACGACTTTCTTGAAGCGCGGACCTTCACCGGTCTCGAAGTACAGGCCCTGGCCCATGGCATCGGGAATGGTGAGGATGTCGGAGAACAGGATCGCCGCGTCCAGTTGCGGATAGCGGTCGAGAGGTTGCAGCGTGACTTCGCAGGCGAATTCCGGATTCATGCACAGGCTCATGAAATCACCGGCCTGGGCGCGGCTGGCGCGGTATTCCGGCAGGTAGCGGCCGGCCTGGCGCATCATCCACACAGGGGTGACGTCTACGGGTTGCTTGAGCAGGGCGCGGAGGAAACGGTCGTTCTTCAGGGCAGTCATGTCGGCATCCGGAAAAAAAGTGCGGGCATTTTCTCAGAGCGCGACGCAAAAGGCACGGTTGCAGGTCAGCCTTTTGTCTATCGGGTCAATTTGTCGCAATGATTTCGTGGATTTCAGCAACACCCTGAAAACAATGTGGGAGCTGGCAAGCCAGCTCCCACAGGTATTGCGGTGCAGTTTCGAACCGGGTTTAGACGCCCAGGTAATCCAGGATCCCTTCCGCCGCATTGCGACCTTCGAAGATCGCCGTCACCACCAGGTCGGAACCGCGCACCATGTCGCCACCGGCGAAAATTTTCGGGTTGCTGGTCTGGTGCTTGTATTGACCTTGCTCAGGCGCAACGACGCGGCCCTGGCTGTCGGTCTGGATCTCGAACTGCTCGAACCACGGCGCCGGGCTCGGACGGAAACCGAATGCGATGACCACGGCGTCGGCCGGGATGATCTCTTCGGAACCCGGGATCGGTTCTGGGCTGCGACGGCCACGGGCGTCCGGCTCGCCGAGACGGGTCTCGACCACTTTCACGCCTTCGACCTTGTCTTCGCCGACGATGGCGATCGGCTGGCGGTTGTAGAGGAATTTCACGCCTTCTTCCTTGGCGTTCTTCACCTCTTTGCGCGAGCCCGGCATGTTCGCTTCGTCACGACGATAAGCACAGGTCACCGACTTGGCGCCCTGGCGGATCGACGTGCGGTTGCAGTCCATCGCCGTGTCGCCACCGCCCAGAACCACAACCTTCTTGCCTTTCATGTCGACGAAATCTTCCGGCGACTTTTCAAAGCCCAGATTGCGATTGACGTTGGCAATCAGGAAATCCAGCGCGTCATAAACGCCCGGCAGATCCTCACCGGCAAAACCGCCCTTCATGTAGGTGTAGGTGCCCATGCCCATGAACACGGCATCGTATTCGGCGAGCAGTTGCTCCATGGTCACGTCCTTGCCGACCTCGGTGTTGAGGCGGAACTCGATGCCCATGCCGGTGAAGACTTCGCGACGATTGCTCAGCACGGTCTTCTCAAGCTTGAACTCGGGGATGCCGAAGGTCAGCAGACCGCCGATTTCCGGGTTCTTGTCGAACACCACCGGAGTCACGCCGCCGCGCACCAGCACGTCGGCACAACCGAGGCCCGCCGGGCCTGCACCGATGATCGCGACACGCTTGCCGGTCGGTTTGACCTTGGACATGTCCGGGCGCCAGCCCATGGCGAACGCGGTGTCGGTGATGTACTTCTCGACCGAACCGATGGTCACCGCGCCGAAGCCGTCGTTGAGGGTGCAGGCACCCTCGCACAGACGATCCTGCGGGCACACCCGGCCGCAGACTTCCGGCAGGGTGTTGGTCTGGTGCGACAGCTCGGCGGCCTGAAGGATGTTGCCCTCGGCCACCAGTTTCAGCCAGTTCGGAATGAAGTTGTGCACCGGGCACTTCCATTCGCAATACGGGTTGCCGCAACCCAGGCAGCGGTGGGCCTGGTCGGCCGACTGCTGGGGTTTGAACGGTTCGTAGATTTCCACGAACTCTTTCTTGCGTTGACGCAACAGTTTCTTCTTCGGATCTTTGCGCCCGACGTCGATGAACTGGAAGTCGTTATTCAGACGTTCAGCCATTGTTAAAACCTCATCAAACTCTTCAGGCGCATATCACTGCGGGTTGGCACGGGTGCTGGAAAGCAACGACTTCAGGTTGGCAGCCTTCGGCTTGACCAGCCAGAAACGACGCAGGTAGTCATCGAGGTTCTCGGCGAGTTCACGACCCCACTCGCTGTCGGTTTCCGCGACATACTCGTTCAGCACGTTCTGCAGGTGGCTGCGATAGGCTTCCATCGCCTCGCCGCTGATCCGCTGGATTTCCACCAGTTCGTGGTTGACCCGGTCAACGAAGGTGTTGTCCTGGTCGAGCACGTAGGCGAAACCGCCGGTCATGCCTGAGCCGAAGTTGTAACCGGTCTTGCCCAGGACGCAGACGAAACCACCGGTCATGTACTCGCAGCAGTGATCGCCAGTGCCTTCCACGACCGTGTGGGCACCGGAGTTGCGCACGGCGAAACGCTCGCCTGCGGTGCCGGCAGCGAACAACTTGCCGCCGGTCGCGCCGTACAGGCAGGTGTTGCCGATGATGGCGCTGTTCTGAGTCTGATAAGCGCTGCCCTTCGGCGGCACGATGACCAGTTTGCCGCCGGTCATGCCTTTGCCGACGTAGTCGTTGGCGTCGCCTTCCAGGTACATGTTCAGACCGCCGGCGTTCCACACGCCGAAGCTCTGACCCGCAGTGCCCTTGAAGCGGAAGGTGACTGGCGCCTTGGCCATGCCCTGATTGCCATGCTTGCGGGCGATTTCGCCGGAGATCCGCGCGCCGATCGAACGGTCGCAGTTGCAGATGTCCAGTTCGAACTCGGCGCCGCTGAGGTCGTTGATCGCCGACGTCGCCATCTCGACCATTTTCTCGGCCAGCAGGCCCTGGTCGAATGGCGGGTTGCGCTCGACGCCACAGAACTGCGGCTTGTCCGCCGGGATGTGATCGCTGCCCAGCAGCGGGGTCAGATCCAGGTGATGCTGCTTGGCGGTCTGGCCTTCGAGGACTTCCAGCAGATCGGTGCGGCCGATCAGCTCTTCGAGGGAACGCACGCCGAGCTTGGCCAGCCACTCACGGGTTTCTTCGGCGACGTAGGTGAAGAAGTTCACCACCATGTCGACGGTGCCGATGTAGTGATCCTTGCGCAGCTTCTCGTTCTGAGTCGCGACGCCAGTGGCGCAGTTGTTCAGGTGGCAGATACGCAGGTATTTGCAGCCCAGCGCGATCATCGGCGCGGTACCGAAACCGAAGCTTTCGGCGCCGAGGATGGCCGCCTTGATCACGTCGAGGCCGGTTTTCAGGCCGCCGTCGGTCTGCACCCGGACCTTGCCGCGCAGGTCGTTGCCGCGCAGGGTCTGGTGGGTTTCGGCCAGGCCGAGTTCCCACGGTGCGCCAGCGTATTTGATCGAGGTCAGCGGCGAAGCACCGGTGCCACCGTCGTAGCCGGAGATGGTGATCAAGTCCGCATAGGCCTTGGCCACACCGGCGGCGATGGTGCCGACGCCCGCTTCGGCCACAAGCTTCACCGAAACCAGCGCCTTCGGGTTGACCTGTTTCAGGTCGAAAATCAGCTGCGACAAGTCTTCGATCGAATAGATGTCGTGGTGCGGCGGTGGCGAAATCAGGGTCACGCCCGGCACTGCGTAACGCAGTTTGGCGATCAGCCCGTTCACTTTACCGCCCGGCAGTTGCCCGCCCTCGCCCGGCTTGGCACCCTGGGCGACCTTGATCTGCAGCACTTCGGCGTTGACCAGGTATTCCGGGGTCACGCCGAAACGACCGGTCGCAACCTGCTTGATTTTCGAGCTCTTGATGGTGCCGTAACGTGCCGGGTCTTCGCCGCCTTCGCCGGAGTTGGAACGCGCACCCAGGCGGTTCATGGCTTCGGCCAGGGCTTCGTGAGCTTCCGGCGACAGGGCGCCCAGCGAGATACCGGCGGAGTCGAAGCGCTTGAGCACCGATTCCAGCGGCTCGACTTCGCTGATGTCCAGCGGTTTCTCGAGGGTCTTGACCTTGAACAGGTCACGGATCATCGACACCGGACGGTTGTCCACCAGCGAGGTGTATTCCTTGAACTTGGCGTAGTCGCCCTGCTGCACGGCGGCTTGCAGGGTGTTGACCACGTCCGGGTTGTACGCGTGGTATTCGCCACCGTGGACGAACTTCAGCAGGCCGCCCTGCTGGATCGGCTTGCGCGGACTCCAGGCTTCGGTGGCCAGTGCTTTCTGCTCGGCTTCGATGTCGACGAAACGCGCGCCCTTGATGCGGCTCGGCACGCCACGGAAGCTCAGCTCGCAAACTTCTTCGGACAGACCAATGGCTTCGAACAACTGCGCACCGCGATAGGACGCAATGGTCGAGATGCCCATCTTCGACAGGATCTTCAGCAGGCCTTTGGTGATGCCTTTGCGGTAGTTCTTGAACACCTCGTAGAGGTCGCCCAGCACTTCACCGGTACGGATCAGGTCGCCCAGCACTTCGTAGGCCAGGAACGGATAGACCGCCGAGGCGCCGAAGCCGATCAACACCGCGAAGTGATGCGGATCGCGGGCAGTTGCGGTTTCTACCAGGATGTTGGAATCGCAGCGCAGGCCTTTTTCGGTCAGGCGGTGGTGTACCGCGCCGGTGGCCATCGAGGCGTGGATCGGCAGCTTGCCCGGCGCGATATGGCGGTCGCTCAGAACGATCTGGGTACGACCGGCGCGCACGGCTTCTTCAGCCTGATCGGCGACGTTGCGGATCGCCGCTTCGAGACCGACGCTTTCGTCGTAGTTGAGGTCGATGATCTGCCGCTCGAAACCCGGGCGGTCGAGGTTCATCAGCGAACGCCACTTGGCCGGGGAAATGACCGGCGAGCTGAGGATCACGCGCGAAGCGTGTTCCGGCGATTCCTGGAAGATGTTGCGCTCGGCACCGAGGCAGATTTCCAGCGACATCACGATCGCTTCACGCAGCGGGTCGATCGGCGGGTTGGTCACCTGCGCGAACTGCTGACGGAAATAGTCATATGGCGTGCGCACGCGCTGGGACAGCACGGCCATCGGCGTGTCGTCGCCCATCGAGCCAACGGCCTCATAGCCTTGCTCGCCGAGCGGACGCAGTACCTGATCGCGCTCTTCGAACGTGACCTGATACATCTTCATGTATTGCTTGAGCTGATCGACGTCGTAGAAAGCCGAACCGTGATCGTTGTCTTCCATGGTCGCCTGAATGCGCAGGGCATTCTTGCGCAGCCATTGCTTGTACGGATGACGGGATTTCAGACGGTTGTCGATCGCGTCGGTGTCGAGGATCTGACCGGTTTCGGTGTCCACGGCGAGGATCTGCCCAGGACCGACACGGCCCTTGGCGATGACATCCTGCGGCTGGTAGTTCCAGACGCCGATTTCCGAAGCGACAGTGATGAAACCGTTGGTGGTGGTGACCCAGCGCGCCGGGCGCAGACCGTTACGGTCGAGCAGGCACACCGCGTAACGACCATCGGTCATCACCACGCCGGCCGGGCCGTCCCACGGCTCCATGTGCATCGAGTTGTACTCGTAGAACGCACGCAGATCCGGGTCCATGGTTTCGACGTTCTGCCACGCAGGCGGAATGATCATCCGCACGCCACGGAACAGGTCGATGCCACCGGTGACCATCAGTTCGAGCATGTTGTCCATGCTCGAAGAGTCGGAGCCAACGCGGTTCACCAGCGGGCCGAGTTCTTCCAGATCCATCAGATCGTTGCTGAACTTGGTGCGACGGGCCTGGGCCCAGTTGCGGTTACCGGTGATGGTGTTGATCTCGCCGTTGTGAGCGAGGAAGCGGAATGGCTGAGCCAGCGGCCATTTCGGCAGGGTGTTGGTGGAGAAGCGCTGGTGAAACACGCAGATTGCGGTTTGCAGGCGCTGGTCACCCAGGTCCGGATAGAACGCGGCCAGGTCGGCCGGCATCATCAGGCCTTTATAGATGATGGTCTTGTGGGAAAAGCTGCAGATGTAGTGGTCGGTGTCAGCGGCGTTGGCCACGGACGAACGACGACGTGCGCTGAACAGCTTGACCGCCATGTCCTGATCGCTCAGGCCTTCGCCGCCGATGTACACCTGCTCGATCTGCGGCAGGCGCTCAAGGGCGAGGCGGCCGAGGACGCTGGTGTCGATGGGCACTTTGCGCCAGCCGATCAGTTGCAGGCCTTCGGCCAGGATCTCGCGGTTCATGTTCTCGCGAGCGGCTTCGGCCTTGGCCGGATCCTGGTTGAAGAAGACCATGCCCACGGCATATTGCTTGGGCAGCTCGACGCTGAAGGCTTCCTGGGCAATCGCGCGCAGGAAGGCGTCAGGCTTTTGAATCAGCAGACCGCAACCGTCACCGGTCTTGCCGTCGGCATTAATCCCACCGCGGTGGGTCATGCAGGTCAGGGCCTCAATGGCCGTTTGCAATAGGGTATGACTGGGTTCGCCCTGCATATGGGCTATCAGGCCGAAACCGCAGTTATCCTTGAATTCATCTGGTTGGTACAGACCTGCTTTCATAGACACTTTCTCACCAGGCTGCCTCTTTTCGAGGCAAATTTCTTTTCAATTCAACCACTTGCATCTCGCGCCGAACGTACGCCGGCTTAGCGGGGGCAAAAGGGTGGTCATTGTACACAGCGACACAGAGGCTCACAAATTTGACGACGAAATGTCGCAAATTCATGTCGCATTTGTGAAAGGTTTAAAGCGATCTGCTGTGCTAGTCAAAACTTTTTTAATTTTGACCGCAACGACTCAAAGACTACTGTGACGCAGACACCACAAGGCACGCGGTCTGTAGAGACGGCGCGCACTTGTAGAGATTTTGAGGTGCTTGGAGAGGCGGCCTGGGTAAGGCCGCCGAATCTTCAGCGAGTTGTTGCCAGTTCCTGTTGGACGCTGGCGACAGTGCGAGGCCAAGGTTTACCAGCCTGAACCTTCGCTGGCAAGGCCTTGATGGCAGAAACGGCCGCATCACGATTGGCAAAGCTGCCATAGGTGATCACGTAGAGCGGCTTGCCGTTGAGGACTTTCTTGAAATAACGGTACTCGCCGCCCTGCTCCTTGACGAAGCTTTGTGCGGCGGCTTCAGAGCTGGTGCCGAGGATCTGCACCACGTAGTTGCCCGGCGCCTGGCCGGCGTACCAGCTGCCGCCAGCGGCTTTGGCGACGGTGACCGGCTTCTCGGCGGCTTTCTCGGCCGGTTTGGCCGCTGCTACAGGCTTGGCCGGCGCTGGAGCAGGCTTGGCGACTGGCGCGGCTGGAGCAGGCACTGGCTTGGCCGTGGCAACCTGAGTCGGTGCCGGTGTCGGTTTGGCCGCAGGGACCGGAACCGGCGTCGGTGCTGGACCGGCCGGCACACCGGCCGGTGGCGCGGTGGTGGTCACGGTTGGCGGCGTATTGCTGGAACCTTCCAGCGGCACACCGTCGTCACCCTCGGTAATCCCGCCGGCAGCTTCGGCCAATGGCTTGCGCATGACCGGTTGCGAATTGCCGACCAGCGGCAACGGCATCGGCTGGGTGTTACCGGCGAACTCCACGTTCGGTGCGCCACCCTGGCCCAATGGCAGCTGTGCCTGTTCATTGGCCGGTGCGCCGGTGGTTGGCGCCTTGTTGCGACCAGGCATCAGCCAGGCGGCAGCGACCGCCACCACGACGACGGCGGAAATCGCCAATACGTGTTTCTTCGGCATGTTGAACCCCATACTTGGACGCTTGACCGCAGAGCGGCTGGCAATCATGACTTCGATCAGAGCATCGCGAGCGACCTGGTTGATGTTGCCCGGCCAGCCCTCGGAGCTTTCGTGAATATCAGAGATCTGATCCGCGGTGAAAAGTTCGACGCCACGGCCCGCGCCTTCGAGCCGCTGGTCGAGATATTCGCGGGTTTCTTCTTCGGTGTATGGCTGCAATTCGATGACGTGGAAGCGCTCTTCCTCAAGGTGCAGCGCCTCAAGCTGAGCAATCAGCGACGACTCACCGAACAGGAACACATGCGGACGGCCTTCCGGTGCGCCGGCACCCAAAGCCATCAGGGCTTCGAGGGCGGACTCGTCGAGCTGCTCGGCATCGTCCACCAGCAGATAGACTTCCTGGCCGGTCAGCGCCAACTGTACGACCTGATCGAGGATCGCTCCGACATCGGCCTGGGCCACGTCCAGCGCCTGGGCGACCTGACGCAGCACACCGGCCGCATCGCCGGCGCCACGGGCGGAGACGACAACACTCTGAACCGACTGCTTGTTGGTGCTGGCAACCAGCGCCTGGCGCAGCAACGTCTTGCCGCTGCCCTGAGGGCCGGTGACCACCAGCAGCAACTGGCTGTAACGCGCCAGGTGGTGCAGTTGACCCAGCACCGGTTTGCGCTGGGCCGGGAAGAATTTGAAGCCCGGGACCCGTGGAGCGAAAGGGTCATGACTTAACTGGAAATGGCCGAGGAACGCCTCGTCGGCATGCAAACTAGTCATCGGAATCTTATTAACCTTTAAGCTGAGCCAGAGCGCGGTAATCCGCTCCCAGCGTGGCCTGTAGAACCTCTTTCGGATAATCGTCGGTCACTACCGCTTCGCCCATCCGGCGCAGCAGCACCAGGCGCAAACGACCGTCGATCACTTTTTTGTCAATTGCCATGTGTTCGAGAAAATCGGCTTCGCTCATTTCTTCAGGCGGCACCACCGGCAGGCCGGCACGCTGGAACAGACGAATCCCGCGATCGCGTTCCTGCTCGCTGATCCAGCCGAGGCGCGCGGACATCTCCATCGCCATTACCGTGCCAGCAGCGACCGCTTCACCGTGCAACCAGACACCATAGCCCATGTGGGTTTCGATAGCGTGGCCGAAGGTGTGGCCGAGGTTGAGCGTGGCGCGCACACCGGTTTCTTTCTCATCGGCGCCGACCACCGCCGCCTTGGCCGCGCAGGAGCGCTCGATGGCATAGGTCAGGGCTTTCTGATCCAGTGCGCGCAGGGCGTCGACGTTGTCTTCGAGCCAGGTCAGGAACGGCTCGTCGCAGATCAGGCCGTACTTGATGACTTCCGCCAGACCTGCCGACAGCTCGCGCGCTGGCAGGGTTTTCAGGGACGCCGTATCGATCAGCACCACGTTCGGCTGATAGAAGGCGCCGACCATGTTCTTGCCCAACGGGTGGTTGATCCCGGTCTTGCCGCCCACCGACGAATCGACCTGGGACAGCAGCGTGGTAGGAATCTGGATGAAATCGACACCGCGCTGGTAGCAGGCGGCTGCAAAACCGGCCATGTCGCCGATCACACCGCCACCAAGGGCGATGACGGTGGTACGACGATCATGCCGAGCAGTCAGCAGACCATCGAAGATCAGTTGCAGGGTTTCCCAGTTCTTGAAGGCTTCGCCGTCCGGCAGCACCACGGAAACCACCGAGAATTGCGCCAGGCTGCGGGTCAGACGCTCGAGATAGAGCGGCGCAACAGTCTCGTTGGAGATGATTGCCACTTGCCGCCCGTGGATGTGCGAAGCCAGCAATTCAGGCTGATCCAACAGTCCTTCGCCAATATGAATCGGGTAGCTGCGCTCGCCTAGATCGACCTTGAGTGTCTGCATGTGTCCCCACAGTGAAGATGGAAGCAGGCGTCCTGCCTTGAATTATCGGATGTCCCCGGTCTTGAGTGATGTGACGCCGCTTGCATGCGATCCGCCACAACCCTCGACAGGACGCCGAGGATAGCGCATTTCGAGCGGCGCTTTAACGGGGCGGAAGCTGCTGCAGGCGGTCGAGAATATCGAGCACGACCATGCGTGGTGGCCGCTCGTCGGTTTCCACCACCAGATCGGCGATTTCCCGATAAAGCGGATCACGGATCGCCAGCAGGTCGCGCAAGGTTTTCTCGGGATTGGCCGTGCGCAGCAGCGGCCGGTTGCGGTCGCGGGAGGTGCGGCCGACCTGCTGCTCGACGGAGGCGTGCAGATACACCACCCGTCCGCCCTCATGCAGGGCCTTGCGGTTGGCATCGCGCATCACCGCGCCGCCGCCCGTCGCCAGCACCACGCCGTCGAACGCGCACAGCTCGGCGATCATCGCCTGCTCACGATCACGAAAACCGGGCTCGCCTTCCTTGTCGAAGATCCACGGGATATTGGCGCCCGTACGCAGTTCAATTTCCTTGTCGGAATCCTTGAACGGCAGGCGCAGCTCTTTGGCCAGTAATCGGCCGATGGTGCTTTTTCCAGCCCCCATCGGTCCTACAAGAATCAAATTTCGCACAGAATCAACGACTCACAGCAATCGCCTGGTTACTCATGATACGCGGAGTGAGGAATACCAGCAGCTCGGATTTTTTCTCCGAAACCACATCACGCCGGAAAAGGCGGCCAAGATACGGCACATCGCCAAGAAATGGCACCTTATCTACGACCTTGCTTTGAGTATTTGAGAAAACCCCGCCAATCACGATGGTCTCGCCGTCGTTCACCAGCACCTTGGCATTGACCTCGTTTTTCTTGATCGGCGGTACATCCTGCACTTTATTCAGGTAGTCCGGTTCGTCCTTGGTGACCTTCACCTCCATGATGATGCGGTTGTCCGGAGTGATCTGCGGCGTGACCTCCAGCGACAGCGAGGCCTCCTTGAAAGACACCGACGTAGCGCCGCTGGAGCTGGCTTCCTGATACGGAATTTCGGTGCCCTTGAGGATCTTCGCGGTCTCCTTGTCGGAGGTCACGACCTTGGGCTGCGAGACGATTTCACCGTTGCCGGTCTTCTCCATCGCCGTCAACTCAAGGTCCAGCAAGACGTTGTCGGTGATGAACGCAATGCCGATCCCGGACGTATTGTTGACCGTGCCCATGTCGACGAACGGTGAGTTGGTGCTGGTGCTCCCCGGTGTACCGATGGTGGTCGACGAGCCGTTGCTGACCCCGGAAGTATTCCAGTTGCCCTTGTTCTGGATCGATCCGCCCCAGCGCACGCCCAGGCTTTTGTCGTAATCGACGTTGGCTTCGACGATCCGCGCCTCGATCATCACCTGACGCACCGGGATATCCAGTTGCGCCACGATCCGCCGCAGCTCGTCGAGGCGATCCTGGGTCTGGTAGGCGATGATGTTGTTGGTGCGCTCATCGACGGTGATCGAACCCCGTTCGTCGACTTTGGCCTCGGCGCTGGTGACCGACTGGAACAGCTTGGCGATGTCCGCAGCCTTGGCGTAATTCACTTGCAGCAGCTCGCGGCGCAGCGGTGCCAGCTCGGCGATCTGTTTCTGCGATTCCAGTTCCTGCCGTTCGCGGGCAGCGATTTCATCCGCCGGCGCCACCAGCAACACGTTGCCGACCTTGCGCTTGTCCAGCCCTTTGGTCTTGAGCACCAGATCCAGCGCCTGATCCCACGGCACGTTTTGCAGGCGCAAGGTGATCCCGCCCTGCACCGTGTCGCTGGCCACCAGGTTGAGGTTGGTGAAATCGGCGATCAGTTGCAGCACCGAACGCACATCGATGTCCTGGAAATTCAACGAAAGCTTTTCACCGCTGTAGCTGTTGCGGTCGGCGTTGCGCTTTTGCAGGTCATCGACGGTCAACGGCCGGATGCTCACGGTCAACTTGTTGTCGGTCTGGTAAGTGGAATAGTCGAAGGTGCCGCTGGGCTCGACGGTGATGGTCGCGCGATCCCCGCTGACGCCAGCATTGACGAACTGCACCGGGGTGGCGAAATCCTTGACGTCGAGGCGCACCCGCAACGGCTCGGGCAATTGGGTGCGGGCAAAATTGAGGATGATCTTGCCGTCATGTTCCTGGATGTCCGGCGCAATGGTCGGGTCGGACAGGTCGATGACGACATTGCCCTCACCCGCCGTGCCACGCTGGAAATCCACACCACGAATGGCCTTGGCCGTCGGCACAAACGTTCGGGCCGGGGCGGCCACCGGCGTGGCGCGCGGAGCCTTGGTGGCAGGTCGCGGCGCAGTAACTTTGCTGCCCTGCCCAACCACCACGAACAGCGTGTTCCCCTCGACCCGGGCGTCATACGGCGCCAGCTGCGTCAGGTTGATGATCAACCGGGTACGGTCGTTGGCCTCGACCACGGTGGCAGTGCGCGCATTTCCGCTACCGAGGTCGCGAGTCTTGCTCGCGAGCCGGCTGGCCACTCCCGGCAGATCCAGAGCAATCCGCGCAGGCGAATCGGTGGTGTAGCCCTTGGGCTGTGGCGGTGGGCCGTCGAACGACAGCTTCAACTCGACGCGATCGCCCGGCAGCGCCGCAACGTCCAGCGTCTTAAGATTGGCCGCTTGAACCATCGGCGACAGCAGCGCTATCCATAGCGAAAAACCGAGGGTGGAGAAAATCCTGTTCATTGTTCGACTTCCACTATGAGTGCTCTTTCAAAGGAATGGTGCGCGGCCGCTCCAGCCAGGCCCCTTCGCCATCGGGAACGATTTCGACCACATCGACCTGGGAGGCGCTGATCGCGACGATGCGCCCGTCGTTGCGCCCCAGGTAATCGCCGACTTTCAGCCGATGCACCCCGCCCGCCCCGCGCAGCAGCGCAAAGGAGCCGGAAGCATTGGCAATCGTGCCGACCATCTCGAATTGCTCGATGTTGAAACCTTCGAGGTACTGCTTGACCCGGTTCGGGTCCGGTTTGACGTTGCGCGAACCATGCTGCTGCCCGGCCAGATCAACCCGCACCTGACGCGAGAACGGGCTGCGCAGGCTGGCGGCGCTGTAGGTGAACGTCGGGTAGGAACGAAAGGTCGGCGTCGGCTCGATCTTGCCCGGCGGCCGCAGGCGCACTTCATTCATGTAGGCGTCGAGATCGCTGAAATCGTTGCCGCCGCAACCGCTCAAGCCCAGCGTCAAGGTCGACAATAGAAGGAAACGGATCGGGCTCATTTTTGCAGCCCCTTGTCGTTGTAGCGGTACGTCTTAGCGAGGATGCTCATACGCAACTTCGTCCCGCCTTCCGGGTTGGCCGGCGCCAGCTCGAAGTCGTGCAGGGTCACGATCCGCGGCAATCCGGCCACGCCGCTGACGAAGGTGGCGAGGTCGTGATACGCGCCTGTGACGGTGATCTGGATCGGCAATTCGATGTAGAACTGCTGCGTCACCTCCGGCAACAGCTTGATCTCCTCGAATTCAAGACCGCTGCCCAGACCGGTGCGCGTGATGTCTTCCAGCAGCCCCGGCACTTCGGTGTCGCTGGGCAATTGCCGCAGCAGGACGCCGAACGAGTTCTCCATTTCCTTCATCTGCTGGGTATACAGCTCGAGATTGGCCGCCAGGTGTGCCTTGCTGGTGAACTGCTCCTTGAGCGTGGCTTCCTCCGTACGCTTGAGCTCAAGCTGGTTTTCCATGTCGCTGACGAAAAAGTTGTAGCCCAGCGCCAGGACCAGGATCATCAACAGCGCCCCGGCCAGGCCTTTGACGGCCGGCGGCCAGGAGCCGATGTTGCTGGTATCCAGGTCGTTGAAATCGATATTGCGCAGGCTTGCGAACCATTCGGACGGTTTCATTGATCGTCCTCCAGGTTCTTGGGCCGGGTTTGACGGACGGTCAGTTGAAAGACGTTGGCCTGATCCAGTTGCCCGGCCGTGGTCGCTTTGACCTCGTTCAGGCTCGGCGCATCGAACCAGTCGGATGCATCGAGATTGCGCATCAGGTCGGACACCCGATTGTTCGACTCCGCCGCACCGCTGATCGACAGGGTTTTGCCGACCATTTTCACGCTGGTGAAATAGACCCCGTCAGGCAGGGTGCGCGCCAATTGATCGAAGATCCGCCCGCTGACCTGCCGGTTGGCCTGCAGGTCCTGGATGATGCGCATCCGCTCCACCAATTGCTGGCGACGTGCCTTGAGCTCGCTGATCTGCTTGATCCGCTCATCGACCACGGCGATCTGTTTGCCGATGTAATCGTTGCGCACCTGTTGCCGCTCAATGGCGGTGCTGAAAATCTGAGCAGCAATGAAGACCGCGCCGACCGAACCGACCACCACGCCCGTCAGAGCCAGCAGGAAGCGTTTGCGTCGTTCTTCGCGGCGCTCCTCACGCCAGGGTAAAAGGTTGATCCGCGCCATCAGTCGAAACTCCTGAGCGCGAGCCCGCAGGCAATCATCAGGGCCGGCGCATCACTGGCCAGGGCCCCGGCGTTGACCTTGCTGCTCAAGGCCATGTCGGAAAACGGATTGGCGACCTGGGTCGGCGTGCCCAGGCGCTCTTCGATCAGCCGATCCAGCCCGGGCACCGACGCCGTGCCACCGGCCAGCAGAATATGGTCGACCGCGTTGTACTGGCCGGAGGCGAAGAAGAACTGCAGGGAGCGCGAGACCTGCTGCACCAGCGCCTCGCGAAAGGGCTGCAGGACCTCAATGACATAATCGTCCGGCAGACCGCCCTGCTTTTTGGCCAGCCCGGCCTGCTCAATGGTCAGGCCATAACGGCGCTGGATTTCCTCGGTCAGCTGGCGTCCGCCAAACAGTTGCTCGCGGGTGTAGATGATCCGGCCGTTGTGCAGGACGCTGAGGGTGGTCATGGTGGCGCCGATATCGACCACCGCAACGGTCAGGCGCTCCTGGGAAGCCGCCAGTTGCATGGCCAGCAGGCCGAACGAGCGCTCGAGCGCATACGCCTCGACATCCACCACCCGCGCAGTCAGGCCGGCGAGGGCCAGTGCCGCCTCGCGGACTTCGACGTTTTCCTTGCGACAGGCGGCCAGCAGCACATTGACCCGTTCGGGATTGCGCGGTGAAACGCCCTGAACTTCGAAGTCGATGGCGACTTCGTCCAGCGGATAGGGGATGTATTGATCGGCTTCGATCCTGAGCTGGTTTTCCAGCTCGTCGTCGGACAGCCCGGCGTCCATTTCGATGACCTTGGTGATCACCGCCGAGCCGGCCACCGCCACCGCCACGCTCTTGAGCCCGGTACGCGCCTTGACCAGCACCCGGGACAAGGCGTGCCCGACGCCTTCGAGTTCGGCGATGTTCTTCTCGACCACGGCGTTGGCCGGCAACGGCTCCACCGCGTACGCCTCGACCCGGTAGCGCTCACCCTGACGGCTCAGCTCCAGCAGCTTCACCGAAGTGGAGCTGATGTCGATCCCCAGTAACGTGTTGGTCTTTTTGTTGAAGAGTCCTAGCACTACCAATTCCCTATGACTATCCGTGAGTTACGGACTCTGTAATGCGCATTGCGTTCCCTCGCCCCGTCTTGACAGAAGCGCAAATGACGCCCCCAGCGGAAAAGTGCTTATAATGCCCAGCGATTTTTTCCGCTTTTTACTGCCGGCGCGGGCCGTTCTGTGTGTTTCCGGAACCCTGTCGCCCAATTCATTCTTTGCCCTGGATGTCCAAAAGCCTTGATTCGTCTGCTGAAATTCTTCGGTTGGTCCATCGTCGCCGTTTTCTGCGGACTGCTTTTAGGTCTCAGCGGCGCGTTTCTTTACCTTAGTCCGGGTTTGCCATCTGTGGAGGCGCTGAGAAGCATTCAGTTGCAGATTCCGCTCCGGGTGTACAGCAGCGACAACAAGTTGATCGCAGAATTTGGCGAAATGCGCCGCACGCCGATCCGTTTCGCCGACATTCCCCCCAATTTCATCAATGCGTTACTAAGTGCTGAAGACGACAACTTCGCCAACCACTATGGTGTCGATCCGAGCAGCCTGATGCGTGCCGCGACCCAACTGGTCAAGAGCGGGCACATCCAGTCCGGCGGCAGCACCATCACCATGCAGGTGGCGAAGAACTTCTTCCTGACCAGCGAACGCAGCTTCTCGCGCAAGACCACGGAAATCCTCCTGGCCCTGCAGATCGAACGACAGCTGACCAAGGACGAGATCCTCGAGCTGTACGTGAACAAGATTTATCTGGGCAACCGCGCCTACGGCATCGAGGCGGCGGCGCAGGTGTATTACGGCAAGTCGATCCGCGAGGTCAGCCTGGCGCAGATGGCGATGATCGCCGGCCTGCCGAAAGCCCCGTCGCGCTTCAACCCGCTGGCCAACCCGGCGCGCAGCAAGGAGCGTCGTGACTGGATCCTCGGGCGCATGTACAAGCTCGGCAAGATCACCGAGGCCGACTACACCGCCGCCATCAACGAGCCGTTGAACGCCAGCTATCACGTGCCAACCCCGGAAGTGAACGCGCCGTACATCGCCGAGATGGCCCGCGCCGAAATGGTCGGCCGCTACGGCAGCGACGCCTACACCGAAGGTTTCCGCGTCACCACCACGGTGCCGAGCAACCTCCAGGAAATGGCCAACACCGCGCTGCACGAAGGTTTGATGACCTACGACCAGCGTCACGGCTACCGTGGCCCTGAATCGCGTCTGCCGGGCAAGACCCATGAAGCCTGGGCCACCGAGCTGACCAAGCAGCGCACCATCAGTAGCCTCGAGCCGGCCATCGTCACCCAGGTCGACAAGAACGGTTTGCAAGTGCTGACCCGCACCGGCGAAGAGCACGTGGCGTGGGACACCATGAAATGGGCCCGTCCGTTCCTCAATACCAACAGCATGGGCGCCGCGCCGCGTCAGCCATCGGATGTCGCGCAGGTCGGCGATCTGGTGCGCGTACAGCGCCAGCCGAACAATTCGCTGAAGTTCAGCCAGATTCCGCAGGCCCAGGGCGCGCTGGTCTCGCTGGATCCGCAGAACGGCGCGATCCGCTCGCTGGTCGGCGGTTTCGCCTTCGAGCAGAGCAACTACAACCGCGCGATGCAGGCCAAGCGTCAGCCGGGCTCGAGCTTCAAGCCGTTCGTCTACAGCGCCGCGCTGGATAACGGCTACACCGCCGCCAGCCTGGTCAACGACGCACCGATCGTGTTCGTCGACGAGTACCTGGACAAGGTCTGGCGTCCGAAGAACGACACCAACACCTTCCTCGGCCCGATCCGCCTGCGTGAGGCGCTGTACAAGTCGCGCAACCTGGTTTCGATCCGCTTGCTGCAGGCGATGGGCGTAGGCAAGACCATCGACTACATCACCCGCTTCGGCTTCAACAAACAGGACCTGCCGCCAAACCTGTCCCTGGCGCTAGGCACCGCGACCCTGACACCGATGGAAATCGCTACCGGCTGGAGCACCTTCGCCAACGGCGGCTTCAAGATCACCCCGTACATCATCGACAAGATCGAAAGCCGCAATGGCGACACGCTGTTTGTCGCCAACCCGCCGACCGTACCGCAGGGCGGCGCAGCCACCGACGGCATCGCGGCACCGGCGACCCAATCGATCACCGTCAACGCAGCGCCGATTCCGGGTGAAGCGCAGGGCAGTGCCGCAATGCCGCAAGTGCCGGCAGTCGCCGAGCGCATCGTCGATGGCCGCACCACCTACATCCTCAACAGCATGCTGCAGGACGTGATCAAGCTCGGCACCGGTCGTCGTGCACTGGCCATGGGCCGCAGCGACATCGCGGGCAAAACCGGTACCACCAATGAATCCAAGGATGCGTGGTTCTCCGGTTACAACGCCGATTACGTGACCACGGTGTGGACCGGTTTCGACCAGCCGGAAAGCCTCGGTCGCCGGGAGTTCGGCGGCACCGTGGCGTTGCCGATCTGGATGAACTACATGAGCGCCGCGCTCAAGGACAAGCCGCCGCATGTCCAGCCAGAGCCGGAAGGCATCCTGAGCCTGCGGGTGGACCCGGTCAGCGGCCGCGCCGCCACACCGAGCACACCGGGCGCCTACTTCGAGCTGTTCAAGGCCGAAGACACGCCGCCGTCGGTCAACGAGATCGGCAATGGCACCGCACCGGGCAGCCCGCTGCCGGCGGATGAACAGGCGCCGATCGATTTGTTCTGATCCCGATCCTGATCCGCCAAAAAGCCCCGCCTTCGTGAGAAGTGCGGGGCTTTTTATTGCCTTCAGGATTGGTGCTGGATGAACCGGCCACACCCGACACAAAACCCTCAGGCACAAAAAAGCCCCGACTCTCACGAGCCGGGGCTTTCGGTTGAAGCGCTACAACGACTTAGCCGTTGAACACGTCATCCACGCTTTTCAGCGGGTAGTGCTTCGGATACGGCAGGGTGGCCACACCGGTCTCGATCGCGGCCTTGGCCACGGCGTCGGAGATCAGGGTGATCAGGCGCTTGTCCATTGGCTTCGGAATGATGTACTCACGACCGAATTCCAGCTTGATGCCGCCGTAGGCGTCGCACACTTCCTGTGGAACCGGCAGTTTGGCCAGTTCACGCAGGGCGTTGGCAGCAGCCACTTTCATTTCTTCGTTGATGCGCTTGGCGCGAACGTCCAGGGCACCACGGAAGATGAACGGGAAGCCCAGCACGTTGTTGACCTGGTTCGGGTAGTCCGAACGGCCGGTGGCCATGATCACGTCGTTACGGGTGGCGTGGGCCAGTTCCGGGGAGATTTCCGGATCCGGGTTGGAGCACGCGAAGACGATCGGGTTGGCCGCCATGCGCTTGAGTTGCTCGGCGCTCAGCAGGTTCGGGCCCGACAGGCCGACGAATACGTCAGCGCCTTCGATGGCGTCGTCCAGCGTGCGTTTCTCGGTAGCGTGAGCAAACACAGCCTTGTACTGGTTCAGGTCGTCACGGCCAGCGTGGATCACGCCGGTACGGTCGATCATGAAGATGTTCTCGACCTTGGCGCCCATGCTCACCAGCAATTTCATGCAGGAGATAGCGGCAGCGCCGGCGCCCAGGCAGACGATCTTGGCTTCGCCGAGGGTTTTGCCAGCGATTTCCAGGGCGTTGATCATGCCCGCAGCGGTCACGATCGCGGTGCCGTGCTGGTCATCGTGGAACACCGGAATGTCGCACTGCTCGATCAGAGCGCGTTCGATCTCAAAGCACTCAGGTGCCTTGATGTCTTCCAGGTTGATGCCACCGAAGGTGATGGAAATGCGTTTTACGGTGTCGATGAAGGCTTGCGGGCTTTCGGAATCGACTTCGATGTCGAACACGTCGATGCCGGCGAAGCGCTTGAACAGCACGCCTTTACCTTCCATCACTGGCTTGGAAGCCAGTGGGCCGAGGTTACCCAGGCCCAGAATCGCGGTGCCATCGGAAATGACTGCAACCAGGTTGCCCTTGCCGGTGTACTTGTAGGCCAGTTCAGGATCGCGAGCGATCTCGCGCACTGGTTCAGCTACGCCGGGGCTGTAGGCCAGCGACAGGTCGCGGGCGGTAGCAGTGGCCTTGGTGAGCTCGACACTCAGCTTTCCTGGACGAGGATGGGCGTGATATTCGAGAGCGGCAGTTTTCAGATCAGACATTTTGGCATTCCGCTTTTTACTGTTGGACAGACTGGTCAGCGAGGATACGCGCCTCGCAAAGTCCCCACAAGACTGCCCGGTCACCCCTGTCAAGCGCCCTGCCCTACGACTTTGGGCCAAGAGCCACGGCGCACAAGGGCTTGACTGTTCACAATCGACAGAAAAAATGTCTACAATTTTTCTTCAGCGAGACGATTGCAACATCGAAGGATCGGTCAGCGGCAACAACCAGCGGGCCTGACCCGGTTTCAATCCGCCCCGTCGCGAACGGTCGACCACCCAGCCTCGGGCCTCGATCTGCCTGCCCTTCAGCGCTAGCAACGAAGCGTCATCGAAACGATCCAGCAGATTGGGTGCAACGCGCAGTACAAGCTTGTCCTGCAATTCGATCCAGATTCCGCCGCGATTGCGCTGAACCTTGCTCACACGACCGCTGACCACCGCGAAACCCGATCGCTCGATCTGCTCCGCTTTCAGTACAGGTGAGCGCTTCCACAGGCCAAGACCGGCCTGCCGTGCACGTCGTTCGGCAGCCTGCTGGCAATCAACAAGATCGACATTCGGCGCCACCGCGACCTGGAAACCGAGGCCATCGGCGAGCATTTGCGCTTCGAGATTGTCTCCCTTGGCGCTGAAAACATGGGCCAGGGTCCGGCCGTAATGATCTTTGGACTCGGCGCCGAGCAGCAGGCCGACCCGACCGTCGCTCTCTGCGACCAATGCTTCGAGACGCTTGCGCGCCGCTACCGCGAATGGTTCGTCGCTGCGACCCTGCTTGCCGAGCTCAGGGGTGTTGAGCCCGATCATCCGCACGCTGCGCCCGTCGTTCAGGCGCAAGGTGTCGCCGTCGACCACGCGCTGCACGGAGACGCTGGTCAGGCCGGCGGGAGCCGGGCAGAAGGCCTGGGCGCCGGACAGCCAAATCGCGGACACAAAAAAGGCGCCCGCAAGGGACGCCTTTTTCATCAGACCGGAAAAACCGTTGAGGCTTTCCAGAATGAAGGGCCTTAGGCCTTTTTCGCGCCGAAAGCACCGAAACGGTCGGCGAACTTCTGAACGCGACCACCGGTGTCCAGAGTCTTCTGCTTACCGGTGTAGAACGGGTGGCACTCGTTGCAAACGTCGATCGCCAGGGCTTTGCCGAAGGTCGAACGGGTTTCGAACTTGTTGCCGCAGCTGCAGGTAACAGCAACTGCTGGGTATTCTGGATGGATATCAGCTTTCATGGTGTCTTCCTCAGGCTAGCGTGCCGCCACCCAACACTATTGTTGAATACCGCACGTAATTAGGCCGCGGATTCTACCAGACAATGCTAATCACGCAAGCTGTCACTGAGACCGACCGTCTGCTAGGCTCCCGCCCTTCTTCACCGCCCCGCCTATGAGAATCCTCCGCGTGCCCGACGCCATTCTGCGCCTCGCCCTGCCTTCGCCCCTGCGCCGCCTGTTCGACTATCGGGCCCCGGCCGGCGTGCTGCGTTCGCAGTTGCAACCGGGCATGCGCTTGCGGGTGCCGTTCGGCCGGAGGGAAATGATCGGGATTCTGGTGGAAGTCACTGACACCAGTGAAGTGCCGGTGGAGAAGCTCAAACCGGCGCTGGCCCTGCTCGATGCCACGGCACCGCTGCCGCCGGCACTGTTCAAGCTGTGCCTGTGGACGGCTCAGTATTATCAGCACAGCCTCGGCGACACCTTGAGTTGGGCACTGCCGGTGCTGCTGCGCCAGGGCGAACTGGCCGAGGCCCGGCAGGAGCGTTTCTGGTCCGCTGCCCCCGGTGCCAGCCTCGATGACCCGCGCATCGCCCGCGCGCCGCGCCAGCGTGAAGCCCTGGCAACTTTGGCCCAGCATCCTCACGGCGTCGCCCATCAGTTGCTGAGCAAACTGATGCTGAACAAGGACAGCCTCGATCTGCTGCTGGCCAAGGATCTGGTGCAGGTCGAAGTGCGTCGCCATGCCCCCGGCGCACGCCACGAGCACTGGCTGGCGCAGCCGGAGTTGCCGCTCAACAGCGAACAGCGCGCCGCGTATGAAGCGATTCGCGCCGGTTTCGACAGTTATCACGCGTTCCTGCTGGCCGGGGTTACCGGCAGCGGCAAGACCGAAGTCTATTTGCAGCTGATCCGCGAAACCCTCGAAGCCGGCAAGCAGGCGCTGGTGCTGATCCCGGAGATCAACCTCGGCCCGCAAACCCTGGCGCGCTTCGAACAACGCTTCAACGCACGCATCGCCCTGCTGCACTCGGCGGTCAACGACCGCGAGCGGCTCGACGCCTGGCTCGCCGCCCGCGATGGCGAGGCCGACATTATTATCGGCACCCGCTCGGCGCTGTTCACCCCGATGAAGAATCCGGGGTTGATCATCATCGACGAAGAACACGACGGTTCCTATAAACAGCAGGAAGGCCTGCGCTACCACGCACGGGATCTGGCGCTGGTGCGGGCGCGGCAGGAAAACATCCCGATCGTCCTCGGCTCCGCGACGCCGTCGCTGGAAAGCCTGCACAACGCCTACACCGGTCGCTACGGGCTCCTGCGCCTGAACGAGCGGGCCGGCGGCGCCAAGCAGCCACGGTTCCTGCGTCTGGATGTGAAAAGTCGTCCGCTGGACAGCGGCATTTCCGGGCCGATGCAGCAGGCCATCGGCCAGACCCTCGCCGCCGGCCAACAAGTACTGGTGTTCCTCAACCGCCGGGGTTTTGCGCCGACCCTGCTGTGCCACGATTGCGGCTGGATGTCCGAGTGCCAGCGCTGCGATGCGCGGATGACCGTGCACCAGCGCTATGGCGAACTGCGCTGCCACCACTGCGGTTACGTCGAGCGCGTGCCGCGCCAGTGCCCGAAGTGCAACAAGGTCGATCTGCGGCCGGTGGGCGCCGGCACTGAACGGGCCGAGGAACGGCTGGCGATTCTGTTTCCGGACTATCCGGTACTGCGCGTCGACCGCGACAGCACGTCGCGCAAGGACGCCATGAATCAGTTGTTCGCCACGATCCAGAAAGGTCAGCCGTGCATTCTGGTCGGCACTCAAATGTTGGCCAAGGGTCATCACTTCCCCCGGGTCACCCTCGTGTCGATCCTCGACGCCGACGGCGGATTGTTTTCCGGTGACTTCCGCGCCAGCGAGCGCATGGCGCAGTTGATCGTGCAGGTCGCCGGCCGCGCCGGACGGGCGGAAGAACCGGGCAAGGTGATCATTCAGACGCACCTGGCCGACCATCCTTTATTGGTGCAACTGACCGAACAGGGCTACTTCGCCTTCGCCGAACAGGCCCTGAGCGAACGCCGCGCCGCCGGGCTGCCGCCGTTCTCGCATCTGGCGCTGTTGCGCGCCGAAGCCCACAAGCCGGGGCAGGCCGAAGGCTTTCTTGATGAAGCCTGCAGCGAAGCCGAGCGCTTGCTGGCTGAGCAGAACCTGAGTGGCATCGAACTGCTGGGACCGGTGCCGGCACCGATGGAACGTCGGGCCGGACGCTTCCGCGCGCAGCTGCTGTTGCAGGCCACGGCCCGGGCGCCGCTGCACCGGTTGCTGGCGAGCTGGCTGCTGACGCTGGAGCAGATGCCGAGCGGTCGGGCGGTGCGCTGGTCGCTGGATGTCGATCCGGTGGATCTGTACTGACCGGGCAAAACCGCTCGAATTGTCACCACACATCCACATCCTGCCTGCTAAGGTTGGCAAGCCCGTCTTCGCAACGGATAATGCCCAGTTTTTCCACCCGCGCATCGATGCGCCGCCGCGCTTGCGGTCGAAAGAGAAGACCATGAAAGACACCATTCGCCAGCTGATCCAACAAGCCCTCACCCAACTCGTCAACGAAGGTGTGTTGCCTGAAGGCCTGACGCCGGCGATCCAGGTGGAGAACGCCCGGGACAAGACCCACGGCGACTTCGCCAGCAACATCGCGATGATGCTGGCCAAGCCTGCGGGCATGAAGCCCCGCGACCTGGCAGAGAAAATCATCGCCGCCCTGCCGGCTGACGAGAACGTCACCAAGGCCGAAATCGCCGGCCCCGGCTTCCTCAATTTCTTCCAAAACACGCAAGCGCTGGCCTCGCGCCTCGACGCCGCACTGGCCGACGCTCACGTTGGCGTGCGCAAGGCGGGCCCGGCGCAACGCACCGTGGTCGACCTGTCGGCGCCAAACCTGGCCAAAGAGATGCACGTCGGCCACTTGCGTTCGACCATCATCGGCGACGGCGTGGCCCGTGTGCTCGAGTTCCTCGGCGATACCGTGATCCGTCAGAACCACGTTGGCGACTGGGGCACCCAGTTCGGCATGCTGATGGCGTACCTGCAGGAAAACCCGATCACCAGCGACGAGCTGTCGGACCTGGAAAACTTCTACCGCGCCGCCAAGCAGCGTTTCGACGAGTCCCCGGAATTCGCCGACCGCGCCCGTGGTCTGGTGGTCAAGCTGCAGGCCGGCGATGCCGAATGCCTGGCGCTGTGGACCAAGTTCAAGGACATCTCGCTGTCGCACTGCCAGAAGATCTACGAACTGCTCAACGTCAAACTGACCATGGCCGACGTGATGGGCGAAAGCGCCTACAACGACGACCTGATCAACGTGGTCAACGATCTGAAGGCCGCCGGCATGCTGGTCGAAAGCAACGGAGCCCAGTGCGTGTTCCTCGACGAGTTCAAGAACGCCGAAGGCGAGCCGCTGCCGGTGATCATCGTCAAGGCTGACGGCGGCTACCTGTACGCCACCACCGACCTGGCCGCCGTGCGCTACCGCAGCGGCAAACTGAAGGCCGACCGTGCGCTGTACTTCGTCGACCAGCGTCAGGCCCTGCACTTCCAGCAAGTGTTCGCCGTGGCGCGCAAGGCCGGTTTCGTGACCCATCCGATGGAAATGGAACACATGGGCTTCGGCACCATGAACGGCGCCGATGGCCGTCCGTTCAAGACCCGTGATGGTGGCACCGTGAAGCTGATCGATCTGCTGACCGAAGCTCAGGAACGCGCCTACACCCTGGTGAAGGACAAGAATCCGGAGCTGGCCGAAGACGAGCTGCGCAACATCGCCAAAGTCGTGGGCATCGGCGCGGTGAAGTACGCCGACCTGTCGAAGCACCGCACCAGCGACTACAGCTTCAACTTCGACCTGATGCTCAACTTCGAAGGCAACACCGCGCCGTACCTGCTGTACGCCTACACCCGCGTGGCTGGCGTGTTCCGCAAACTGGGCAAGGACTTCAGCGAGGTCGACGGCCAGATCGTTCTCGAAGCGGCGCACGAACAGGAACTGGCGGCCAAACTGGCGCAGTTCGGTGAAGTGCTGAACAACGTCGCGGAAAAGGGCACACCACACACTCTGTGCACCTACCTGTACGACGTCGCCGGCCTGTTCTCCAGCTTCTACGAGAACTGCCCGATCCTCGCCGCCGACACCCCGGCACAAATGCAAAGCCGTCTGCGCCTTGCCGCGCTGACCGGCCGTACCCTCAAGCAAGGCCTGGAACTGCTCGGCCTGGAAACCCTGGAGCGTATGTAAGTTGGCTGCCAAGAAAAAACCTGCACCCAAGCGTGGCGCCAGCCGTTACCAAGCTCCTGCAAAGCAACCGATCCCGGGTTGGCTGTGGATGGCCATCGGCCTGACGGTCGGCGCGTTCATCGTGTTCCTGATGAAACTGGAGCCGGGCAAGGGCAGCGACACGGTCAAGCGCGAGAAGATCGAGCAACAGCAGCAACAGAAAGCCACCAAGATCGCCGAGGCCAACAAGACCCCGCCGAGCCCGACGCAACCGGTGAAGCCGAAGTACGACTTCTACACCCTGCTGCCGGAATCGGAAGTGATCGTGCCGCCTGACGCCGTGCCGGAGAAAACCTTGCCGACGCCACAGGTTCCCGCGATCCCGACCACGCCGGTGACCCCGGCGGAAGCGGCGAAGATCGACACGGCGCGCGCGCAGGCTGCACTGGCCGGGATTACCCCGCCGCCAGCGCCGCCGGTGACCAAGGCTGCGCCGGTAACCAAGTTCTTCCTCCAGGCCGGTTCGTTCCGCAAAGAGGCCGATGCCGACAAGGTGCGCGCGCAGATCATTCTGCTCGGCCAGGCGGTAGCGGTTGAATCCGGGACGGTGAAGGATGAAACCTGGTATCGCGTACTGGTCGGCCCGTTCAGCAACCGCGAACAACTGACCACCGCCCAGAAACAACTGGCGGGCGCAGGCTTCAGCAACCTGTTGTTACAACAACGCCAGAGCCGCTGATACCTCCCCACCGATCGTTCCCACGCTCTGCGTGGGAATGCAGCCCGGGACGCTCCGCGTCCATTGCCGCAGGGACGCGGAGCGTCCATTGAGGCATTCCCACGCGGAGCGTGGGAACGATCATGTCGTTCTGCGTGGGAACGATCATGTACAAAGCACCGCTCGTCCCCTCTCCCTCCCCGCAGTTGAAATCCTCTCCACCACCCCCATATGAATGGGCATAAGGCATTTTCGCCCCGCAGTGTGGAGACTCTTCCCTTGACCACCATCGTTTCAGTCCGCCGCCACGGCAAAGTCGTCATGGGCGGCGACGGCCAGGTTTCTCTCGGCAACACCGTGATGAAAGGCAACGCGAAGAAAGTTCGTCGCCTGTACCACGGCCAGGTCATCGCCGGTTTCGCCGGTGCCACCGCCGACGCCTTTACCCTGTTCGAACGTTTCGAAGGCCAGCTCGAGAAACATCAGGGCCACCTGATCCGCGCCGCCGTCGAACTCGCAAAAGAATGGCGCACCGACCGCTCCCTGAGCCGCCTCGAAGCCATGCTCGCGGTCGCCAACAAGGACGCCTCCCTGATCATCACCGGCAACGGTGACGTGGTCGAACCGGAAAACGGCCTGATCGCCATGGGTTCCGGTGGCGGTTACGCCCAGGCTGCTGCCAGCGCGCTGCTGAAAAAGACCGATCTGTCGGCCCGCGAAATCGTCGAGACCGCTCTCGGGATCGCCGCCGACATCTGTGTATTCACCAACCACACTCAGACCATTGAGGAGCAGGATCTCGCTGAAGAAGCCTGAGTCGGCCCTGTGCCACGGCTTGTTTCTGCTTGAGGACCGTCAATTATTATGTCCATGACTCCCCGCGAAATCGTCCACGAACTCAATCGCCATATCATCGGCCAGGACGATGCCAAGCGCGCCGTCGCGATTGCCCTGCGCAACCGCTGGCGCCGCATGCAGCTGCCTGAAGAGCTGCGTGTTGAAGTGACCCCGAAGAACATCCTGATGATCGGCCCGACCGGTGTCGGTAAAACCGAGATCGCCCGTCGCCTGGCCAAGCTGGCCAATGCGCCGTTCATCAAAGTCGAAGCGACCAAGTTCACCGAAGTCGGCTACGTCGGCCGCGACGTCGAATCGATCATCCGTGATCTGGCCGATGCCGCGATCAAAATGCTGCGCGAGCAGGAAATGACCCGCGTTCGCCACCGCGCCGAAGACGCTGCCGAGGACCGTATCCTCGACGCCCTGCTGCCGCCGGCACGCATGGGCTTCAGCAACGAAGAAGCGCCGAGCCCGGATTCCAACACCCGCCAGCTGTTCCGCAAGCGCCTGCGCGAAGGTCAGCTGGACGACAAGGAAATCGAGATCGAAGTCGCCGAAATGGCCGGCATCGAGATCGCCACGCCGCCGGGCATGGAAGAGATGACCAACCAGCTTCAGTCCCTGTTCGCCAACATGGGCAAGGGCAAGAAGAAGTCTCGCAAGCTCAAGGTCAAGGAAGCGCTGAAGCTGGTGCGCGATGAAGAAGCCGGTCGCCTGGTCAACGAAGAAGAGTTGAAGGCCAAGGCCCTGGAAGCGGTCGAGCAGCACGGCATCGTGTTCATCGACGAAATCGACAAGGTCGCCAAGCGCGGCAATGTCGGCGGCGCCGATGTGTCCCGTGAAGGCGTACAACGCGACCTGCTGCCGCTGATCGAAGGCTGCACCGTCAACACCAAGCTGGGCATGGTCAAGACCGACCACATCCTGTTCATCGCCTCCGGTGCGTTCCACCTGAGCAAGCCGAGCGACCTGGTGCCGGAGCTGCAAGGCCGTCTGCCGATCCGCGTCGAACTCAAGGCCCTGAGCCCGGAAGACTTCGAGCGCATCCTCAGCGAACCGCACGCCTCGCTCACCGAGCAATACTGCGCGCTGCTGAAGACCGAAGGCCTGAACATCCAGTTCCAGCCTGACGGCATCAAGCGTCTGGCGGAGATCGCCTGGCAGGTCAACGAGAAGACCGAGAACATCGGTGCCCGTCGCCTGCACACGCTGCTCGAGCGCCTGCTGGAAGAGGTGTCGTTCAGTGCCGGCGATCTGGCCAGCGCCCACGACGACAAGGCGATCCTGATCGACGCCGAGTACGTCAACAGCCACCTGGGTGAATTGGCGCAGAACGAAGATCTGTCTCGTTATATCCTGTAAGCCATACTGACAGTGGTCGTGAAACTGTGGGAGCCATCGGCTCCCACAATTTTTTTCACCTGACGGAACGCCGGCAATGACCCAACTCCCCACCGACATCAAACTGCACAAAGCCTCGAAAACCCTGTCGCTCAAATACGCGTCCGGCGAGGAGTACACCCTGCCCGCCGAATTCCTGCGCGTGCATTCGCCCTCCGCCGAGGTCCAGGGCCACGGCAAACCGATCCTGCAATTCGGCAAGCTGCACGTCGGCCTGTCCAAGGTAGAACCGGCCGGTCAGTACGCACTGAAACTGACCTTCGACGACGGTCACGACAGCGGCCTGTTCACCTGGGATTACCTCTACGAACTGGGGCGACGTTATGACGCACTCTGGGCGGATTATCTGGCCGAGCTCAAAGCCGCCGGCAAAACCCGCGACCCGGACGAGTCCGTCGTCAAGCTGATGCTCTAGTCCGCGCCTCGGACTGTTTAGAGGGCATTTTCTAAATTCATCTGTTTGAATGCTCCGCTAAAGCGGCCCGGGATCGGCTGCTTGCGAAAAAAATTAAACTCGGGTAACCAATGGAGCTGGCAAGTTCCCTGCAGTGCTCTACGACTGTAAAGCAGCTATGCAGAATCAACGGTCACCCGAGCAGTAGTACCTGGCATTGGCTGTGGAACTGCACAGCAGAAAACCGGGTACTCGTCTCAGGACAATGGAGCGTCGTAGATGAGTAACAAGAATAACGATGATTTGAAGTACCAAGCCTCGGAAAACACCCTGGGGCTGAATCCTGTCGTTGGGCTTCGCGGAAAGGATCTGCTGGCCTCTGCTCGAATGGTGCTGACCCAGGCCATCAAACAACCGATCCATAGTGTCAAACACGTCACTCATTTCGGCCTCGAATTGAAGAACGTGCTGTTCGGCAAATCAGAACTGCAACCGGCTGGCGATGACCGTCGCTTTGCCGATCCGGCGTGGAGTCAGAACCCGCTGTACAAGCGTTACCTGCAAACCTACCTGGCGTGGCGCAAGGAACTCCATGCCTGGATCGACGACAGCAGCCTCTCGCCCAAGGACATTGCGCGCGGGCACTTCGTGATCAACCTGATGACCGAAGCCATGGCGCCGACCAACACGGCGGCCAACCCGGCGGCGGTCAAACGTTTCTTCGAGACCGGCGGCAAGAGCCTGCTCGACGGCCTCTCGCATCTGGCCAAGGATCTGGTACACAACGGCGGCATGCCGAGCCAGGTCAACATGGGCGCGTTCGAGGTCGGCAAGACCCTGGGCGTGACCGAAGGCGCAGTGGTGTTTCGCAACGACGTGCTGGAGCTGATCCAGTACAAGCCGATCACCGAGCAGGTGCACGAGCGCCCGCTGCTGGTCGTACCGCCGCAGATCAACAAGTTCTATGTATTCGACCTGAGCCCGGACAAGAGCCTGGCGCGCTTCTGCCTGCGCAACAATGTGCAGACCTTCATCGTCAGCTGGCGCAACCCGACCAAGGAACAGCGCGAGTGGGGCCTTTCGACCTACATCGAAGCCCTGAAGGAAGCGGTCGACGTGGTCACCGCGATCACCGGCAGCAAGGACGTCAACATGCTCGGCGCCTGCTCTGGCGGCATCACGTGCACCGCCCTGCTCGGCCACTATGCCGCCACTGGCGAAAACAAGGTCAATGCCCTGACCCTGCTGGTCAGCGTGCTCGACACCACCCTGGACAGCGACGTCGCGCTGTTTGTCGACGAGCAGACCCTGGAAATGGCCAAGCGCCATTCGTATCAGGCCGGCGTGCTCGAAGGCAAAGACATGGCCAAGGTCTTCGCCTGGATGCGTCCCAACGATCTGATCTGGAACTACTGGGTCAACAACTACCTGCTCGGCAACGAGCCGCCGGTGTTCGACATTCTGTTCTGGAACAACGACACCACCCGGTTGCCGGCGGCGTTCCACGGCGACCTGATCGAGATGTTCAAAAACAACCCACTGATCCGCCCCGATGCACTGGAAGTGTGCGGCACGCCGATCGACCTCAAGCAGGTGACCGCCGACATCTTCTCGCTGGCCGGCACCAACGACCACATCACCCCGTGGAAGTCCTGCTACAAGTCGGCGCAGCTGTTTGGCGGCAAGGTGGAATTCGTGCTGTCGAGCAGCGGGCATATCCAGAGCATTCTGAACCCGCCGGGCAACCCGAAATCGCGCTACATGACCAGCGACGAAATGACCGCCAATGCCGATGACTGGCAGGAAAACTCGACCAAGCATGCCGACTCCTGGTGGCTGCACTGGCAAGCGTGGCAAGCGGCGCGTTCGGGCGAGCTGAAAAAGGCACCGACGAAACTGGGCAACAAAGCGTATCCGGCAGGCGAAGCATCGCCGGGCACTTACGTACACGAGCGGTAACCGATACACCTCACTCCCTCCGGGGAGTGAGGTGAACACTGAGATTGCGACCCACAGGGCCTTGAAGCATGCCGCAACCGTTCATCTTTCGTACTGTCGAGCTGGATGGCCAGACCATCCGCACGGCGGTTCGCCCCGGCAAGCCTCACTTGACGCCCTTGCTGATTTTCAACGGCATCGGCGCCAACCTGGAGCTGGTGTTTCCTTTTGTCGCGGCGCTGGATCCGGACCTGGAAGTGATCGCCTTCGACGTGCCCGGTGTCGGTGGCTCTTCGACGCCGAGACGGCCGTATCGCTTTCCGGGACTGGCGAAGCTCACTGCACGGATGCTCGACTACCTCGACTACGGACAGGTCAACGTGATCGGCGTGTCCTGGGGTGGCGCGCTGGCGCAACAGTTTGCCTATGACTATCCAGAGCGCTGCAAGAAGCTGGTATTGGCAGCGACAGCGGCGGGCGCGGTGATGGTGCCGGGCAAGCCGAAGGTGCTGTGGATGATGGCCAGTCCACGGCGCTACATCCAGCCGTCCCATGTGATCCGCATCGCCCCGATGATCTACGGCGGCTCGTTCCGCCGCGACCCGACACTCGCCGCCAGCCATGCTGCCAAGGTGCGTTCGGCGGGCAAGCTCGGCTACTACTGGCAACTGTTCGCGGGCCTTGGCTGGACCAGCATTCACTGGCTGCACAAGATCCATCAGCCGACCCTGGTGCTGGCCGGTGACGACGATCCGCTGATCCCGCTGATCAACATGCGCATGCTGGCCTGGCGGATTCCCAACGCCCAGTTGCACATCATCGATGACGGTCATCTGTTCCTGATCACCCGGGCCGAAGCCGTGGCGCCTATCATCATGAAGTTCCTCCAGGAGGAACGTCTTCGTGCAGTGATGCACCCCCACCCGACACCGCTGGGCGGATAACCGGCCCGGTCCGGCTTTCTGGACAGCTCCTTGCAGAGCCTTTTCAAAGTGCGTGGCAGGACGCCGCGCAGGCAACAACCCGCAACAGCGTCTATGGTGTTCTGGTTCGGTGTGTTTGTTTTTGACCTGAAGACGAAGGAGTGTTGAGTCATGCGCGACAAACCAGCGACGGGCGTAGTGCCCAGTCCTGCCGTTTTCATCAATGCACAAAGTGCAATGACCGGCCTGCGTGGCCGCGACCTGATTTCGACGTTGCGCAGCGTAGCCGCCCACGGCCTGCGCAACCCGATTCACAGCGCGAGGCACGCGTTGAAACTCGGTGGCGCGCTCGGACGCGTGCTGCTCGGCGAAACCCTGCACCCGACCAACCCCAATGACAGCCGCTTCGCCGACCCGGCCTGGAGCCTCAACCCGTTCTACCGCCGGAGCCTGCAGGCTTATCTGAGCTGGCAGAAACAGGTCAAGAGCTGGATCGACGACAGCAGCATGAGCGATGACGATCGCGCCCGTGCGCACTTCGCTTTTTCCCTGATCAACGACGCCGTCGCGCCCTCCAACACGCTGCTCAATCCGCTGGCGGTCAAGGAGCTGTTCAACTCCGGCGGCCACAGCCTGGTGCGTGGGCTGAGCCATCTGTTCGATGACCTGCTGCACAACGACGGCCTGCCGCGCCAGGTGACCAAGCAGGCTTTCGAAGTCGGCAAGACCGTCGCCACCACCACCGGCTCAGTGGTGTTTCGCAACGAAATGCTTGAGCTGATCCAGTACAAGCCGATGAGCGAAAAGCAGTATTCAAAACCGCTGCTGGTGGTGCCGCCACAAATCAACAAGTACTACATTTTCGACCTGAGCCCGAACAACAGCTTCGTCCAGTACGCCCTGAAGAACGGCTTGCAGACCTTCATGATCAGTTGGCGCAACCCGGATGTGCGCCATCGCGAATGGGGCCTGTCGACCTACGTCGAAGCCGTAGAAGAAGCGATGAACATCTGCCGGGCGATCACCGGCGCCCGCGAAGTCAACCTGATGGGCGCCTGCGCCGGCGGGCTGACCATCGCCGCACTGCAAGGGCACTTGCAGGCCAAGCGGCAGTTGCGCCGAGTCTCCAGCGCAACCTATCTGGTGAGCCTGCTCGACAGCCAGATCGACTCTCCGGCCACACTGTTCGCCGATGAACAGACCCTCGAAGCGGCCAAGCGCCGCTCCTACCAGAAAGGCGTGCTGGACGGTCGCGACATGGCCAAGGTGTTCGCCTGGATGCGTCCCAACGATCTGATCTGGAGCTACTTCGTCAACAACTACCTGCTGGGCAAGGAGCCGCCGGCGTTCGACATCCTCTACTGGAACAACGACAGCACCCGTCTGCCCGCCGCGTTTCATGGCGATCTGCTGGATTTTTTCAAGCACAACCCGCTGATTCATTCGGGCGGCCTGGAAGTCTGCGGCACGCCGATCGACCTGCAGAAAGTCACGGTCGACAGTTTCAGCGTGGCCGGCATGAACGACCACATCACGCCATGGGACGCGGTGTATCGCTCGACCTTGCTGCTCGGTGGCGAGCGGCGCTTCGTGCTGTCCAACAGCGGCCATGTGCAGAGCATTCTCAACCCGCCGAGCAACCCCAAGGCCAACTACGTCGAAAACGGCAAGATGAGCAGCGACCCGCGTGCCTGGTACTACGACGCGAAAAAAGTCGACGGCAGCTGGTGGCCGCAGTGGCTGGAATGGGTTCAGCAGCGCTCCGGCACCCTGCGCGAAACCCAGATGGCCCTTGGCAACGCGAACTATCCACCGATGGAGGCGGCGCCCGGCACTTACGTGCGTGTGCGCTGACCGGCCCCAACCGCCCTTTAAGAAGACTGGATGAAAACAAGCGAACGGATCCTCGAATGTGCCCTGCAGTTGTTCAACGAAAAGGGCGAGCCGAACGTCTCCACCATGGAGGTTGCCAATGAAATGGGGATCAGCCCCGGCAACCTCTACTACCACTTTCACGGCAAGGAGCCGCTGATTCTCGGGTTGTTCGAGCGCTTCCAGAACGAACTGGCGCCGCTGCTCGACCCGCCCGCGGATGTAGAGCTGGCGCCGGGGGATTACTGGTTGTTCCTGCACTTGATCGTCGAGCGGCTGGCGCAGTACCGGTTCCTGTTCCAGGACCTGTCGAACCTGGCCGGACGGCTGCCGAAACTGGCCAAGGGCATCCGCAACTTTCTCAACGTCCTGAAGCGCACGCTGGCGTCACTGTTGGCGCGGCTGAAGGCCTCGGGGCAGTTGGTCAGTGATACCCAGGCGCTGGGGCAACTGGTGGAACAGATCACCATGACCTTGCTGTTTTCGCTGGACTATCAGCGGATTCTCGATCGCGAAGGAGAAGTACGGTTGGTGGTTTACCAGATCATGATGCTGGTGGCGCCGCACCTGTTGCCGCCGGTGAAGGTGGCGACGGAGAGGATGGCTTTGCAGTATCTCGAAGATCACGAGTAACCCGAAAAGCCCCTCACCCTAACCCTCTCCCCGAGGGAGAGGGGACTGACCGAGGTGTCTTTTGCTATACGCCGACCTGAAACAGCGTGGCGATTATGGATTCACAAGCGTTAGTGCACGTCGGTAAATCTCGTGAATATCCCCCAATCGGCCCCCTCTCCCTCCGGGAGAGGGCTGGGGTGAGGGGGCTCTTGGATCAGACATACAAAAACGCCCGACCTTCACAGGCCGGGCGTTTTCTTGAGCCCTGAAAATCAGGACTGACTGGTCGGCGTCGACGGAGTCGATGCAACAGTCGGAGCAGGCGCCGGGGTTGGAGCCGAAGCGGAGTTCGACGTGCTTGCCAGTGCTGCCGGTGTGGTCACCGGTTTCGGCGCAGCGGCTTTCGGCGCGGCCGGTTTTTTCACTGCTGGTTTTTTCGCCGCAGCCGGTTTGGCGGCAGTCTTGGCAGCGGGTTTGGCGGCAGCGGTTTTCGCTGCTGGCTTGGCCGCTGGTTTTGCAGCAGGTTTCGCGGCGGCCTTGGCGGCAACCGGTTTGGCCGCGGCTTTCGCTGCGGGCTTGGCGGCTGCGGTTTTGGCCGCAGGTTTTGCTGCAGGTTTAGCAGCAGCCTTGGCCAATGGTTTGGCAGCAGGTTTTGCCGCCGGTTTGGCTGCAGCGGTTTTGGCCGCTACAGGCTGGGTTTTCAGACCGGTGAGTTTTTCGATCTGCTTGGTCAGGGTATCGACCTTCTTGTGCAGATCCTTCACCTCGTTGCGGCTCGGTACGCCCAGGCGCGAAATCGCACTGTTCAGGCGCTTGTCGAAAGCCCCTTCCAGTTGATCCCACGTGCCCAGCGCGCGATCTTTCACGCCGCTGATACGCGATTTGGCCGAGTTTGCAGAGTCCTTGGCAGCATCGACTGTCTTGCCGACTGCAGCCTTGGTGAGCTTCTCGGCTTTCTCGCCGTCTTTGACCAATGTATCGAAGAGCTTGCTGCCGTCAGTGTCGATCTTCGAGTACACGCCTAAACCAGCCAGCCAGATCTTGCGGGAGTAGTCTTCGACTTTCCCGATCCACGAGCTGCCTTCTTTATCGGTGTTCTTTTTACCAGCCATCCCGTTCTCCTTAAGATTTACGCGCGACGCGTTCGAGCAATGCCGTCAGCTCATCGAGCTTAGCAGAGAGTGCCTCAACGTCATGTTTAGACGGAATGCCGATACGATTCAAGGCACTGGCGACACGCGTGTCGAACGCCTTCTCGACCTTGTCGAGCTGAACTTCGACGCGGCCTTTGAAAGAGCTGACTTCGCTCTTGGCTTCGTCGATCTCGGCATTGGCCGCTTCGAGTTTTTCGGTGACGACTTTTTTGCCTTTCTTTTCAACAGTTTGACCAGCCTTGATCAACTCCTGAAAGTACTCGCTGCCCTCCTGACCGACCTTGGTGTAGGCACCCAGGCCTGCCAGCCAGATCTTGCGGGCATAGGATTTGACGTCGCTCAGAGCAGAAGTCGAGGCGTCGATTTTTTTCTTCAAAATAACTTTGGCCATGGTGCACCTCACGCGCAGAAGGTTTGAGGAACTGCCCGGACGTGTGTCGGGCTCAGGCACAAAGTAGGGAGAAAAATTAGAAACGGCACCCTAACAACTGACATAAAAGGCAGGTGCACCACAAAGAAAAAGAGGAGCCCGAAGCTCCCCCTCTGTTCTGTTCAGACCAGCGCCTTGTCCAGCGCCTTCTCGATCTCGGCTTTGATCATGCCGCTCATGGCCGACATCATCAGGCCCAGTTCCACGTCGACCCGGATCGAATCCTCGGCCACATGCACCGCGCCTTTCACGCCCGAACGCTTGAGGTTCAGGGTGTCACCCGCCCACTGCGGCTCGAGGCCATACTGATCGGACAGTTTCTGCGCCAGCTTGTCGGCTTTCTCGCGGGCAACTTCCTTGCCCAGGCTGTGGGCACGCTCAACACTGATATGGGCCATTGAATGACTCCTGCTTTTTGAATGGGGCTATGAATGCCTGCAACGAATCTTGACCGCCACTGCGGCAAATCGTCCCGAAGGTTGCCCATCTTACCTTTAGCCATTCCAAGACAAAGCATGGCTTGGGGATTAGAATGTCGCGCATTCTCTTTTGGTGACAGCGATATGACTGATCAGCGCAAAGGCAGCGATGCCGAACCCACCACTCACTTCGGCTTCAAAAACGTTCCGGAAAGCCAGAAAGCGGAAAAAGTCGCTGAGGTGTTCCACTCCGTAGCCGCCAAGTACGACCTGATGAACGACCTTCTGTCGGGCGGCATGCACCGTCTGTGGAAGCGCTTCGCAATCGAATTGTCGGGCGTGCGCGCCGGCAACCGCGTGCTGGACATCGCCGGCGGCACGGGCGACCTGACCAAGAAATTCTCGCACCTGGTCGGCCCGACCGGTCAAGTGGTTCTCGCAGACATCAACGAATCCATGCTCAAGGTCGGTCGTGACCGCCTGCTGGATGTCGGCGTGTCGGGCAACGTCGAATTCGTCCAGGCGGACGCTGAAAAACTGCCGTTCCCGGACAACCATTTCGACTGCGTGACCATCGCCTTCGGCCTGCGCAACGTGACGCACAAGGAAGACGCCCTGCGCTCCATGCTGCGCGTACTCAAGCCTGGCGGCCGCCTGCTGGTGCTGGAGTTCTCCAAGCCGACCAACGCGCTGATGTCCAAGGCCTACGACGCCTACTCGTTCGCCTTCATGCCGCTGATGGGCAAGCTGATCACCAACGACTCGGAAAGCTATCGCTACCTGGCCGAATCGATCCGCATGCACCCGAATCAGGAAACCCTGAAGTCGATGATGGTCGACGCCGGTTTCGACCGTGTGACCTATCACAACATGACCGCAGGCATCGTTGCCCTGCACCGCGGCATCAAACCCTGATGCTGCTGACCGGGCTGCTGGCCAGCGTCGAACTCGGCCTGAACCGCGTGCTGCGTCTCGACAGCACGGCGCTGCCGCGACTGGCGCATCTGACCGGCAAGGTGATTGCCGTGGATTGCCGCAGCCCGGCGCTGCAACTGTTCATCCTGCCGAGCGACGAAGGCCTGATGCTGGCGTCCCACTGGGAAACCGGCGTCGACTGCACCTTGCGCGCCCCGGCCTCGAGCCTGGTGAAACTGGCCCTGAGCAAGGACAAGACGGCGGTGCTGCACGCACCGGAAGTCGAACTCGACGGCGACAGCGGCGTGCTGTTGGAACTGGCGGGCGTGCTGCAGGACCTTGAGCTGGACTGGGAGTACGAACTCTCGCGCTGGCTGGGACCGGTCGCCACGCAACTGGTCGGCGGTCACCTGCGCAGCCGCGCCCGCTGGTATCAACAAGGATTTGCCAGCCTCAACCAGAACCTCGCCGAATACCTGGCCGAAGAATCGCGCACCCTCGTCGGGCAACGCGAAGCCGAAGCCCGTTTCAGCGAACTGGACCGGATCAAACTCGATCTGGAACGTCTCGAGGCGCGCTTCGAGCGCCTTTCCCGATCCCTCGACCCAAGCGATAACGCATGAAGCTGCTCGCCGTCCGCCGTCTGTTGCGCATCCAGCGCGTCGTGATCCGCTACCGCCTCGATGACCTGCTGTTCGATCTGCCATTGCCGTGGTTCCTGTTGGCGCTGCGCTACGCCTTGCCGTGGCGCTGGTTCCCGCGCAAGCCGCTGGACCTGAGCCGTGGCGCACGCCTGCGCCTGGCGTTGCAGGACCTGGGGCCGATCTTCATCAAGTTCGGGCAGATCCTCTCGACCCGCCGCGACCTGCTGCCGGAAGACATCGCCGATGAGCTGATGCTGTTGCAGGACCGCGTGCCGCCGTTCGATTCGCAGCTGTCGGTCAAGCTGATCGAAGAACAGCTGGGCAAGAAGATCAGCGAAGTGTTCAGCCGCTTCGACGTCGAGCCACTGGCCTCGGCCTCGGTCGCGCAGGTGCATGCCGCGCAGTTGAAGACCGGCGAAGAGGTGGTGGTCAAGGTGATCCGCCCGGGCCTGAAGCCGATCATCGCGCAGGATCTGGCGTGGCTGTTCATCCTCGCCCGCGCGGCCGAAAAGGTCTCCGCCGACGCCCGTCTGCTGCACCCGGTGGAAGTGGTCAGCGACTACGAAAAAACCATCTACGACGAACTCGACCTGTTGCGCGAGGCGGCCAACGCCAGCCAGTTGAAGCGCAACTTCGAAGGCTCGCCGCTGCTGTATGTGCCACAAGTCTATTGGGACTGGTGCCGGCCGAAAGTGCTGGTGATGGAGCGTATCTACGGGATTCAGGTGACGGACCTGGCGACCCTCGCCGACCAGCGCACCGACATGAAAATGCTTGCCGAGCGCGGCGTGGAGATCTTCTTCACCCAGGTATTCCGCGACAGTTTCTTCCACGCTGACATGCACCCGGGCAACATCTTCGTCAGCACCGTCAACCCGTGGAGCCCGCAATACATTGCGATCGACTGCGGCATCGTCGGCAGCCTGACCCCGGAAGACCAGGATTATCTGGCGCGCAACCTGTTCGCCTTCTTCAAGCGCGACTACCGCCGCGTGGCGCAATTGCACATCGATTCGGGCTGGGTGCCGGCGGAAACCAAGCTCAACGAATTCGAAGCGGCGATCCGTACCGTGTGCGAGCCAATCTTCGAAAAACCGTTAAAAGATATTTCATTTGGCCAGGTGCTGATGCGCCTGTTCCAGACCGCACGCCGCTTCAACATGGAAGTGCAGCCACAGCTCGTATTGCTGCAAAAGACCTTGCTGAACATCGAAGGTCTGGGCCGCCAACTGTACCCGGACCTGGATCTGTGGAACACCGCGCAGCCGTTCCTCGAACGCTGGATGCGCGAGCGCGTCAGCCCGAAAGCCTTGATCGGCAACGTCCAGAGCCAGTTCGAACAGCTACCGCACCTGGCCAACATGGCCCGTGACCTGCTCGAACGCATGTCCCAGCCCCACGCCAACGACCCACCGCCACCGTGGCACAAACGCAAGGACGACTGGTTCCTGCGCCTGCTCGGCAGCGCGCATCTGGCAGGCGGCACGATCCTCGCCGCCGGCGGCCCGTTGCACGAACTGGGGCATTGGCCCGCCGGGATCATGGTGGCAGTCGGCTTGTATCTGGTCGTTCGCCGATAGCCAGTTCCGTGATCGGCTGGCACACTGTTTCAACGCCTGAACCCGACTATTGAAGTGTGGGTTCGCTGTCGGAGTCGAAGATGAAAAACTGGCTGGACGAGATCAAGTGGGACGCCGATGGCCTGGTGCCGGCGATTGCCCAGGATCACAAGACCGGACGCGTGCTGATGATGGCCTGGATGAACCGCGAAGCCCTGGAGCTGACCGCCGCGGAAAACCGTGCAATCTACTGGTCACGTTCCCGTGGCAAGCTGTGGCGCAAGGGCGAAGAGTCCGGCCATGTGCAGACCCTGCATGAAATGCGCCTGGACTGCGACGCCGACGTGATCATCCTGATGGTCGAACAGATTGGCGACATCGCTTGCCATACCGGCCGTCAGAGCTGCTTCTACCGCGTCTTCGAAAACGGCGACTGGAAAACGGTCGACCCGGTCTTGAAAGACCCGCACGCTATTTATTCCGCAGGACACAAACATGAGTGACACCCTGACCCGCCTCGCTCAGGTGCTTGAAGAGCGCAAGGGCGCTGCTGCCGACAGCTCGTATGTGGCCAGTCTGTATCACAAGGGCTTGAACAAGATTCTGGAAAAAGTCGGCGAAGAATCGGTCGAAACGATCATTGCTGCCAAGGACGCCGCCGTCAGTGGCGACTGCAGCGACGTGATCTACGAGACCGCCGACCTGTGGTTTCACAGCATGGTCATGCTCGCCCAACTGGGGCAGCATCCGCAGGCTGTACTCGACGAGCTGGATCGTCGCTTCGGTCTGTCCGGACACGTCGAGAAAGCCTCGCGTCCGTCCGCCTGAACAACTATTAGAGAGGAACAGCAACATGGGCATTTTTGACTGGAAACACTGGATCGTCATTCTGGTTGTCGTGGTGCTGGTGTTCGGCACCAAGAAACTGAAAAACCTCGGCACCGACGTCGGCGAGTCGATCAAGGGCTTTCGCAAAGCCATGAACGACGACGAAAAACCGGCCGATCCGACCGTCACGCCTGCGCAACCGGTGCCACCGGTTCAGCCGCAAGCCACCGCTCAGGCCAACCCGCCGCACACCATCGACGTGCAGGCGCAAAAAGTCGAAGAGCCGATCCGCAAAGACGTGTGAGCACTGACTAATGTTTGGTATCAGCTTCTCTGAACTGCTGCTCGTCGGCCTCGTTGCCCTGCTGGTGCTGGGCCCCGAGCGTTTGCCGGGCGCTGCGCGCACCGCCGGCCTGTGGGTCGGGCGGCTGAAGCGCAGCTTCAACGCGATCAAACAGGAAGTTGAACGTGAAATCGGTGCCGACGAAATCCGTCGGCAACTGCACAACGAACACATTCTGTCGCTGGAGCAGGAGGCGCGGAAGATTTTCACGCCTCCGGTTCAGCAGGAGCCGACACCGGTGCCGCCGGTTGCAGAGCAAACGCCAGTGGCTCCCGTTGCGGAACAACCGGCAAGCGTCGAGCACGTTTCTGCCGCCGCCGCTGAAGCTGCGCCGATCATGAAGCCGATTGAACCTGTTGCTCCAGCCGCCGCGCCAACCACGCCGGCCCCTCACGACCCAACATTGCCGCCGCGAGCCCCATGACAAGGGCCTGTCATCGGTCATTTCCTGTGTCGCGTTGTCGTCTGAAAGCGGGCCAGGCAAGGCGTAGTCCGCAGGGAATGTGTTTTACCTTTCCAAGGACTACAACGCGGCCTGGCCCGCTTTCAGGCACAACCCGAAGGGCCGGCCCGTATTTGCGCAGGGCTGCGTTACTCGTTGCTTATTTGAAACGCCAAACTACGCGCCTCGCGCCTTGCCCTGCGCAAATACGGGCTCGGCGCGACACAGGAAATGACCGATGACAGGCCCTAGCCTCCCCGAAAACGACCAGCACATGCCGCTGGTTTCGCACCTCACCGAGTTGCGCACCCGCCTGCTGCGCTGCGTCGCGGCGATCTTCATCATCTTCGCCGGGCTGTTCGCCTTCACCCAGCAGATCTACACCTTCGTCTCGACGCCGCTGCGCAGTTACTTGCCGGCCGGCGCGACGATGATCGCCACCGACGTGTCGTCGCCGTTCCTGACGCCGCTGAAGCTGACGATGATGGTGTCGCTGTTCCTGGCGATCCCGGTGATCCTGCATCAGATCTGGGGCTTCATCGCGCCGGGCCTGTACAAGCACGAGAAGCGTGTCGCAGTGCCGTTGCTGATCTCCAGCATCCTGCTGTTCTACACCGGTATGGCATTCGCCTATTACTTCGTGTTCCCGCTGATCTTCAAGTTCTTCGCCTCGGCCACCCCGGCCGGCGTGGAAATGATGACCGACATCACCAGTTACCTCGATTTCGTCATGACGCTGTTCTTTGCCTTCGGCGTGGCGTTCGAAATCCCGGTGGCCGTGGTGCTGCTGGTGTGGATCGGCGTGGTCGACGTCAAATACCTGAAGAAGATCCGCCCGTACGTGATCATCGGCTGCTTCGTGGTCGGCATGATCCTGACCCCGCCGGACATCTTCTCCCAGACCCTGCTGGCCGTGCCGATGTGGATGCTGTTCGAAGTCGGCATCCTGTTCGGCAGCCTGGTCAGCAAGCGCGAGCGCCCGGACGAAACCGCCGACGATCACAACGACCAGCCGCCAGCGACGCAACCATGAACCTGCTGTTGCTCGAAGAGGCCGATTTCATTGCGGCCGACCGCGTCGTGCTGCGTGATCGACGCCTGACCCACATGCAGGAAGTCCACCGTTCGGAAGTCGGCGACAGCCTGCGGGTCGGGCGCATCAACGGGTTGATGGGCTCGGCCGAGCTGCTGCGCCTGGAAGCGGGCGAAGCCGAACTGCGGGTCACCCTCGATCAGCCACCGCCGGCCAAGCTGCCGCTGACCCTGGTACTCGCCCTGCCACGCCCGAAGATGCTGCGTCGGGTGTTCCAGACCGTGGCGACCATGGGTGTGTCGAAGGTGATTCTGGTCAACAGCTATCGCGTCGAGAAGAGCTTCTGGCAAACGCCGTTTCTGGAGCCGGAAGCGATTCGCGAGAATTTGATCCTCGGCCTCGAACAGGCCCGCGATACCGTGCTGCCGGAAATCATCATCGAGAAGCGCTTCAAGCCGTTTGTCGAAGATCGTCTGCCGGCCATCACCGACGGCACCCTCGGCCTGGTCGGCCATCCGGGCAACTTCCCGCCCTGCCCGCGCGCCCTGAGCGAACCGGTGACCCTGGCCATCGGCCCCGAGGGTGGCTGGATTCCCTACGAGATCGACCTGCTGGGCAAATCCGGCCTGCAACCGGTGCAACTCGGCGAACGCATCCTGCGCGTCGAAACCGCCGTCACTGCCCTGCTCGCCCGCCTGTTCTGAACCGCTCTGGCGCCATTCGGCGCCAGACAAATTGCGTTACAGATTGCCATCACTCAGCCGATACAGTCTCCATAAGTCCAATTAGTGGTCCGAGGGGAGTCGTCGCATGTACCGTTGGTTAGCCGAGAATCTTGGAAACGTCAGCGTCAAACGCAAGCTGGGCATCGGTTTCGGCCTGGTGCTGCTGCTGACCCTGTTGATCACCTTTACCGGCTGGACCGGCATGAGCGGCATCATCAGCCGCGGTGACAAACTCGGTTTCATCTCGAGCCTCAACGAGCTGACCAAGGACCTGCGCCTGGCGCGTCTGGACTACGAAATGCGCCGTGGCGAACAAGGCCCGGGCACAGTCAATGACCTGCTCGGCAAACTCGACAGCGGCCTGCAAACCGCTCGCAGCCTGATCGAACAGCCAGCCGACGCGGCGATGGTCGATCAGCAACTGGCCGCCGTTGCCGAATACAAACGCGCCTTCGCCGACATGACCCAGGCCACCGCCCTGCGCGAAGACGCCCGCAGCAAACTCGGCGCCACCGCCGACAATGCCGTGGCCAAGGTTGCCGAAGTCGAGAAATCCATGCTGCAAGGCGACAGCGTTGCCCAGTTCAACGCGGTGATCGACCTCAGCAAGCTGATCCAGCAGGCCCGCTTCCAGGTGCGCGGCTACACCTACAGCGCCAAGGCCGAAGCCGAACAACCGGCCCTCGACGCCATCGACAACGCCCTGAAAAACCTCGAGACCCTGCCGGCCAAATTGCCGGAACAGCACATCGCCAATCTGCAACAGGCTACCGAGTCGCTGAAAGCCTATCGCGCCGCTGTCAGCCAGTTCCGCGATTCGCAGGTTGCCAGCGCCAAGGCGCTGGCCCGCATGTCGACCCAGGGCGACCTGTTGATGGACATCAGCAAGAAGCTCACCGACTCCCAGACCATCGTGCGTGACACCGATGCCGCCAGCGCCAAGAACCAGTTGCTGATCGCCACCTTGCTGGCCGTGGCCTTCGGCCTGCTCGCCGCCTGGGCGATCACCCGGCAGATCATCATCCCGCTGGAGCAGACCCTGAAAGTCGCCGAGCGCGTGGCCGCTGGCGACCTGACCCACAACCTGATCTCCCAGCGCCGCGACGAACTCGGCCAGTTGCAGCGTTCGATGCAGAGCATGACTCAGGGCCTGCGCGACTTGATCGGCGGGATAAGCGACGGCGTCACTCAGATCGCCAGCGCCGCCGAAGAACTGTCGGCCGTGACCGAGCAGACCAGTGCCGGCGTGAACAATCAGAAAGTCGAGACCGATCAGGTCGCCACCGCCATGAACGAAATGGCTGCCACCGTGCAGGAAGTCGCGCGCAACGCCGAGGAAGCCTCAGAAGCGGCCGTCGCCGCTGACCAACAGGCCCGCGAAGGCGACAAAGTGGTCGGCGAAGCCATCGCCCAGATCGAACGCCTGGCCACTGAAGTCGGCCACTCTACCGAGGCCATGGGCGAGCTCAAGCGCGAAAGCGACAAGATCGGCAGCGTCCTCGACGTGATCAAGTCCGTGGCCCAGCAAACCAACCTGCTGGCCCTCAACGCTGCCATCGAAGCGGCCCGCGCCGGTGAAGCCGGACGTGGTTTCGCGGTGGTTGCTGACGAAGTACGCAGCCTCGCGCAACGCACCCAGAAGTCCACCGAAGAAATCGAAGAGCTGATCGTCGGCCTGCAGAACGGCACCCAGCAAGTGGCGACGATCATGGACAACAGCCGCACGCTGACCCAGAGCAGCGTGGAACTGACCCGTCGTGCCGGTGGCTCGCTGGAAAACATCACGCGCACCGTGTCGGCGATTCAGGCGATGAACCAGCAAATCGCAGCGGCGGCCGAGCAGCAGAGTGCCGTGGCCGAAGAGATCAACCGTAGCGTGCTGAACGTGCGGGATGTATCGGACCAGACGTCGGCGGCGAGTGAAGAGACGGCGGCCTCCAGCGTCGAGCTGGCGCGCCTGGGCACTCACCTGCAAACGTTGGTGGGCCGCTTCAAGGTGTAAGTGGATGCCAGATCGTTCCCACGCTCTGCGTGGGAATGCATCCTGTGACGCTCCGCGTCGCGCTTGGGAAGGGACGCAGAGCGTCCCGGGCGGCGTTCCCACGCAGACGGTTCGACGCCTCGACGTGGGAACGATCGGTGACAAAAAAATCGCAGCCAATGGCTGCGATTTTTTTTGCCCTGCGTTTAGAGGACTTGCCGCAGGAAGGCCTGAGCTCGCGGATCCTTCGGCGCATCGAAGAACGCCGCCGGCGAGGCGTCTTCCAGCAGTTTGCCGTGATCGAAGAACAGCACCCGATCCGCCACTTCCCGGGCAAAGCCCATTTCGTGGGTCACGCAGACCATGGTCATGCCTTCCACGGCCAGGTTTTTCATCACATCCAGCACTTCACCGACCATCTCCGGGTCGAGGGCCGAGGTCGGCTCATCGAACAGCATGACCTTGGGGTCCATCGCCAGCGCCCGGGCAATCGCCACGCGCTGCTGCTGGCCGCCGGACAGGCGCGAAGGGTATTCGCGGGCCTTCTGAGCAATCCCGACCTTCTCCAGCAACGCCAGGGCCTTAGCCTCGCTTTCCTTCTGGCCACGCTTGCGCACGACTTTCTGCGCCAGGCACAGGTTTTCCAGCACGGTCATGTGCGGGAACAGGTTGAAGTGCTGGAACACCATGCCGACTTCGCGGCGGTAGGCGTTGACGTCGGTTTTCGGGTCGGCCAGTTGCAGGCCGTCGATGCTCACCGAGCCGGAATCGAATTCCTCAAGACCATTGAGGCAACGCAGGAAGGTCGACTTGCCGGAGCCGGACGGACCGATCACCACCAGCACCTCGCCCTTGGCGACGGAAGTGGTGACGTTATCCACAGCCCGGACCACTTGCCCACGGGTGTCGAAGACTTTTACCAGATCGCGGACTTCAATCACTTTGCGCGAGCCTCCGCTCAAGCCGGCTGGCGATTTTCGACAGCGGCAGGTTGATCAACAGGTACAGGCCGGCAACGCAGAACAGGATTTCGAACGGCGAAAACGAGGTGGTGATCACTTCACGACCGCTTTTCAGCAGCTCGGTGATGGCGATCACCGACACCAGCGAGGTGTCTTTCACCAGACTGATGAACTGCCCCGCCAGCGGTGGCAGCACGCGCTTGAAGGCTTGCGGCAACACTACGTGGCGCATCGACTGGCCAGCGCTCAGACCCAGCGAACGGGCGGCTTCATTCTGGCCACGGGCAATCGACTGCACGCCGGAACGGATGATTTCCGCCACGTAGGCGCCGGTGAACAGCGACAGCGCGGCGATCCCGGCGAACTCCCGGGACAGGTTCATCACCGTGCCGATGAAGAAGTAGAAAATGAAGATCTGCACCAGCAGCGGCGTGCCGCGCACCAGTTCGACATAGATCGTCGACAGGTCGCGCAGGGTCGGGTTGCTCGACAGCCGGCACAGCCCGGTCGCCAGACCGATCAACAGGCCCAGCACGCCGGACACCACCGACAGCCAAAGCGTCGTCCACAGGCCCCACAGCAGCGGACCCGCCGCCCAATGTCGGGTAACACCCACGACGTCGCCTTCAGCCACATCGTCGCCCTGGGCGAATTGCAGGCTGTTTTCGTCGACGGTCAGGTGCTGTTCGTCACCGGCATCGTTGCGCAGGGTGACTTGCGCGCTGCCGCCCTTGCGCACCAGTTCGCTGACGGTGGAAATGTCGGTCGCGCGCTGGGTTTCCTCGGCCTGATAGGCGAAGTACTGCGGCACGCGGTTCCAGCGCCATTCGTAGGACATCAGCGACGTGGCGTAATACAGCGCGCCAGCCAGGCCGATCAGCACCAGCACGGTCAGCACGTGCCAGGGCCATTGGGCTTTTTTCTGTTTCATTGAATGTTTCTCTGATTCGCTCGTTCCCACGCTCTGCGTGGGAATGCATCCTGTGACGCTCTGCGTCACGCTTGCGAAGGGACGCGGAGCGTCCCGGGCGGCATTCCCACGCGGACGGTTCGACGCCTCGACGTGGGAACGATCGGCGAGCGGGTGTTATTCCATGTCCTTGAGCCACTCGGTGCTCTTGAACCACTTGTCATGGATGCGATCGTAGGTGCCGTCTTCGTGGATCTGGTGCAGGAAGTTGTTGATGAAGTTGATGCTGTCGTAATCACCCTTCTTCAGGCCGAAGGCCAGCGGCTCGTAGGTGAACGGCTTGTCGAGGAACACCAGTTTGCCGGCGCCGACCTTGTTCACCGCGACCACGTTGTACGGCGCATCGTAGATGAAGGCGTCGGCCTTGCCGTTGACCACGTCGAGCACCGCTTCCTGCTCGTTGTCGTAGCCGTGGTACTTGGCCTTGGCGATCAGTTTCTTGGCGACCATTTCACCGGTGGTACCGAGCTTGGAGGTGATGCGGTAGTCGGCGGTGTTCAGGTCTTTATAGGACTTGATGGTGCCTTCCAGTTCCTTGCGGATCAGCAGGGTCTGGCCGACCACGATGAACGGTTCGCTGAAGTTCAGGCGCAGGTTGCGCTCCTGGGTCAGGGTCATGCCGCTGCCGATCATGTCGAACTTGTCGGTCATCAGCGCCGGGATGATGCCGTCGTAACCGGTCGAAACCAGCTCCAGCTTGACGCCCATGGCCTTGGACATGGCTTTGAGGATGTCGACTTCGAAACCGATGATCTCGCCGCGCTTGTTGGTCATCTCGAACGGCATGTAGGTCGGGTCCATGCCGACTTTCAAGGTGCCGCGCTTGACCGCGTCATCGATTGCGCCGGCCTGCGCCGCATTGACTGCAACCAGTGCCGTGACGCCGACCAGCAGCATCGACAGATACTTCTTCATCTTCAAGTCCCCAAAACCATTGCGTTTGCGGCGCGAAAACCGACAGAGGTGGACAAGATTGTCCGGGTGCGCCAATTCGGGGACGGATGCTAACGCACTCGATTTTTTGCACAAGGTTTAATGGACGATTTGTTTAACAATCAAGGGCCGGGCCGAGGGGCTCCTTTATCGAGAACAAAAAAAACCCCGCTTTCGCGGGGTTCTTCATCAGGCCGGTTGCGCCTGCAAACTCACAGGCTTGAGCGGCAGCAACGGCGCATGGGGATCGGCTTTCACCGAGGCCCGCCAGGCGTCCAGCCACTCGGCGTGCCCTTCGGCCCACACTTGCTCGTGCAGACGGGCCAGGGCGACCGGGTCGCTCAGCAGTTGCAGGCGATCATGGTTGTTCAGCCCGGCCGGGCCCACCTTGATCGCGTGACGCACACGTTCCTGACGCAGCCACTCGATCGGCTCGGCCTCACCGTGACGCGAGGTCGCCAGCGAGCACGCCAGGGCGTTCTGCTGCGGATCGACCACAGCGCGGACGAAGCCGTCGTTCAGCGCATGCCAGCGGTTTTCGTGGGTGTACTGATCAGTGGCCAGCAGCGCCTGTGGCGGATTGTATTCCTCGGGAATGAGGAACAGGCTCTCGTCACGGGACTTCAGGCCCAGACCCACGCGGCTGGAAATCACCGACACCGGAATCGACAGCATCAGCGAACCGACGATCGGCACCAGCCACCACAGGAAGCTCGGGTTCAGCCAGATCACCAGCAGTGCCCAGAAGAAGCCCAGCAGAGTCTGCGGACCGTGGCGCTTGACCGCTTCGCTCCACGGCGTGGAGTCGTCGTCACGCTGTGGCGAGTTCCAGGTCGCGGCCCAGCCGAGGAACGCGGCGAGGACGAAACGGGTGTGGAAAATCATCCGCACCGGCGCCAGCAGCATGGAGAACAGCATCTCCAGCAGCATCGACAGGGTCACCTTGAACTTGCCGCCGAACTCTTTCGCGCCCTTGGCCCAGATCAGGATGATGCTCAACAGCTTCGGCAGGAACAGCAGCACGATGGTCGTCGAGAACAGCGCGACCGCTTTATCCGGATGCCATTGCGGCCACAGCGGATAGAGCTGGCGTGGCTCCATGAAATACTGCGGTTCCATCAGCGTGTTGACCGCCAGCAGCGCGGTGGACAGCACCAGGAAGAAGAACCACAACGGCGCCGATAGGTAAGACATCACGCCGGTCAGGAACACCGCACGGTGCACCGGGTGCATGCCTTTTACCAGGAACAGGCGGAAGTTCATCAGGTTGCCGTGGCACCAGCGACGGTCACGCTTGAGCTCGTCGAGCAGGTTCGGCGGCAGTTCTTCGTAGCTGCCCGGCAGATCGTAGGCAATCCACACGCCCCAGCCGGCACGGCGCATCAGCGCTGCTTCAACGAAGTCGTGAGAGAGGATCGCACCGGAGAACGCACCTTTGCCCGGCAACGGCGCCAGGGCGCAGTGGTCGATGAACGGCTTCATGCGGATGATCGCGTTGTGACCCCAGTAGTGGGATTCACCCAGCTGCCAGAAGTGCAGGCCGGCGGTGAACAGCGGACCGTAAACGCGAGTGGCGAACTGCTGCATGCGTGCATACAGCGTGTCCATGCCCGAAGCACGCGGCGCGGTCTGGATGATACCGGCGTCCGGAGTGGCCTCCATCAGGCGCACCAGACTGGTCAGGCACTCGCCGCTCATCACCGAGTCGGCGTCGAGCACGACCATGTACTTGTAGTCACCACCCCAGCGACGGCAGAAGTCGTCGAGGTTGCCGCTCTTGCGTTTGACGCGACGGCGGCGGCGGCGATAGAAGATCTTGCCGAAGCCCTTGGCTTCACGGCAGACGTCCAGCCAGGCCTGTTGCTCGGCAACGCAGATATCGGTGTCGTTACTGTCGCTGAGCACAAAGAAGTCGAAGCGATCCAGGTCACCCGTGGCCGCCACCGACTCGAACGTCGCACGCAGACCGGCGAATACCCGAGGCACGTCTTCGTTGCAGATCGGCATCACCAGTGCGGTGCGCGCATCTTTCGGAATCGGCTCGTTGCCAGCGCTTTTACCGGAGATCCGGTATTTATCGTGACCGGTGAGCAACTCGAGGAAGCCCATCAGCGCGGTCCAGAAACCGGCCGATACCCAGCAGAACAGAATCCCGAACATGATCAGGATGCTGGTCTGCAGCGCATACGGCAGCACTTGCGTGGCGGTTTGCAGCAGCGGTTGATGCAGGACTTCTTCCAGATCGACGAACGACCAGCCCTGGTACGGCATGATGCCTTTCATGTACCAGCCGGCGACGATGGTCTGGCCGAGCATCAAGATCAGCAAGATGTAGCGACGGATCGAACCGACGGTGCGCCAGCGGGCGGCCGGCAGCACGTTTTCGTCTTTCGGCGGTTGCGGCGGATTGGTCCGGCCGGTCAGGCGGCGCCAGCCACGCACCAGGATATTGGTGCGCCACGGCTCCGGCACGACCTTGGTCCGACGAATCGGTGGCGTGGCCTTGAGACGGACTCGACCGCTGGCGTCCACGCCCAGCATTTCCGCGTCTTCCAGCTCTTCGGCGGTGCTGAGGGTCAGGCGCTTGCCCACCGAAGCCTGGGCGGCTTCGGTCGGCGCGTCGAACGTCGAGGACGACAGGCGTTCATGCAATTCGCTGAAGGACTGGCAGCCCGCGAGTTCCGCGCGCTGCTCGTCGGTCATCGGCAGATGCGCCAGGTACTCGGACAGAGTCTCTGGCTGTACTTGAGAGTTACTCATCGGCAGGCAACTGATAGCTCCAGGTCTCGGTCAGGACTTCTTCAGTCGGTGCCGATTCCGGTGTGGCTGGGGCCGCGTCCGCAGCGGCTGGCTGCTTGGCGTCTTTGTTGGCCTTGTCCTTGGCGTCTGTCGCTGGCTTGGCGTCGGCCTGTTTGGCTTCGGCGGCCTTGGCTTCCTTGTCGGCTTTCTCCTGTTGCTTGGCGGCGACCTTGTCGGCCTTGGCAACCGAGGAGTTGGAAGCCGGCAGCGAGGTCTTGGCCAGATCGGCCGGGACGATGTTCTGCACCAGTGCGGCACGCATCTCGGTCGACTTGCTCGCGTCCTTGATCTTCATCCGCAGGGTCAGGCGCCAGCCCTTGGTTTCAGGGTTGTAGCGCACGCTGTTCTCGACCAGTTCGGCGTTGTCGCCGACGCTGACCTGGCTGCGAACGTCCGCATCCGGGGCCAGGGCCGACAGCGACGGGCCTTCGAAGTCGACCAGATAGGCCACGCTGCCATCCGGCTGACGGATCAGGTTCGATTGCTTGACGTCACCGGTCGAACGCAGGGTCTGCTTGACCCAGGCACTGTCCGGCGCGTGAATCGCCGCTTCGTCCATGGTCCAGTGCATGCGGTAGGCGAAGTCCAGCGGCTGGCCTGGCTCCGGCAGTTTTTCCGGGTTCCAGAACGCAACGATGTTGTCGTTGGTTTCGTCGGCGGTCGGGATCTCGACCAGATCGACGGTGCCTTTGCCCCAGTCGCCCTTCGGCTCGATCCAGGCGCTTGGACGCTTGTCGTAGCGGTCGTCGAGGTCTTCGTAGTGGCTGAAGTCACGGCCACGTTGCAGCAGACCGAAACCACGCGGGTTTTCGACGCTGAACTGGCTGACAGCCAAATGTTTAGGGTTGTTCAACGGGCGCCAGATCCACTCGCCGTTGCCGGCATGGATCGACAGACCGCTGGAGTCGTGCAATTCACGACGGTAGTTGAGCACTTTCGACGGCTGGTTGGCGCCGAACAGGAACATGCTGGTCAGCGGCGCGACGCCGAGCTTGCCAACCTTGTCACGCAGGTACATCTGGCCTTTGACGTCGACGATGGTGTCGCTGCCAGGACGCAGGATCAGACGGTAGGCGCCGGTGGCGCGCGGCGAATCGAGCAGGGCGAAGATCACCAGGTGCTTGTCACCCGGCTTCGGCTGCTGAATCCAGAACTCGCGAAAACGCGGGAATTCTTCGCCGGACGGCAGAGCGGTATCGATCGCCAGGCCACGGGCCGACAGACCGTAGGTGTGACCCTTGCCGACGACGCGGAAGTAGCTCGCGCCCAGCATGGTCATGATTTCGTCTTGCTTGTCAGCCTTGTTGATCGGGTACAGCACACGGAAACCGGCATAGCCCAGTTGTTCGGTGGCCTTTGGATCGAACTGCAGATCGCCGAAATCGAAACGGCTCGGATCGTATTTGATCTCTTCGACGGTGTTCGCGGTGATTTCGTTGATTTTCACCGGCGTATCGAAGTGCATGCCCTGATGATAGAAGGACAGCTTGAACGGGGTCTTCTGGTCGGCCCATTCGGCTTTTTCGGTGCGGAAACGAATCTTCTGGTAGTCCGCGAATTTCATGTCACGGAATTCGTTCGGCAGGTTGCTGCGCGGGGCTTCGAATTTCTGCCCGGCCAGTTCTTTGGCCTTGGCCGACACATCGTCAAGATTGAATGCCCAAAGCTGGCCGGCGCTGAGCAGGCACAGCAGTGCCGAGCCCGCTACCAGAGCGCTGCGCAAGCGTTTGGCAGACAATTTTGCTGCATTACAGGGACTAACAATCACGAGCAACCCTCGCCGAAAACAGATCAATAAACCAACGGCCAGATGAAGTGCCTGTGAGGTTTTCGGTACAAAAATACCGGCCTTGCAGGGCACCCTTGCCAAGTTGGCGAGCATTGTTCCGACTCCGCTGGGTCAAAATGATTCCCCAATCGGATCCGGACAAGTCTCTACCTAAGTCAAAATGGACCAACGAACGCTGATCCCCGTAGCGCGCGATTATCTAGTAGCCCGCGTGACAACGCATCAGGGGTAACAAAGTATTTATCGCGAAAATTCCCTGTTTTCAGCCGAAAAGCCCTTAAAAAGTTGTTTCAAGCACTTTCATGTCTGTAACAGGAAGGTTACCGGGCCATCGTTGACCAGGTGCACCTGCATATCCGCGCCGAATCTACCTGATGCCACAGTGCCATGCATCTGTTTCGCTTTGCTTAATAGATAGTCGAACAATTCCTCGCCCAGAGCCGGAGGGGCAGCGGTCGAGAAACTCGGGCGCAACCCGCTTTTGGTGTCGGCAGCCAGGGTGAACTGAGAGACCAGCAGCAACCCGCCGCCCACATCCGCCAAAGACAGATTCATCTTGCCTTCGGCGTCACTGAATACTCGATAGTTAAGCAGCTTATGCAGAAGTTTGTCGGCGCTGGCCTGCGTGTCGTCGGGTTCGACCGCCACCAGCACCAGCAATCCCTGATCGACGCTGCCGACCACCTCACCCGCCACTTCGACCCGCGCGCCTTTCACGCGCTGCAAAAGACCCTTCATGCTTCTTCGGGCGGCAGGTCGAGCAGGCGCCGGGCCATGTTGCTGGCGGCACGTACCAGCGCATCGGTGATGCCCGGTTCGGACGCGGCGTGACCGGCGTCGCGGATCACCTGCAGCTCGCTGTTCGGCCAGGCCTGATGCAGCTCCCAGGCATTGTCGAGCGGGCAGATCACGTCGTAGCGGCCGTGGATGATCACACCCGGCAGATGGGCGATCTTGCCCATGTCGCGAATCAACTGGTTCGGCTCAAGGAAAGCGTTGTTGGTGAAGTAGTGGCATTCGATCCGCGCAATCGACAAGGCGCGCTGCGGCTCGGAGAAACGGTCGACCACCAGCGGGTTCGGCCGCAGGGTCGCGGTGCGCCCTTCCCAGGTCGACCAGGCTTTGGCCGCGTGCATCTGGGCGATCTGGTCGTTGCCGGTCAGGCGCTTGTGGAACGCGCTGAGCAAGTCGTCGCGTTCGTCCAGCGGGATCGGCGCGATGTAGTCCTGCCAGTAATCGGGGAACAGACGGCTGGCACCGGCCTGGTAGAACCATTCGATTTCCTGCGGGCGGCAGAGAAAGATCCCACGCAGGATCAGACCATGCACGCGCTCTGGGTGGGTCTGCGCATAAGCCAGCGCCAGGGTCGAACCCCAGGAGCCGCCGAACAGCACCCATTTCTCGATGCCCAGGTGTTTGCGAATGCGCTCGAGGTCTTCGACCAGATCCCAGGTGGTGTTGTTTTCCAGGCTGGCGTGCGGGGTGGAGCGACCGCAACCGCGCTGGTCGAAGGTGACAATGCGATACAGGTTAGGATCGAAGTAGCGACGGCTCTGGGCATCGCACCCGGCACCGGGACCACCGTGGATGAACACCACCGGCAAACCTTCCGGTGAACCGCTTTCGTCGACGTACAGCGTATGGGTGTCGTCGACGGCCAGATCGTGCCGTGCGTGAGGTTTGATCTGCGGAAACAATGTCTGCATTGCGTGCTCCGTAAGGGGTCGAGGTCATCCCTGGGGGGACTTCTATTATTCTGCCGTCCGGCATCATAAACCCGATTTACGTCAATGAGCATGCCCGTGCACTGTCACAATTTGTCAGCCATGAACCCCAGCAGGCTTTCGTAGAGACGATCGACTTCGGCGACCTGATGCCGCGCCCGCAGACAGCCATGCACCAGCCCTTTACCGTAATACAACGCGGCCTCGCCCCCGGCGGCGGCGAGTCGTTCGGCGTAGCGCACCCCGTCGTCGCGCAACGGATCGAACTGCGCCACGGCGATCCAGGCCGGGGGCAATCGGCTGACGTCATCGGCGAGCAACGGCATGGCCCAGGCATTCGATTGCGTCGAGCCACGCAGGTACAACGCGTGATAACAGTCGACATCGCTGCTGGTCAGTAGTGGCGCATCGGCGCATTCGCTGCGTGACGGCAGATGTTCGTCGCCGCCCAGTCCGGGATAGATCAGCACCTGAGCGCCAGGCAGAGGCTCGCCCGTATCGCGCAAGGCCAGGCACAACGCAGCGGCGAGATTGCCACCGGCGCTGTCGCCGGCCACCAGCATCCGCTCGCGGTCGAAGCCGAACGATCCGTCGCGCAGGGCACGCCAGACACTCAGGCAATCGTCGAACCCGGCGGGAAACGGATGCTCCGGCGCCAGCCGGTACTCCACCGCCACCACCATCGCCCCGAGCGCCACGGCCAGTTCGCAGCAGATGAAGTCGTGGGAATCCAGCCCTCCGACCACCCAGCCACCGCCGTGCAGGTACACCACACAGGGCGGTAACGCCACGGGTGGGCGATAGGCACGGACCGACACCGCGCCCAATCGAAAGTCCTCTACCTCAAGCCCTGCCGGTCGCGGTGGAGTGAACGCCCGGCACATCTCGTCATAGCCCCGGCGCAATCCAGCAAGGCTGCTGTCATCGCTGGCGAAGCTTTCGGTCCTGGCGACAAACGCCGCCATCGCCGGCGACAGTGGATAAGTACCCATCAGTTTTTCAGACTGGCCTGAACCGTGGCCACGCCATCCTTGCCGTCGAAACTGCTGACACCCGCCAGCCAGCGCTGCAAATCTTCCGGGTGCTCACGCAACCAGTTCTTCGCCACTTCCTGGGGTGTCTTGCGTTCCATGATCGGCACCATCAACTGGCTTTCCTGAGCGGCGGTGAAGGTCAGGTTCTCCAGCAGTCGATGGACGTTGGGGCAGCGCTCGGCGTAGTCCGGCGAGGTGACGGTGGAAACGGTGGCGGCGCCTTCGTTCGGGCCGTAGACATCGTCGCTGCCGGTCAGGTAGGTGATTTTCATGTTGATGTTCATCGGGTGCGGGGTCCAGCCGACGAACACCACGAATTCCTTGCGGTTCACCGCCCGCTGCACGGCGGCAAGCATGCCGGCCTCACCGGATTCGATGATCTTGAAATCCTTCAGACCGAAATGGTTGGTTTCGATCATGGTCTTGATCGTGGTGTTGGCGCCGCTGCCGGGCTCGATGCCGTAGATCTTGGCGCCGAGCTGATCCTTGAACTTCGCAATGTCACCAAAGGTTTTCAGCCCCGCCGCCGCGACATAGTCCGGCACTGCCAGCGTCGCCTGAGCATCCGCCAGGCTTGGCTTGTCCATCACTTTGACTTGATTGGCAGCGATGAACGGCGCGATGTTCTTGTCCATCGCCGGTTTCCAGTAGCCGAGGAAGATATCCAGACGCTTGTCGCGGATGCCGGCAAAGATGATTTGCTGCACGGCGCTGGTCTGTTTGCTTTCGTAGCCGAGACCATTGAGCAATACGTCGGCCATGCCGCTGGTGGCGATCACGTCGGTCCAGTTGACCACGCCCATGCGCACGGTTTTGCAGGAAGCATCGTCGGAAGCCATGGCGCCGGCGCTGAGCAGCGCACTGCCGGTGAGGATTAACGCACAACGAGTGAACAGTTTTTTCATGTGGGATCGTCTCGTGCGGCAGCGGGTTATTGTTCGGATCGGTGTCTTCTTGCACCGTGGCCGAAACATTACGCAGCAGGCGAGACGGAAAAGCGACCTGTGGCGACCGGGATTTGCACGGTGGCGACAGGCGCTCTCCAAAACAGACTCAGTTGTAGTGCTTTTCGCCCCAGGCCAGCAGCCCTTGCAGCAACTCCTTGAGCACCACCCGCGTCGGCTCCGCCAGATCGGCGCGGTAGCGGAACGGTTCGAACTCTTCCATATAGGTGCACTGGCCCAGTTCCAGTTGCACGGCGTGGATGTTTTCGGCCGGGTTGCCGTAGTGACGGGTGATGTGGCCGCCCTTGAAGCGTCCGTTCAGCACATGGCTGTAATCGCCGTGGCGTGCGCAGATCGCTTCCAGTTGCGTGGCCAATTGTGGATCGCAGCTGGCGCCGTTGAAAGTGCCGAGGTTGAAGTCCGGCAGCTTGCCGTCGAACAGGTGCGGGATCACCGAACGGATCGAGTGCGCATCGAACAACAGTACGTAACCGAACTCGGCCTTCAGCCGCGCCAGCTCTTCCTGCAAGGTGCGGTGGTACGGCGTCCAGATCTGCTCCAGGTACGTCGCACGTTCTTCTTTCGACGGTTCCTTGCCTTCCTTGAACAACGGAATGCCATCGAACAGCGTCGCCGGGTACAGCCCGGTGGTGGCGCCCGCGTACAACGGTTTGTCGTCGGACGGCCGGTTCAAGTCGATGACGAACCGCGAGTACTCGGCCGCCAGCGTGCTGGCGCCCAGCTCGGCGGCAAAATCGTAGAGCTGCGGAATATGCCAGTCGGTGTCCGGCAGGCTTTTCGCGTCCGGGATCAATCCGGCCTCGACCACCGGCGTCAGGCGCACACCCGCGTGGGGCATGCTGATCAGCAGCGGCACGCGACCTTGTTTGAAGTTCAGAACCTTATCCACAACCGTTCTCCTACAGACTTGATTCAACGCCGTGACGCACGACGCGTTTGTCCAGTTCACCACCGAGCCAGTACGCCAGATCCGCCGGCCGGTCGATGTGCCAGGCGACGAAATCCGCCACCTTGCCGACTTCCAGCGAACCGTGGGTATCGGCCATGCCCAAGGCTTGCGCCGCATGAATCGTGGCGCCGGCCAGGGCTTCTTCCGGGGTCATGCGGAAACAGGTGCAGGCCATGTTCAGCATCAGGCGCAACGACAGCGCCGGCGAGGTGCCGGGGTTGAGGTCGCTGGCGATGGCGATTTTCACCTTGTGCTTGCGCAGGGCTTCCATCGGCGGCAACTGGGTTTCACGCAGGAAGTAGAACGCGCCCGGCAACAACACCGCGACAGTGTCGGATTCGGCCATGGCGATGGCGTCTGCTTCATCCATGAACTCCAGATGATCGGCAGACAATGCGTGATAACGCGCAGCCAGGCTGGAGCCGTGCAGCGACGACAGTTGTTCGGCGTGCAACTTCACCGGCAGGCCGAGTTTTTGCGCGACGATGAACACCCGCTCGACTTGCTCCGGGGAGAACGCCAGGTATTCGCAGAACGCATCCACCGCATCCACCAGGCCTTCGGCGGCCAGCGCTGGCAGCATTTCGGTGCAGATGTGATCGATGTAATCGTCAGCGCGATCCTTGTATTCCGGTGGCAACGCGTGAGCCGCCAGACAGGTGCTGCGCACGCTGATCGGCAATTCGTCGGCAAGGCGGCGGATGACCCGCAGGATCTTGCGCTCGCTGGCCAGGTCGAGGCCGTATCCGGATTTCATTTCGACCGTGGTCACGCCGTCGCGCATCAGGCTTTTCAGGCGTTTGGCGGCGCTGGCGAACAGTTCGTCTTCCGACGCTTCGCGCGTGGCGCGCACGGTGCTGGCGATACCGCCGCCAGCCGCTGCGATCTCGGCGTAGCTGACGCCTTGCAGGCGTTTCTCGAACTCACCGCTGCGGTTGCCGCCGAACACGGTGTGGGTGTGGCAGTCGATCAGGCCGGGGGTGACCCACGCGCCTTGCAGATCGTTGACCGCCGGGTATTCGCCCGACGGCAATTGAGTGCGCGGGCCGATCCACTCGATGTGTGCACCGGACGTCACGATGGCCGCATCCTCGATGATCGAGTAGACGCCTTGCGCCATGGTTGCGACGTGGCAGTGTTGCCAGAGGGTTTTCATCCCAGGTCCTCGTCTAGTGACGCGGAGCGTCACGGGCTGCATTCCCACGCAGAGCGTGGGAACGATCGGTGGTGGGGTTAAAGGCTCGGCAGCAGTTTCGCCGGAACCAGTTCAGTCAGAATGCGTGAAGCCAGCAGCTCGGTCGCTGCATTGATGTCCGGCGCGAAGAAGCGGTCCTTCTCGTAGAACGGCACTTCGCGACGCAGAATCCCCCGGGCCTTTTCCAGTTTGGTCGAGGTCTTCAGGCCGTTGCGCAGGTCCAGACCCTGCGCCGCCGCCAGCCATTCCACCGCGAGAATCCCGCGAGTGTTCTCGGCCATTTCCCACAGACGCTTGCCGGCAGCCGGGGCCATCGACACGTGGTCTTCCTGGTTGGCGGAAGTCGGCAGACTGTCCACCGAATGCGGATGAGCCAGTGCCTTGTTCTCGCTGGCCAGGGCGGCCGCAGTCACTTGGGCAATCATGAAACCGGAGTTCACCCCGCCATTGGCCACCAGGAACGGCGGCAGTTGCGACATGTGCTTGTCCATCATCAGCGAGATGCGACGCTCGCTCAGGGAACCGATTTCGGCGATGGCCAGCGCCATGTTGTCAGCGGCCATGGCCACGGGTTCAGCGTGGAAGTTACCGCCGGAAATCACGTCGCCTTCGGCCGCGAACACCAATGGGTTGTCGGACACGGCGTTGGCTTCTATCACCAGCACTTCAGCGGCCTGACGGAACTGAGTCAGGCAAGCACCCATGACTTGCGGCTGGCAGCGCAGCGAGTACGGGTCCTGAACCTTTTCGCAGTTCTGGTGCGAGTCGGAGACTTCACTGCGCTCGCCGAGCAGATCGCGGTAAGCGGCAGCGGCGTCGATCTGGCCTTTCTGGCCACGGGCAGCGTGGATGCGGGCGTCGAACGGCGAGCGCGAGCCCAATACCGCTTCAACTGTAAGGCCGCCCAGCGCCAGTGCACCGGCAAACAGGTCTTCACCTTCGAACAGGCCGCGCAGCGCGAATGCGGTAGAGACCTGAGTACCGTTGAGCAGCGCCAGGCCTTCCTTCGCCGCCAGTGTCAGCGGGGTCAGACCGGCGACTTTCAGCGCTTCGGTCGCTTCCATCCACTCGCCCTTGTAGCGCGCCTTGCCTTCGCCCAGCAGTACCAGCGACATGTGCGCCAGCGGTGCCAGGTCACCGGATGCGCCGACCGAACCTTTCAACGGAATGTGCGGGTAAACCTCGGCATTGATCAGGGCGATCAGCGCATCGATCACCACGCGGCGGATGCCGGAGAAACCACGGCTCAGGCTGTTGACCTTGAGCACCATGATCAAACGCACCAGCTCATCGCTGATCGGCTGACCAACGCCAGCGGCATGGGACAGCACCAGCGAGCGCTGGAGGTTTTCCAGGTCTTCGCTGGCGATGCGGGTCGAGGCCAGCAGGCCGAAACCGGTGTTGATGCCGTAGGCAGTGCGGTTCTCGGCGAGGATCTGCTCGACGCAGGCGACGCTGGCTTCGATCTGCGCAGCGGCGCTGTTGTCGAGGGTCAGTTTGACCGGGTTCTGGTAGACGTCACGCAGTTGGGCCAGGCTCAGTTGGCCGGGGATCAGGTTCAGCGCAGTCATTTAAATGCTCCTTTTGAGAGTTTGTTATGAACTACCAGTCGCTCCGGAGCATTCCGTTATCCGTCGCCTCTCGTCTTTTGGACGATCCGCGCCTTGGCACGCTGGTATAGGCAGTTGTCAGTGCAAATTCGGTAGTACGTTGTGCAGCAAATCCGAGTCCTTCAACACGCTCGCGGCAGCGGCGATATCCGGCGCCAGCCAGCGGTCCTGATCGTAGGCCGGGACTTTCTCGCGCAGCAGTCGCCACGCCACATCGGTGCCGGCGCCGAAGCGTTGTTCCTTGAGGAATTCAAACGCCTGAGCCGCCAGCAGGTACTCGATGGCGAGGATCTGCGTGCAGTTTTCCAGTGCGCGGTGCAGCTTCAGCGCGGCGTTGGTACCCATGCTCAGGTGGTCTTCCTGCAGGCCCGAAGTGACGTAGTTGTCGAGCACCGCCGGTTGCGCCAACTGGCGGTTTTCCGCGCACAGCGACGCGGCGACGTATTGCACGATCATCATCCCGGAGTTCACCCCCGGATTGGCCACCAGGAAGGCCGGCAGACCGCTGACGTGCGGGTTGATCAGTCGGTCCAGACGCCGCTCGGCAATCGAGCCGATTTCGGCCATCGCGATCGCCAGCAAGTCCGCCGCCAGCGCGACCGATTGACCGTGCGGGTTGGCCTGGGACATCACCCGGAAGTTGTCCGGCGTACCCAACAGCAACGGGTTGTCGGTGCAGCCGTTGAGCTCGGTTTCGATCTGCTTGATCGCGTGTTCCAGTTGATCGCGCGCGGCGCCGTGCACCTGCGGGATCGAACGGATGCTCAGCGCATCCTGGGTGCGAATGCCTTTGCTCGTCGCAATCACTTCGCTGCCATCGAGCAACGCACGCAGATTGACGCCGACCTGTTGCATGCCCGGGTGCGGCTTGAGCGCGATGATCTCGGCGTCGAACGCGGCGATCTGGCCGCGCTGCGCTTCGAAACTCATGGCACCGACCACGTCCGCCCATTGCACCAGACGCGTGGCATCGGCGATGGCAAGGCAGCCGAGACCGGTCATGCACGGCGTGCCATTGACCAGGCACAAACCGTCTTTCGCGCCGAGTTGCACCGGTTGCAGGCCTTCTTCGGCCAGCGCTTGCTGCGCAGAGACAACCTGCCCGCGATAGCTGACGTTACCAACACCCAGCAGCGCGATACCGATGTGGGCCATGTGGGTCAGGTAACCCACCGAACCCTGCGACGGCACTTGCGGGGTGATGCCGCGATTGAGCAGCGCCAGCAGCGCTTCGACCACTTGCCGATGAATCCCGGATTTGCCGTGGCTGTAATTGCGGATCGCAGCGCACATGATTGCGCGGGTCTGCTCGTCGGCCAGCACCGGGCCGACGCCGCAGGCATGGCTGAGCAAGGTGTTGCGCGACAACTGGCTGAGTTGTTCGCCTTGCAGCGAGACATTGGACAAACCGCCCAGCCCGGTATTGACGCCATAAGCACGTTCCCCGCTGGCAACGATGCGCTGGACGATGCCCTGAGCATTTTCGATGCGCGCCCAGATCTGGGCCGACAGCTCGAGCTGCGCGCCGTGACGGGCTACCGCGACCACATCCTGCCAACGCATCGAGGCGTCGGCGATAACGATTTTTTCAGCCTGGGACATCTAAAACCTCTTTAACCTGATCGTCACGGAATGCATTCCCACGCAGACGGTTCGACGCCTCGACGCGGGAACGAACCTCAAACCACCGCCGCCCGCCGCTGCACGAAGCGGTCGACATATTCGTCCGCCGGCGAGTGCAGGATCTCTTTCGGCGTACCGACCTGGATCAGGCGGCCGTCCTTGAGGATCGCGATGCGGTTGCCGATGCGCACAGCCTCGTCGAGGTCGTGGGTGATGAAGACGATGGTCTTGTGCAGGGTCTTTTGCAGCTCCAGCAACTGATCCTGCATCTCGGCGCGGATCAGCGGATCGAGAGCGCTGAACGCTTCGTCCATCAGGATGATGTCGGTATCCGCCGCCAGAGCGCGGGCCAGGCCGACACGCTGGCGCATGCCACCGGAGAGCTGGTGCGGGTATTTGTTTTCGTAGCCTTTGAGGCCCACAGTGTTGATCCAGTGCAGTGCGCGTTCGGCGCACAGCTGCTTGGTCTCGCCGCGCACTTTCAGGCCGTAGGCGACGTTGTCGAGGACGGTCTTGTGCGGCAGCAGGCCGAAGCTCTGGAACACCATGCTGATCTTGTGCCGGCGAAATTCGCGCAGGGCTTCCATGTCGTATTGCAGGATGTCCACGCCGTCCACCAGGATCGCGCCGCTGGTCGGGTCGATCAGGCGATTGAAGTGGCGCACCAGCGTGGATTTGCCGGAGCCGGACAGGCCCATGATCACGAAGATCTCGCCGGTGCCGATGCTCAGGGACAAGTCGTTGACCCCGACCACGCAACCGGTTTCGTTCAGCACCTGATCCTTGGTCTTGCCCTGGCCGACCATCGCCAGGGCGTCCTTGGCGCGGTTGCCGAAAATCTTGAAGACGTTTTTGACTTCGATCTTGCTCACGGTTGCGTTGTTCATTTGCTCACCTCATGCCGTGGCCGACCATACGCCTGGGTAATGCGGTCGATGACCACTGCGAGAATCACGATCGCCAGACCGGCTTCAAGACCACGTCCGACGTTGAGGGTCTGAATGCCCACCAGCACATCTTCACCCAGGCCACGGGCGCCGATCATCGAGGCAATCACCACCATCGACAGGGCCATCATGGTGGTCTGGTTGATCCCGGCCATGATGCTCGGCAGGGCCAGCGGCAGTTGCACGCCGAACAGTTGCTGCCAGCGGTTGGCGCCGAAGGCGTTGATGGCTTCCATCACTTCACCGTCGACCTGGCGGATGCCCAGATCGGTCAGGCGGATCAGCGGTGGTGCGGCGTAGATCACGGTGGCGAAAATCGCCGGCACCTTGCCCAGGCCGAACAGCATCAGTACCGGGATCAGGTACACGAAGCTGGGCATGGTCTGCATGATGTCGAGCAGCGGCATCAGGATCGAACGCAGGCGATTGCTGCGCGCCGAGAGAATCCCCAGCGGCACACCGATCAGCACCGAGATGACCGTGGCGACCATCATCAGCGCCAGCGTTTGCATCAGTTTGTCCCACAGGCCGACGGCGCCGACCAGGAACAGCAAACCGACGATCACGGCGGTGGTCACGACTTTGCGCGTGGCGTGCCAGGCAACGCCCGCGACGATGGCCAGCATCAACCACCACGGTGCTGCGCGCAGCAGGCCTTCAAGGTTGACGATGGCCCACAGCAGGGTGTCGGAGATATGGCGGAACACGTCGCCGTAGTTGGTGACCAGCGCATCGACCCAACCGTTGACCCAGTCGGCGATGGAAAACGTAAAGCGTTCGGGAAACATAAGAGACTCTCAATCAAGGGGTTGCGATCAAGCGTCCGACTGCCGTTGCCGGCAGCCGGTGAAGCTCGACCTACAAGGCCGCGTCGATTTTCTTGGCTGCGTCGTCGCTCACCCATGCGTGCCAGACTTCAGGATGTTCCTTCAGGAAGATCTTGGCCAGTTTTGGCGACTCGATCCGCTCCTTGGTCATGCGACCCAGGTTCTGGTTCAACAGGTCGATCGGCAGGTTGACCTTTTCCAGCACGGCCACCAACTCCGGCGCTTGCTCGTGGAACGTCTTGGACAGGCCGACCTTGATGGTCACGGTCTTGTCGACACCCGGTTTCTCTTCCAGTTTGACGGCGTCGATCTGACCCATCAGCGGGGTTGGCGACCAGTAGTAGAACAGGATCGGCTCGCCACGCTTGTAGCTCGACAGCACCGCCGCATCCAGCGCCGGGCCGGTGCCCGGGCGGAAGTTGGTGTAGGTGCTTTCCAGGCCGTAGCTTTTCAGCATTTCGCTGTTGTCCAGCTCGCAGGTCCAGCCGGCCGGGCAGTTGTAGAAGCGGCCCTTGGACGGTTCTTCGGCGTCCTTGAAGATTGCCGAGTACTTGCCCAGATCAGCGATGTTTTTCAGGTCCGGCGCCTTGGCTTCGATCTTGCGTTTGGCATCGCCTTCGATCACGTAGCGCGGCACGTACCAGCCTTCAATCGCACCGACGACCGGCGCACCGACACCGACGACCTTGCCGGCCTTCTCGGCCTTGTTCCAGACCTCGCTGCGGCCGACCCACTCTTCGGCGAACACTTGAATATCGTTGCTGCTCAGGGCGTTTTCCATGGTGATGGAGTTGCCCGGCAGGCTGTCGGTCTTGCAGTCGTAACCTTTCTCCAACACGACTTGCAGCACGTCGGTCAGCAACATCGCGCTTTCCCAGTTCAGGCCGGCAAATTTCACCGGTTTGCCGGATTCGCACCAGCCGGCAGCCTGAGTGGCGCCGGCACTGGCCAGCAGGCCCATGGACAGCAGTGTGGTCAGCAGGGTCTTGTTCGATTTCATTGTTGTGACGCTCCTAATCATGAGTTGGCTTACGGCAGTCAAGAGGCATCCAGCCCTGTCCACGTCCAAATCAGGCCTGCGCCGCAGCGCGACCGGCCCCGCTTGCTTTAGGTTGTACAACGCTGTTCTGCTCGACCGGCAGAATCAGTTGATCGGGCACGCTGCCGTGCCATTTCTTTGCGCACACGTAGTACAGCGCGGCAGGCAACACCAGGCCGATGATCCACGAGATATCCACATCACCCAGCGCAGCCACCAGCGGACCGGTGTAGAACTTGGTGGAAATGAACGGCAGCTGCACCAGCACACCGAACACGTAGACGCTGATACCGAGGAGGTTCCAGCGGCCGTAGCGACCGTTCGGATCGGCCAGCGCCGGTACGTCGTAGCGCTCGCGGGTGATGCAGTAGTAGTCCACCAGGTTGATCGCGCTCCACGGCGTGAAGAACGCCAGCAGGAACAGGATGAAAGACTTGAACGCCCCGAGGAACGAGTGCTGGCCGAGCAGCGCCATCAGCGTCGCCGCACCTACGATGACCAGCACGAACACCAGACGCTGCATGCGCGTTACTTTCAGGTCACCACGGAAACCGCTGATGATGGTCGCGATGCACATGAAGCTGCCGTAGGAGTTCAGGGTGGAGATGGTCACCTTGCCGAACGCGATGCTGAAATACAGCAGCGCAGCGGTGGCACCGGTCCCGCCCAGGCCGACGATGTAAGCCACTTCATGACCGGCGAACTGGCCGTTGGCCGAAGCCGCCGCGAACACGCCGAGGATCATCGCCACCTGCGCGCCAATTACCGAACCGGCACCGGCAGCGAAAAAGGTTTTCACCGAGGAAACCTTGCTCGGCAGGTAGCGCGAGTAGTCCGCCACGTAAGGGCCGAAGGCGATCTGCCAGGACGCTGCCAGCGACACCGCCAGCAGGAAACTGCTCCAGCTGAAGTGGCGGATTTCCAGAAGTGCACCGACGTCCACCTGACTCAGCAGACGGCTGAACAGATAAACAAAAGCAATCACGCCAATGGCACTGGCAATACGGCCGATCCAGTGGATCACCCGATAGCCGAGCACTGTGACCACGACGATGACGCTGGCGAAAAGAAGGATGCCGACAGTGTCACTGACACCAAACAACTGGCCCAGCGCCTGACCCGACAGCACGGTGCCGGTCGCGGTGAAGCCCAGGTACATCAGGCACACCAGCACGATCGGAATCGCCGCGCCATAAACCCCGAACTGCACACGGCTGGAGATCATCTGCGGCAGGCCCAGCTTCGGACCTTGTGCCGCGTGCAGCGCCATGACACCGCCGCCCAGCAGTTGACCGATCAACAGACCGATCAGCGACCAGAACACATCACCGCCCAGCACCACGGCCAAGGCCCCGGTGACGATTGCGGTGATTTGCAGGTTGGCACCCATCCACAGGGTGAACTGACTGAATAGACGACCGTGTCTTTCCGCTTCCGGGATGTAGTCGATCGAACGCTTTTCGATCAACGGTTTGTTGCTTGCACGATCGGTGTTGCCAGCCATGATTCAACCTCTGTGGATTGTTCTGGGTTTTGTTGTTGTATTGGCTTGAGCGGGAGCGAGCATGCTCGCTCCCGCCGTTTTTATTTACCGGTGATCATCGGCAGGTTCAGCCCTTGCTCCTTGGCGCAGTCGATGGCGATCTGGTAACCGGCGTCGGCGTGGCGCATCACACCGGTGCCCGGGTCGTTGTGCAGCACGCGAGCGATACGCTCGGCCGCCTCATCCGTACCGTCACAGACGATCACCATGCCCGAGTGCTGCGAGAAGCCCATGCCGACGCCGCCACCGTGGTGCAACGACACCCAGGTCGCGCCGCTCGCGGTGTTCAGCAGGGCGTTGAGCAGTGGCCAGTCGGAGACGGCATCGGAACCGTCCTGCATCGATTCGGTTTCGCGGTTCGGGCTGGAGACCGAGCCGGAGTCGAGGTGGTCGCGACCGATCACGATCGGCGCCGACAGCTCGCCGCGACGGACCATTTCGTTGAACGCCAGGCCGAGCTTGGCGCGTTGGCCCAGGCCGACCCAGCAGATACGCGCCGGCAGACCCTGGAAGCTGATGCGCTCGCGGGCCATGTCCAGCCAGTTGTGCAGGTGCGCGTCGTCCGGGATCAGCTCTTTGACCTTGGCGTCGGTCTTGTAGATGTCCTGTGGATCACCCGACAGCGCCGCCCAGCGGAACGGGCCGATGCCACGGCAGAACAGCGGACGGATGTAGGCCGGAACGAAACCCGGGAAGTCGAAAGCGTTTTCCACGCCTTCTTCCTGAGCCATCTGACGGATGTTGTTGCCGTAGTCGAAGGTCGGGATGCCTTGCTTCTGGAAGTCGAGCATGGCTTTGACGTGGACGGCCATCGATTGCTTGGCGGCCTTGATCACCGCGGCCGGTTCGGTCTTGGCGCGGGCGCGGTATTCGTCCCAGGTCCAGCCGGCCGGCAGGTAGCCGTTGAGCGGATCGTGGGCGCTGGTCTGGTCGGTGACCATGTCCGGGCGCACGCCGCGACGAACCAGTTCCGGGAGGATTTCTGCAGCGTTGCCCAGCAGCGCGATGGAGATCGCCTTGCCTTCTTTGGTGTACTTCTCAATGCGTGCCAGGGCGTCGTCGAGGTCTTTGGCCTGCTCGTCGACGTAACGGCTTTTCAGGCGGAAATCGATGCTCACCTGCTGGCATTCAATGTTCAGCGAGCAGGCACCGGCCAGGGTCGCGGCCAGCGGCTGAGCGCCACCCATGCCGCCGAGGCCGGCGGTCAGGACCCAGCGGCCCTTGAGGTTGGAGTTGTAATGCTGGCGACCGGCTTCGACGAAAGTTTCGTAAGTCCCCTGCACGATGCCCTGGCTGCCGATGTAGATCCAACTGCCGGCGGTCATCTGGCCGTACATGGCCAGGCCCTTGGCGTCCAGTTCGTTGAAGTGTTCCCAGGTCGCCCAGTGCGGCACCAGGTTGGAGTTGGCGATCAGTACGCGCGGCGCATTGCTGTGGGTCTTGAACACGCCGACCGGCTTGCCGGATTGCACCAGCAGGGTCTCGTCGTCGTTCAGGTTGGTCAGGCTTTCGACGATCTTGTCGTAGCACTCCCAGTTACGCGCGGCGCGGCCGATGCCACCGTAGACCACCAGTTCTTTCGGGTTCTCGGCCACTTCCGGGTCGAGGTTGTTCATCAGCATGCGCAGCGGCGCTTCGGTCAGCCAGCTCTTGGCGGTCAGCTTGTTGCCGCGCGATGCACGGATTTCGACGTCACGATATTTTGTAGGCTTATTGTCAGTCACGAAAAAGACTCCTCAGCGATCAATTCAAACCAACCCTGGCGATGGGCAAGCGGCTTGTGCGCTTCAATGCGCGACAAGCGAATCAGGGACGCTGCGGAGAACCTCTAACGACTCATACGCATACGTCTTTACTTGTACATACAAGCATATGCAATCGAGCGGCCAACTTGTTGGAGGACTGTTCAACAAAATGCCGGGCACGGCTGGAGGACGCCTGAATCAAGGGTTGTGGCGTGTATGAATTTTTTCGCCGGGTTGGTTTGAGCAAGCGGGAGGCGGGTTCATGAGCGTGGTTTTGCGCCACGCTGGGGCGTTCGGTAACAAGTTGGTGCGCGTTCGGGAACGTCGGGATGAAAAAAACCGCCGCTCTCAACAGCCCTTCCAGGCATTGTTCAAAGCGGCGGTTTTTAAGGGGCCGATCAGTGTGCAGTCAGTTCGATCACACAGCAGCCCGCGTTGACGGCGATTTCCACCAGACCGGTGTTACCGTCCAGTTGCAGGCAATCATGCCGGCCGAGTTGCGAAGCGCTGTCACCGACCGTCACTTCCAGCAACTCGCTGACGCTGAAGACGAGAACGGTGCCGGCGGAGCTGAAGAACCGTTGCTCGCCATCCAGCCACTGCAAACGCGCGCTGTAACGCTGCGGTGCGTAGATCAGGTTGAAATCGCGGATCGCGCCGCCGAGCAAGGTGCAGGACACCTGGCTTTCGCCGCTGAAGGCAAACGGGTCGAGGGGTAACAGCGGCCGAGTGTCGTCACCGTCGACACACAAGGTCATGCCGTCGCCCTGCAACACCGTGATCACCCGCTGATAACCGGTGAACGTCGAGAAGCCGCCGGATTCGGCAATGTCGGCAATCGACAGACGCCAGCCGAAACCGTCGAGACCGGCACCGGCGTCACGGGTGATTTCCTCGGTGCTGCCGCCGCCGTTTTTCCACGGCATGCGCGGGTAGCCTTCGGCGCGTAGAACCTTCAACTCGCTCATTTATGCTCTCTATTTATGCTTTTTATTTATGAAACCGACCTTCCAGACGATGACGGGAACCGGGGTGGATCAGACGCGCCGCCGTCACTGGCTGACGGCCCGACCACGTACGGCGACGAATCAGCAGGCACGGCTCGCCTTTTTCGATCTGCAGCAATTTGCATTCGGTCGGCTCGGCGAGGATCGCTTCGACCACATGCTCGCCTTCGGTCAGCGGCGCAACCTGGTTGAGGTAGGCGTAAGGCGTTTGCAGGGTGAAGTCCTGCTTGAGGTATTCCGGGGCGACCAGCGCGTTGACGAAACGGTCTTCGATCTGCACCGGAATATCGTTTTCGTAATGCACGATCAGCGAGTGGAACACCTTCTGCCCTTCGCGCATGTCCAGCGCCAGGGCGCGCTCGGAACCGGCGGCCTCTTCTTCCAGGGTGATCACCTGGCAGGTGTGGCGATGGCCACGGGAGGCGATTTCGTCGGCGATGTTGTGCACCTCGAACAGCGCGGACTGGCTCTTCGGCTCGGCGACGAACGTGCCGACGCCCTGCATGCGCACCAGCAAACCGTCGGCGGTCATTTCCCGCAGCGCGCGGTTGATGGTCATGCGGCTGAAGCCCAACTGGCTGACCAGCTCGCTTTCCGACGGCACGCGGTAATGCGGCGGCCAGTTACCACTGTCGATCTGCTGGGTGATCATCTGTTTGACGCGGGCGTACAAGGGCGCCGGACTGTCGCCCATGTTCGCGGCCAACGGAGAGACTGGAGGCGGAGTCGGCACGGTGGATCCCTGTTCATTGGATAAGGTTGCTAGCTTGCCGGAGTTTACCGGGCAGGCAAACGTCTGTATATGTATATACAAATAACACACGATGGGGTGCTGAACCATGTCCGCCTTCTTTGCCGAACGCGCGCTGCTGCCTAACGGATGGGCCAACAATGTACGTCTCGAGGTCAGCGCCGAAGGCGTATTGACCCGAATCCAGGCCGATTCCACCGCAGAAGGCGCCGAACGGCTGAGCGGTCCGCTGCTGCCGGGGATGCCGAATCTGCACTCCCACGCGTTCCAGCGAGCGATGGCCGGGCTGGCAGAAGTGGCCGGCAATCCCAATGACAGTTTCTGGACCTGGCGCGATCTGATGTATCGGCTCGTCGGAAAAATCAGCCCGGACCAGCTCGGCGTGATCGCCCGTCAGCTGTACATCGAAATGCTCAAGGCCGGTTACACCTCGGTCGCCGAATTCCATTACGTCCACCACGATCACAACGGTCAGCCGTATGCCGATCCGGCCGAGCTGGCGTTGCGTATCAGCCAGGCCGCCAGCTCCGCCGGCATCGGCCTGACGCTGTTGCCGGTGCTCTACAGCCACAGCGGTTTCGGTGGCCAGACGCCAAACGAAGGCCAGCGCCGCTTCATCAACAGCACCGAAAACTACCTGAAACTGCAATCACGCCTGCAACCGCTGCTGGCTCAAGAAAAGGCTCAGTCGCTGGGATTGTGTTTCCACTCGTTGCGCGCGGTCACCCCACAGCAGATCAGCGAAGTGCTGGCGGCCAGCGACAAGCAATGCCCGGTGCACATCCACATCGCCGAACAGCAAAAGGAAGTCGACGACTGCCTGAGCTGGAGCGGTCGCCGTCCGCTGCAATGGCTGTACGAGAACACCGAAGTCGATCAGCGCTGGTGCCTGGTGCACGCGACCCACGCCAATCCGGAAGAAGTCACGCTGATGGCCAAGAGCCGCGCCATCGCCGGCCTGTGCCTGACCACCGAAGCCAACCTCGGCGACGGGATCTTCCCGGCGGTGGATTTCCTGGCTCAGGGCGGACGCATGGGTATCGGCTCCGACAGCCATGTGTCGTTGAGCGTGGTGGAAGAATTGCGTTGGCTGGAATACGGCCAGCGTCTTCGCGATCAACGACGCAACCGTTTGTACGGCGCGGATCAGCCGATGGTCGGCCGCACGCTGTACGACGCGGCACTGGACGGTGGAGCCCAGGCGCTGGGCCAGCCGATCGGTGCGCTGGAAGTCGGCAAGCGCGCCGACTGGATTGTGCTCGATGGCAGCGATCCGTATCTGGCGACGGCCAGCGGTGACGGGATCCTCAACCGCTGGCTGTTTGCCGGTGGCGACCGTCAGGTGCGTGACGTGCTGGTCAACGGTCAGTGGGTCGTTCGTGACGGGCGACATGCCGGGGAGGAGGACAGCAATCGCGCCTTCACCCAAGTCCTGCGAGACCTTTTGGGCTGACACAAAAAAACCTGTGGAGGGCAACCTCCACAGGTTTTTTGTTGCGCGTCAGTTGGACGTCTTGGCCATCTGCTGATCCGATGCGCGCCAGATCAATCGCGTGGTGTCGTAACCCTGCTGACGCGCCTTGCTCAGCAGTTCTTCGCGTACCACACCATTGACAGTCGGCGTGCGGGACAACAGCCACAGGTAACGTCGGCTCGGGTCGCCAACAATGGCGGTCTTGTAGTCGTCACTGACGTACAGCACCCAGTATTGACCCTTCGCCGAGCCCGGAATCAAGCGCGAGAACCAGGTATCGAACTCGACCCACAATTTGTCGGTCTTGCCCGGCACCTGTGGATAAGCCTTGCCCTTGACCTCTTCCCACTGCCAGTCCTTGGTCAGGCAACGGTTGAACACGCCGAGGTTGCCGTCAGGCTGGAGGCTGTAGCGGGCTTCGGATTGAGCGCAATTGCGCTGGAAATACATCGGCAGCCGCGCCAACTCGTACCAGGTGCCCTGGTAACGCTTGAGATTGACGCTGTGGACTGTCTTGGGCGCCAGCGGATCTTCACCGGTCGTGGCGCAGCCGGCCAATACCAGGCCGGCAAAAAGGACAAGCAATAACCGCTTCATTGTTTTTCTCCCGTGGGCGCGTAGCCCCGGTTTACTTCAGGCCTTGGCCGGAAAACATCAACACTTTGTCACCGGCGTACTGCACGCTGATAAAGCTGTTCTTGTCGCCCCAGGTGCAACTGGACATGCCGAGCGCGCCCGAGCAATCGGTGGGCTTGCCGAGCAGCGTCTCCACTTCGGCCTTGGCCATCCCGGCCGAGAGCTTCGAGTAGTTTTCCTGATTGACCTTGCTGCATGCGGCCAACAGCACGCAAAACGACAGAAGGGCGATAGATCGCAGCGACATGGTGTAACTCCTGGAACGGAAGGGGGATGGCATGGCGCCAACCAGAAGCTTAGAAGAGAAAACCCCTGTCTGGTTCCCTGGGCACATGGCTATTTGTTAGCCCGCTCGTCCGGCTTTCATCAGCAAATCAGACACTTTGTAGGGCTATTGAGCATTTCGTCGCCTTTCGCAAAAGTCGCCTAATCTTTGGCGCGCCGCGGTCGAAATAAGAGCAGCGCAAAGCCCCAGAGTGTGGCAAATTGCCGCCCCCTTCTTGACCAGCCCCTTCGCGGTAGCTCACTTAATGACCAGAAACATGAAATTCAGCCACAAGATCTTGTTGGCTGCCGCCCTCGTGGTGGCCGTTGCGTTCGCCTGTTTCATTTTGTTCAACGACTATCGACAACGCGAAGCCCTGCAAACCAGCACCGAAGCGTCAATGCAGGAACTGGGCAGCCTGACCACCAGCAACATCCAGACCTGGCTGGAAAGCCGCATTCAATTGCTGCAATCGATGTCGCAGCAGGTTGTCGCCGACGGCAATGCCCCCGCCAACCTTAAGCGCATCATCGACCTGCCCGCCTACACCGGCAATTTCCAGCTCAGCTATTTCGGCGGTGCCGACGGCGTGATGTTCTCGGTCCCGGTCGGCAACCGCGCACCGGATTACGACCCGCGCGCCCGTGGCTGGTACAAGGCCGCGAACAGCGCACAGCAGACCATCGTCACCGAACCGTACATCGCCGCCTCGTCGGGCAAACTGGTGATTACCGTTGCCACCCCGGTGCAGCGCCAGGGCCAGATGATCGGTGTGGCCGGGGCCGACATCGACTTGACCAGCATCAGCGCAATCATCAACTCGCTGAACTTCGGCGGCCATGGCCACGCGTTCATCGTCAGTGCCGACGGCAAGATCCTGATCCACCCCGACAGCAAACTGGTGCTCAAGACCCTGGCCGAGGCCTATCCCAACGGCGCACCAAAAGTCAGCCCGGGCCTGAAAGAAGTCGAGTTCAACGGCAAGACCCAACTGATCTCCTTCACCCGCGTCAACGGCGTGCCGTCGGCCGACTGGTACGTGGCGCTGGTGCTGGACAAGGACACCGCGTTCTCGATGCTCAGCGAGTTCCGCACCTCGGCGCTGATCGCCATGATCATTGCCGTGGTGATCATCATCGCCCTGCTCGGCATGCTGATCCGCGTGCTGATGCAACCGCTGCTGACCATGGGCCGCGCCATGCATGACATCGCCGAAGGCGAAGGCGACCTGACCAAACGCCTGACCATCCACGGCCACGACGAATTCGGCGCGCTGGGCTTGTCGTTCAACCGCTTCGTCGAACGTATCCATACCTCGATCCGCGAAGTGTCTTCTGCCACTGGCCAGGTCAACGAAGTTGCCCTGCGCGTGGTCGCGGCGTCCAACTCGTCGATGTACAACTCTGACCAGCAGGCCTCGCGTACCAACAGCGTGGCCGCCGCGATCAATCAACTCGGCGCCGCCGCCCAGGAAATCGCCCAGAACGCCGCCCTCGCCTCGCAACACTCCAGCGACGCGCGCAGCCTGGCCGAAGACGGCCAGCAGGTTGTGGATAAAACCATCCACGCGATGCAGCAACTGTCGGCGAAGATCAGCGATTCCTGCGGCAACATCGAAACGCTGAACAGCAACACCGTGAACATCGGGCAGATTCTGGAAGTGATCACCAGCATCTCCCAACAGACCAACCTGCTGGCCCTCAACGCCGCCATCGAAGCAGCCCGTGCCGGTGAGGCCGGTCGTGGTTTCGCCGTGGTCGCCGACGAAGTGCGCAACCTGGCGCACCGCACCCAGGATTCGGCGCAGCAAGTGCAGAAAATGATCGAAGAGCTGCAGGTCGGCGCGCGTCAGGCGGTCGGCATCATGACCGAGAGCCAGCGTGAGAGCGAAAGCAGCGTCGGCATCGCCAACCAGGCCGGCGAACGCCTGGGCAGCGTGACCCAGCGCATCGGCGAGATCGACGGCATGAACCAGTCGGTGGCGACGGCAACGGAAGAGCAGACGGCCGTGGTCGAGTCGATCAACGTCGACATCAACGAGATCAACACGCTGAACCAGGAAGGTGTGGAGAACTTGCAGGCGACGTTGCGCGCTTGTGCGGATCTTGAGCAGCAGGCGGCGCGGTTGAAGCAGTTGGTGGGTAGCTTCCGGATCTGAGGCGCGGCTACTGACCTCATCGCTGGCAAGTCGAGTCGTCGCACCGTAGCTCCCACAGGTAATGTGTGTTTACACAATTTGTGTTTCACATCAAACACTGTGGGAGCGGGCTTGCCCGCGATAGCGGTATACATGACGCAGAAGGCCGAAAATGTAATCCGCGATTCGCAAGGAGATGTGGCTAATGAACAAGAAACACGATTGCACGGATTCAGATCAAACTACTTTACTGGCAATCCTTGCATTGGGTGCCGACGAGATTGATCAAGAAAAGTACAGAGACGTTGAAGACTTGTTTCTTGAATTGGATAAAGTGGACGCGGACAAGCTAGAAACTTGACCCAGGCTGTTTGAGAAACTCCAATTCCTGCGCCGTAGACACCCGCCCCAACACCGCATTACGATGCGGAAACCGCCCAAACCGCGCAATCACCCGCTGATGCCGCTCGGCATAATCCAGGTTGTCGGCAAACACCCCGCGCTCCGCCTCCGGCTGTTCAGCCACCAATTCGATGAATCGCGAGACGGCTTCATTCTGCACCGCGAGGTTTTCGCAGTGTTCGAAGACGAGGTAGATGAAGAGTCGCTGGATCGGTTTCAACTGCCGATCAAAGTCAGCAGCAATCCCCTGAGCAACCAGTTTCTGCGCCCGCAGATCACCAGAGAAAGCCTTGGGTGTATCGCGAAAGATCATTCGCGGGAGTTGATCGAGCAGCAGCACCACCGCCAGCCAACCATCGGGACGTTGCGTCCACTCGGTCAATCCGCCAGCGAGGGCCTGATCGACAAAGACCCCGAAACGCTCACGCGCTTCGAGGTCCTGGCTGTCTTTCTTGCCGAACCACAACTTGCCCTGTTGCGCCGTCACTTCAGTGGCTGACTCGGAATGACCGAACCACCAATCGAGCAACGGCTGCCAGGGCGCGGTCATGGTTTATTCCTTGTGGTAAGCCGTGGCGCGAGCGACTTCTTCTTTCGAGCCGAGGAACACAGCTACGCGCTGGTGCAGGCCTTCAGGCTGAATGTCGAGGATGCGCTGGTGACCGTCGGTGGAAGCGCCGCCCGCCTGTTCCACCAGGAACGACATCGGGTTGGCTTCGTACATCAGGCGCAGTTTGCCCGGTTTGGACGGCTCGCGGCTGTCGCGCGGGTACATGAACAGACCGCCACGGGTCAGGATGCGATGCACGTCGGCAACCATCGCTGCGACCCAGCGCATGTTGTAGTTCTTTTTCAGCGGACCTTCTTCACCGGCCAGCAGTTCCGAAACGTAGCGCTGTACCGGGGCTTCCCAGTGACGCTGGTTGGACATGTTGATGGCGAATTCCTGGGTGCTTTCAGGAATGGTGATGTCTTCGTGGGTCAGGACGAAGCTGCCCATTTCGCGGTCCAGGGTGAAGCCTTTCACGCCGTGGCCCAGGGTCAGCACCAGCATGGTTTGCGGACCGTAGATGGCATAACCGGCGGCCACTTGCTGAGTGCCTGGCTGCAGGAAGGCCTTTTCATTCAAAGGCTCGTTCTGGCTCAGGTATTCGTTCGGGCAACGCAGTACCGAGAAGATGGTGCCGACCGGCGCGTTGATGTCGATGTTCGACGAACCGTCCAGCGGGTCGAATACCAGCAGGTAGGCGCCTTTCGGGTATTTGCCCGGGATCTGGTAGGCGTTGTCCATTTCCTCGGACGCCATGCCGGCCAGGTGACCGCCCCATTCGTTGGCTTCGAGCAGAATTTCGTTCGACAGCACGTCGAGCTTCTTCTGCACTTCACCTTGCACGTTTTCAGTGCCCATGCTGCCCAGAACGCCGCCCAGGGCGCCTTTGGACACGGCGTGGCTGATCTCCTTGCAGGCACGCGCCACCACTTCGATCAGGAAGCGCAGATCGGCAGGAGTGTTGTTGCTGCGGGTCTGCTCAATCAAATAGCGACTCAGGGTAACGCGGGACATGGACGGCTCCGGTGGAATGGGGGGCTAAAAACCCGCGCAGTTTACAGGGAGTCTGAAACCGTAGCGAGCAATGACGCCCGGTAACGTGCGTCGGGTGCAATTCCTGCTATCAGACGTGATCGAACCGAGAGAGTTCATGCACCGGATTCAGCGTAGTTGGAAACCCGACGGGTGTAGAGGCCACACCCGTCATATTCAGGACTTGGCCGGCGGCTTGCGCAGCAGACTGAAGGCCATCGCGGCCAGAAACAGCACACTGAGCAGCAACACCGCCCACAGGCCGAATTTCTTCCAGTTGGTGTCGGTTGTGGCTGCCGAGGTGGCCGTCGAAGTCTGGCTCGTCACCGCCTCACCCTGCACCGTCGCCTTGCCAAGTGTGGCCAGTTTCTCCGGTTTGAAGTCAGGGATCAGGGTCGAGAGCGGCAAGTTCGCCGTTCTCACCGTCGGATTGCCCAGCGCCAGGCTGTAGGGCCCGTCGCCGCGGGCGAGGAAGATCACCTGGGTGGCGCGCACCGCGTACTTGACGCTCGGCGCCTGCTCGCCGAGACCGCCGCCGCGTTCGTCGACCGTCAGTTTCAACTGCTGGACGGTCTGCCCGTAAAGCTGCAATTCGTTCTGCACCACGTCCTGGCCATTCTGGGTCAGGCGATAGAGCAAGCCGCTGCTCAACGGCTGCCACGGCAGACTGGTTTCGCGGCGTCCCGACAGCGTCACCGGCGCCAGGCTGTTGGGTTGCTTCAGCTCAACCTGGACCCGCTCGATATTCAGCCCCATCGGCAACTGCCAGGTGTACTCCCCGGCCTTGGTGCTGCTGCCGGCCAGCGCTGGCGACCAGACGAGCGGCAGCGGCAGGTTTTGCGGGTCACTGCTTTTCAACTGCGCCGACGTCAGGGTCGGGGCCGCATTCGGCGAATCCCACAGCAGGCGCAGATAACGCGCCGATTGTCCCGGCAACGCGACTTCATGCTGCTCGATGCGCTCATCGGAAAAGGTCAGGCGCGCGACCTGGCCTTCGCCCCAGGCTTGCCAGTGCTGCAAGTCGTCGCTGGCCTCGATGCTGAAACGCTGGAAGCCGTCGCGCTCGCTGGTCCAGTCGAGGATCAGTTGCTGCAACGGTGCCTTGATCGCACTGGCATCCAGCAGCCAGCCGCGCAGCACTTCTTCCCCCGCTTCCAGTTGGCTGGATGGCTGCACTTCCACCAGCGTGCCGGTAGTCGTGGACTGCACCCGCACACTCGGCGCGCGCTCAGTGGCATCCGCCGAGTTGTACAGCGGGAACCACTTCACCGTGTTCAACTGGCCGTCGTCGCGGGTCTGCGCTGATTCCCGGGCCAGCGCATACGCCTGGGGCTCTCCGGCGGCGTTGAACACCCGCAGGTCGCTGAGATCGGTCTGACGCGCCTGCAACTGCACGCTCAGCGGCAGTTCGAGGCGATACCACGGGCCTGCGCCACTGACCGACAACGGCACCTGTGCGGCGAAGTCCGCCGGTTTTTCCTGGGCGCCGGCCGTCATGGCCACGCCCAGCAACAGCCACCCCAGATTAAGCTTGCGACTCAAGACGACACTCCTTCGGTTTCCGGGGTCGGTTTGTCCGCCTCCGGTGCAGCTTCGACGCGTTTGGGCGGCAGCGGCGCGAAGTAGCCCACCACCAGCAGCAACACGCCGACGCCGATAAACGAGACGATCCGGGCCAGCCCGCCACGGTTGCTCAGTTCGACAAAAATCAATTTGGCCACCACCAGCGCAATCAGCGCCGCACCGATCAGCCACACTTCGCGGCGATGACGCAGATGCCCGCCGATCATCAGCCCGAGCGCCATCAGCGTCCAGACGATGGACAACCCGGCCTGCACCAGCATCGACTCAAGCAACAGGTCCAGCTCGAACGGAATCCCCGCCCAATGGTGCGCGGCGCGGGTCACCATCGCGGTGCAGAACGCGAACAGCGAAACACCGGCGATCAGTTGCGAGGCGTGAGCGGCGTAATCCTTGCGAATCGACAGCTCGGTGACCGCGCTGCGTGACCAGACATAGACGCTGAACAACGCGATCAACAGGCCCAGCTCCAATGGGTTGATCAGCGGCACGTAAGGCAGCGGTTCGGCGTTGCCGTCGCTCACTCCGTTCGCCAGCCAGAACCAGACAAGCATCAACACCGCCAGCGGCGCCGCCGCGTACAAGCGGTACTCGCGAGGGAACGCTGCCACCGGCCACGGCCAGTTGCGCGGCGCGGCCATCAGCAACAGATAGACACTCGGCAGAATCGCCCAGCCCAGCCAGCGCCAGGCGTTGTATTGCTCGGACAACAGCAGCAGGCCGTAACGCAACTCCAGCGCCAGCACGCCGATCAGCAGCCAGCAACCGAGCACATGCGCCGTGCTCAAGGCCCGCGCCGGCAACATCGGCGCCAGACGCCGCAGGCTGAAGAAATGCACCGCAAACACTGCTGCCCACGCCAGCCAGCCGAAGTTGGCCGCCGGGTGATAACGCGAGTGCCACGCAGCGAGCAACACCAGCCCGGCTGCCGGTATCAGCAAGGTGCAGAGCAAACCAAGCGAAGGCCATTTCAAACGCAATGCCAACAGCGCCCACAATGCGACGCTCAGCGCGGCGACCAGCAGCAACAGCGTTGCCTGCAAATTCAGCGGCGCAAAACGCAGCACTTCGCTGACCCACGCCAGCGCCCACCAACCGGCGCCCCACACCAGCAACACTTCGGACAGTCGCTGCAAACTCAGCACATCGAACGCGGAAGCGTGATTGCCCAGTTGCAGGCGCCACGCCCCGATCATCGCCGCCAGACCCAGCACCAGCGGCGTCCAGAACCCGCCATGAGCCAGCGGTCGCAGACCTTCGCTGGACAGCGGCCCGAGCAGCTCGGGACCGGCTAGCAAAAACGCCGCACCGCCGATCAGTTGCAACAGCAGACCGAAGACAAAACTCACGCGCTGCTTGAGGTACAGACTGAGCCAGATGATCAGCAACCCACTGGCCGCCCACACGGCACTCGCGGTTTGCCACGGCAGGACGAACAACACCGCCAGATTGATCAGCACCAACCCCGCCAACAGCACCACCGACAAACCGCGCAACAGACGAACATCGTTGCGCACCATGTCGTCGCGCGCCGCCAGCAGCATGCCGGCAATCAACGCCAGACCGATCAGCGAGGCGCTGAGCAAACCGCTCCAACCGGCGCTGAACACGGCTGCCGAGTCCTCGCCCGCCCCTTGCAGGCGCAACAGGAACAACGCACCACCCAGCAACTGCACGGCAAACGCGGTGAACAGGAATGTGCGCGATTGCAGGCGCAAGCCGATGAACAAGGTCACCAGCCCGGCCAGCGCCCAACTGATCGCCGTGCCGTGGGTGAAGAAAAACAGCGGTGCCAGCAGAAAGAGGAAGGTCAGACCAAGACTCGCCAACACCGGCAAACCTTGGCGTTCCCACGCCGACGTGTGTTCCGCCGGAGCTTTGCGCAACTGATAGAAACTGAACAGCAGCGCGATGCCGAGCATCAGCGCGCCCAGCGGTGCACCGTCGAGCAGGCTGCTTTCGCCGACACGCAACTGGCTGAGAAACGCCAGCGCCGAACCGAGTTGCAGCAGCAATGCGAAGGCCCGGGCAAACGGCCGGTGCTGACGCAGGCCGAGCCAGAAAATCCCCGCGCCCTCCACTGCCCAGGCAGCAGATGTCCAGCGCGCATCCAGCCCCAGTGGAATCGCCAGGCTGGCGAAAATCACGCCGAGCGCCAGGCAGGTCTCGCCCAGCAACAACGCCCGGCCGCCCATCAGCACCCGAGCGAGCGTCATGTAAATCATGCCCAGTGCCAACGCGCTGAACGCGGCGACGAACTCCAGATGCTGCACCAGCGCGAATTGCAGACCGAAACCCACCAGCGGCGGGCCGAACAGCATCGTGCCGTCGACGTAGTCACCCTTGCGCGCCGACCAATTCAGCAGCGCCTCGCGATCGTTCTCTGCCGGGGCGTCCGGCATGTCCAGCAACTTGCGTCGGGCGAACAGCAGGCCGATGGCCAGGTACATCAGGAAGAACAGAATCAGGAACGGCTCGGTACTCCACAGCAGTTCCGGCGCATACGAACGCAGCCCCCAGGCGAAACCGATGCCGAAGGTGCCGGCGAAACCGATCAGGTTGAGCAGGCGCCAGGCCTTGAACCAGGCGATGGCCAGGATGCCGGCGTTGAGCAGCGCGAAATAACTGAACAACGCGACATGATTACCGGCGCCGGTGGAGGTCAGGATCGGCGCGGCAAAACCGCCCAAGGCCGCAACGCAGGCCAGGGCGAGGGAGTCCTGGGTGATGGCCAGAATGGCCGAGAACACCGTCACCGCTACCAGCAATCCCAGTGCAGCGGACGGATCGAGCAGCGGGTGCAGACGCATCGCCGCAAACACCGTCAGGTACAACACCGCGATCCCGGTGCCTTGCAGCATCAAGGCATAGCTGCTGTTGCGATGGCGCAGCCACCAGCCCAGCGCCAGCAACCCCAGTGCTGCTGCCGCGACTCCGGCATAGCGCATTTCGATCGGCACCACCATGCCTTCGGTGGCGTAGCGCAGCAGGAAGGCCAGACCGAAAAACAACAGCACCACGCCGACCCGTAACACGGTGTTGCCACCGAACAGCCAGTTGCGCGCAGCGCTGATGCCGCGCTCGATAAGGTTCGGGCCACGGGGTTCAGCGGGTTGCTGCGGTTCGGGAAGGTCGGCAGTAACGGCGTCCAGACGCCAGACATCAGCCGGCAGCGGCTGACTAGCTTCGCTGGCGACGGCAGAGAGAGGTTCGAGTTCGGGCGGCAGCTCCCAGACCAGTTCGGGGGCCGGCGCTTCTTCGACGACATCGACGGGCTCGACCAAAGGCTCGGGGGCCGGCTCTACGCCTGGCACCGGCACCGCGTGAGAAGGCGATCCCTCCAGCAGATACAGACGCTGCGCGACGCCCTGCAAAGCCACCTTCGCCTGTTCAAGTTGCTGCTGTTGCTCCGCCACCTGCGAGCCGAGCCGCATGATGCGGATCGTCTGCCCGATCGCCAGGCCCAGCAACGCGCCCAATAGCGCAGAACTGAACGATTCGTCGAGCAGCCAACCGAGCAGCAGCCCGATCAACATGAACATCCATTGCATGGTCGATATCCCTGAGCAGCCCCGAAGCGGGGCCGAACCAGGGCTCAGTATATCGGCCCGGCCCAACAAGCGTGGGGGCCGGGCGCACATTTGTCGCTAAAAGTTACTCCAGTGCCTTCCAGATATCCGTGGCGTACTCGCGAATCGTCCGGTCGGAGGAGAACCAGCCCATCCGCGACGTGTTCAACACCGCCGAGCGCCACCACTTGTTGGAATCGTGCCAGAGTGCATCGACGCGCATTTGCGCCTCCCAGTAAGAGTCGAAATCGGCGCAGACCAGGAAACGGTCGTAATCCACCAGCGAATCGATCAGCCCGGTGTAGCGCGACGTGTCGTCCGGTGAAAACACCCCGCCGCGAATTGCCTGCAATACATCGTTCAAACGATGGGAGGCGGCGATGTCCGGCACCGCGCTGAACTCGTGGTTCTGCTTGCGCGCTTCGACCTGCTGGGCGCTCAGGCCGAAGATGAACATGTGTTCGGCACCGATGCGCTCGCACATTTCCACGTTGGCGCCGTCGAGGGTGCCGATGGTCAGCGCGCCGTTGAGGCCGAACTTCATGTTGCTGGTGCCCGAGGCTTCGAAACCGGCGGTGGAGATCTGCTCCGACAAGTCCGCCGCCGGAATGATGCTTTCCGCCAGGCTGACGTTGTAGTTGGGCAGGAACACCACTTTCAGCAGGCCGCGCACGGTCGGGTCGTTGTTCACCACGCGGGCGATGTCGTTGGTCAACTTGATGATCAGCTTGGCCTGGTGATAACTGGCTGCCGCTTTGCCGGCGAAGATTTTCACTCGCGGCACCCAGTCGATTTCCGGCTCGGCGCGGATCGCCTGATACAGCGCGACGGTGTGCATCAGGTTGAGCAACTGGCGTTTGTATTCGTGGATCCGCTTGACCTGCACGTCGAACATCGCCGCCGGGTTGACCGCGATCCCCAGCCGCTCGTGGATCAGATAAGCGAGGGCCTTTTTGCTGTGCAGCCGTTGTTCGGCGAAGGCTTTGCGGAAGGCGGGTTTCTCGGCGAAAGGCTCAAGATCGAGCAGACGCTGTTCGGGGTTATCCAGAACGTCCGGGCCGAGGGAATCGACCAGCATCGACGTCAGCTCCGGGTTGGCCTGGTACAGCCAGCGGCGGAAGGTGATGCCGTTGGTCTTGTTGTTGATTCGCTCCGGGTAGAGCTTGTGCAGTTCGGCAAACACGGTCTTGCGCATCAGTTGCGTGTGCAGCCCGGATACGCCATTGACACTGTGCGAGCCGAGGAACGCGAGGTTGCCCATGCGCACCCGGCGGCCGTTGTCTTCCTCGATCAGCGACACCGCGCGCAACACGTCGAAATCGTGGATGCCCTTGGCCCGTAGTGAATCGATGTGCTGGGCGTTGATCAGGTAAATGATCTGCATGTGCCGGGGCAACATTCGTTCCATCAGGCCCACCGGCCAGGTTTCAAGGGCTTCGGGCAGCAGCGTGTGGTTTGTGTACGAGAGCGTGTCGACGGTGACTTGCCACGCCGCATCCCAGGCCACGTCGTAGACGTCGACCAGTTGGCGCATCAGTTCGGCGACGGCGATCGAGGGGTGCGTGTCGTTGAGCTGGATCGCCGCGTGATCGCCCAGGGTCAGCACCGAGGTGTGCATGTTGCGATGACGGCGCAGCAGATCCTGAAGCGAGGCGGCGACGAAGAAGTATTCCTGACGCAGGCGCAATTCCTGGCCGGCCTCAGTGCTGTCCGCCGGATAAAGGACGCGGGAGATGCTTTCGGCCCGGGCCACTTCGGCGACGGCGCCCAGGTGGTCACCCGCGTTGAAGCGCTCCAGGTGCAAATCTTCCATGGCCCGGGCCCGCCACAGGCGCAAGGTGTTGACGCTCGCCCCGCGCCAGCCGACCACCGGGGTGTCGTAGGCAATCGCCCGGACGGTTTCTGCCGGGTGCCAGACCTGTTTGCTCTTGCCGCTGACATCGGTGACGGTCTCGACGCTGCCGCCAAACCCGATGGAATACACGACCTCCGGCCGTTCGAATTCCCACGGGTTGCCGAAATCCAGCCAGTGCTCGGTCTGTTCCTGCTGCCAGCCATCGACAATGGCCTGACGGAACAACCCGTGTTCGTATCGGATGCCGTAACCATGACCGGCGATGCCGAGGGTCGACATGCTTTCCATGAAGCACGCCGCCAGCCGTCCGAGGCCACCGTTGCCCAATGCTGCATCAGGCTCCAACAGGCGGATGCGCTCCAGATCCACGCCCAGTTCGGTCAATGCTTCACGGGCGACGTCGAGCAGACCGAGGTTGCTCAGGCTGTCGTACAGCAAACGACCGATGAGGAATTCCAGCGAAAGGTAATACACCCGCTTCTGACCTTTGCGGTAGATCTGCCGGGTGTGGTCCATCCAGTGCTCGACCATGTGATCGCGCGCCGCCAGGGCGATGGCTTCGAACCAGTCATGGTCAAAGGCGTGATCCGGGTCTTTGCCCACCGCGTAGGTGAGTTTGGTCAGGACGGCGTCGCGGAATGCGGCCACCTCTGCTTCGCGAACTAGTGGTTCTTGAGTCATCGATAGGACCTCGAGCGAGCGGGGAATTGTCAGAGCCTAGACGGTCTGACCGACGGTGTTGGCTCTGGTTCGGCAGTTTTTCCTGAGAGTGAGCGTTCGTCCGGCACTACCCTGGCGAATGCCTGAATGAATGCAGGGGCCGTGCCGAATTGTCAGTCCTGGTGGCGGCAGGAAGAAAAAATCTGGCGAAAGGTTGTTCAAAAATCCACCAGTCCCGGTATGATCGCGCGCCCTGATGCACATGCCTGGTAAACCCCGATGATGAAGCCCAACCTGATCGCCGCAGCCGAGATCGACCGTCTCGATACCTGGGCCAAATATTCGGCCCCGATGTGCGGATCGTGCATGTCCAGCTGCTGCACGCTGCCGGTCGAGGTCAAGATCAAGGATCTGGTGCGTATCGGTGTGGTCGACGAGTTCGAACTGGGCGACCCGCCGAAGAACATCGCCAAGCGCCTGCAAAAGGAAGGCCTGGTGGAACGCTTCAACCAGAAGTCGGGGATCTTCACCCTGCAACGCATGAGCAACAACGATTGCTACTACCTGGATCGTAAGAGCCGGCTGTGCACCATTTATGACAAGCGCCCGGACACCTGCCGCAACCACCCGAAAATCGGTCCGCGTCCGGGGTATTGCGCGTACAAGCCGAAGGAAGTGGAGCGGGTGCAGAATTTCCGGGCGATTGAGAAGTTCTAAAAGCCGACCCTCACCCCAGCCCTCTCCCGGAGGGAGAGGGAGCCGACCGTGGTGTCTTGCGTCATACATCGACCTGAAAAATCGAGTCGATTATGGATTCGGTAACGCCAGATCAGGTCGGTGTAAATCTTAAGCATCCCCCAATCGGTTCCCTCTCCCCCCGGGAGAGGGCTAGGGTGAGGGGCTCTTGATCTTCAAGGCCCATTCACATTTCCCCGGACAAACAAAAACGCCCCCGGTCTCTCGACCGGGGGCGTTTTTTTAAGCCTGGGCTAAATTACGCCTTGGCTTTCTTGGCAGCGCGGGTACGCTCGCTTTCGTCCAGGATCTTCTTGCGAAGACGGATGGACTTAGGAGTGACTTCGCACAGCTCGTCTTCCTGGATGTATTCCAGAGCCTGTTCCAGGGTGAAGCGAACAGGTGGAACCAGAGCGATGGTTTCGTCTTTACCCGAAGCACGCATGTTGTCGAGCTTCTTGCCTTTGGTTGGGTTTACACCCAGGTCGTTGTCGCGGGAGTTCTGACCAACGATCTGACCGTTGTAGATCTCCTGGCCGTGTTCTACGAACAGCTTGCCACGAGCCTGCAGGGTTTCCAGGGAGTAGGTCAGCGCCTTGCCGGTTTCAACCGAAACCAGAACGCCGTTCTGACGGCCGGACATGTGGCCCGACTTCACTGGAGCGTAACGATCGAAGATCGAGGTCAGGATGCCAGCACCGTTGGTCAGGGTCAGGAACTGGTTACGGAAACCGATCAGACCGCGAGCAGGGATGTTGTATTCCAGACGAACACGGCCCTTGCCATCCGGCACCATGTTGCTCAGGTCGCCTTTACGCAGACCCATCTCTTCCATGACCTTGCCCTGCGATTCTTCAGGGATGTCGATGGTTACGTTTTCGAACGGTTCCTGCTTCACGCCGTCAACTTCACGGATGATCACTTCAGGACGGCCCAGGGCCAGCTCGAAGCCTTCGCGACGCATGGTTTCGATCAGTACCGAGAGGTGCAGCTCACCACGGCCGGAAACCTTGAACTTGTCAGCCGAGTCGCCTTCTTCAACGCGCAGTGCAACGTTGTACAGCAGCTCTTTGTCCAGACGATCCTTGATGTTACGGGAGGTCACGAACTTGCCTTCTTTACCGCAGAATGGCGAGTCGTTTACCTGGAAGGTCATGGAAACGGTTGGCTCGTCAACGGTCAGAGGCTTCATCGCCTCGACGGTGTTGATGTCGCACAGGGTGTCGGAGATGAACAGCTCGTCGAAACCGCTGATGCAGACGATGTCGCCGGCAGCTGCTTCTTCAACGTCGATGCGGTGCAGACCGTGGTGACCCATCAGCTTCAGGATACGGCCGTTGCGGCGCTTGCCGTTGGCGTCGATAGCGACAACCGGAGTGTTCGGCTTGACGCGACCACGAGCGATACGGCCAACACCGATAACACCCAGGAAGCTGTTGTAGTCCAGAGCGGAGATCTGCATCTGGAACGGGCCGTCACGGTCAACAGCAGGAGCTGGAACGTGGTCGACTACCGCTTGGTACAGCGGGGTCATGTCTTCCGCCATGGCGGTGTGGTCCAGACCGGCGATGCCGTTCAGGGCCGAAGCGTAAACAACCTGGAAGTCCAGTTGTTCTTCGGTAGCGCCCAGGTTGTCGAACAGATCGAAGATCTGGTCCAGAACCCAGTCAGGACGCGCGCCCGGACGGTCAACCTTGTTGATGACCACGATTGGACGCAGGCCGGCTTCGAAAGCCTTCTTGGTCACGAAACGGGTTTGCGGCATAGGGCCGTCTTGAGCGTCGACCAGCAGCAGCACGGAGTCAACCATGGACATTACGCGCTCAACTTCGCCGCCGAAGTCGGCGTGGCCCGGGGTGTCCACGATGTTGATGTGGTAGCCGTTCCAGTTGATGGCGGTGTTTTTCGCCAGAATGGTAATGCCGCGCTCTTTTTCCTGGTCGTTGGAGTCCATCACGCGCTCGTCGTTGAGCTCGTTGCGCTCCAGAGTGCCGGATTGACGCAGGAGTTTGTCTACCAGGGTGGTTTTACCATGGTCAACGTGGGCAATGATGGCGATGTTGCGTAGATTTTCGATCACTTGTGTATCTCGATCAGAGGATTCGGTTTGCTGACAAGTCTTGGCAGCGATTAGCAGTAGTGTCCGGCATGGCCGTTACAGCTTGACGGCGGTGTCGGGGGGCCGGTGACGCAGGCCACAGGCAAACAGCCCCGGGCACTTAGCTCGGTCGATAAACGCGCACATTGGCATGCCCCTCACTGAGCAAATGGTGAGCATGCAGGCGACTCATCACGCCTTTGTCGCAATACAGCAGGTACTGGCGAGTCGGATCCAGCTCCTTGAAACGAGCGTTCACTGCGTAGAACGGCATCGTCTGTACTTCTATGCCCTCGAGCTCCAGCGGCTCATCCTCGGCGGCATCCGGGTGACGGATGTCGATGACGATCTGGCCGGCCAGTGCTTCGCTGACTTCTTCGATTTGCAAATCCTGGCCCAATTCGTCGATCACCCGATCGATCGGCACCAGTCTGGCGTTTGCGAGCGCACGCTCAAGCACCGCCATGTCGAATTCCTGCTCTTCGTGCTCAACGCGACCACGCTTGGCGGCGGTCTTCGGATTGACCGAAATGACCCCGCAGTACTCCGGCATGTGCCGGGCGAAATCGGCGGTGCCGATCTCGTTGGCCGTGTCGATGATGTCCTGCTTGTGGGCGACGATCAGCGGACGCAGGACCAGTTTGTCGGTCACGCAGTCGATCACCGACAGGTTCGGCAGCGTCTGGCTCGACACTTGGGAGATCGCCTCGCCGGTGACCAGCGCATCAATGTGCAGACGCTCGGCGATGGCCGAGGACGCGCGCAACATCATACGCTTCAATACGACGCCCATATGACTGTTATCGACTTTGCCGAGAATTTCGCCCAACACTTCTTCGAACGGAACACTGACAAATAGCACGCGTTGCGAGCTGCCGTACTTCTTCCAGATGAAATGCGCGACTTCCATCACGCCCAATTCGTGGGCACGACCGCCCAGATTGAAGAAGCAGAAGTGCGCCATCAGGCCGCGACGCATGATCTGGTAGGCGGCAACCGTCGAGTCAAAGCCGCCGGACATCAATACCAGCGTCTGCTCCAGCGCACCGAGCGGGTAGCCGCCGATGCCATTGTGCTGGCTGTGGATCACAAACAACCGTTTGTCGCGAACTTCGATGCGGACTTCGATTTCCGGCTGTTTCAAGTCGATTCCGGCAGCACCGCACTCACGGCGCAGCTTGCTGCCGACGTATTTTTCGACGTCCATCGAGCTGAACGCATGCTTGCCCGCACGTTTGCAGCGCACCGAGAAAATCTTCCCGGCCAGTGCATCGCCGTAGTGCTCTTTGCACTTCTCGGTGATGTCGTCGAAGTCGCCCAGCGGGTACTCGTCGATCTGCAGAAAGTGCGCGATGCCCGGCATGCAGGTCAGGCGCTCGCCCATCTCTTTCAGGGCCTTGGGGTCGGTAACGCGGGTTTCCAGCTCGAGATTGTCCCACACACCGTTCACCACCACGGCCGGGTCCAGGTCGCGGAGCACGGTGCGGATGTTCTTGGCCAGCTGGCGGATGAATTTCGTCCGGACAGGTCGGCTTTTGATGGTGATCTCGGGGAAGACTTTTACGATTAGTTTCATGAAAACAGCGCGCGCAGGGCCAGCCGAAAAAGGGGGGCGCGGATTATAGCGGAAATTGCTCAAGGTTTAACCAGTTAATGTGCAGAAGGTTTTGCATGCACCAAAACGGGTCATTTTCGACTTAAAGCGCTACATTAAAGGGCGAGATTTTCACCCTTTATGCGCTTCGCACCTTTATAAGCGTGAATTTGGGGCAAAAAACCCATGCTGGGGCACTGGCATGCAATTTGCTCCCTTGTGAGGCAGGTTGCCTTGGCAGAGTATTCGCGCCGGCATCACCAACATTTAAGGGCATCCACTACCAGCCCTAAGCCACCCGGAGGACACTATGTCGAAGTCGGTTCAACTCATCAAAGATCATGACGTCAAGTGGATTGATCTGCGCTTCACGGACACCAAAGGCACTCAGCACCACGTGACCATGCCGGCTCGCGATGCGCTGGAAGACGACTTCTTCGAAGTTGGCAAGATGTTCGACGGTTCCTCCATCGCTGGCTGGAAAGGCATCGAAGCCTCCGACATGATCCTGCTGCCGGACGACGAAACCGCCGTTCTCGACCCGTTCACCGAAGAGCCGACCCTGATCCTGGTCTGCGACATCATCGAACCGTCGACCATGCAAGGCTACGATCGCGACCCGCGCGCCATCGCCCACCGTGCCGAGGAATACCTGAAGACCACCGGTATCGGTGACACCGTATTCGCCGGTCCAGAGCCTGAGTTCTTCATCTTCGACGAAGTGAAGTTCAAGTCCGACATCTCCGGCTCGATGTTCAAGATCTACTCCGAGCAAGGCTCGTGGATGTCCGACCAGGACGTGGAAGGCGGCAACAAAGGCCACCGTCCAGGCGTGAAAGGCGGCTACTTCCCGGTTCCGCCGTTCGACCACGACCACGAAATCCGTACCGCCATGTGCAACGCACTGGAAGAGATGGGTCAGACCGTTGAAGTTCACCACCACGAAGTGGCAACTGCCGGTCAAAACGAAATTGGTGTCAAGTTCAACACCCTGGTGAAGAAAGCTGACGAAGTTCAGACTCTGAAATACGTTGTACACAACGTGGCCGATGCCTATGGCCGCACCGCGACCTTCATGCCGAAGCCTCTGTACGGCGATAACGGTTCGGGTATGCACGTTCACATGTCCATCGCCAAAGATGGCAAGAACACCTTCGCTGGCGAAGGCTATGCCGGCCTGTCCGAAACCGCCCTGTACTTCATCGGCGGTATCATCAAGCACGGTAAGGCCCTGAACGGCTTCACCAACCCGGCCACCAACTCCTACAAGCGTCTGGTGCCAGGTTTCGAAGCTCCGGTGATGCTGGCCTACTCGGCTCGCAACCGTTCCGCCTCGATCCGTATTCCTTACGTCAACAGCCCACGTGGCCGTCGTATCGAAGCACGTTTCCCGGATCCGGCTGCCAACCCGTACCTGGCTTTCGCAGCGCTGCTGATGGCTGGTCTGGACGGTATCCAGAACAAGATCCACCCAGGCGATGCTGCTGACAAAAACCTGTACGACCTGCCGCCTGAAGAGGCGAAAGAGATCCCGCAAGTTTGCGGCAGCCTGAAAGAAGCCCTGGAAGAGCTGGACAAGGGCCGCGCGTTCCTGACCAAGGGCGGCGTGTTCTCCGACGACTTCATCGATGCCTACATCGCGCTGAAATCCGAAGAAGAAATCAAGGTTCGCACCTTCGTACACCCACTGGAATATGAGCTGTACTACAGCTGCTGATCCGGTAGCGCTGCGCTACGCGGCGTGACAAAAGAGAGGCCTCCTTCGGGAGGCCTTTTTTGTGCCCGCTCATCCATGGATAATCCGCCGCTTTCGCGCCATGACCGGCGCCTTGACGAAGGGATTCGCATGAAGTGGTTACGGGCTATCGCCCTGATGGCCGGCCTCGCCTGCTCGACAGCCGGCGCTGCCGAGTTCTATGAAGACAAGCCGCTGGCTCACCCGCTGATCCAGGGCTTGCAAGAAAGCTCGACGACCCTTGCGTTCATCAAGGAAGCGAACGGCGTCAAAGGCTATTACTGCCGTTGCGAGACACCGGACGAACGTCCGCAATTGCTTGATGACTTCGGCCAGGCGAGTATCGAGTCGGTTTTTCTCATGTCGCTCGACAGTGAGGACCCCACTCGTTTCGTGCTTTTTCGGCAAAGCGACGGCTACAGGATCTACGCCTACAAGTACAACGACAACGATCACCTCTATAGCCGTGTAACGCGACTGCAGCCAGCGCTGGACCGTATCACTCAAGGCCGCAAGCAGCTCGACGCCCTGACCATCAAGAAGGCGCTGAGCCAGATCACCCCGCTCAACTACAGCCTCCTCCTTGAAGAGTCCGGTGTGCCGGAATTCGACCAGCTCGATCTCAGCCAAGGGAAACTGGTGAGCTATTACAGCCAGTACTACGACCCACTGAGCAACCCGACGCCAGATGACGAGCCGTACTTTTTCAAGAAGACCTACCAGGAAAAAGACGGCCGGTTTCTCACCGTGACCTTCTGGCGCTGGCTCGACAAAACCCTCGTCGAGGGTAACCGCACGCTCTACAACTATCGGGTCAGGCGTATTGCCTGGGAAACCGAACCGACGAGATTCACTGGCGGCGAAGACGGCCAATCGGTGTCTTATGATTCCGTATCGATCTCGGCCCAAGGGGCCTACAAGCAAGGCGTGCGTATCGGTCCGTGGTCGTCTTCCAAAGACGAAAAATATTCGGAGTCCGGTAATTTCGTAGAGGGCAAACGAGAGGGGCAGTGGAGTCTGTACCAGGATGGTCAAATTCTGGATGGCGACTACCAGAATGACTTGCGCGAGGGCCGCTGGCAGCTTCACAACTACGACGAATTGGAATGGGTCGCCACAGGATTCCAGACCTATGCCCACGGCCAACTCAACGGCCCCAGTGAATTGACTGTTCGCGGTACGACCGAGCGCGGCGAATATCGCGATGGCAAACGCGAAGGCCTCTGGGTGACCAAGGCGGACAATGGCCACACCCGGAGTGTCCACTTCGCTGACGACAAAAAGGAAGGCGAGTTGCGTGAAGTCGACGCCAATGGTGTGCTGCTTTTCATCGAGCACTACAAGGCCGATGTCCTGTCCGGCGTCCGTGAAAGTGCGGTTACGCCTAGCATTTCACAATAAATCCGGGGCGCTTGTGTGAGCGGATGTTGTCCCGGTTGGGCTAACCGCCGCCCCTGGCCTATGCTGCAACCCATCGTTTTCGTTTCCGGTCGATTTCATGGGTCGCACCTTTCTCTACATCCTGCTGCTGATCGCCCTGCCCGCCAGCGCGCAGATCTACAAATACACCGACGCCAGCGGCAACACGGTGTACAGCGATCATGCGCCGGACGGCGTGAAGGCGCAGCCGGTGGAGTTGCCGCCGCTCAACAGCGTCCAGCCTCAGGCACCGAGCGCGCCGTCGTCGGACACGACCAGCCGGGCGCCTGCGCGCAATGCCTATGACGTGCTGGAACTGACCGGCCTGCCCACCGAAGAGGCCCTGCGCGCCAACAACGGCACGTTCACCGTCAGCGTGCTGATCAAGCCGCGCCTGCAACCGCCACATCAATTGCGCCTGCTGCTGGACGACGCGCCTTATGGCCAGCCGAGCAACGTGCCGATCCTGCAGCTGGTGAACATTGACCGGGGCGAGCATCGGCTGGCGGTTCAGGTGATCAATGGCGAGGCGATCATTCAACAGAGTCCGGCAGTGGTCTTCACTGTACAGCGGGTGCACAAGCCATGACTCGCGGATTGATTGCCGTGTGTCTGGTTCTGTTCGCGCTTGGCGCATCCGCCGAGGTCTTCACGTATGTCGATTCGCAAGGCAATCGGGTCTACACCGATCAACCGCGCGGCAATGCCAAGCGTGTGCCGCTGGCCACCAGCAATCGCATGGCCTCCAACCCGACCGGGGCGGCGCCCATTACCAAAGCTAAAAAATCACCGGAGCAACCGCTGTTCCGCTACGACATGCTGCGGGTGCTGGTTCCCGAACCGGACGCGACCATTCGCAGCAGCGCCGGCGAATTGATCGTCAGCATCACCAGCGAGCCGGGGCTGCAAAAAGGTCATCGCTATCGCCTGCTGCTGGACGGCCAGGCCACCGGCGAGCCCGGCCTTAGCCCGGTGTTCCCGCTGAGCAATATCGATCGCGGCAGCCATAACCTGTCGGTGGAGATTCTCGACGCGCAGGATCGCATCGTCGAGCGCACCGCCAATCAGCCGTTCCACATGCAGCGCATTTCGCTGGCACAGAAACGCCAGGTCAAACCCTGCACCACCGAAGACTACGGCGTTCGCCCGGAATGCCCGCTGAAAGACAAACCCGCCGAACCGAAAAATCCCTTCCTGCGTTTCTTCTAACGCCGTTCAGCTTTGCGCACTATATTGGTGCAACAGTCTGCACCGTACCCACATTGCAACCCATTTTGGTTCGAAAGTACCCGCCAGGGCCGGCCGATCGCCACGCAAACGAGCGTCAAACGCCCGTTTCAGGGGTCGAACGCTTCTTTTCGGAGCCTTGGTTTGGTTTTTGCATTTTCCTGATATCGGCGCTTGGTTCCTTGCGCACGCCTTGCTCCAAAAGAGGTCCTGATGACCATAAGCGACGCACTCCACCGTTTGCTGCTCGACAACCTGACCACCGCCACCATCCTGCTCGATGCCGAATTGCGCCTCGAGTACATGAACCCGGCGGCGGAGATGCTGCTGGCCATCAGCGGTCAGCGCAGCCATGGCCAGTTCATCAGCGAGCTGTTCACCGAGTCCACCGAGGCGCTCAATTCGTTGCGCCAGGCGGTGGAACAGGCGCACCCGTTCACCAAGCGCGAAGCAATGCTCACCGCCCTCACCGGCCAGACCCTGACCGTGGATTACGCGGTGACACCGATTCTCAGCAACGGCGCGACCCTGCTGTTGCTGGAGGTTCACCCTCGCGACCGCTTGCTGCGGATCACCAAGGAAGAGGCGCAACTGTCGAAGCAGGAAACCAGCAAGATGCTGGTGCGCGGCCTCGCCCACGAGATCAAGAACCCGCTGGGCGGCATCCGTGGCGCCGCGCAACTGCTGGCCCGGGAACTGCCGGAAGACAGCCTGCGCGACTACACCAACGTGATCATTGAAGAGGCCGACCGCCTGCGCAATCTGGTCGACCGCATGCTCGGTTCGAACAAACTGCCGTCGCTGGCCCTGTGCAACGTCCACGAAGTACTGGAGCGCGTTTGCCAGTTGGTCGAGGCCGAAAGCCAGGGCTGCATCACGCTGGTGCGCGATTACGACCCGAGCATTCCCGACGTATTGATCGACCGCGAGCAAATGATTCAGGCCGTGCTGAACATCGTGCGCAACGCGATGCAGGCGATCAGCAGCCAGAACGAGTTGCGCCTGGGCCGCATCAGCCTGCGCACCCGCGCCATGCGCCAGTTCACCATTGGCCACATCCGCCATCGCCTGGTGACCAAGATCGAGATCATCGACAACGGTCCGGGGATCCCGGCGGAACTCCAGGAAACCATTTTCTTTCCCATGGTCAGCGGCCGTCCGGACGGTACCGGGCTGGGCCTGGCCATCACCCAGAACATCATCAGCCAGCACCAGGGCCTGATCGAGTGTGACAGCCATCCAGGCCACACCACGTTCTCGATCTTTCTGCCACTGGAACAAGGAGCCACATCGACATGAGCCGTAGTGAAACCGTGTGGATCGTCGATGACGACCGTTCTATCCGTTGGGTCCTGGAAAAAGCCCTGCAACAGGAAGGCATGACCACCCAGAGCTTCGACAGTGCCGATGGCGTGATGAGTCGCCTGGCGCGCCAGCAGCCGGACGTGATCATCTCCGACATCCGCATGCCGGGTGCCAGCGGTCTGGACCTTCTGGCGCGGATTCGCGAGCAACACCCACGACTGCCGGTCATCATCATGACCGCTCACTCCGATCTGGACAGCGCTGTCGCCTCCTATCAGGGCGGTGCCTTCGAGTACCTGCCCAAACCGTTCGATGTCGACGAAGCGGTGTCGCTGGTCAAACGCGCCAATCAGCACGCCCAGGAACAACAGGGCCTGGAAGTCGCGCCGACCCTGACCCGCACCCCGGAAATCATCGGCGAAGCACCGGCGATGCAGGAAGTGTTTCGCGCCATCGGGCGCTTGAGCCACTCCAACATCACCGTGCTGATCAACGGCGAATCCGGCACCGGTAAAGAACTGGTGGCTCACGCCCTGCACCGCCACAGCCCGCGTGCGGCCTCGCCGTTCATCGCGCTGAACATGGCGGCGATCCCGAAGGATCTGATGGAATCCGAGCTGTTCGGCCACGAGAAAGGCGCCTTCACCGGCGCGGCCAACCTGCGTCGCGGGCGTTTCGAGCAGGCTGACGGCGGCACGCTGTTCCTCGATGAAATCGGCGACATGCCGGCGGACACCCAGACCCGACTGCTGCGGGTACTGGCCGACGGCGAGTTCTACCGCGTCGGCGGGCACGTGCCGGTCAAGGTCGATGTACGAATCATCGCCGCGACTCACCAGAATCTGGAAACCCTGGTTCACGCCGGGAAATTCCGTGAGGACTTGTTCCACCGCCTCAACGTGATCCGCATCCACATTCCGCGCCTGTCGGACCGTCGCGAAGACATCCCGACCCTGGCCAAGCACTTCCTCAGCCGCGCAGCACAAGAACTGGCGGTAGAGCCGAAGCTGCTGAAAAGCGAGACCGAGGAATACCTGAAAAACCTGCCATGGCCGGGCAACGTGCGTCAGCTGGAAAACACCTGCCGCTGGATCACGGTGATGGCGTCCGGGCGCGAGGTGCACATCAGCGACCTGCCACCGGAACTGCTGAGCCTGCCGCAAGACTCGGCGCCCGTGACCAACTGGGAGCAAGCACTGCGTCAGTGGGCCGATCAGGCCCTGGCGCGCGGCCAGTCGAGCCTGCTCGACAGCGCGGTGCCGGCGTTCGAGCGGATCATGATCGAGACGGCGCTGAAGCACACCGCGGGGCGTCGTCGTGACGCTGCCGTGTTGCTGGGCTGGGGCCGGAACACCTTGACCCGCAAGATCAAGGAACTGGGAATGAAGGTCGATGGCGGGGATGACGACGAAGGCGAAGAAGGCTGACCCTCAGCGCCCGCCTGCACCGCCGCAAGGCACCGTGACCCGTAATCGGGCACGGTCGCTGGCTCATTCCTGCACCGCAACCCGCTGAAAAACCATCCGATGAAAAGACGAAGGCCCCGTATTACGGGGCCTTCGTCGTTGTATCGGGCTTTTTTGTTTCAAAACGATAAAAACTGGCACGCCCCCTGCAATAACCCAATCAGGTGATTCGATTCACCAACCCTTTCGGGGGCCTTGGTACAGGCAGGCCGGGGATTCCCCTCTTTACACCGGACTCATCGAGTCCACCCTTTTGGGGCCCTTGATACAGGCAGGTCAGGGGTTCCTTCTTTACACCGGCTCAGTACGCGATGCGATGAGCCCGCCCGTTTCGGGAACCTTGGTACAGGCAGGCCGGGGATTCCCTCTTTTATTGCTCCCGGAGATGGATCTCCAGCCGCCAGCGGTCATCGACCTTGCTGCCGGCCCACTCCCCTTGCAGCGGCCGCGCTGCTACCAGCGTCAGCAACAATCCCCCATCACTCAATCGCGTCCGCCAGTTCACGTCCTTGCCGTTGAGCTTGAGCTGGCCCTTCTGCGCCTTGCCTTCGGCCTCGAACAACAGCGCAACGCTGCCATCGACGATCTCGCCGTGCAGCTTCGGCTCGTTGTTGAACCAGACCGCCAGACCGCCATCGACCACCTCGACCTGCTGCATAACGCTCGGGTCAGGCGTGGTCAAACGGCCGATCATCATCCCGACCATCACACCGACGATCGCCAGTGAAGCCATCACCCGCGGGAATAGTTTCGAACGCGGGTCGGCTTGCGGCGTAGAATGCGCGTCATCTTTACCTTCGGAGCCGTGCATGTTTCACGTCATCCTTTTTCAACCGGAAATTCCACCGAACACCGGTAACGTTATCAGGCTGTGCGCCAACAGCGGCTGCCACCTGCATTTGATCGAACCGCTGGGCTTCGAGATGGACGACAAGCGCCTGCGTCGCGCCGGTCTCGACTACCACGAGTATGCCACTCTGCAGCGCCATGCCGACCTGGCCAGTTGCCTGGAAAGCCTCGGTAACCCTCGGTTGTTCGCCTTCACCACCAAAGGTTCGCGACCATTTCACGATGCGGCGTTCGTCCCCGGCGATGCCTTCATCTTCGGCCCGGAAAGCCGTGGCCTGCCGCCGGAAGTGCTGGATGCCCTGCCCGCCGAACAGCGCCTGCGCCTGCCAATGCGTGAAGGTTGCCGCAGCCTGAACCTGTCGAACACCGTGGCAGTGGCCGTGTACGAAGCGTGGCGGCAGAACGACTTCAAGTAACGCCATACGATCGCCCAAGAAAAAAGCGCCTGTAACGGCGCTTTTTTCGTTGTCGCATCGACCGCTTACTGAACGGTCGGGGTCTCGCCGGCTTCCTGCATGCGCTGCAGCTCTTGCGCGTACAGGGCGTCGAAGTTCACCGGGGCCAGCATCAGGGCCGGGAACGAACCACGGGTCACCAGGCTGTCCAGGGTTTCGCGAGCGTACGGGAACAGGATGTTCGGGCAGAACGCACCCAGGGTGTGGCTCATCGAAGCCGCGTCCAGGTTCTTGATCAGGAAGATACCGGCCTGTTGCACTTCAGCGATGAAGGCAACTTCTTCACCGTTTTTCACGGTCACGGACAGGGTCAGCACGACTTCGTAGAAATCGCCTTCCAGCGCCTTCTGACGGGTGTTCAGATCCAGACCGACCGCCGGGTCCCACTGCTGGCGGAAGATCGCCGGGCTTTTCGGGGCTTCGAAGGACAGGTCGCGTACGTAGATGCGCTGCAAGGAGAATTGCGGTGCGGTTTCTTCTTCGCTGGCTGCAGTGTTCTGTTGGTCAGTCATCTCAGATCCTTTCTGATCTTGGGTCTTTTAGGGTTCTTGGTTTGCAGGTGCAGCAGTTCAGGCCTTGAGCAGCGCGTCGAGCTTGCCGGCGCGCTCCAGGGCAAACAAATCGTCACATCCGCCGACGTGGGTGTCGCCGATCCAGATCTGCGGCACGGACGTGCGTCCGGCCTTCTGGGCCATGGCGGCGCGCACTTGCGGCTTGCCATCGACCTTGATCTCTTCGAAGGCCACGCCTTTGTTCGCGAGCAGGTACTTGGCGCGCGAGCAGTAAGGGCAGTAATCGCTGGAGTAGACGATGACTTCGCTCATGTCACTTCACCAGCGGCAGGTTGTCGCCTTTCCAGCTGGAAATCCCGCCGGACAGCTTGGCGGCGGTGAAGCCGGATTTCATCAGCTCGCGGGCGTGGGTGCCGGCCGTCTGGCCCAGGGCGTCGACCAGAATGATGGTCTTGGCCTTGTGTTTTTCCAGCTCGCCGATGCGGGCGGCCAGTTTGTCCTGGGGAATGTTCACCGCGCCAACGATGTGACCGGCGGCGTAATCCTTGCTCGGACGGATGTCCACCACCACGCCGGCTTCCTTGTTGACCAGTGCGGTCAGCTCGCCCGTGCTCAGGCTTTTGCCGCCGCCCTGCACTGTGTGCGCCAGCAGCAATGCCAGCAGTACGACGAAGATACCGACAAGAATGTAGTGGTTAGTGGCAAATTCAATCAGGTGAGCAACCATCGAAGGAGGTTCCAGGGCGTTAAAATGTCGGCCAGTATACACAGCCACTATGGTCGGCCAAACCCCGTCCGGCGGTGACGCGGTCGGAACTTCGCTTTAAACTCCAACTCCCTTTTCCATCGCCCTCTTCTTTATTAGCCACGAGTGGATTCCATGACTACCACGCCTAAACCTTTGGTCCTGATGATTCTCGACGGCTTCGGTCACAGCGACAGCCCCGAATCCAACGCCGTCTTCGCGGCCAAAAAGCCCGTGCTGGATCGCCTGTGGGCCACCGTGCCGAACGGCCTGATCTCGGGCAGCGGCATGGACGTCGGCCTGCCGGACGGCCAGATGGGCAACTCCGAAGTCGGCCACATGAACCTCGGCGCCGGCCGCGTGGTGTATCAGGACTTCACGCGCGTGACCAAAGCGATCCGCGACGGCGAGTTCTTCGAGAACCCAACCATCTGCGCCGCCGTGGACAAAGCCGTGGCCGCCGGCAAGGCCGTGCATTTCATGGGTCTGCTGTCGGACGGCGGCGTTCACAGTCACCAGGATCATCTGATCGCCATGGCCGAACTGGCCTTCAAGCGTGGCGCCGAAAAATTCTACCTGCACGCCTTCCTCGATGGCCGTGACACGCCGCCGAAAAGCGCCGCGTCGTCGATCGAGCTGCTCGACGCGACCTTCCAGGCACTGGGTAAGGGCCGCATCGCCAGCATCATCGGCCGCTACTTCGCCATGGACCGCGACAACCGCTGGGATCGCGTTTTCCAGGCCTACAACCTGATCGTCGACGGCAAGGGCGAATTCAATGCCGCCACCGCTCAGGAAGGCCTGGAAGCCGCTTACGCCCGTGGCGAGAGCGACGAATTCGTCAAGGCCACCAGCATCGGTGAGCCAGTGAAAGTCGAAGACGGCGACGCCGTGGTGTTCATGAACTTCCGCGCCGACCGTGCCCGCGAACTGAGCCGCGTGTTTGTCGAAGACGGTTTCAAGGAATTCGAGCGCGCACGCCAGCCAAAAGTGCAGTACGTGGGCCTGACCCAATACGCCGCCAGCATCCCGGCCCCCGCAGCCTTTGCGCCGGGCAGCCTGGAAAACGTGCTTGGCGACTACCTGGCGAAGAACGGCAAGACCCAACTGCGCATCGCCGAAACCGAAAAGTACGCCCACGTGACCTTCTTCTTCTCCGGCGGTCGCGAAGAACCGTTCCCGGGCGAAGAGCGCATCCTGATCCCGTCGCCGAAAGTCGCCACTTATGACCTTCAGCCGGAAATGAGCGCACCGGAAGTCACCGACCGCATCGTCGATGCCATCGAGAATCAGCGCTACGACGTGATCGTGGTCAACTACGCCAACGGCGACATGGTCGGCCACAGCGGCGTGTTCGACGCCGCTGTGAAAGCCGTGGAATGCCTGGACACCTGCGTAGGCCGCATCGTCGAAGCGCTGGAAAAGGTCGGCGGCGAAGCGCTGATCACCGCCGACCACGGTAACGTCGAACAAATGGCCGACGAAGCCACCGGCCAGGCGCACACCGCGCACACCACCGAGCCGGTGCCGTTCATCTATGTCGGCAAACGCGACCTCAAGGTGCGCGAAGGCGGCGTGCTGGCGGACGTGGCGCCGACCATGCTCAAACTGCTGGGGCTGGAAAAACCAGCGGAAATGACTGGCACTTCGATTCTGGTCTGATATCAAAAACGCCCTGTAATCAGCCTGAAACGGCTTTTTATGACGAACGCCTCAAAGCAGTTGGCTTTGAGGCGTTTTTTTTGCCGCGTGGGGCGGGCATACTAGGCCGTCCCTTACCCTGGTGCCGCCCGCCTCTATGCTTCGCGTCCTGATCGCCCTCGCTCTGACATGCCTGCTCCAACCGGCCTTCGCTGACGAGCGCGCGCAAACCCAACAACAGTTGGACGCCACGCGTCAGGATATCGCCGAGCTGAAAAAGCTGCTGGGCAAGCTCCAGGAAGAAAAATCCGGCGTTCAGAAAGAGCTCAAGGGCACTGAAACCGAGATGGGCAATCTCGAAAAACAGGTCGACGCCCTGCAAAAAGAGCTGAAAAAGAGCGAGTCCGAGCTGCAGCGGCTCGATGCGGAGAAAAAAAAACTCCAGAGCGCGCGCACTGAACAGCAACGACTGATCGCCATCCAGGCCCGCGCGGCCTACCAGAACGGTCGGCAGGAATACCTCAAGCTGCTGCTCAACCAGCAGAATCCCGAGAAATTCGCCCGCACCCTCACCTATTACGACTACCTGAGCCAGGCCCGCCTGGAGCAGCTGAAGAATTTCAACGAAACCCTGCGCCAACTGGCCAATGTCGAAAAAGACATCTCCGCCCAGCAAGCCCAGTTGCTGGTGCAGAAGAGCGACCTCGACACCCAGCGCGACGCACTCGACAAGGTCCGCAAGGAGCGCCAGCAGGTGCTGGCCAAGCTCAACGACGACGTGAAGGCGCGCGATCAGAAACTGGCCTCCCGCGAGCAGGATCAGGCAGACCTGTCTAAAGTCCTTAAAACCATTGAAGAAACCCTGGCCCGCCAGGCCCGTGAGGCAGAAGAAGCGCGGCAGAAAGCGCTCATCGCCCAGCAGGAAGCCGAAAAAAAGCGTTTGCGTGAGGCCCAGGCCCGCGCCGATGCGGAGTCGGACACCAGCGACGCCCCGCGAAAACAAGCCAGCCCCACACCTGGCGCGCTGGTTTCCAGCAGCGGCGAGACGTTCGGCGGCCCTTTTGCCGCCACCCGGGGAAAACTTCCATGGCCGGTTGATGGTCGACTGCTGGCACGCTTCGGTGAAACCCGTGGCGACGATGCCCGCACCAAGTGGGATGGCGTGATGATCAGCGCCTCCGCCGGCAGCCAGGTTCACGCCGTACACGGCGGGCGCGTGGTGTTTGCCGACTGGTTGCGCGGTGCCGGGCTGCTGGTGATCCTTGATCACGGCAACGGTTTTCTGAGCCTTTACGGTCATAACCAGACGCTGCTGAAGTCGGCTGGTGACGTGGTAAAAGCCGGTGAGTCCATCTCCACTGTCGGTAGCAGTGGCGGGCAGGACACACCAGCGCTGTATTTCGCAATTCGTCAGCAGGGTCACCCGAGTGATCCGGCGCAATGGTGCCGCGCGCAAGGATAGGCGTTGAGTCACCAACTTTAGGAGTTCGTTCGACATGCTGCATTTGTCCCGTCTTACCTCGCTGGCCCTGACGATCGCCCTGGTGATCGGCGCGCCTCTGGCGTTCGCCGCTCAACCGGCTCCGGCTGTCGCTCCGGCAGGCACTGCCGCGACTTCCAAGGCCCCGTTGCCGCTGGAAGAGTTGCGCACCTTTGCCGAGGTCATGGACCGGATCAAGGCCGCCTATGTCGAACCGGTGGACGACAAGACCCTGCTGGAAAACGCCATCAAGGGCATGCTCAGCAACCTCGACCCGCACTCGGCCTACCTCGGCCCGGAAGATTTCACCGAGCTGCAGGAAAGCACCAGCGGTGAGTTCGGCGGCCTGGGCATCGAAGTCGGCTCGGAAGACGGTTTCATCAAGGTTGTGTCGCCAATCGACGATACGCCAGCGTCGAAGGCCGGCATCCAGGCCGGTGACTTTATCGTCAAGATCAACGGCGCGCCGACTCGTGGCCAGACCATGACCGAAGCCGTGGACAAGATGCGCGGCAAGATCGGCCAGAAAATCACCCTGACCCTGGTGCGCGACGGCGGTACGCCGTTCGACGTGACCCTGGCCCGTGCGGTGATCCAGGTGAAGAGCGTCAAGGCGCAACTGCTGGAATCGGGTTACGGCCTGATCCGCATCACCCAGTTCCAGGTCAAGACCGGCGAGGAAGTCTCCAAGGCCCTGGCCAAGCTGCGCAAGGACAACGGCAAGAAGCTCAACGGCATCATCCTCGACCTGCGCAACAACCCGGGCGGCGTGCTGCAGGCAGCGGTGGAAGTGGTCGACCACTTCATCACCAAAGGCCTGATCGTCTACACCAAGGGCCGGATCGCCAACTCCGAACTGCGCTTCTCCGCCACCGGCAAGGACGAAAGCGAAGCCGTGCCAATGGTTGTGCTGATCAACGGTGGCAGTGCCTCGGCCTCGGAAATCGTCGCCGGCGCCCTGCAAGACCAGAAACGCGCTGTGGTCATGGGCACCACCAGTTTCGGCAAAGGCTCGGTGCAAACCGTGCTGCCGCTGAACAACGACCGTGCGTTGAAAATCACCACCGCGCTGTACTTCACGCCGAACGGCCGCTCGATCCAGGCCCAGGGCATCGTCCCGGACATCGAAGTACGCAAGGCCAAGATCACCAACGAAGCGGACGGCGAATACTTCAAGGAAGCCGACCTGCAGGGTCACCTGGGCAACGGCAACGGCGGCGCAGACAAACCGACCGGCTCCGGCGCGAAACCGAAAGCCATGCCGCAGGATGACGATTACCAGTTGGCCCAGGCCCTGAGCCTGCTCAAAGGCCTGAGCATCACGTCCGGCCGTTGAGGATGTCTTTGCGTTTTGTCTTTGTCCTGCTGTGCTGTCTGGCGGGTGCTGCTCACGCAGAGCCTGCCAGACCGACACCACAAAAAGCCTACCTGACACTGATCATCGACGACCTGGGGCAGAACCTGCCCCGGGATCGCCGCGTGCTGGCCCTCCCCGGGCCGGTCACCACGGCAATCATGCCCGACACCCCGCACGCCACCGAATTTGCCCGCGAAGCCCATCGCGCCGGCAAGATCGTGATCCTGCACATGCCGATGGACCCGGCCACCGGGCCGTTTGCCTGGCATCCCGAACTGCCCATCGAAGAGCTTGAGAAACGGCTGAACGCCGCGTTCAAAATGGTCCCCTACACCGCCGGCATCAACAACCACATGGGCAGCCGAATGACGGCTCAACCGGTGGCGATGGCGTGGTTGATGGGTGAGTTGCAGCGCCGTCACAAGTTCTTCGTCGACAGCCGCACCAGCGCCCAGACCGTCGCTGCTCAACAGGCACAGAAGATCGATCTGGCAAGTGTTTCGCGGGATGTATTTCTCGATGACGAGCGCACCGAAGCGGCGATCTACACCCAGTTGCAGACGGCAATCAACCTGGCGCGCAAACAGGGTTCAGCAGTGATGATCGGCCATCCTTATCCACAGACCCTGGCGGTGCTGGAACGGGAACTGCCGAAGTTGAAAGCTCAAGGCATCGAGTGGATCGACATCAAGCAGATGATCAGTGTGCGCAGCAATCGCGCCACGGCCGCTCATGGCAAAGACGGCGTCTACCGGTAACAAGCTGTCACGAAGCTATAGATAGATACCGCAGCCAGCCCCCTCCATACCCGGATATTGAGACCCGTCGCGGCGACACCAAGCCGCTTTCTTTATTCGGGATCAATCATGAACACCCAAACTTCTCTCAACTCATCTGTTCGGCAGATGGAGCCCATTGCAGTTGAAAACCTGCTGATCAATTTCACCACCGAGTTTCACCGGATCTGGGACAACACAGGCTCGAATTCAAAACCCGGCAGCTTCTGGCGCCCGACACCGGCTCCCGACCTGCTGCCCGGCTATTTTCCGCTGGGCGATCTCGTTGTCTCCGGACGGGACAATATCAACGACAGGCAGGTGATGGCGGTTGTCCGCGAGGGCGATCCGCAGAATGCCGAAGCCGGCAAGGGACCGGCACTGAGCAGGCCTGATGATTACCAACGGGTATGGAGCGATTCAGGTTCGCGCGCCAACGGTGACTGCTCCGTATGGCGGCCGATTCCTCCCGAAGGCTATGTGGCACTCGGAATGGTATGTTCCAACGACCGCAACAAGCCGTCCTTCAACGCCGTTCGTTGTGTACGTGCAGATCTGGTGGTCGCCGCAAGCGCCAACGCACTGATCTGGAGCGACAAGGGTAGCGGAGCCGACCGCGATTTCAGCACCTGGAGCGTCAAGCCTCCGACCGCACCTGCCGGGGAGATATTCTTTGCACCCGGCACGTTTATCGGTGCCAACGGCTACAGCAAACCTGCTGCATCCATCACGGCCTATGCCTTACGGATGCCTATTGCGCTTCAGGTCGATACGCCTCCGGCGGCCCCTGTACTGACCGGGCATGATGCCTCCGCCATCCTGACGCCACCCAAGATTACACAGGTCGTCCGATTGCCGTGGTTCACGGTCAGCGACCCGGCGATGACAAGCCTTGTACAGCTACGCACTTCACCGTTTTATCGTATGGAAAGAACTGATCGCTACTTGCTCGTCGGCCAAGACCAGAACAGCACAGACATGCATCGCCCTTTCAGGTGGAGAGCCGGCCGAGCCCAATCCTTCGAAATGGTGCGCACGTTCACGCGCAAAACCGGAATCGACATCGGCAGCCAATGGCCGTCGGCATTGTCTGCGCCTGAGTCGGCCATCACCTGCTCAGCCAGGTTGGGCGACAGTTTCTGCAACACCGAATCGGCACCCTATGAATGGGTGAACTCCGAACAGGCAGAAGTTATTGCGCTGGTTGCGAAAAACCGGTTCGCAGCGATTTATCTTATGCAGAGCGACTACCGATTGCTGCGCGAAGACGGTTCACAAGTGGAAGGCCATCTCAGCTATACCGATATGAATAGCCTGCATCTGACTGACTACCCGGCCGAGCCGGAACCGTCAAAGGATACGAAGAAAGAACTTGAGAAACCGACTGCCATCGAGCCAGAGAAGGAACCTGAAAAGCTGCCGGCTGCGGAGCCCGTGGCAGATCCGCAATCAACGAAAGAATCAGCGACAGTTACAGATACCGCCCCATGATCTCGTCGACCACGCCGTCCTTGCGCATCTGATCAAGCGCTGCCTGAAGTTTGGCGACGGCTTCGTCCGGCACGTCCTTGTTCAGCGCCAGATACAGTTCGGCGCTGTTGAAGCGAAGCACGGTTTTCAACCCGGTCACGCCATCCTGCCGCGCCAGATAACGGCCGGCGGGATCGCCGGTAGCCCACAGGTCGATCTGACCGCTGACGAGCTTTTTGGCGTTGTCCTGATCGCGCAACACCACCACCGGTTTCAGGCCCTGCTTGGCCAGGGTCTCTGCAATCGCATCGCCTTTGTAAGCGCCGATCTTGTACTTGCGCGCATCGTTCAGGGTTTCGAGGGTGATCTTGCTGTCGGCTTTGGCCAGCATGACCCAGTCATCCGGGCCGATGGGGCCGACCCACTTGAACAGCGTCTCGCGATCCGGCAGGCGTGCCATGACGAAAGCACCGTAACCGGGGTTCTCCAGCGCCAGCTTGTAGACCCGTTCCCACGGGAAGCGCAGGGTCAGGCTGTAAGTGATGCCGGCACGCTTGAACATCTCGCGCACAATGTCTGTGGCGATGCCGTTGATGTTTTCGTCTTGAGCGAAATTCTTGCCGTTCTTCGCCATGTTGTACGGCGGGAAGTTTTCGGTGAGGAGCACCAGATCGGTGTCGGGACTTTCTTCGGCGTGGCCAGTGTTGATCAACAACACGGAGGCACTGGCGAGAGCGAGAAGCAGGCGTTTGATCATGTCGGGCTACCGAAATCCATGGCGTGCCCAAGAGTGCCTTGGGTACGCCATGCTGTCCACTGGCCTGTATGGATGTTTAACGCATTACGATGCCGCGGTGCGCCATATAAGCCTTGGCTTCTTGAACGGTGTATTCGCCGAAGTGGAAAATACTTGCCGCCAGTACGGCGCTGGCGTGGCCTTCGAGGATGCCATCGGCCAGATGCTGCAGGTTGCCGACGCCACCGGAAGCGATCACCGGGATCCCCAGCGCATCGCTGATGGCGCGGGTCACACCCAGGTCGAAACCGTTTTTCATGCCGTCCTGATCCATGCTGGTCAGGAGGATTTCACCGGCACCCAGGCCTTCCATTTTCTTCGCCCACTCGACCGCGTCGAGACCGGTCGGCTTGCGACCGCCGTGGGTGAAGATTTCCCAGCGCGGGGTTTCGCCCGGGCCCGAGACCTTCTTCGCGTCGATGGCGACGACGATGCATTGCGAGCCGAAATGCTGCGCCGCTTCGCCGACGAATTCCGGGTTGAACACGGCAGCGGTGTTGATCGACACCTTGTCCGCACCGGCATTGAGCAGATTGCGAATGTCCTGCACGGTCCGCACGCCGCCGCCGACGGTCAGCGGAATGAACACCTGGCTGGCCATGCGCTCGACGGTATGCAGCGTGGTGTCACGACCATCGACACTGGCGGTGATGTCGAGAAAGGTAATCTCGTCGGCACCCTGCTCGTCGTAGCGACGGGCGATTTCCACCGGGTCGCCGGCGTCACGGATGTTCTCGAACTTCACACCTTTGACGACCCGGCCGTTGTCCACGTCCAGGCAAGGGATGATGCGTTTGGCCAGCGCCATGGTCAGTCCTCAGCCTTGGTACGAGTCGCAGAAAGCTTGCGCTTCGGCGACGTCGAGAGTGCCTTCGTAGATCGCCCGGCCGGTGATGGCGCCGATGATGCCTGGCGCCTTGGCGTCGAGCAGCGACTTGATGTCACCCAGGTTGTGAATGCCGCCGGACGCGATCACCGGGATCTTGGTGGCAGCAGCCAGCGCAGCGGTGAACGGTACGTTGCAGCCCTGCATCATGCCGTCTTTGGCGATGTCGGTATAAACGATCGAGGACACGCCGTCGGCTTCAAACTGTTTGGCCAGGTCGATGACCTGCACGGTGCTGATTTCAGCCCAGCCATCGGTGGCGACAAAACCGTCTTTGGCATCCAGACCGACGATGATCTTGCCCGGGAACGCACGGCAGGCTTCCGCGACGAACGCCGGATCCTTCACCGCTTTGGTGCCGATGATCACGTAGCTCACGCCGGCCTTGACGTAGTGTTCGATGGTTTCCAGCGAACGGATGCCGCCGCCGATCTGGATCGGCAGGGTCGGGTAGCGCTTGGCGATGGCGGTCACCACTTCGCCGTTGACCGGTTGGCCTTCGAAAGCGCCGTTCAGGTCGACCAGATGCAGACGACGGCAACCGCCCTCCACCCACTTGGCAGCCATGCTCACCGGGTCATCGGAGAACACCGTGGAATCTTCCATGCGGCCCTGGCGCAGACGTACGCAGGCACCGTCTTTGAGATCGATAGCGGGAATAATCAGCATCTGGCAAACCTTCAAATTTGAATGTTCAGCTTGGCTCGGAAATCAGTTTTTCTCGAGCGCCCACAGGTCGCTTTCGATGCTTTCAAACCGCTCCTTGAGGTGGGTCTGCACATCGAAAATCGCCCTGTTGTAATAGTGCGGAGCAATTTCGCGGGTAAACAGCTCAAGAATTTCCGCCGCCTCGAACGAACCCAGGTCCAGTTCGAAACGATCCTCCATGAACCGCTGGATCTTGCGATTGGCGTCGCTTTCCTGCTCGGGCGTGAGGGTCAGGATCGGCGGCTTGGATTTCTTGACGGCCATTTACCAGCGACCATCCCACGCAGCGAAGTTCTGCAGCAATTGCAGGCCATGGGTATGGCTCTTCTCCGGGTGGAACTGCACGGCGAAACGCGAACCTTCGGCCAGCGCCGCGGCGAAATCGACACCGTAATGACCGCTGCCGACCACCTGCCGCGGGTTACCGGCGGCGATGTAGTAGCTGTGCACGAAGTAGAAACGCGCCAGGTCCGGAATGTTGTGCCACAGCGGGTGATCCACCGACTGCTTCACTTCGTTCCAGCCCATGTGCGGGACTTTCAGGTGCTCGCCGTCTTCATGCAGGTCTTTGCCGAAGAACTTCACCGCGCCCGGGAACAGGCCGATGCAGTCGACGCCGTCGTTCTCTTCGCTGGTGTCGAGCAAGGCTTGCATGCCGACGCAGATGCCGAGGAACGGGCGATCCTGGCTGACTTCACGTACCAGCGAATCGAAACCGAGGCGACGGATCTCCGCCATGCAATCGCGAATCGCGCCGACGCCGGGGAACACCACGCGGTCGGCTTCGCGGATCACGTCCGCATCGCTGGTGATCAGCACTTTGCCGGCGCCAACGTGCTCGAGGGCCTTGGCCACCGAGTGCAGGTTGCCCATGCCGTAGTCGATTACCGCAACCGTCTGCATTACAGCACGCCCTTGGTCGAAGGCATCTGGCCGGCCATGCGGTCGTCCAGCTCGACGGCCATGCGCAGTGCGCGGCCGAAAGCCTTGAACACGGTTTCGATCTGGTGGTGAGTGTTGGTGCCACGCAGGTTGTCGATGTGCAGGCTGACCAGCGCGTGGTTGACGAAGCCCTGGAAGAATTCCTGGAACAGGTCGACGTCGAAGCCGCCGACGGTGGCGCGGGTGTACGGCACGTGCATCTGCAGGCCCGGACGGCCGGAGAAGTCGATCACTACGCGCGACAGCGCTTCATCGAGCGGCACGTAGGCATGGCCGTAGCGACGGATGCCTTTCTTGTCGCCGATGGCTTGCGCGAAGGCCTGGCCGAGAGTGATACCGACGTCTTCCACGGTATGGTGGTCGTCGATATGCAGATCGCCCTTGCATTGGATATCCAGGTCGATCAACCCGTGACGGGCGATCTGATCCAGCATGTGCTCAAGAAAAGGAACACCGATATCGAATCGGGCCTTTCCGGTGCCATCAAGGTTGATCGAGGCTTTGATCTGGGTTTCCAGAGTGTCGCGCTCGACAGACGCCTTACGTTCGGCCATCACCAGCTCCGCAAAATCATTGGGCGAAAAAGGCAGCCATTATAGGGGCGCGGGGCCGAAACAGAAACACGAGACGTGATATGGCAGACGGATAGAAGCCCGTACTGTCGGGGATAGACATGTCCATACAAGCCATTTCGGACAGCCCAAAACAACTGTGGGAGCGAGCTTGCTCGCGATGAGAGCCGCACATTCAACATCACTGTCGACTGTCAGACCGCCATCGCGAGCAGGCTCGCTCCCACAGGGTTACGACGTTTTACTTAGTGGAACAGCACCGCCGTCTTCTGCAGGGTCACCCACACACCCCACGCCAACGGAATCCCGACCGCCAGCCACGCAGCAACCGCCAACGGCTTGCTGCCCGGCGCGGCTTTCCACTCAAGCACGGTGCTGCTGTCAGCACCCTTGTCGTGGCCCAGCGCCTGCTCGGCAGCCAGTTCGGCGTCGGTCATGAAGTACTTGTCTGCCACCGGACGTACCAGCAGGTTGCACAGGAAACCCAGCACCAGCAGGCCGGCGAGGATGTACAGGGTGATGTCGTAAGCCGCCGCGCGTTCAACGCCGATGCTCAGTTGATACTCACGCAGGTAGTTCACCAGCACCGGACCCAGCACGCCAGCAGCAGCCCAGGCGGTCAGCAGACGACCGTGGATCGCACCGACCATCTGCGTGCCGAACAGGTCGGCCAGATAGGCCGGAACGGTTGCGAAGCCACCGCCGTACATCGACAGGATGATGCAGAACGCCGCCACGAACAGCGCAACGTTGCCCAGATGGCCGAGGTTCGGAATCAGCGCGTACAGCGCAAAGCCCAGCGCGAAGAACACGAAGTAGGTGTTCTTGCGACCCAGGTAGTCCGAGAACGACGCCCAGAAGAACCGGCCGCCGATGTTGAACAGGCTCAGCAGACCAGTGAAACCGGCCGCAATCGCTGCGATCGACGCCAGTTGCCCGGCATCCAGCTGACCGAACGGCAGATCATTGCCCAGCAGCTTGCCGCCGAACACTTCCTGCAACAGTGGCGAAGCCATGCCGAGGATGCCGATACCGGCGGACACGTTCAGGCACAGCACCAGCCACACCAGACGGAATTGCGGGGTTTTCCACGCCACATTCACGTGTACGTGACGGTGGGTGATCATCGCATTCGACGCTTTCTTCGCTGGCGCGGTCCAGCCTTCAGGCTTCCAGCCGGTCGGCGGGACGCGGTACGACAGCGCACCACCGATCATGAACACGAAGTAGATCGCGGCCATGGCCACAAAGCTCTGCCACACGCCCACGCCAGCCGGCGAAGCGAAATGGCTCATCAGAGCGGTCGCCAGTGGCGCACCGACCATCGCGCCACCACCGAAGCCCATGATCGCCATGCCGGTGGCCATGCCGCGCTTGTCCGGGAACCATTTGATCAAGGTCGACACCGGCGAGATGTAGCCCAGGCCCAGACCGATACCGCCGATCACGCCGGAGCCGATCCACATCAGCCAGATCTGGTGGGTATAAATACCCAACGCCGAGATCAGCAGTCCGCCACACCAGCACAGTGCCGAGACGACACCGGCCTTGCGCGGGCCGGCGTGTTCGAGCCAGCCACCCCAGATCGCTGCCGAGCAGCCGAGGAAGATGAAGAACAGGGTGTAGATCCAGCCGAGCATGGAGATCGGCCAGTCGCATTGCGACGAGAAGACTTGTGCGATGAAGCTCATGTCCGGCGCGCAAGCCACCGGAGCGGTGATGCCCAGCGCCTTGGACAACGGCAGCCAGAACACGGAAAAACCGTAGGCCATGCCGATGCACAGGTGAATGGCCAGAGCGGCCGGTGGTACCAGCCAGCGGTTGAAACCGGGCTTGGCGATGATGCGTTCCTTGGACAGGAACGCAGGCTGGGCGGCGCTGAGGCCGTCCGCCGTAATGCTCGTGCTCATTGTGTATCCCCCAATTATTAGTATGGTTCGCCAGCCACTGGTCACCCCCGGCCTTTATGCACGCAGGCATGACCGTGTTGGTGGGTGAAGCTCCTTGAGGCGCGACCAAAAGTCGCAGAAGGGCGGACGAACGGGCGAAGGTTACCATCTGCACGTGACAGAAAAACCAAACTGATATCACCTTTTTTGAGTCATCTGATCTCCTGTGACCGGGGAACCCTCCTGCCGACCGTTGTCGAAGCGCTGCACGTCGCGGATCAACAGGTTCCTCAGGACGCCGCACCAGCGCGGGGTTATGCAGCGCTATACTCCCCGGCTAAATTACGAATTCGACTAACTACAAGGACTCGCCCATGAAAGCGTTCGGCAAAATCCTGGGTCTGGTACTTCTCGGGCTGTTGCTGATCATTGTGGCGGCGGGCTTCGCCCTGACCCACCTCTTCGATCCCAACGACTACAAAGACGAGATCCGCCAGATAGCCCGCGACAAGGCCCACATCGAGCTGACGCTCAATGGCGATATCGGCTGGAGCCTGTTCCCGTGGCTCGGCCTGGAATTGCACGAGGCCAGCGTCGCCACCCTGATCAAGCCCGCCGAACCGTTTGCCGATCTGCAGATGCTCGGCCTGTCCGTGCGCGTGCTGCCACTGTTGCGCCGCGAAGTGCAGATGAGCGATGTGCGTGTCGAAGGCCTGAACCTGCGCCTGAACCGTGACAAGAACGGTCACGGCAACTGGGAAGACATCGGCAAGCTGCCTGCCGCAGCGCCTGCGCCGGGAAGCACTCCGCCGGTTGCCGCTGGCGAGCCGGTTGCCGAAACGCCTGCCCAGCCGGAGAAACCGCCGCAGCCGATCCGCCTCGACATCGACAGCCTGACCGTCAACAACGCCCGCGTTGAATACAACGACGAGCAGACCGGCAAGCAGTTCAGTGCCGAAAGCATCCAGCTGAGCACCGGCGCGGTACACGATTCAACCAACATTCCGCTGAAAGCCACGGCGTTCCTCAGCACCAATCAGCCCGTGTTGCGAGTACGCACCGAGCTCAATGGCGAGTTGCGCATCGAGCGCGCCCTGCAACGCTACAAGTTCGAAGACTTGAAGCTGTCCGGCGAACTGACCGGCGATCCACTGCAAGGCAAGGCCATGACGTTCTCCGCCCAGGGGCAGATGCTGCTGGACAAGGCTGCGAACGTCGCCGAATGGACCGGGATCAAGATCTCCGCCAACCAGTTGCGTGCCTTGGGTGAGCTGAAGGCCAACGATCTCGACAAGACCCCGCAGATCACCGGCGGGATTTCCATCGCCCAGTTCGATCTGGCGAAATTCGTCGACAGCATCGGCCAGACCCTGCCGGCGATGGCCGAAGGCAGCCTGAGCAAGGTCGAGCTGGTCAGCCGCGTGTCTGCCACCCCGACCAGCGTGGCGCTGGACAACATCAATCTGAAACTCGATGACAGCAGCTTCAGCGGTCGCATCGCCGTCGAAGACTTCGCCAAACAATCGCTGCGGGCGATCCTCAAGGCCGACACTTTCAACGTCGACCGCTACCTGCCGCCAAAATCGGAAAAAGCCACCAGCGCCACCCAGGCACGTCAGACCGAAGTCGCCAGCACCGAAGCCGATGCCATGGCCGGCGCCGGCAGCACCCCGCTGCCGGACAAACCGAGCAAAAGTGCCTGGAGCACCGAGCGACTGTTTCCGGTGGAGCGCCTGAGCAAACTGGACGTGAACGCCGACCTGACCTTCGGCCAGTTGACCCTCGACAAGTTGCCGATCCAGAACGCCGCACTGAAAGCCACCGGCCAGGGCGGCCTGCTGAACCTGGAGAACCTGCGCGGCGAGCTGTACAACGGCGACTTCGAAGCCAAGGGCACGCTGGATGTACGCCAGACCGCGCCAGTGCTGAATCTGCAAACCCGGATCAACCGGGTGCCGGTAGAGAAGATCCTCGAAAGCCAGGGCAAGAATCCACCGGTCAAAGGCCTGGTGAACCTCACCAGCACTGTCACCGGTAGCGGCAACAGCCAACAGGCGCTGATCGACACCCTCAACGGCAACGCCAGTTTCGTGATCAACAACGGCGTGCTGCTCAATGCCAACCTTGAACAGCAACTGTGCAAAGGCATCGCCACGCTCAACCGCAAATCCCTGAGCGGCGAGCCACGCAGCAAGGACACGCCGTTTCAGGAGCTCAAGGGCAACCTGACCTTCCGCAACGGCGTCGCCAGCAACCCGGACCTGAAAGTGCGGATCCCGGGCATGACCGTCAACGGTGACGGCGACATCGACCTGAAAGTGCTGGGCATGGACTATCGCGTCGGCATCATCGTCGAAGGCGACACCAGCGCCATGCCGGACCCGGCCTGTCAGGTCGGCGACAAATTCGTCGGCATCGAGTGGCCGCTGCGCTGCCGTGGCCCGCTGGAGCTCGGTGCCAAGGCTTGCCGTGTGGATAACGAGCGGCTCGGCCAGGTCGCGACCAAAATGGCCGGCGACAAACTCAGCGAAAAAATCGAAGAGAAACTGGGCGACAAAGTCAGCCCTGAACTGAAAAACGCATTGAAGGGGCTGTTCAAGCGATGAGAGCGGAGCAGTTTTCCACGGCGGTGCTGGAATGGTTCGACCGCCACGGCCGCCATGATTTGCCTTGGCAACAGAACATCAACCCATACAGGGTGTGGGTGTCCGAGATCATGTTGCAGCAAACCCAGGTCAGCACCGTACTCAACTACTTCGACCGGTTCATGGCTGCATTGCCGACGGTCGAAGCCCTGGCCGAAGCGCCGGAGGACGAAGTGCTGCACCTGTGGACGGGCCTGGGTTACTACACCCGCGCGCGCAATTTGCAGAAGACCGCGAAGATCGTCGTCAGCCAGTACGGCGGCGAGTTTCCCCGTGATGTCGAGAAGCTCACGGATTTGCCGGGCATCGGCCTGTCCACCGCTGGCGCGATTGCCAGTATCAGCATGGGCCTGCGCGCACCGATCCTCGACGGCAACGTCAAACGGGTGCTGGCGCGCTTTACTGCGCAGGAGGGCTACCCCGGCGAGCCAAAGGTCGCCAAACAGCTGTGGGCCAACGCAGAACGCTTCACGCCGCAGGATCGGGTCAACGCCTACACCCAGGCGATGATGGATCTGGGCGCCACGCTGTGCACCCGCAGCAAACCGAGCTGCCTGCTGTGTCCACTGGAGAAGGGCTGCGAAGCGCATATGCTCGGCCTGGAGACGCGCTACCCGATTCCCAAGCCACGTAAAGCCATCCCGCAGAAACGCACGCTGATGCCGCTGCTGGCCAACGAGGAGGGCGCGATTCTGCTTTATCGCCGCCCCTCCAGCGGATTGTGGGGCGGTTTGTGGAGCCTGCCGGAACTCGACGACCTCGACGACCTGCAACACCTCGCCGCGCAGCACTCGCTGGAACTCGGCGAGCAGCAGGCGCTGCCGAGCCTTGTCCACACCTTCAGCCATTTCCAGCTGTCCATCGAACCCTGGCTGGTTCAGGTGCAGGAAGCCGGCGGTCACGTGGCCGAGGCCGACTGGCTCTGGTATAACCTCGCCACCCCGCCGCGCCTGGGCCTCGCAGCCCCGGTCAAAACCTTGCTCGAACGCGCGGCCGCCGTCTTGAATGCAGGAGAGTCGACATGACCCGCACCGTAATGTGCCGCAAGTACAAAGAACAACTCGAAGGTCTGGAGCGCCCACCGTACCCGGGCGCCAAGGGCCAGGACATCTTCGAACACGTCTCGGCCAAGGCCTGGGCCGACTGGCAGAAACACCAGACCCTGCTGATCAACGAAAAACGCCTGAACATGATGAACGCCGAAGATCGCAAATTTCTGCAGGGCGAAATGGACAAGTACTTCTCCGGCGAGGAATACGCCCAGGCGGAAGGCTACGTGCCGCCAGCGGAATAACCCCCGAAAATCGGGGGTCGGATCGTAAGCGACGGAATTAATTTAAGAAATTTTAAAAAAGTGTTTGACGTAAATCCGAAAAACCCTTTTAATGCGCCCCGTTGCCCAGATAGCTCAGTCGGTAGAGCAGGGGATTGAAAATCCCCGTGTCGGCGGTTCGATTCCGTCTCTGGGCACCAAATACCGAAAACCCTGAATCGCAAGATTCAGGGTTTTTTTATGCCTGCGATTTGATGGAGACTGGATCCCGCGCTTCTTGCAGGCCGGAATTCGCGATATTTTTCCCAGCCCTTACGGAAGAGGGTCATCCAGTCGATGAACCAGAAAAGAACCCGCGTCCCCCTGCCCCATCCACCACCCTATCGCCAGAGCCGGGCTTCGTTCTGGCTGACGCTTCTTGTCGGGCTGTTGATAACGTTCGCCATTGGCGCGTCGATTTACATGATCATCGACAGCCTGATCAGTGGCTCGATCACCACAACCAATCGCGGCCCGCGCACAACCTACCTCCGGAATCTGCAACCGCGCAGGTACTGGTTCGAAGTCGTGTGGCAAAGCCTCGTCCCCCTGTTGCTGGTGAGCGTTGCGCTGTTCGGGTTACGGATCCACCTGAAGGTACGCAAGTGATCGTAACGGACGGGATTCAGCCCGAACCCCGTCCTGGTCAACGCTATTGATGCCAATCCCAATGGAACACCAGGTTACTTGCCCCGCCGCTGCCAACATTGGCAACGTCCCGCCGCACCTCACCATTGCGCGTGGCAACCACGGTGTATTTGCCTGGCGGCAGTTGCGCATAGACCAGCGGCCCGATCTGACTCAGGTTCAGCACCGGTTGTCCTGTCGCTTTCTGGACAACCAGGTCGACGTCCGAGGTGTACAGATTTTGTGCGCCGACGGAGAAGATCATGTGCAGGTTGTAGCCGGCGGCTTGCTGAATGGCTCGCGACTCGTCCAGGCCAATCCCTCCGGACAGGTAATTGATACCGTTTTGCTGTTGTTGTTGGACTTGCACACCGGCACTGTCGATCGGCTCGGCGCTGCTCGCCTGCGCCATGAGCGGGAACATCAGAACAGCCACTGCAGCGACCGGCAGCATGAATGAAATGACGCGTTTCATGATGAGTACTCCCGGGTTCTCGCAGAACCCAATCGTTACTCCTGTTTAGATTTTGCTGAGCGGGACGGGTTTTAGATTGATTGGAACTTGGAGCGGGTACGAAAAGGACTACGCGTTGTATTCCTCAATCGCTATCTTCGTCGGTCGTATCTTGCAAACCCCGTCCCCCCTTCCTTCGTTTGAGCCAGACACGGCCGGCATCGCCAGTCCGTGAGTTATTGGCATGCTCTTGCTTCTGTTTCTCCTGAGCCGGAAGACCTGATGAGCCAACTTGAACCTGCTGATACGCAAGATCCAAAATTCGATTCGCTGTTGGGCGATCTGGGTGACCTGATACGCCAGGCGCGGCAGAAAGTGCTGCGAACGGTCGACACGATTCAGGTCCAGACCTGCTGGCAGATCGGGCGACATATTGTCGAGTTCGAACAACAGGGAGCCCGACGGGCGGGGTATGGAAAACAACTTCTGGCTACGTTGGCAAAAGAACTGACTGCGGACTTTGGGAAAGGCTTCGATTCTTCAAACCTTCGCTACATGCGTTTGTTTTATCAGGCATTTCCAATTCGTGACGCACTGCGTCACGAATTGAGCTGGACCCACTATCGCAAGCTATTGGGGATAGAAAGCGAATCAGCCCGCCAGTGGTACATGAACGAAGCCGCCACGCAAAACTGGTCAAGCCGCGCCCTGGATCGCCAGATCAACACGCTCTACTACGAACGTCTGTTGATGAGCCGAGACAGAACCGACGTCTATGCAGAGGCAGCGACCAACATTGCCGCGATGAAAAGCAATCCCCGGGAATTCATCCGCGACCCCGTCCTTCTGGAGTTTCTCGGCCTGCCATCACCGGGCAAGCTTCAGGAGTCAGAACTGGAACAGGCCTTGATCGATCAGCTCCAGGGTTTTCTCCTCGAACTGGGCAAGGGCTTCGCTTTTGTCGGCCGTCAGCAACGCATCAGCGCTGGAGACGATGATTTTTACATCGACCTGGTGTTCTACAACTATCTGCTCAAATGCTTCGTCATCCTGGATCTGAAGCGCGGCAAACTCAGCGCTCGGGACGTGGGACAGATGGACATGTACATACGCATGTACGACGACCTGAAACGCAGTGAGGGCGACGGGCCTACGGTGGGGATCATTCTCTGTGCACAACAAAATGAATCGGTTGCGCGCTACACAATCCTCAAGGGCAATGAACAACTGTTCGCCAGCAGCTACAAACTGGTGCTGCCGAGCGAAGAGGAATTACGAGCGGAGCTAAACCGGGAACACACGCTGCTGGAAGAACGCTTGATTGATCAGCCGGATGATTAACCGACGACGGATTGTTCACCGAGCCGCCTGAGACTATCGTTGGCAGCTACTCCGCGAAGGTCGAGAGCCATGGGTTTTCAAGAGACGCACGCACTGGAAGATGCCCGGAACAGAACCGCGCTCGCAAGCGATGTTCAGGACGCACCCTTTCAGGAGCCCGCCGCCGACGGCTATCGTCTTGGCGGCTTCACTTGGCGCCACGCTTCGCCCGACCCACAGCGCCCGGTGGTGATCATCAACGCCGCCACTTCCGTGCGCTGCCGTCACTATTCGCGCTTCGCGGCATACCTGTTTGCCAACGGTTTCGACGTGATCATTTATGACTACCGGGGCATTGGTGAATCGCGCCCGAAGTCGATGAGGCATTTGCAGGCTTCGTGGACGGATTGGGGCGTGCTGGATTTCGAGACGATGCTCAAACGCGCTCAGAGGGAGTTTCCCGGTCAGCCGATCGATGTGGTCGGGCACAGCTTCGGTGGTTGTGCGGCGGGGCTGGGGGCCTCCGGGCAGGTAATCCGACGATTGGTTACGGTCGGCGCGCAATTCGCTTACTGGCGCGATTACGCACCCGAGCATCGCTGGCGGATGTTCGGCAAATGGCATCTGCTGATGCCACTGGTCACGCTGCTCTGTGGCTACTTTCCGGGCAAACGCCTCGGCTGGCTGGAAGACACGCCCGCGGGCGTAGTGCGCGACTGGAGCACGCCTGGCGCACGTTATGAGCAGCGTCCGAGCGGTCGGGCGATGCTGGCGAAAAACGGCCGCCTGCCCTTCTCCAATGTCCACGCAAACACCCTGGCAATCAGTATCGGCGACGATCCTTACGGGACCATTCCGGCAACCGAACGCCTGCTCAATTACTTCCACAACGCCCAAAAAACCCACCTGCGAATCGAACCCCAGGACATCGGCGAACAAGAAGTCGGACATTTCGCCTTTTTTCGCAGCGCATACCAAGCCACACTATGGCCCATCGCTCTGACCTGGCTGCAAACCGGCGCACTGGCCCCCGACACACCGGGGCGGCAAGTACCGAGCAGCCAAGCCCCTTAACGCACCACGGAACACACACCATGGCTTCTGCCAACAAGCAGCAAAAACGTGCCGCCCGGGCCAAGACCAAGGCCAAGCAGAACCGCACCAAACGTGCGGAAGCGCCGGTCGAGCTGGACCCGAACGACGACCGCATCGATTTCGAATCGGTGGACCTGACCGAGCTGTTCAAGAAAATGATCGACGCCGAGAAGATCAGCCAGCAGGCCATGTGCGCTGCGTTCCTCGAAGACCCGTTGCTGGAACTGGTGTACGAACAGGAAGGCGAAGAAGGCGCGATGGACTTCATCCTCGCCGCACTGATCGAGTACCGCCAGTGGTCCACCGAGACCGACGAGGCCGGTGCCCTGGCGTGGATCGAATCGCCTGCCTTCCAGAAAGACTATGTGGCCGCGTCCGACGCAATCGCCGCACAAACCCAACAGAAAAACTGAGTTCCCATGGCATCCCTGAACAAGCAGCAGAAACGCGCCAAACGCGCCAAGGCCAAAGCCAAGCAGATCCGCATGGTCGGCCGCAAACCTCTGGCCCAAGACGATGACCTCGGTCACCTGGCCGAGCCGATCCCGGAATACACCCTGGCGATGTTCAGCAAGATGCGCGACGCCGAAGCCGTCAGCCGCAACGACATGCTGCTGACGCTGCTGCGGGAGCTGGCGTTCATCATCGTTGATCATCCTGAACTGCTGGACATGGAAAACGCCGACAACGAAGGCATGGCCGCCACCCACCTGGCCGCCGACATGCTGATCGACTACCGCATGTGGGCCGACGGCATGGACCGCGAGACCGCCCAGGCCTGGCTGAGCGAACCGCAGTTCATCACCGACTTCGGGATTGCGCTGGATAGCTACGGTCAGTCGGTTGATGCACCGGAAGAGAAGAGCGAATAAACCCCGCTCAGTAACAAAAACGGCCGCTTGTCATCACTGACAGCGGCCGTTTTGCATTACGCGATACGGATCAGTTCAGAACCGGCGCACCACGCTTTTCCGTCTTGCGACGGCGAGCCACCAACAGACCGGTGGCGACAACCACCAGACTCAGCAGACCAGTCGCGAGGATCTCCACACGATGGGCGTCCTGGAACAGCATGATGGTCAGGGCTGCCACGATGAAGGCGATCACTGCGTAGGTCAGGCCCGGGAACAGCCACATGCTGAAGACGATTTTTTCGCCGCGAGCCATGCGTTGTTTACGCATGCGCAGTTGCGAAATCGCGATCACCAGGTACACCAGCAGCGCAATGGCGCCGGAGCTGGCCAGCAGGAACTCGAACACCGCAGCCGGGGCCACGTAGTTGGCGAAGGTGCACAGGAACGCCGCGCCAGTGGACAACATCACTGCCCAGTAAGGGGTGCCGCTTTTGTTGGTGCGGGTTGCCATGGCAGGAGCATCGCCACGCTTGCCGAGGGAGAACAGCATGCGCGAAGAGGTGTACAGCGCCGAGTTCAGGCAGCTGGTCACCGCGACCAGTACCACGATGTCGACGATCATCTTGGCGTTCGGGATGCCCATGCGCTCAAGCACAGTCTGGTAGGAGCCGAGGCTCGCCAGAACCGGGTCGTTCCATGGCACCAGGGCCACAACGATGAAGATCGATACGAGGTAGAACAGGCCGATCCGCCAGATCACCGAGTTGGTGGCCTTGGAGATCTGCTTGCCAGGGTTCTTCGATTCCGCGGCCGCGATGGTCACGATCTCTGTACCCATGAAGGAGAACATGGTGGTCAGGATCGCGCCCAATACTGCGCCCATGCCGTTTGGCAGGAAGCCCTGGGTGTCGAAGATGTGCGAAACGCCGCTGACCTGGCTATTCGGCAGGAAGCCGAAAATGGCCGCGATGCCGAGAATGATGAAACCGATGATCGCCACGACTTTGAGCAGGGCGAACCAGAATTCGAACTCACCGTAGTTTTTCACGCTGAACAGGTTGGTCACCGTCAGCAGCATGGTGATGATCAGCGCGAAGGCCCAGATTTCCACGCTCGGGAACCAGGCGTGCAGGATGGTCGCGGCGGCGTTGGCCTCCAGCGGGATCACCAGTACCCAGAACCACCAGTACAGCCAGCCGATGGTGAAACCGGCCCAATGGCCGATGGCGCGGTCGGCGTAAGTCGAGAACGAGCCGGTGTCAGGCGAAGCAACAGCCATTTCGCCGAGCATGCGCATCACCAGCACAACCAGCGCGCCAGCAGCGGCGTACGCCAGCAGAACAGCGGGACCAGCGGCGGCGATGGCGTGGCCGGAGCCTACGAACAGACCTGCACCGATCACCCCGGCGATCGACAGCATGGTCACATGACGCGGTTTGAGCCCCTGTTCGAGGCCATTGGAGCTTTGGGTACTGCTCATTGAAACTACCTTTGCGAGGAAAGCGATTCAGTCCGTCCCGTCTGGCGTTCCTTCTCGTAAAAAGAATCCAACGGGGCGTTCCGGATTCTGCACGCAATAATTGCGCCAAAATGTTTCAAACTCTTCTGCCTCGCGGTTTTCAGCGCGACCGGACAGTCATCGCAAGTCCTTGAGAATGCTGGCCTTTCGCCAAAGCGTTACCCTGCGACTCACTTTTTAAACGATCGAGCGCACCAGAAACACACTGAAAAAGTGTGGGATGCACAATAAAAGGGCGAATGAGGAACGTTCGGCCGGTTAGCGCTTCCAACACCCCGCCAAAGGTGGCAACATCGCGCCTTTTTTTACGCGGCACCCACGGGAATCAACGTTCAAACACCCGTTCGGTTGTTGATGGGGCGACAGTCTGCTGCGCCGATGCGACAACCTGCCACACGCCATCCGTTTACCGCCCGTAGCGCTGTTGGCTGCCATTGAAACGCTATGCTAGCTTGGCCGCCTCGCCAGGAAGGCCAACCAACAGCAGGAGCGCAACATATATGAGGAACGCACATGGCTGAGGCCACGCCCGCGCTTGAAATCCGCAACTTGCACAAACGCTACGGACAGCTTGAGGTGCTCAAAGGCATCTCGCTGACCGCCCGCGACGGCGATGTGATCTCGATCCTGGGTTCCTCCGGTTCCGGCAAGTCCACGTTCCTGCGTTGCATCAACCTGTTGGAAAACCCGCATCAGGGCCAGATCCTGGTGGCCGGGGAAGAACTCAAGCTCAAGGCCGCCAAGAATGGCGAGCTGGTTGCCGCCGACGGCAAGCAGATCAATCGCCTGCGCTCCGAGATTGGTTTTGTGTTTCAAAACTTTAATCTGTGGCCGCACATGAGCGTGCTCGACAACATCATCGAAGCCCCGCGCCGCGTGCTCGGCCAGAGCAAGGCCGAAGCCATCGAAGTCGCCGAAGCCCTGCTGGCCAAGGTCGGCATCGCCGACAAGCGCCACGCCTACCCGGCGCAACTGTCCGGCGGCCAGCAACAACGCGCGGCAATTGCCCGCACGCTGGCGATGCAGCCCAAGGTGATCCTGTTCGACGAGCCCACCTCCGCCCTTGACCCGGAAATGGTCCAGGAAGTACTTAATGTCATCCGCGCATTGGCCGAAGAAGGTCGCACCATGCTGCTCGTGACCCACGAAATGGGGTTCGCCCGTCAGGTTTCCAGTGAAGTGGTGTTCCTCCACCAGGGCCTGGTCGAAGAGCAAGGATCGCCACAGCAGGTGTTTGAAAACCCGCTTTCGGCGCGCTGCAAACAATTCATGTCCAGCAACCGCTAACGGAGCTACCCGCATGCAGAACTACAAAAAGGTCTTCCTGGCCGCCGCCGTCTCCCTGGCGTTCAGCGCCGGCGCCATGGCCGAGACCCTGAAGATGGGCATCGAAGCGGCTTACCCGCCGTTCAACAACAAAGATGCCAGCGGCAACGTCGTCGGCTTCGACAAAGACATCGGCGATGCCCTGTGCGCCAAGATGAAAGTCGAGTGCTCCGTGGTCACTTCCGACTGGGACGGCATCATCCCGGCCCTGAATGCCAAGAAGTTCGACTTCCTCATCTCTTCGATGTCGATCACCGACGAGCGCAAGCAAGCGGTGGACTTCACCGACCCGTACTACTCCAACAAGCTGCAATTCATCGCGCCGAAAAACGTCGACTTCAAAACCGACAAGGCTGCGCTGAAGGGCAAAGTGATCGGGGCCCAGCGCGCGACCCTGGCCGGCACCTTCCTGGAAGATCACTTCGGTGACGACATCACCGTCAAGCTCTACGACACCCAGGAAAACGCCTACCTCGACCTGACTTCCGGTCGCCTGGACGGCATCCTCGCCGACAAATACGTCAACTACGAGTGGCTGAAAAGCGACGCCGGCAAAGCCTACGAATTCAAGGGCGACCCGGTGGAAGAAAGCGACAAGATCGGTATCGCTGTACGTAAAGGCGACGCCATCCGCGAGAAGCTGAACGTCGCGCTGAAGGAAATCGTTGCCGACGGCACCTACAAGAAGATCAACGACAAGTACTTCCCGTTCAGCATCTACTGATCCTGACCTGCCGGATCGACGCCGCTACAGAGTGGCGCCGATCCCCGGCCTTGCCTGCCGCGATTTGAAAAGAAATCCATGATTATCGACCTCTACGGATTCGGCCCGGCGCTCGCCGCCGGCGCGCTGATGACCGTCAAACTGGCACTCTCAGCCCTGTGCCTCGGGCTGGTGCTCGGTCTGCTCGGCGCCTTGGCCAAGACTTCCCCGTACAAGCCGCTGCAATGGCTTGGCGGCACTTATTCGACCCTGGTGCGCGGCGTCCCGGAATTGCTCTGGGTGCTGTTGATCTACTTCGGTACGGTCAACGCCATGCGCGCCCTCGGTGAGTTCTTCGGCAATCCCGATCTGGAACTCAGCGCCTTCGCCGCCGGCGTCATTGCGCTGGGCCTGTGCTTCGGCGCCTACGCCACGGAAGTGTTCCGTGGCGCGATCCTCGCCATTCCCAAAGGCCACCGTGAGGCCGGCGTGGCCCTGGGCCTGTCGAAATGGCGGATCTTCACCCGGCTGATCATGCCGCAGATGTGGCGCATCGCCCTGCCCGGTCTGGGCAACCTGTTCATGATCCTGATGAAGGACACCGCACTGGTGTCGGTGATCGGCCTGGAAGAAATCATGCGACACGCGCAGATCGGCGTGACCGTATCCAAACAGCCGTTCACCTTTTATATGGTCGCCGCCTTCATGTACCTGGGCCTGACCGTACTGGCCATGACCGGCATGCACTTCCTGGAAAAACGCGCCGCACGCGGCTTCGCGAGGAGCGCTCAATGAACTGGGAAGTCATCATCAAGTGGCTGCCGAAACTGGCTCAGGGCGCGACCCTGACCCTGGAACTGGTGGCCATCGCCGTGATCGCCGGGCTGCTGCTGGCAATCCCGCTGGGCATCGCCCGTTCTTCGAAGCTGTGGTACGTGCGCGCATTGCCCTACGCCTACATCTTCTTTTTCCGTGGCACGCCGTTGCTGGTTCAGTTGTTCCTGGTCTATTACGGCCTGGCGCAGTTCGACGCGGTGCGTAACAGCTCGATGTGGCCGTACCTGCGCGATCCGTTCTGGTGCGCTACCGCGACCATGACCCTGCACACCGCGGCGTACATCGCCGAGATCCTGCGCGGCGCGATCCAGGCGATTCCCCCGGGTGAAATCGAAGCGGCGCGGGCGCTGGGCATGTCCCGGCCGAAAGCGCTGTTCTACATCATCCTGCCGCGTGCTGCGCGCATCGGCTTGCCGGCCTACAGCAACGAAGTGATCCTGATGCTCAAGGCCAGTGCCCTGGCCAGTACGGTGACTTTGCTGGAACTGACCGGCATGGCCCGTACGATCATTGCCCGCACTTACTTGCCGGTGGAGATCTTCTTCGCGGCCGGTGTGTTCTATCTGGTAATGGCCTACGTGCTGGTTCGCGGCTTCAAGTTGCTGGAACGCTGGCTGCGCGTCGATGCCTGCCAGGGGCGCTGAAGCTTCTTATGTGCTGACGGGCGAGGATCTGCTCGCCCGTTTCACGGCACTGGATACATTTCTCACGGCGCATCAGGCGCTGTGGAAACCCCGCCCGTTCACTCATCTGCAACTGCCCTGGGAAGCGTCCTACCCGGAGCTGGCCTTGTGGCTACGTGGTCGGTCGCTGGAGGATGCGGAAAACGCCCACAACAATCCCGCCGAACTTTTGGGTGCGCCCGAACCCTTTGCTTCATTGGCAGCGTTATCGCTTGAGCTGAGCTCGGTGGGTGAATTACCTGCACAGGAGCTGGAAGCTTCCAGCCATCGACTGAATGTCGATGTGCCGGGGCGCAAATGGCAGCAGATCGAGGCCTTCGCCAGCCGTTTGTCGTTTGCCTCACAACCGAAGCACTGGCTGGATTGGTGTTCGGGAAAAGGTCATTTGGGCCGTCGCCTGCTCGGCGCTGACCAGCAACTCACCTGTCTGGAATATGACCCGGCGCTGGTCGCCAGCGGTCAGGCGCTGAGTCAACGTCATCACCTGAATACGCTGCATGTCGAGCAGGATGTGCTCGCGGCGAACACCGCTTTATTGCTGAACGCCGAGCACACACCCGTCGCCCTGCACGCTTGCGGCGACCTGCATGTGCGGCTGATGCAACTGGCTTCCGAGGCTGGCTGCCGACAATTGGCGATCGCACCGTGCTGCTATAACCGGATCAGTCGCACTGAATATCAGGCGTTGTCTTGCGCCGGTTCGCGATCAGTCCTACAGCTGTCGCTGGAAAATCTGTCCCTACCGATGAGCGAAACCGTCACTGCCGGGGCCCGCGTCCGACGTCAACGTGATACCTCCATGGCCCGTCGGTTGGCCTTCGATCTGCTGCAACGGCAAGTGCGGGGTATCGACGAGTACCTCCCGACGCCATCCCTTCCCAGCGCCTGGCTGGACAAGCCGTTCGACGACTTCTGTCGCGACCTGGCGGCGTTGAAAGAGTTATCCACAATCGGCGAGCACGATTGGCCGGCACTGGAAGCAGCGGGTTGGCAGCGGTTGGCCGAAGTTCGCAACCTGGAATTAATGCGCGGACTCTTCCGACGACCGTTGGAGCTTTGGCTGAATCTTGATCGGGCACTTTTCCTCACCGAACAGGGATACGTCGTACGTCTCGGTACCTTCTGCGAGGCGCCGCTCACACCCCGCAATTTCCTGCTGCTGGCCGAACGCGCTTAAATCCTTACAGCCTGTGGATAACTCTGTTGATGGATTTCTCGTGGATCCAATATCCGCGGCTGTTTCAAGCCATTAACAGCCCTGGTCATTTTTTGTTCACATGAATAAAAAACCGGTAAAACAGGGATTTGCGATTCAAATGAGAACCCGTCCACAAAATCCCGCCTGACCCTGTCGAATTAAACGCCTGTTGTGCATAAGCCCCCAAGCAAAAGGACATAACCGCCGAATCACGGACGCCGGCAACCGAAAATTGCGCCTGCCCACCACCCTTGCTATACAGGCTCACACCGTGCCGGCAGCGCACGCACGAACAAGAAGAACCTGACCAACAGGGAGCGATCGTGACGTTCATCTCTTACGCACAGAATTTCGAAGACATCCGCCTGTGGCGCGCCCTCAAGTTCTTTGAAAACGGCTTCTACATCGATGTCGGCGCCAACGATCCGACCCACGACTCGGTCACCAAGGCGTTCTACGATCGCGGCTGGAGCGGCATCAACGTCGAGCCGATGCAGAACTTCCACGACGCCCTGTGCCAACAACGCCCGCGCGACACGACGCTGCAATGTATCGCCAGCGATGAGCCCGGCGAAGTGACCTTCTATGGCATTCCCGGGACCGGCCTGTCCACCGCCGACCCAGTCACCGCCCAGGAGCGCCGCGATCTCGGCCTCGATGTGCGCAGCCTCACTGTCCAGGCCCGGACCCTGACCTCGATTTGCGAAGAACACGCCAGCGGCCGCGAAATCCATTTCCTGAAAATCGACGTCGAGGGCCACGAGGAAACCGTGCTGCGCGGCATGGACTTCAGCCGCTTCCGTCCATGGATCATCCTCATCGAAACCCCGTTCGAGCGCGACCACACCTGGGAACACCTGGTCACCGACGCCGGCTACACCAACGTTTGCTTCGACGGCCTCAACAGCTACTTCCTGGCCGACGAACACCTGAATCTGAAACCGGCCTTCGACATGGCGCCCTGCCAACTCGACAACTTCCAGCTATGCCTCGGCCACCCCTTCGCCCACCCCGTCAGCCCCGGCGAAGCCGACGCCTTGGCGCAAATCAGCGCCGCTCTGCAACGCGCCGAACACGCCGAAGCCCAACTGCGCGCCATCCAGAACAACCGCGCCTGGCGAGCGATCCAGAAACTGCGCAACGTCCTGCGTCGGGCCTGATCGGAGCCCGCGCAAAAATAGTCTGAATTCAGGGGTTTACAGAAGCAACCGAGTCGCTATAATCGTCGCCCACACGCCGGTATAGCTCAGATGGTAGAGCAACTGACTTGTAATCAGTAGGTCCCGGGTTCGATTCCTGGTGCCGGCACCATACAAAACAAGCCCCTGCAGAAATGCAGGGGCTTTGTTGTTTCTGGAGTGTCCACATTTCGTCTACATCTCCGATCATCAGTAATCGTGTTGCCAGTTTTAATCGGAACAATCCATAGACTGATCACTTCAAGCCGGTTGCAGATTCCTGAGCACCTTCATGGATGTCACGCTTGCCGAATGGCCATAACGGCGCTTGTACTGCTCGGCATCGAGTGCATTGATGGGTGCTCTTATCCGGCAATCCCAGCGTGGTCGCAAATGCAAACCGCTGCTTCCGTTTGAATACGATGATCCGTTTCGGGGAGAATGTTGGTCGCTCAAATGCCACCAGGCCAAGGATCTCAAATGGAAGTCACACAAATCGCTGCGCTTATCGTCAATCGGCTTGACGAAATGGGCACTGACATTCAGAGACAGTGGAACAATCCCGAGGGCACCCACACTCGCCACTTCTTCGTTGACGACCTGCTCACGGACGAAATGGCCGAGGCGATTTATGAGGCGTTCCCGCGTAATGCTGATGGGTTCTTTGACCGCCAGTCGTTCCGGGAGAAGAAAAAGACGCTGACCAATCTCTCCGACTATCCGCAGATCCTGAGCGCCGTGACCTACGCAATGCAGCACGAATCTGTTGTGGCCAAGGTTGCACAACTGGTCGGGATGGATGATGTCGTGCCGGACCCAAGCCTGTACGCCGGCGGCCTGTCGATGATGTTCCAAGGCGACTTTCTGAACCCTCACATCGACAACAGCCACGACGGCACGCGCAACCTGTACCGCCGCCTGAATCTGCTCTATTACGTGTCGCCCGACTGGGCGCTTGAAAATGGCGGCAACTTTGAGTTGTGGGATCCGAAGGTCAAGCAGCAGAAAACGATCGTGTCCAAGTGCAATCGCCTGGTGGTGATGGAAACCAACAAACACTCCTGGCACTCCGTGAGCGGTGTTCGCGCCGAAATGCCTCGGTGCTGCGTTTCGAACTATTACTTCTCCGCAACGTCGCCGGATGATCACGAATACTTTCACGTAACGTCGTTCAGTGGCCGCCCGGAGGAAACAGGTCGTCGCCTGCTGGGTATTGTGGACAACAGCCTTCGTAATGTGGTCTCGAAAGTGCTGCGAGTGGGACGAGGAACCAAGCTGATCAATAAAAAGGATCAAAAAGATTGAGCCGAATTTCAGCGATCCGTTCGGTATCAAATTGATTCTGCAATCCTGGTTTCATTGACAGGCTAAAAGCAAAACAAGCCCCTTTGCGGCTTGAACCTATCGATGCAGCTGACCGAAGCCTCGGCCAGCCGCATCAGGTCAATCAGTTGCACCCGATCGACACGCCGACGGTCAGTGCCCGGCGCTCTGCCCGCCATCCACATGCAGAATCTCACCCGTCACAAACGCCGCGTTATCCAGATACACCACGGCCTGCGCGATATCGTCGACCTCGCCCATGTGCCCAACCGGGTGCAGAGCCCCCAGTGCCGCGTGGGTTTCCTCGCCATGCATCGGCGTCTTGATGATGCCAGGCGAAACCGCGTTCACCCGGATCCCGCGTTTGGCGTATTCGATGGCCAGTGATTTGGTGGCGGCGTTGAGGCCGCCCTTGGTCAGTGAGGCGAGGACCGAGGGCACGCCGTCGACCGCGTGGTCGGTCAGGCTGGTGGTGATGTTGACCACGTGGCCCTTGCCCTGTTTTTCCATTTCGGCGATGGCCAGTTGGGTGATGTAGAAGAAGCCGTTGAGGTTGACCGACAGCACTGCGGCGTAGTCTTCCGGGGTGTAGGCGGTGAACGGTTTGGCGACGAAGATGCCGGCGTTGTTGACCAGGGTGTCGATGCGGCCAAAGCGCGCCACACCTTCGCTGATCACACGCTGAGCGGTGGCAGGATCGCCTATGTCGCCGGCGATGGTCAGGATCTGCGGGTCGTTCGACGGTTTGATCGAGCGCGAGGTGGCGACGATGTTGTAGCCCAGCTCACGGAAGGCCTTGACCATGCCTTCGCCCAGACCTTGGGAGGCGCCAGTGATGACGACGGTTTTTTTCGAATGGCTCATGATGAAATCCTCAACAGGTTGATGGTGACCGAAAAGACAGTGAGTGCGGTCATGACTGATTCCGTTCCGCCAGTTGTCGGCGGTATTCGGTGGTGGTGATGCCGGCGTAACCCCAGTTATCGGTGTCGACTTCTTCGATCACGATGTGGGTCAGATCCGGGCGTTTGTTGAGGACGCGTTCCAGGGTTTCGGTGATTTCGGCGATCACCTGAGCTTTCTGCTCGCGGGTAACACCGTCACGGGTGATGCGTACGCTGACAAATGGCATGACGATTACTCCAGTGACCTGGCCTCGGGATGATGGTCAGGTGTTGGAGCTCAATTTAGGCGTGTGCCGGTAGGGGAAAAAGTAGGGGTGGGGTACTTCATTTGTGAGGTGGTGTAATGAATAACTTGTCACAACCAGGCCTGAATTTGAGCAAAAGACCGCGTCCGATATCAGCTCATTCGCAGTGATCTCTGAGACCTATCCGTAAAATTTGCGGGCGAAAGCCCCCATTCGTGTCAGTCGTTTCCCTTTGAAAAACCCCGGAAACGCACCCAAACCGTGCACTTTTTTTGACCCCAATCACCCCCGCGTCACCAAAAACCCCGATCCTGTGTCAGCCTCCAGCCATCGGCAGGGACATCAATTCGCTACTAATTGCGCGACAACTATGCTCAGGTGCAGGAATATAGCCGGCAAATGGAGCCGTTCAGGCCGTCACGTACACAACAATACCCAGCCCACTTCAGAGGGCATTACCCATGGATAGCAGAACCTTACGCAACCTCATGCGCATCGTGCAGACCGGCTCGTTGTCGGCCGCAGCCGAGCATTCGTGCCTGACTGTGCAGGCCCTGGCCGCACAGTTGAACAAGGTCGAAGAACAGTTCGGTTTCCGCTTGTTTCGCCGTTCCAACAAAGGGCTGACGCTGACGCCGCAAGGCACGGAGCTGACGCCCTATATGGACAGAGTGCTGATAGCCACGCGGCAGATGGAAGAGAAAGTCGAGGCGCTGAAGGTGCCGGGACAGCGCACGTTGAAAGTGGCGTTGAACACCACGCTGGACCCGGATTTCAACCGACGATTGATCGGACGCCTGATCGACGTGTTTCCCGACTACCAGATGGAATTCAGCTACGCCGAGTCGATGGAAAACCTCAGCAAGCTGAAGAACGAGGACTTCGATCTTGCGGTGTTGATCGGCCCGCAACGTCCGGGTTTGCCGAGCATTGTCCTGCCAGAAGTGCAGGTACAGGTGGTCGGCGCGCACTGCGGTCAGGAAAACGATCCGCTGACGTTGCTCGGCAACAAGTTTCAGGTGCGTCCGGCAGAGGATTGTCCGTATTCCCACAGCTTTTTGCGTTTTCTCGACGCCGGGCTGGGCAATCACGAGAACAGCCAGCGGACGATTTATTCCTGTAGCGAAACGCTGACCCTATCGCTCATCACGCAGATGGACGCGGTCGGCATGGTCTCCCGCGAGGCCGCACAGAAGAACGGCCTGACGATTTTCCCCGGGTTCGAGGATTTCCTCGAAGTGCGCCTGGCGGTGAACAACCCGGATCTGTCCGGCCAGGCGTTGAACGATGTGGTCGATCTTCCGCTACATGAACGAGCCGAGCGCAATGTACGCAGCCGTCCCAACCGCCACACTGAGAAAGAGGTTTTTGCTGAAATACGCACATAACAGCGTCGGAATCGCTGCATAGAATTCCGGGCGATCGAGCTGTATGTGCTGATCCTTGATCAACAAGGGAGTCAGGCTGATCGCAGCGACGATCGCCACCGGCAGGTATTCCAGCGCCCGGGCGATGAAGGGCGGCCAGTGCTCGGTGTTGACCTGCAACGGCAAGGCACGCGGCAGGAAGGTCACGGCCATCATCAGCGCGACCACCAGAATCAGGAACGTTTGGTCAGGCATACACCCACTCCGCAGCCCACAAACGTGGCGATGAAAACGTTGAATGGCGAGCTGCCGACCAGACTCAGTGCGCCCATGCAGACCACAGCGGCCAGTGCGGCGATGAGTTTGTTGCGGGTGTTGCACAGCGAGACCAGCACGTAGAGCATCATCGCGGTCAGCGCATAGTCGAGCTGGTATTTGATCAGGTGTGACGCGTACTGCGCGCACAGGGCGCCGAGCAATCCGCCGATCACCCAGGAGGTGTGGCAGAACAGGTTGAAGCCGATCAGATAACGGATGTTTACCGGCGCACCGGTGCCCAGTTTGACGCTGTGGAAGGCGAACGATTCATCGGTCAGGCCGCCGGCGTAGCACCAGCGCTCCATGCGGCTCAGGCCCAGCGCCCGCAGGGCCTTCGCCATGTACACCGACATCAGCATGTGCCGCGCATTGATCAGAAACGTGGTCAGCACGATGGTGGTCAGTGACGCCCCGCTGCTGATCAGCGCCAGCGCCGCGAATTGCGAAGCCCCGGCATAAACGAACAGACACATGGCCACCGGCAGCCACAGCGGCAGCCCGGCGTTGACCGCCATCAGCCCGAACACGAACGACACGGTGAAATAACCGGCCACCACCGGGCTGGCTTCGGCAAAAGTGCGCGACGGCTGACGGTCGACCATCAGCGGCGCACTGCCGGATGTTTCATTCATAGATCCCTCTCAAATGTCCGCTCGCCGTGTGGTTCGCAAAAACCCTGGGCAGTCCAGAAACGCTTGCCCGCGAGGTTAGCATCATCGACGAACAGGAACATCCGCAGCACACCGACCCGTTTCATGTCGGCCGACGCCGCTTCCACCAGCCGCTGGCCGACGCCCTGGCTGCGATAGCGCGCGCTGACTGCCAGATGGTTGATCGTACCGCGACTGCCCAGCATGCCGCCCAGCACCGCGCCGACAATCTCGCCTTCGACATCGAAGGCCAGATACGCCGTGGTGGTCTTCTGGATCAGCACGCCGCGCAGGCATTTGGCGTCCTGCCATTCGCAGAATGACACTTCGTCGAACTGGCGGAAGAAGCGCTCCATGCGCTGCGCATCCTTGGCCGTCGCGCGACGCAGCACCACCGGCGTCGAGCATTCGACGCCGTCAATTTGAGTGATCTGATTAGCGAACAATGTCGAAAGCGGTCCCGGGCCGCGAGAAGGAAATCGCCAGAATCTGCCGATACGCCATGGCATGGGAGTGGGTATTGCGTGCCGGTGTCACGTAGTGGCGCATGTCGCGGTCGAGGAAGTACGTGGTGTCGAGGATTTCCAGGTAAGTGGTCGACGCCAGTTGCTGCTCGTGAATGTCGTACAGACGGCTTTCGGCGCCCTCGACATTGTTGCGGCCCCAGAAGTGCACACCGCTGAACGGATAACCGTCGCAGTGAATGCCTTCCGGTGTGATTTCCAGTTGTTTGCCGGGTTTGATCTCGATGCGGATCTGATGGATCTGGCATTGCCAGATTTCATCGTGCAGCTCTTCCGGCAACACGCTTTTGTACACTTCGAAATCGGTGTCGATCAGGCTGCGCATCACCGGCGAACTGATGACTTCATCAGAGAAGTCCTGGAAGTGCCGTACAACGCCGCCCACGTAAGCATTGTTTTCCTTGGACTGCACGTACGCGCGGTGTTCCAGTTGCTTCAGTTCGCGTGTCTTGGGGTTGTACTCAAAGTCGCTGTAACGACGGTAACGCATGCCGGCTTCGGCCTGACCGTAGTAACTGTCAGGCTCCATGTTTTCCCAACTTTTGGTCAGTCTGACGAAGTCGGCGAAATGACCGTAGAGATTGAAGTCAGCACCCTGCACATTGGCGTACTTGTCACGCCGTAGCGATTCGCCCACTTCTCTGGTTAAAACGATCATTACCAAATTCTCCGCTGCATTGAGCGGCCTAATCTATTAGGTGGAGAATTTGCGTCCATGAGAAAGAATTTCAGGCATTTAAAGCCCTGTTTGAAACGCGATTTGAAACGCCTTCAAAGTGCGTTTCAAATGACAAAAACACGGGTTTTTATGCTTTTTTTTCAAAAAACGTCAAAAAAAAACCCCGAACCAGTCGGGGTTTTTTATGGCGTTTCGCAGCCTTAACCGATCATCAGAAGATGTTGATCGGGTAATCCACGAACACACGCAGCTCGTTGCCGCTGACGTTGTATTCGCTGGACTTCTGCGAAACACGCAGGATCGAGCTGCGCAGTTTCACGCTCAGGTCTTTGGCCGGGCCACTTTGCACGACGTACTTGAACTGGTTGAAGATTTCGCGCTCGGTGCCGCCTTCGCTGGCGGACGTGGTGATGTTGTCGCCACGCACATAAGCGAAGTTGTAGCTCAGACCCGGTACGCCGAATGCGCCGAAGTCCAGGCCGTAGCCCAACTGCCAGCTGCGCTCGTCTTCAGCGTTGAAGTCCGACCAGTAGGAGTTGGCCAGGTAGATGGTGTTGCCACCGTCACCCACGCGACCTTGACCTTTCTGGTAGCCGCCATAGGCGTAACCCAGGTTGCTGTCGCCGGTGGAACGCTGGTGTGCCACGGTGAACGAGTGCGGACCGGTAGCGAAGGTCGCTGCCAGGCTCCAGATCTTGTTGTCGTCGCCGGTCACACCGTTTTCGCGGACATAGGAGTTGTCCAGCTTGGTGCGGTAACCGTTGAAGTCCAGGGTCAGGGACTGATCCTTGTCGATCGGGAACACGTAGTTGGCGTTCACGTATTGCTTCTTCAGCACGTCTTCGACGTCGGAAGCGTACAGCGCTGCCTTGAACTGTTCGGTGAACTGGTAGCTACCGCCCAACACGTTGATCGACTTCAGACCACCGCTGTCACGGCCTTCAGCGCTTTTGCGCGATTCGGCAGTGAAACGACCGGCATCCAGTTGCAGACCTTTGATCTCTTTGGAAGTGATCAAGGTACCGGTGTAGCTTTCCGGCAGCAGACGCGAGTTGTCGTAGTTCAGCACCGGCAGGGCCGGCATCTGGTCACCGTAAGTCAGGGTGGTGTTGGACAGGCGGAATTTCACCGCTGCGCCGCCCTTGGACAGGTCATTGGCCGGGTGGCCGCTGTCGCCCTTCTTGAAGAAGTCGATACCCTGGGCGCCGCTGCGATCTTCGCTGCGCTCCAGGTTCAGGGCGTACAGACCGAATGCGTCCACACCGACACCGACGGTGCCTTGGGTGAAGCCGGACGAGAACGTACCGATGGCCGCCTGGCCCCACTCGGATTTGTCCTTGTTGCCGTCTTTATAGTCACGATTGATATAGGCATTGCGCAGCAGCACTTTGAGGCTGCTGTCTTCAACAAAACCCTTGGACTCGGCCTGGTCGTTAGCCATGGCCTGAGTGGCGCTCAACATCCCCAATGCGATCAGACTGATCCGCTTGTTCAACATTTTGTTTTCCTTATTACGGGTTGAAACGCGCTGTGTCGAACGGCTGAAACGGCGCTAATGCACTCTTTTTTCACCCCGAAACAAAAAGGCCCGCCCACGACAAAGTCGTGGCGGGCCTTCTTATTATTTTTGAGTCATGGCGGTTGGCCACAGGCGTTGGGCCGAATCGTAGCTGCGCCCTGAACAATGTGTCAATTTCAAGAATCGTCTTTAAATAGGCAAAAATCGTCTAAAAAAAGTAAATTTTTCGATGGCTGCGTGCAGGGAAACGCCTGTAATCAGGGATTTTGATGCCGTCTCACGCGCAACCGTCGAGGCCGCAAACCGGCAAGGTTTGCGCCGATGGTGCCGACGGAATCGACTCGCTCAACCACTGTGCAAAGGCCTGCGGTTTGCCGAGCCACGGGCCGATATCGATCAGAGTGAACTGCCCGTCCTGTTCCAGCGCAAAGGTCGGAAAGCCTTGGCCACCGAGTTTCGCCAACAATGCGCGGCTGTTCTTTATGTGTTGATCGGTGTCAGTCGCTTTGAGGGTTTTGAGGAACGTATCCGCCTCGTAGCCCATCTCTGCCGCGCACTCCACGAGCACGGCTTCATCGGCAATTCGCCGGCCTTCTACATAGTGTGCGGTTTGCAAACGGCCAAGCAGTTCCAGGCCACGCTCATCGATGCTTTCTGCTGCCATGACAGCAGCAATCGGTGGCGCGGAATCAAAAACTGCCGTGTGATCGCGCAACAGACCTTCGAAATAGGCTTCGCCGAACGGCTGTCCGGTGTATTCGGCGATGCGTCGGTCGTGAGGCATCACGTAATTGCGCAGTTGCGGTGAAACACTCTGGCGGTTGGCACCGGTCATCATGCCGCCCGCGTGGGCGATCACCGGCAGCACTTGTTGTGCGGCTTGTACCAGCGGTTTGGCGCCATAGCACCAGCCGCACAGAGGGTCGTAGATGTAGTGAAGGATCATCTGAAAACTCCGGAAATCGATGGCGGCCACGTTAGTCCCTCGGCCGTTGCAGAAAAACGCCGGAATGGCTTTCAGTCTGTTTCGGCAATCGGTCGAATGCGCTTGTTGTGAGTCCCGTGACAGTCTTGAAACAGACACGAAACAAATTGACACAATCAAACCACGGAACTTTTCCGGAATAATTAACGGAAGCAAATGCAAAGCATTACCATTCGCGCGCTCGAATTCTTCCACCCTTCCGGATGCGCTTTTCAATGCCTGCCCCGTTCCGTCTCACGCCCGTCACGCTTGGGCTTTCTGCCTTTTTGTCCTCTGGTTTCGCTTACTCCGCGACCGAACTTCCCGCCACTTCGATCAGTGCTGAAGCGCAGGCCGACGACCCGCGCGTAAAGGTCAGCAACACCGCAACCCGCACGTCCACCCCCGTGCGCTACGTGCCGCAGGCGATCGATTCGATCAAGACCGCCAACGTCGCGGATTACGGCGTCAATGACATCGAAGATGCCCTGAGCGGGATTCCCAACGTCAGCGGCGGAGGCGACACGCGCTTCGACAGCCTGCGCATCCGAGGTTTCGACGCCAGCAACGACTTCTACCTGGACGGCATCCGCGACGACAGCCAGTACAAGCGCGATCTGCACAACATCGAACGCGTCGAAGTGCTCAAGGGCCCCGCCGCCGTGCTGTACGGCCGTGGCAGCCAGGGCGGGATCGTCAACCGTGTGAGCAAGGCGCCCGAGTTCGGCCGCCGCTCGACCATTGAGGCCCAGGGCGGCAGCGAGGATCTGCGCAGCCTGTACGCCGACCTCAGCGCCGACCCGAGCGAGAACATCAGCCTGCGCCTGAACATGGGCAACATGGACGAGAACAGCTTCCGCGACGGTGTCAGCGGCAACCGCAAACTGTTTGCGCCGTCGATGAGCTGGCAGCTCACGCCTGACCTGAACTGGCTGGTGCAATACGAATACAGCCGCTACAACCGCACGCCGGATCGCGGCATTCCCGGCGTCGGTGGACGTCCGGCGGATGTCGGCCGGGACACGACCTACGGCAACGATCACGACTTCATCGACGACAAGACGCAGTCCCTGCGCTCGAAACTGAGCTATGAAATCAACGACAACTGGCAACTGCGCCACACCCTCGGTGTGTTCAAACTCGACAGCGATTTCGACAACACCTACCTCACCGGTTTCGACGCGAAGACCAACAAGGTCACCCGCCAGCACTGGCAACAGGACCTGACCACCCGCAACGTGTTCAACAACGTCGAACTGGAAGGCGGCTTCGATACCTTCGGCCTCGAACATCGACTGCTGACCGGGATCGAAACCGGCAGCCAGCGCCGCGACCCGACGCTGTACAACGCGGCCACCGGCCGTGGCACCCAACCGGTGCCGTCGCTGGATCTGTACAACCCGGATCGCAGCCAGCGCCACACCGGGCGCATGCAGGTGTCGAGCAGCAGCCACACCGAAGTCGAAAGCCGCGCGATCTATGTTCAGGATCAACTGCGCCTGAACGATCAATGGCAACTGCTGGCCGGTCTGCGCTACGACACTTTCGATATCGAGTCGACCAACAAACTGCGCAACATCTCCGAGGACCGCGACAGCCACAGCACCAGCCCGCGTTTCGGCGTGGTCTGGACGCCGCTGCAGAATCACTCGTTCTACGCTTCATGGACCAAGACGTTTTCACCGGTTGGCGGCGGTCTGATCGGTATCACCCCCGGTGCGGCCGGCAACACCAACGACCTGAGTCCGGAGCTGACCAAGCAAAAGGAAATCGGCGTCAAGAGCGACTGGCTCGACGATCGCCTGAGCACCACCCTCGCCGTCTACGAGCTGGAACTCTACAACCGCCGCACCACCGACCCGGTCGATCCGACGCTGACCGTGATGAGCGGTTTGCAGCGCTCGCGCGGGATCGAACTGACCGGTACTGGCAAGATCGTCGGCAACTGGTACGTGCGCGGTGGCGTTGGTGTGCAGGACGCGACCATCGAGAAGGACAACAACGGCCTGGAAGGCAAACGCGTCAACAACGTCGCCAAGCACAACGGCAGCCTGTTCCTGACCTGGAAACCGGAGATGGGCTGGTACGGCGAAACCGGTCTGACCCTGGTCGGTCAGCGTTACGCCGACAACGCCAACACCACCGTGTTGCCGGGCTACGGTCGCTGGGACGCCCTGGTCGGCTACCGCCACAAGGACTGGGACTTGCGCGCAGCGCTGAACAACATCACCGACCGCGAGTATTACTCGTCGGCCACCAGCGCCTTCCAGATCCAGCCAGGCGCACCACGCAGCCTGGTCATGACCGGCACCTACAGCTTCTGATTCACGCCCATAAAAAAAGCGCTGCCATCCCGGCAGCGCTTTTTACAATCCTTGTTTGTTCTTCTTATCCTTCCATCACATCCCACAATGCGTCCAGTTCGGCCTCGCTGAACAGGCCAGCGGGGTAACGCTCGATCATCATCCGGCGCGGATCAGGTTCCCTGATCTGACGCGTTCCATTGGATTTCAACCAGTGCGCGACAATCTGGAGCGACTCACTATTTACAGCCATGGGATGCAACGTCCGCTCGCTGATTACGTTCACTTCGGCGTTCATTTCAGCGCTCTCTCCCCGTTCGTGAGCGGCTACGTTATCCAAGGTTTATGACAGAACTGTTGAAGTTCTCCCCCCTCCCTAGTGCGTCATGAGCGATACAAGAGCTATGCCAACGTAGTGAAATTGTCGACCAGCGGACATAAAGAAACCCGCAGTCCTGACGGGCTGCGGGTTTCTCTTCAAGCGTGGGCAACAAATGACTGCCCGGTCGATTTTTCAATCAACTCAAGCTGTTACATCCGCACTCACTCTTTGTGCGGCGCGGGTTGCTGTTGGGTAAGGCAGTGAATGTTGCCGCCACCCAGTAACAGTTCACGACCCGGCACCATCACCACTTCGTGTTGCGGGAACAGGTTCTGCAGGATTTCGCGGGCCGGGGCGTCCATTGGATCGTCGAAACTCGGTGCGATGATGCCGCCGTTGACGATCAGGAAGTTCACGTAGGAACCGGCCAGACGCACGCTCGGGTTGCGCTCCTGAGTGCCGTCCACCGGGTCCACGCCCGCGCACTCTTCTTCGGTGGCAAACAGCGGCCCCGGAATCGGCATCTTGTGCACCGTGAACGGGCGGCCCTTGGCGTCGGTGCTGCTTTCCAGCACTTTCATCGCAGCCTGGCAGCGCGGGTAGTTCGGATCCTGCGGATCGTCGGTCCACGCCAGCAGCACTTCGCCCGGACGCACGTAGCAGCAGAAGTTATCCACATGGCCGTCGGTTTCGTCGTTGAACAGGCCATCCGGCAGCCAGATGATCTTGTCCACCGACAGGTTTTCGCTGAGCACCGCTTCGATTTCTTTGCGGCCCAGGTGCGGGTTGCGATTGCGGTTGAGCAGGCATTCTTCGGTGGTGATCAGGGTGCCTTCGCCGTCGACGTGAATCGAGCCGCCTTCAAGCACGAAACCTTCAGTGCGGTAGCGTGGGCTGCGTTCGATCTCGAGGATCTTGCCGCCAACCTGAGAATCACGGTTCCACGGCGAATACAGGCCGCCGTCAAAGCCGCCCCAGGCGTTGAAGTCCCAGTTCACACCGCGCACTTCGCCGCTGTTGTTGATCACGAAGGTCGGGCCGCTGTCGCGGACCCAGGCGTCATCGCTGGACATCTCGACCACGCGGATATTCGGCACGTCGAGGCGAGCGCGAGCGTTTTCGTACTGGCCGGCGGACACCGCCACGGTCACCGGTTCAAAACGCGCGATGGCCTTGGCCACGGCGGCGTGAGCGGCCTGCGCGGGCTTGCCGCCCAGACGCCAGTTGTCCGGACGCTCGGGCCAGATCATCCAGGTCTGGGTTTGCGGCGCCCATTCGGCCGGCATGTGGAAGCCATCGGCGCGTGGGGTACTTTTCAAGGTGGTCATGTCGATCAGGACTCCAGGGAACGGTCGAGGGTGTTCAACGCGCCGAACAGGTTTGGACGACGGACTATGGCGACTTTATAAACGATAAATATCGACTTTAAAAGCTAAAAACAAATGATCGCTTTTGAATCCACCGACTAATACCGATACAAATCGGTATTAATCGGCCTATCACAGGCTCAGAGGCCTTCTTCCAGCACCTTCGACAGCATGTCGACAAAGAAATCCACGCTCTGACGCGAAGTGACCATCGGCGGTTTGATCTTGAGGATATTCAGGTCATCGCCGGTCGGCTGCATGAAGATGCCCAGCTCTCGCAGGCGATCGCAGAGCAACGTGGTTTCTTCGGTTGCCGGCTCCAGGGTCTGCCGATTGCGGATCAGTTCGACCCCCAGATAGAACCCCGAGCCATGCACCGCGCCGACCAGCGGATGTTTATCGATCAATGCCTCCAGCCGCTGCTTGAAGTGCCCGCCGACTACCTGGGCGTTTTCCCAGAGCTTTTCTTCTTCCATCACATCGAGCACGGCCATGCCGATCTGGCAACTCACCGGACTGCCGCCCGCGGACGAGAAGAAGTAACCCTCGGCTTCCAGCGCTTCGGCGATTTCCCGGCGGGTGATCACGGCGCCCAGTGGCTGGCCGTTGCCCATGCCCTTGGCCATGGTGATGATGTCCGGCACCACGCCTTGCTCTTCGAAGCCCCAGAAGAAGTGGCCCATGCGCCCGTAACCGACCTGCACCTCGTCGGCGATGCACACGCCGCCCCGGGCGCGCACCAATTCATAGACCTTTTTCAGATAGCCCGGCGGCAGCGAGATCCCGCCCGCATTGCCGTAGACCGGCTCGCAGATGAACCCGGCCAGTTGGCGTTTCTGTTCGTCGATTTTGGCCAGGTTGTGTTCGACACTGCGCACGTAGTCCGGCGCCGAATCGAGGCCTCGGAATTCGCCGCGATAGATGTTCGGCGCAGTCACCGGGTGTACCCAGTCCGGACGGCTGCTCAGGGCCTGCGGATTGTCGGCAATCGAGGTCGACACTGCATCCGCGCCGACCGTCCAGCCGTGATAGGCCTCCAGCACACTGAGCATGTCGCGCCCGCCGCTGTAGGCCCAGGCCAGACGGATCGCCAGATCATTGGCCTCGCTGCCGCTGTTGACCAGGAACACCCGGTCCATGCCTTCCGGCGCCAGTTTCAGCAAGCGTTCGGAAAACTCGGCGACCGCCGCATAGTTGAACCGCGAGTTCGTGTTGAGCAACGACCACTGCCGGCTCGCAACCGCGGCCATACGCGGATGACCGTGCCCGAGCACCGCGACGTTGTTGAGCATGTCGAGGTAGGAGCGGCCCTGCATGTCGATCAAGTGATTGCGCCAGCCGCGCTCGATGCGCGGCGGGTCGACGTAATAATGTTTCTGGGTGCGGGCGAAACTGGCATCACGGCGCGCCAGCAGGGTTTGCGCATCCAGTTCCGGCTCAGCGTCGCAGGCCAGGCCCAGTAGCGCCGCTGGCGATGGGGACAGCGCCTGCCACGCCGGCGCGCGGGTCGGCGTGCAGAACAGCGGTGCCTCAAGGTGCGCATCGCGAACCAGTTGCACGATCAACGGGCCCTCCACCGAACCCAACACCTGGCCTTTGACCAGCGCCGCACCGCTGTGCAACGACGGCGTCACGCCCCACAGGCGCACGCTCAGTTGCGGGCCGTCGAGTCGCAGCGCGCCGTCAGCCGACAGATGCAGAACGCCCGCAAACGGCGCTTCCACCGTCGTAGCCTGAGGTACGCGCAACTCAACGTGCAGCGGGAATGTTTCTGGCTCCTCGGCACTGTCAGGCCGGGTACGAGACAGACGGTATTGCCCGTATCGACTGGCGGCCAGACCGTGGATGGCGGCGGCCTCGTTCAACAGACGTTGATCAATGCCCGATTGCTCCCAATTGCCCGCCTCGAAGTGCGCGCTCAACACACCCAGATCAATCAGCGCGAACTCGCGCCCGACCAGACCGGGCAACAACGGCGCGAAGCCTTCACTGTCGATGGCCGGCAACGTCTGCTCGACTGCAGAGAGAATCGCCGCCTCCATCAGCGCCAGCGGCACCGAAGTGGCGACCCGGAAGATTTCCCATTCATGGGTGAGGTTGTCGCGGCTGTAGGTGTTGCCCGGATCAATGCTGACCTGTTGCTCACCACTGAGCACCAGCACCGCCGCGCGCGCCACGATCAGCGGCCACAGCGCCTGCAATTCTTCGTGTTGCAACGGATTGACCGCGTGGTAGGCCTGCACTGCCGGCAGGATCACGAACGGATCGCCCCCGGCGTGATGCAGCAACGCCGCACAGGTGACCGACAGATCGGTGATACGCCAGGTGCGCACCAGATCACCGAAATCGATGACGCCCTGCAACTGCCAGTGTCGCCGGGCATCACGCTGCCAGACCACGTTGTCGTCGGTGATGTCCATGTGGATCGCTTGCACCGGCAGTTTTTCCAGCAACGGCTGCAGACGGCGCCCGGCTTGTTCGGCGGCCTCGGCGATCAGTGCGCGCTGGCGCTGATCCTCGATCACCGGCAGCAAATGCTCGATCAGGGCACTGGCGTGGCGCGCATCCCATTGCAACGTGCGCGCGAGCCCCGGATGGTCGAACCCGGCCAGGGCCAGGTCCATTTCACCGCAGAGCCGGCCGAATCCGGCGACGACTTCGTGGCCAAGATGATCGAGCGCCGTCAGCGGCTGGCCTTCGATGTAATCGAGCAACCGCACATGCACCGCTTCACCGCCGATCTCCAGCGACAACAGGTCCTGGCCGTCATTGGCCGGGATGACCCGGGGAACATGGACATCGCAGTGTTCGGCCAAATATTTCAGGCCAGCATGCTGGGCCTGCAACTCCACCAGCGAATAGTCGCCCCGGCAGATTTTCAGCACGAATCGCCCGCGCTCGCTGTCCACGCGATAGTTGAGATCCTGCTGGCTACCCAGTGCCTGCAACGTGCCGTTCAGCCCGTAATGCTGCGCCAGAACCTGCAACGCCTGCTCCGCAGTGACCTGTGGGCCCGGCAGACTGGCGCGATGAATCAACGTGGCGAACGACATGGAACGACCCCTGAAATTTTATTAGGCGCCTATATCGCCATTGCTTTGGACGATTCGCAACCCCTGCTCCGTCGGACGGGATCGCAAGTTCGGGCGAAATGTTTCAGACCACTCGCGCCCACCGGCACTTTGCGCAAGAATGTCGACCATTCACACCTCTCACTGGAAAAAACTCATGAATGTAATCGCTACCGATCTGCCCGGCGTTCTGATCATCGAACCCAAGGTGTTTGGTGACGAGCGTGGTTTCTTTTACGAAAGCTTTAATGCCAAGGCTTTTCAGGAAGCGACCGGTCTGGATACGCAATTCGTCCAGGACAACCATTCGCGCTCGCAGAAAGGCGTGCTGCGCGGCCTGCATTACCAACTGGAAAACACTCAGGGCAAACTGGTCCGTGTCACCGTTGGTGAAGTGCTCGACGTGGCGGTAGATATCCGTCGCAGCTCGCCGAACTTCGGCAAATGGGTTGCTGTACGGCTGTCGGCCGAAAACCACCGCCAACTCTGGGTACCGGAAGGCTTCGCCCATGGTTTCGTGGTGTTGAGCGAATTCGCCGAGTTCCTCTACAAGACCACCAACTACTACACCCCGTCCGCGGAGCGCAGCATTCGCTGGAACGACCCGGATCTGGGCATCGACTGGCAGTTGGACGAAGAACCGAAACTGTCGGCCAAGGATCAGGCGGGTGCACTCCTCAAGGACGCCGACGTCTTTTCCTGAATGCCTGTGTGAAACTTCAGCGCTGCTGTGCACCCGACAACGGGTGCGCAGACTGCGACTGCAAGCCTAGGCATAATGCGCCTGTATCCACAGGCGCTCGATGCTCATGACTCCGACCCTTCCCCGCCGCCCCCGCTGGCGCAGCCTCGCCCTGCTGGCCCTGTGCCTGGCCCCGCTGCTGTGGCCGCTGGAGCATCTCGCCGAGCGTTACTACCGCAGTGAGCTGGCTGGCCAGAACCGCCAGACTCTCGACCTCTACGTCGCCAACCTGCTGGGCACTCTGCATCGTTACGAAGTGCTGCCACAGATCCTCGGCGATCTGCCGGCCCTGCGTGCGGTCGTCGGCGCGCCGGACGACGGTGTCACCCAGGGCAATGCCAACCGCCTGCTGAAGAACATCGCTTCCCAGACCGGCGCCGAAGTCATGTACCTGATGGACACCACTGGCCGAACGCTGGCGGCGTCGAACTGGGACAAGCACGACAGTTTCGTCGGGCGCAATTTCTCGTTCCGGCCCTACTTCAGCGAAGCCATGGCCGGACGCCTGGGCCGCTTCTTCGGCCTTGGCACCACCTCCGCCAAACGCGGCTATTTCTTCGCAGCGGCCGTGCGCAATGGCGAGAAAATCATCGGGGTGCTGGTGATCAAGGTCGACCTCGACCACACCGAAAGCCTGTGGGGCAAAACCCCGGAACAACTGCTGGTGACCGATCACAACGGCGTGGTCATTCTCACCTCGCGCCCGGAGTGGCGCTTCCGCTCCACCCGTCCATTGAGTAACGACGAACGTTCGGCAATCACCGCGATCCAGCCGTATCCGACTCGCGAGCCGCGGCCATTGAACCTCAGCCCGACCGCCTGGCTGACCCAGACCCGGGACATCGAAGAAACCGGCTGGAGCGTCAGCATTCTTGCACCGCGCACCCTGATCGATCGTCCGGTGCGCACCGTGGTGGCCGTCGGCGGTGCCACGTTGCTGGTGGTCATGCTGTTGCTCGGGCTGATGATGCAGCGCCGCCGCCATTACCTGGAACGGATCGCTTTCGAAGCCAAGGCAAGACGGGAACTCGAAGGCAGGGTCGCCGAGCGCACCAGCGATCTGGAAGGACTCAACCGGCGCCTGAAACAGGAAGTGCTGGAGCGTGAACAGGCCCAGCAGGAACTGGTCCGGGCCCAGGACGACCTGGTGCAGGCCGGCAAACTGTCAGCGCTCGGGACGATGTCGGCGAGCATCAGCCACGAACTCAACCAGCCGCTGGCGGCGATCCGCAGTTACGCGGAAAACGCCGAGGTGCTGCTTGACCATCAGCGTACCGACGACGCTCGCGGCAACCTCAAGTTGATCAGCGAACTGACCGGGCGCATGGCGTCGATCATCGCTCACCTGCGCGCCTTCGCCCGCCGCGATCGCCACGCCCCGGAAAGCGTGGCCCTGCAACCGGCACTGGACGATGCATTGGCGCTGCTGGCCAAACGTCGCCGGAGCATGGACGTCGAGCTGATCCGCGACCTGCCCGCCGCAACCTTGTGGGTTGAAGCCGGGGAAACCCGTCTGCGCCAGGTCCTCGGCAACCTGCTGGCCAACGCCCTCGATGCCCTGACCGAGAAAGGCCCGCCGCGCAAATTGTGGCTGAGTGCCGAATCCACCGGCGAGGGCGTCAATCTGTACATTCGCGACAATGGCCCGGGTTTTTGCATGGAAGCGCTGGGCCGCGCCAGCGAACCGTTTTACACCACCAAGACCCGCACACAGGGGCTTGGTCTGGGGTTGGCCATCTGCGAAACCCTGATGCGCGCCTTCGGCGGTGAACTGTCGTTCGCCAACCACAAGCAAGGTGGCGCCTTGATCACCCTGCGGCTGCGCGCCGGCGCGCCCGGGGTCAGCCTGCAACCGTCCGAGGATCGAAGTGCATGACCATCGACAACCGCATTCAGGTGGTGCTGATCGACGACGATCCGCACCTGCGTCAGGCCCTGGGCCAGACGCTGGATCTGGCCGGCCTGAAAATCCTTCCGCTGTCCGAAGCCAAGGGCCTGGCCGCCCAACTGGAGCGTGACTGGCCGGGCGTGGTGGTCAGCGACATCCGCATGCCCGGCATGGACGGTCTTGAGTTATTGAGCGAACTGCACGCGCAGGACCCTGAGCTGCCCGTGCTGCTGATCACCGGCCACGGCGACGTACCGCTGGCCGTGCAGGCCATGCGCGCCGGCGCCTACGACTTCCTCGAAAAACCGTTCGCCAGTGACGCCCTGCTCGACAGTGTGCGCCGCGCATTGGCCCTGCGGCGTCTGGTGCTGGACAACCGCAGCCTGCGCATGGCCCTGAGCGACCGCAACGAACTGAGCGCGCGACTGGTCGGCCAGTCGGCCCCGATGGCGCGCCTGCGCGAGCAGATCGGCGCACTGGCCGCGACCAAGGCCGACGTCTTGATCCTCGGCGAAACCGGTGCCGGCAAAGAAGTTGTCGCCCGCGCATTGCACGACCTGTCGAGCCGGCGCAACGGCCCGTTCGTGGCGATCAACGCCGGGGCACTGGCCGAGTCGGTGGTCGAAAGCGAGCTGTTCGGCCATGAGCCCGGCGCGTTCACCGGTGCGCAAAAGCGCCGGATCGGCAAGTTCGAATTCGCCAATGGCGGCACGCTGTTCCTCGATGAAATCGAGAGCATGAGCATGGATGTGCAGGTCAAACTGCTGCGCATGCTGCAGGAGCGAGTCGTCGAACGGCTGGGCGGCAATCAGTTGATCCCGCTGGACATCCGCGTCATCGCCGCCACCAAGGAAGACCTGCGCCAGGCCGCCGATCAAGGGCGGTTCCGGGCCGACTTGTATTACCGCCTCAATGTAGCGCCTCTACGTATCCCGCCATTGCGCGAACGGGGCGAAGACGCGCTGGTGCTGTTCCAGCACTATGCCGACGAAGCCAGCGCCCGCCACGGTTTGCCACCGCATGAACTGCAACCGGCGCAACGGGCATTGCTGTTGCGTCACTCATGGCCGGGCAATGTGCGGGAATTGCAGAACGCGGCAGAGCGTTTCGCCCTTGGCCTGGAGCTGGCGCTGGACAACACTCAGCCTGACGGCAGCAGCACCGCCATCGAGGTCACCAGCGGTGGCCTCAGTGAACAGGTGGAGAATTTCGAGAAGTCATTGATCGCCGCCGAGCTGGCCCGCTCGCACAGCTCGGTACGCAGTCTCGCCGAAGCCTTGGGCATTCCGCGCAAGACTCTGCACGACAAACTGCGCAAGCACGGTCTGAATTTCGCCGACAGCAGCAGCCATGGAGACGAATCCGAATGAATCGCGACAGCCGCTATCTGGAATCCGTCCTCCATCACGACATTCCGCTGACCCGGGACATGGGCCTTAAGGTGCTCGACTGGCAGGAACAGCAACTACGCCTGCATCTGCCGCTGGAAGCCAACGTCAATCACAAGAGCACCATGTTCGGCGGCAGTCTGTATTGCGGCGCGGTGCTGGCCGGCTGGGGCTGGCTGCACTTGCGTTTGAAAGAAGAAGGCATCACCGACGGACACATCGTGATCCAGGAAGGACAGATCAGTTATCCGCTGCCGGTAACCGGCGATGCCAACGCCATCTGCGCGGCGCCGAATGCGGCCGTGTGGAAGAAATTTCTGACGATGTATCAGCGCTACGGACGGGCACGATTGACGCTGCATACGCGAGTCGTCAATGCGGGGAGCGATGAGGATGCGGTGACCTTCAGCGGGCAGTACGTTCTGCACCGCTGAAGGCTGAGCGTTCCCGAGTCCGGGAACGCGCTTACGAACGGGCCAGTTCCAGCAACTTCGCTCGCCACGCCGCTTTCGCCGGCAGCGCCAGAAAGAACGCGTTGCGCAACGATTCCCGTGGTGGATAACAGAACGCATCACCGTTCAAATCCAGCACCTCACCGCCGGCACCTTCCAGCACGCCTTGCGCCGCCGCCGTGTCCCACTGGGACGTCGGCGCCAGTCGCGGATAACAATCCGCCGCACCTTCGGCCACCAGACAGAACTTCAGCGAACTGCCGATGTTGGCCAGTTGCAACTCGCCAAGGCTCGCGCTCAAACCGGCCAGCAAGCGTTCCTGTTCCGGGCTCGAATGACGGCGGCTGGCAACCACAGTGAACGCTTCGCCAGGCCCCGGCACGTCGCGAACCTGAATCGCCACCGGCGTGCCGCCCGTGTCGCCACGCCAGGCACCGAGCCCGGCACCGCCAACGTAGTAACGCCCATTGGTCGGCATCGATACCACGCCAAAGACCACCCGGCCATTTTCGATCAGGGCAATGTTGACGGTGAACTCTTCGCTGCCGCTGATGAATTCCTTGGTGCCATCCAGCGGATCCACCAGCCACCAGCGCTGCCAGCCGGCACGCACGCTTTGCGGGATGTTGGCGTCCTCTTCGGACAACACCGGGATGCTCGGATCCAGGGCGGTCAGGCCGGCGACGATCACATGGTGCGCAGCGATATCCGCAGCGGTCACCGGCGAATCATCGGACTTGGCGGTCACCGCCACATCGGCGCGCCAGAACGGCAGAATCGCCTCGCCGGCCCGCAGCGCCAGTTCAACCACCGGCGCCATCAACGGATGGGAAAAACTCATAGACATCTCACTCATGACTGGAAAAAACCGCGCTGGGTCAGCAGATCGCGGGCCAGGTACAACGCCGCCAAGGCACGACCTTCGGAAAACTGCGGATTTTGCGCCAATGAAGAGAGATCCCGCAGGTTGATCTTGTCCACCCGCATCGGCTCCGGCTCGTCGCCTTCCAGTCGCTCCTCGTACAGATCGCTGGCAAGCACCACCTGGATTTTCTGGCTCATGTAGCCGGGGGACAACGACAACTCGGTCAGGTGTTCCAATTGCCGGGCACCAAAGCCCGCCTCTTCCTTGAGCTCACGCTCGGCCGCCGCCAGCACATCCTCGCCCGGTTCGATCAAGCCCTTGGGCAGGGACAATTCGTACTCGTCGGTACCGCCGCAGTATTCCTCGACCAACACTGCGTGCTCGGCATCGAGCATGGCCACAATCATCACCGCGCCGTAACCGGCGCCCTTGCCCACCAGCCGCTCGTAGGTGCGCTCCACGCCGTTGGAAAAGCGCAGTTTCAGCTCTTCCACGCAGAACAGACGACTGGTGGCGACGATTTCGCGGGCAAGTACGGTTGGTTTCTGGCGCATGCAAAGCTCCTTGGCGTGAACGCGCTACTATAACGCGGCTTTTCCGATTGTTTGCGTCGGATATCTTTCTACCGTTCGAGACGTTGCCATGCCTTCATTACCGTGGTCCGACATCGATACCGTTCTGCTCGACATGGACGGCACGTTGCTGGATCTGCACTTCGACAACCACTTCTGGCTGGAACACTTGCCGCAGCGCTACGCCGAACTGCATGGCGTGAGCCGGGCCATGGCGGAAATGGAATTGCAGCCGTTGTTCGAACGTCATGCCGGTCAATTGCAGTGGTATTGCCTGGACTTCTGGAGCACGGAATTGAAGCTGTCGGTGCGCGAGCTGAAGCTGGAAACCGCCCACCTGATTGCCCTGCGCCCGGACGCCGACACTTTTCTGGCCGCGATCAAACGGGCCGGTAAACGCGTGGTGATGATCACCAACGCGCACCGCGATTCGCTGTCGCTGAAACTGGAACGGGTTGAACTGGCGCCGTACTTCGAGCGGCTGATCAGCTCCCACGATTACGGTTTTCCCAAGGAGAACCCGCAGTTCTGGGATGCCTTGCAGGCCGATATCGGTTTCGACCCGGCGCGCAGCCTGTTCATCGACGACACCCTGCCGATCCTGCGCAGTGCACGGGACTTTGGTGTGGCGCATCTGTTGGCCGTAAAGGAACCGGACAGTCGCAAGGGACCGAAGGACACGGCGGAGTTTGTGGCCGTCGAAGATTATCGGGACTTGATAGCAGGACTCTGAACGTTGCAGGAGCTGCCAGAGGCAGCTCCTGCAAGTCTGTTGTTACTCAGGAATACGCAGCGTCTGCCCCGGATAGATCTTGTTCACGTCCTTGAGCAGCGGCTTGTTGGCCTCGAAAATCTTGTTGTACTGGTTGGCATTGCCATACACCGCCAGGGAAATCGCGCTGAGGGTGTCGCCCTTTTTCACCACCACGAAACGTGCGGCAGCCACCACCGGCCCGGTGACCGTGATCTGGTCATCGACACTGCCGACGCCTTCAATATTGCCCACCGCCAGCAGAATCTTTTCTTTCTCTTCCTGGCTCGCCACCTCGCCGGTGACCGTCACCTTGTCGCCATCCACCGTCGCCTGAACATTCGGGTTACCCAACCCGACCTTGCTGATGTGTTCCTTCAATTGCTCGCTGGCATTGGCGTTGCCAGGGGTCAACAGGTCGATCAGCTTCTCACCGGCCTCTTTTACAAAGCTCAAAAGACTCATAGCGCACACTCCTTGATTTAAGTTCCAGACGCCCAAGCCTAGACCACCACAAACCAACCCGGTTCCAGACCGACCAATGACCCTGTCGCCGCGCAAACGGTAGAATCACCCACCCTTGCCAGCGCCCCGGAGCGAAGATGGACATCAAGCAGCTGAAATTCCTCATCGCCCTCGACGAAACCCGCCATTTCGGCCAGGCCGCCGCCCGGTGCCACATCACCCAGCCGACTCTATCAATGCGCCTGCGCAGCCTCGAAGAAGAACTCGATCTGCCGCTGGTCAATCGCGGCCAGCGCTTCGAAGGCTTCACCGCGCCAGGCGAGCGAGTGCTGGCCTGGGCGCGTACGGTGCTGGCGGCTTACGACGGCTTGCAAGCGGAAGCGGCAGCCTGTCGCGGCAACCTGATCGGTACCTTGCGCCTGGGGGTGGTGCCGCTGTCGAGTTTTGATCCGCTGCCGTTGATGCAACGCCTGCACGCTGCGCACCCGGAGCTACGCTTCGAATTGTCGGCACTGAGTTCGGAGCAGATCCTCGAACAACTGGCGGACAACCGGATCGACATCGGCGTGTCCTACCTGGATCGTCTCGACAACGAGCGTTTCGAATCCCTGGCGTTCGACGAAACCCGCATGGGCCTGCTTTACGATCAGCGCTCCTTCAGCTTCGGCGAGGCACCGCTGAGCTGGCAGGCGCTGATCGAACTGCCGCTGGGCATGCTCACCAGCGGCATGCACTTTCGCCAGTCCATCGACCACAACTTCCACAGCCGGGGCCTGACACCGCAACCACTGTTGCAGACCGACGCCGTGCATCAATTGTTACAAGCTGTGCACGGCGGATTCTGCTGCGCGATCATGCCGCTGGACGGCGGCCTCGAACGCCTCACCGATCACCTGCGCCTGCAACCGATCGAAAACGCCCAGACCCTCGCCCGGCTGGGCCTGATCATGCGCCGCGGCGCCCCGCGTTCGGCACTGGCCGAGGCCTGTTTCGCGCTGTATCAGAAATCGCCAGCGGCCGCTTGATCGACGGCATCTATCGATAGATCGACACTAGCGATTAGACGCGACAAGTTGCCGCGCCTAGTCTTAACGTTGATCAATCCGTCGGTGATGCCATGAACGCCAAGCGCCCGGCCTGCGCGGCGCCTGCACTCGAAACGCCCGCGCCCGCCGCCAGTCAGACCTACAGCTACAGCGACCTGCCCCTGGCGGAGTCGGCCAGCACCGCGCTGGCCGAGGAAGTCGCACTGGCGATTGCCTACAACGGCATCAGCCAGGCCGTGATGCTGGTGACGCCAACCGACCTCGAAGACTTCATCGTCGGCTTCAGCCTGGGCAGCGGCATCATCGAAGACGCCTCGGACATCTATGACCTGCAACTGACCGGTTCAGGCTCGGCGCAATACGCCCAGGTGACCATCGCCAACCGCGCCTTCTGGAATCTCAAGCAGCAGCGTCGGCAACTGGCCGGCACCAGCGGTTGCGGGCTGTGCGGCGTAGAAGCGGTGGAACAGGCGCTGCCCGATCTCAAGGTCTTGCCCGGCGCCCCTTTGCCGCCGATTGAATGGCTCGACGGTTTGCGCCAGCGCATCGGTGCGTTCCAGCCGCTGGGCCAGCATTGCGGCGCGGTACACGCGGCGGTGTTCATGAACGCCAGCGGTGAATTGCTGCTGGGCCGCGAAGACATCGGCCGACACAACGCCCTCGACAAACTGATCGGTGGCCTGATCCGGCAAAAGATATCCACAACCGGCGGCCTGGCGATTGTCACCAGCCGTTGCAGCCTCGAATTGATCCAGAAAGTCCTGCGCGCCGGGATCCAGACCCTCGTCAGTCTGTCCGCGCCCACCGGCCTCGCCGTGCAATGGGCCCGCCGCCATAACCTCAATCTCATCCACCTGCCGCAGAAAAACGCGCCGCGGGTGTATAGCCCAGAAATGGAGAAACACTCGTGAGCCAACACCATCAAGCCGACCAGAAACCCGTCCCGCGCTACAAGCCCTACAAGGGCGCAGCCGGCGGCTGGGGCGCACTGATCAGCGTGGCCCAGGCCTGGTTGACCAGCGACAACGCGCTGAAGAACCTGCGCATGATGCTCAAGACCAACCAGAACGGCGGCTTCGACTGCCCGGGTTGCGCCTGGGGCGACTCGCCGGAAAGCGGCATGGTCAAGTTCTGCGAGAACGGCGCCAAAGCGGTGAACTGGGAAGCGACCAAGCGCCGCGTGGACGGCAAGTTCTTCGCCAAACACAGCGTCACCTCGTTGCTGGAGCAGAGCGACTACTGGCTCGAATATCAGGGCCGTCTGACCGAACCGGTGGTCTATGACGCCGAAACCGACCGCTACAAGCCGATCAGTTGGGACGATGCCTACGCGCTGATCGGCAAGCACCTGCAAGCCCTGCCGAGCCCGGACCTGGCCGAGTTCTACACCTCGGGTCGTGCCAGTAACGAAGCCGCCTATTTGTATCAACTGTTCGTGCGCGCCTACGGCACCAACAATTTCCCCGACTGCTCGAACATGTGCCACGAAGCCAGCGGTGTGGCGCTCGCGCAAAGCGTCGGTGTCGGCAAAGGCACCGTAACCTTCGACGATTTCGAACACGCCGATGCGATTTTCGTCTGGGGCCAGAACCCCGGCACCAACCACCCGCGCATGCTCGAACCCCTGCGTGAAGCGGTGAAACGCGGCGCTCAGGTGGTCTGCATCAACCCGCTGAAAGAACGCGGTCTGGAACGCTTCCAGCATCCGCAGCACCCGATCGAAATGCTCACCAACGGCGACAAGCCGACCAACACCGCGTATTTCCGCCCGGCACTGGGCGGCGACATGGCTGTGCTGCGCGGCATGGCCAAGTTCCTGCTGCAATGGGAACGCGATGCGCAGAAGGCCGGTGCGCCGGCGGTGTTCGATCACGACTTCCTCAATGAACACAGCGTCAACGTGCTGGAATACCTCGGCGTCGTTGATGACACGCCGTGGGAGCAGATCGTTGCGCAGTCCGGCCTGACGCTGGTTGAAATCGAGCAAGCGGCGCGCATGTACGCAAAAGGCAAGAACGTGATCATGTGCTGGGCGATGGGCATCACCCAGCACCGCCATTCGGTGCCGACCATCCAGGAAATCGCCAACCTGATGCTGCTGCGCGGCAACATCGGCAAACCCGGCGCCGGTCTGTGCCCGGTGCGCGGTCACAGTAACGTGCAGGGCGACCGCACCATGGGCATCAACGAGCGTCCGCCGGTGGCGTTTCTCGATTCCCTGGAGCGTCGCTTCCAGTTCAAGGTGCCGCGCCACAACGGGCACAACGTGGTCGAAGCGATTCACGCGATGGCCGAAGGCCGCGCCAAAGTGTTCATCGGTCTGGGCGGCAACTTCGCCCAGGCCACGCCGGACAGCCCGCGCACCTTCCAAGCCCTGCGCAACTGCGACCTGACCGTGCAGATCAGCACCAAGCTCAATCGCAGCCACCTGGCCCACGGCAAAGACGCATTGATCCTGCCGTGCCTGGGTCGTACCGACATCGACATCCAGACCGAAGGCCCGCAGGCCGTCACCGTGGAAGACTCGTTCAGCATGGTGCACGCCTCCAACGGCCAGTTGCAGCCGCTGTCGAACCAGATGCGCTCGGAGCCGTCGATCATCGCCGGCATTGCCGCCGCGACCCTGGGCAGCAAACCGGTGGACTGGAACTGGCTGGTGGCCGACTACCGGCGCATCCGCGAACTGATCGCCGACACCATCCCGGGCTTCAAGGACTTCAACGAGAAGGTCAAGAACCCGGGCGGTTTCTACCTCGGCAACAGTGCCGGCGCGCGCAAGTGGAACACGACTTCGGGCCGGGCCAACTTCAAGCCGAACATGCTGCCCAAGGATCTGATCCATGAGCGCACTCGCGCCACCGGTCAACTGCCGGATCTGATCTTGCAATCGATGCGCTCTCACGATCAGTACAACACCACGATTTATGGTCTCGACGATCGTTATCGCGGGGTGAAGGGACAGCGTGACGTGCTGTTCGCCAACGAGGCGGACATCATCCGTCTGGGCTTCAAGCCTGGGCAGAAGGCTGACATCGTGTCGCTGTGGGACGATGGCCGTGAGCGTCGCGTGAAAGGCTTCACACTGCTGGCGTTCGATATTCCGGCGGGGCAAGCGGCGGCTTATTACCCTGAGGTGAACCCGCTGGTGCCGCTCGAAAGCACCGGGGACGGCAGCCATACGCCGACGTCGAAGTTCATCGCGATCCGGTTGGAGGCGGCGAGTGAGACGGGGTTGATCATGGCCAAATCGGCCTGACACCAAACTTTTCTGCGCCCACAAAAAAGGCCGCTTTTGCATAAAAGCGGCCTTTGTGAAGTAGCTAAAGACCGGCCAAAATCGGTTAAGTTCCACCCAAAAATCAGTAACTTGCATAATTGTATACAAGTCGTGTTATTCGTCGGATTTCGATTGTCAGCCTTGTTACACAGCCTCAGGATCGCGCCGTCATCCCTTTGAGGCTCCTCTATGAAGTTCTCCCAGATTCTCTTGTTGTCCCTTGGCCTGGTCAGTGGCTTCGCTTCTGCCGGAGGCACCACCGAAGCAGGTGTGGGCGGCGCATTGGGCGGGGTTCTTGGCTCGGTCGTCGGTCAGTCTTTAGGCGGCAGCACAGGTTCAACCATTGGCGCGGCCCTGGGCGGCGCGGGTGGTAGCGCGGTAGGCGCCAACAAACACAGCCGTGGCGAAGCGGCCATTGGCGGTGCGTTGGGCGCAGCCGGCGGTAACGTGGTTGGCCGCAGCATGGGCGGCACCACCGGCAGCCTGATCGGTGCCGCAGCAGGTGGCGGCGCCGGTGGCGCGCTGGGTAACTACATGGGCAACGAGAGTAATCGCGAAGACCGCAGTTACGATCGCGGCCGTGACCGTGGTCGCTACTACCGCGACGACCACCGTGGTCGTGGCCACGCCTATGGCCATCGCAAGCATCACCGCTACTACCGCGACTGAGGCTTGACCTCATTGCCGGTACAGCCAGATCGCAGCTCCCCCGAGCTGCGATTTTTTTTGCCTGTCAAACCGCCAGCCGTTCCAGCGCTCCGCGTAACCCCGCAGGGATCGCCACCGGCTGATTCGATGCACGATCAACGAACACATGCACAAAACGCCCCGCCGCACAGGCTTCATGCTCGCCAGCCTTGAACACGGCCAGCTCGTATTGCACTGAACTGTTGCCCAGTTTGCCGACCCGCAAACCAACTTCGATCAAGTCCGGGAACGCAATCGAGGCGAAGTAATCGCAAGACGAACTCACCACAAACCCCACCACCTCGCCATCGTGGATATCCAGGCCACCCACCTGAATCAGGTAGGTGTTTACCGCCGTATCGAAAAAGCTGTAGTAGGTGACGTTGTTGACGTGGCCGTAGGCATCGTTGTCATGCCAGCGCGTGGTGATCGGCTGGAAATGCGGGTAATCGGCGCGTTGCGGCATCGGGTTGGACATCAGTGTCGATTCCTTGAGTGATCGGCCCAGTCTAAAGGTAAAAACCTTTGCCTCGTGCCGCCAGCTCGCCAATCAGTTGCGCCGGCCGCCATTGATCACCCTGTCGTGTTTCCAGCGCCAGCAGTCGTTTATGAATGTCTGCCAGCCCCTGATCGTCCGCCCAGGCCATCGGCCCGCCTCTCTCAGCCGGGAAGCCATAGCCGTTCAGGTAAACCTGATCGATGTCATGCGCCGACTCGGCAATCCCTTCCTGCAGAATCTTTGCGCCCTCATTGACCAACGCCAGAAGACAGCGCTCAAGGATCTCCTCAGATCCGATCTCACGGCGATGAAACCCCAGACCTTCGCTGACACTCAACACCAGTGCATCCACCTCGGGATCATGTTCGGCCTGACGACTGCCCGGTTCGTAGTGGTAGTAACCATTGCCAGACTTCTGCCCGAACCGACCCAACTCGCACAAGCGGTTATCCACCTGAACCTCTGGCGCATCCTGGCCCTTGCCGGCCAGCTCACGAGCACGCCACTCAAGATCGATGCCGACCACGTCGTACATGCGAAACGGCCCCATGGCAAAACCGAAGCCCTGCAATATTGCGTCGATCTGCTGCGGCCAGGCCCCCTCAAGCAGCATCTTGCGCGCCTCGAGCACGTAAGGATGGAGCATGCGATTGCCGATGAATCCGTGGCAGTTGCCCGACACCACACTGACCTTGCCCATACGCTTGCCCAGCTCGAGTGCAGCCTCAAGCACGGCTGGCGAGGTCTGTGCACCACGGACTATTTCCAGCAGTTTCATGATGTGCGCCGGGCTGAAGAAATGCAGACCCAGCACTTGCGTCGGTCGTCGTGTCGCGGCGGCAATCGCATCGATGTCCAGTGCCGAGGTGTTGCTCGCCAGCAGGGCTTCGGGTTTCAGCAAGCCATCGAGCTCACGGAAGATCTTCTGCTTGAGTTCGAGATTCTCGTACACCGCTTCGATCACCAGGTCGACATTGCGGATCGCAACATAATCCGCCGCCGCACTGATCCGGGCGATTCGCGCATCGGCCTCGGCCTGATCGATCCGACCCTGACGCACGTTGTGCGCATAGGTATCGGCCACCGTCTTCAGCGCCTGCTCAAGCATCTGTGGATTGTTATCGACCCATTGCACTGACACGCCGGCGTTGGCCAGGCACATGACAATGCCACGGCCCATGGTGCCGGCGCCGATCACGGCGGCCTGCCGAATTTCGAAGGATGTCTGGCTCATTGTTGTTCTCTTGTTGGAGATCCAAAGACAGCCTTCACCATAGTCAGCCAACGGGTATTTTTGAAGTTTATTGCTGTGATGATCGACATTCAGCAAATGGATTCGTTGCATCAGAGATGCGCCTGAGCCCAAGCCCGCACGTCCGCGTAGGGATACTCCTCCAGCGCCGCATACCCGGAAATGGTCCGTGCTTTGAGCTTGGTGAACAGCGGCACACTGATCCCGCACAGAAAGCGCGTCAGCCGCTCCGCTGAAGGCGCACTGCCTGTCTGCTGCTCATGCCTGTGGATAAAATCGCCGCACAACGCCGAGAAACTTTTATCCACAAGCGCCAGCAATTCCGGAGGCGCCGGGAGCCGGGCAACCTGCCCGTGGCACACCGAGCAATGCCCGCACTGCTCGGGGGCGTTGTGATCACCGAAGTACTCCGCCAGTCGATAGCCCAGGCACCGCTCGGTGGCGAACAATTCGAGCATGGCGTGAATCCGCGCCACTTCGGTCTGTTCGTGGCGAGAGAAATAATCATGTAGCTCGCCACTCAAGACCTGGCTGTCGAAGGCGCTGTGCAGCACGTTGTAGACTTCGGTCATCTGCTTGCTTTCCAGCTCGACCCAGCCTTTCTCCTGGAAGTAATCCAGCGCCTTCACCACACGATTGCGCTCAGCCGAATACTGCGTGTACATCGCCTCGAAATTCACCGTGGCCCAGGTCCGCGCGCGATTCGAGGTCTGGATGATCGCCGCAACGAAATCCCTGCGCTCGCCCTCGAAACGCTCTAGCAGCGCCTCGGGTTCCAGCAGGTATTTGAAACGGTATTCGGCGTAGTACGCGTAGCGCGGGGCAATCAGCCCTCGCAGCTCCAGTTGCACCAGCAACGTCTTCAATGGCAGCGCACGAATGTTGCTCTGATCCGCCAGCGGCCCGAGCAAAAACTCCCACTGACCTTCAGGCGCAGCGGCCTGCAACTCGTCCAGCACATGGCGAATGCCATCGCGCTCCGGCGTGTCGCCGTAGACGAAGTTTTCCAGCACATTGAGGCTGTCGCGGTTGGCCAGCACCAGACAGTCGGACGGTTGCCCATCACGCCCGGCGCGGCCGATTTCCTGGCTGTAGTTTTCGATGGATTTGGGCAGGTCGAAATGCACCACGTTGCGGATGTCGCTCTTGTCGATGCCCATGCCGAACGCGATGGTCGCGACGATGCAATTGGACTGCCCACCCATGAAGCGCTTCTGGATCGCTTCCCGTTGTTCGTGAGGCAGCCCGGCATGGTAAGCCTCAGCCTGAATGCCATTGCGCCCCAGATGTTCGGCGATGTGTTCGGCGGTTTTCTGCAGAGTGACGTAGACGATGGTCGGCTGGCCCGCCCGCTCGGCCATCCACTGCACCAGCCGTCGCCGCTTATCCTCACCGCGTACCGGCTCCACCAACAGGTTGAGATTGGGCCGATAGAAACCGGTGGTCACAACGTCTTCGGCGGCGATGGCGAATTTCGCCTGCATGTCGGCGATGACTTTCGGCGTTGCCGTGGCGGTCAGCAGCAGGGTCTGCGGAATGTTGAACTGGCGCTGGTAGTCCGGCAGCTTGAGGTAGTCGGGTCGGAAGTTGTGGCCCCATTCGGAGATGCAGTGGGCCTCATCCACCACCAGCAGCGAGATCGGCACCTGCTGCAAAAAATTGCGAAAACGCTCGTTCTTCAAGCGCTCCACGGAAATCATCAGGATCTTCAGTTCGCCGGAACGGGCACGGGCCATCACATCGTTGGCGTCTTCGCGATTCTGCGCAGAATCAATGCTCCCCGCCGAGATGCCGTGACGTTGCAGAAACGCCAGCTGATCCTGCATCAGCGCGAGCAATGGCGAGACCACCAGCGTCAGGTGCGGCAGCAGGAGAGCCGGCACCTGGTAGCAAAGGGATTTGCCGGAGCCCGTGGGAAAGATCGCCGCCGCCGAGCGCCCGGCCAGCACAGCGCTGATTGCCGCTTCCTGACCGGGTCGAAACTGTGGATAACCGAAAACCTGTTCCAGGGTGTTGTGCATTCGCTGTCACTCCGTTGACCGCTGTGATGCCAACAGCCTAGCGGGCGATCGCAGCGAATCGAGAAAAGGTCGGGGGGCAAATCGATACGGGATGATACAGCGTCGGCAGCTCCGCCACGGGATCAAACAAATGAAACACATTGTTCATCGCCGCGTGAATCGAACCGAGAGTAATGTCCGTCACGCTTCGAGCCAGGACGGCCGATGCGCATGGATTTTTATCAAGGAGTGAACATGTCGAACCACTTGAAACTGCCCCTCGCCCTCGTCGTTGCATCCCTGTTGCTGGGCGCATGCACGCCGGTTCCCGACGACTTCCCTCCGCCCTTGGCGATCGCCGTGACAGCGGATGAAGCCTCGTCGGCTTAGCAGCCGCAAGCGCGCTGCTATGGCCGCAATACGGCTACCCGCAATTGCTCATCCAGTACCCGCTCATGCACATCCAGGCTCTTGCTTGCCCATTGTGCATGGGCCGGGCTGATATCACCCGTAAATGCCGCCGCCAACTGACGCAAGTCAGCGACGCTGCGCACCCGTGGGCAAAACGCTTGATCGTCACAGTTCTGGCTGGCGTTACGGTAGGTGCTGAGCAAGCGATCCCACAGACCGTCGCGCACTTGTCTGATCGACTTGAGCTGCATTTGCTGCACGCCCAGCCGTTGTTTGAGTTCCTGCTCATCCAGAGCTTCGCTGGCCAACAGGGCCTTGCCGAAGATCAGTACCTCAGCGCGGGAGGCCGTATCGATGTTGTCCTGAGTGGTGAGCGCGTCCGGCCAGCCACTGCGCTCCAGATTGGCAAGCGCCAGCCCATTGCCTGTGTCGGAAGCCGCCGCCAAACGACAACCACTGGCCCACAGCAAAATGATCGAGGCCATTCGTAGCCACTGCATACCTAATTCCCTTTAAGCGTGTGTCGGACGTCTGGAAACGCCCTACGGATTCTGGCGCGCACCATACAGAGGTTTACCGGGAATCGCCCGACAAACACGTGGGAAATTTCTCTCCTCAGGGTTTGGCTGTGAAAACGCCGCAAAAACGCGTAGGGCAAATGCCCGAACCCCGGAAAAACCCCTACGAATCCTGTCCATTGTGGCTGTCTTGTCCCACTCGATGGCGCCCTTCTATAGTGGCCGGCGCGGCTGAAAACACTGTGTCGGCCCACCGACGCGACTTCGTAAAGGACACGCCTCAATCATGAACATGTTCAAACCGCTGAATACTCGCTTTCGCCCTCTCAAAACCTGCGACGGCAACATCCCGGTCATGGTCATCGACACCGAAGCCAAACCTGGGGATCTGCTTAATGCTGCCGATCAACGCCTGCGCGCTGCCAGCGATCTGCTGGAAACTCTTTACTGCCTGTGTTTCAAACAGGCCGACGTGAAAGACATCCCCAACATCGTCAATGTGCTTTATTTGTTGACGCAGGACGGCTGTGACTTGCTGGAAGTTGCCAGGCAACGAATAAATAATTAACGCGACGAGCCAAACTTACAAAGTTCGCAACAACCCTTCGCTTCCATTACTGCAAAGTTCAGAACTAGCCTGTTTGCTCTTACATCAACCCAGAGCAACAACATGACTACGCTGACTATTTTCTTTTGCGGTACAGGTTCGACAAAGTTTGATAATACCCACGAAAACTATTGGGACGGCGAACTGGTTTCCACACTCGCCTCCCATCACACCGGTCGCGAGTTTGCCGAATGGATCGTGGTCGATGGCCCTGGCACCAGCAACCTGCAGGCCGATGATCTGTTCACCAAATCCAAGGACTACGGCCTCAGCGGAACCCTGTTCGGCAAGGGCTGGGAGGAAAACGTCCAGCATGCGATGAACATCATCAAAGGCCAATGCGACTGGCAGCGCGAGCAACTGACCGAAGCGGAATATAACCGCCTCAAGGCTGCTGGCATTCCTATTGAGGACGTAAAAGTCGAGGGCTCCTGGCTGTGGCGCAAATACAACTATGGTGATCGCAGCATCACGCAACAGAAGTTACAAGAGCAAATCATTAAAACGTTCCGCAAGGACGGCGTTATTCCAACAAAGGTCAATCTGGTAGGCTGGAGCCGTGGCGGCATTAGTTGCCATATGCTGGCCAATGCCATGTTCAACGACAGTGCGCTGAAAAACATTCCGGTCAATATCTTTGCCATTGATCCTGTGCCGGGCATCGGTAACTTTCAGGAACACCGGGTGAAGCTCAATTACAACGTAAAAGAGTACGTGGGTTTCTATGCACGGGACGAACGCTCCAAGGGTTTCAGCTGCGTCATCCCGCAAACCGCGACCGGCACCAAAACCAGCATCTTCCCTATGCCCGGCCGTCACGCCACCCTGGTTGGCAACGCCTCCGCCGATGGCAACAGTGGACCAAAAGTGCTGGCCGAACCCGGTCTCATCGTCCGCCACTTTGCCGAGGTCTGCCTGAAACGCTGGGGCACCGTGCTCGACAAAAACCTCAACCTTACTGACGCCACCCTGCGAAACCACACCGCGGCCCTCGTCAACGCGGCAGCGAAATACAAGGCCATGGAGAAATGCTCCTACACCTGGTTCACCGAACTGGATCAGGGTGAACGCTACGTTTCACTGGGCAGCAAAGGCGTCCCGTTCTCGACGGTGAAAGGCACGATCTACACACCGGCGAGCGGGCTGACGACGAGTGTGCTGGATGTTGAAGGGTATCGGGCAATTCGTTGAGGCGGGACCGGTAACAGACGTCAACACAATCACGGGAGAATTGAACGATGGATAGATCCACTGACGGAATTGAACCTCACTGCGACGAGGAGACCTACAAAGAGTGGGTTACTCGGCAAGTTCAGAAAAGCATCGATGATCCCCGGCCAAGCATCCCCGATGAAGAGTCGAGACGCTTGATGGCAGCGAAACGTGAACTGTTGAGAACACGCAATAATCCGGAGGAACGACCCTATTGAATCTTCGTCCACGTCCTACATGGAGTGATGCCTTATCGGCTATCGCCGTTTGTTAGCTCAAATCTATAGTCGTGACTGTCGCTGCCAAATCAGCGACTCGGGTTTGGTCACCTGAAAATGAGAGAGAAACTTCGCATGCCCTTGTATGCTTGCCGCCTGATTCATGCGGCACGCGTTATGGCGGCTGTGTTTGGGACGCTTCGGCGTGCCTGGAGTTCTCTCTCTCTGGTTGACCAACCCGAACACAGTCCGCCTCCTATCGTTTGGTCATGATGTTGGCGGTTCTTCGGATACTTGAGAGAGTCTAACCAATGAAATCATGGAACCAGTTCCCCAACGATCGCTACCGCCCACTTGATACAAACCTCACCGACACCAAGCCATTGGTCATCGACACCGAGGCCAACCCGCAAGACATCCTCGAATGCGCCGTCCAGCGCCTGCGCGCTTCAAGCGACCTGCTGCAAACTCTCTACTGCCTCTGCTTCAAACATGCCGACGTTGAAGACATTCCCCACATCACCCACGCCCTTTACCTGCTGACCAAAGACGGGTTTGACCTGTTGCAGGTCGCCCAGCAACGAATGCTCAACTGGAAAGCTCCAGTCTGAGGTTGAGTGATCAGATCGTTCCCATGTTCGACATGAGAACGATCACTTACCAGTCATCTACTCAAATCCCTTCAGCATTGCTGGAAGGTAAGCCAATGGCGTACATTTACGATGATTTTTGTTGAGACTCGGATCTTTACCCGTCGAGTAAAAGAGCTGCTGGACGATGACACGTATGCCGCTTTTCAGAAGCAACTGGTTGTAAGTCCTTCGATTGGCGATGTAATTGAAGGCACAGGCGGGATCCGCAAAACCCGAATCGCAGCGAAAGGACACGGCAAGCGAGGCGGAGCACGGGTTATCTACTACCACTTCGTTTCGGCGTCACAAATCGGGTTATTGATGATCTACCCTAAAAATGAACAACACGATCTGTCCAGCGATGAGCGTAAAGCACTCAAGGTCTTGATCGAAAAATGGAGATGCCCATGAGCAAATTTTTTGATGAGCTGATGGAAAGTGTGCAAGAGATGGACGAGATTGTACGAGGCCAGCGCGCACCTTCTCGCGAATTCCACGTTGATGCATTGCAGGTCAAAGAAATTCGTAAAGCTACCGGTTTGACCCAGACCAAATTTGCGGCACTGATCGACGTCCAACTCGGCACGCTACGAAATTGGGAACAGGGTCGTCGCGAGCCAACCGGGCCGGCAAAGGCTCTGCTCAAGGCCATTCATAACGACCCGGTTCATGTTTTGAATGCATTGGCCCATTGAGAAAATGAACGCCCACAAAAAAGCCGCCCTCAAGAGGCGGCTTTTTCATTCACCAAAACTAAGTCTTACAACTTAGGCCCGGCAGCCTTGATCGCGTCGCTCACGTCGAACTTCTTGAAGTTCTCGATGAACAGACCGGCCAGTGCTTTGGCAGCTTCGTCGTACGCAGCCTTGTCAGCCCAGGTGTTGCGCGGGTTGAGCAGGTTGGTTTCGACGCCCGGTACGGCCAGTGGCACGTCCAGGTTGATGGTGTCCAGGTGTTCGGTTTCGGCACCGATCAGTGCACCGCTCTGGATCGCTGCGATCACGGCGCGGGTGGTCGGGATGTTGAAGCGTTTGCCGACGCCGTAGCCACCGCCGGTCCAGCCGGTGTTGACCAGGTAGACCTTGGAGCCGAAGCCCTTGATGCGCTTGATCAGCAGTTCAGCGTATTCGCCAGCCGGACGCGGGAAGAACGGTGCGCCGAAGCAGGTGGAGAAGGTCGACTTGATGCCGCTGCCCGAACCCATTTCAGTCGAGCCCACCAGTGCGGTGTAGCCGGACAGGAAGTGGTAAGCCGCTTGCTCGTTGTTCAGGATCGACACTGGCGGCAGTACGCCGGTCAGGTCGCAAGTCAGGAAGATCACAGCGTTCGGCTCGCCGCCCAGGTTCTTCTCGGAACGCTTGGCAACGTGCTCCAGCGGGTAGGCTGCGCGGCTGTTCTGGGTCAGGCTGACATCGGCGTAGTCGGCGTGCTTGGCATCGTCGATCACGACGTTTTCCAGCACAGCGCCGTGCTTGATGGCTTTCCAGATGACCGGCTCGTTCTTCTCGGACAAGTCGATGCACTTGGCGTAGCAGCCGCCTTCGATGTTGAAGACAACGCCTTCGCCCCAGCCGTGTTCGTCGTCACCGATCAGGTAACGGCTTTCGTCGGCGGACAGGGTGGTCTTGCCAGTGCCGGACAGACCGAAGAACAGGGTCACGTCGCCCTCTTCGCCGATGTTGGCAGCGCAGTGCATTGGCAGCACGTCAGCGGCCGGCAGCAGGAAGTTCTGCACGGAGAACATGGCTTTCTTCATTTCACCGGCGTAACGCATGCCGGCGATCAACACTTTTTTCTGTGCGAAGTTGAGGATCACGCAACCGTCGGAGTTGGTGCCGTCACGCTCAGGCACGCACTCGAAGTTGGCCACGTTCAACACTTGCCACTCGTCACGACCGGCCGGGTTGTACTGAGCCGGGTTGATGAACAGGCAACGACCGAACAGGTTCTGCCAGGCAGTCTGGGTGGTCATCTTCACGGCCAGGTAGTGATCTTCGGCCGCGCCTACATGCACGTGGGAAACGAAATGCTCTTGCGCGTTGTTGAATGCTTCAACACGAGCCCACAGCGCGTCGAACTTGTCGGCCGGGAACTTGCGGTTGATCGGGCCCCAGGCGATTGCGTCCTGGGTGGAAGGCTCTTCAACGATGAAACGGTCGACTGGCGAACGGCCGGTGCGGTGACCGGTGCGAACTACCAGAGCGCCGGTATCGGCAAGCTCGCCTTCACCGCGTTTCAGGGCTTCTTTTACCAGATCATCAACACTCAGATCGGTGTACACGGCGTTATTGGCTTGCGTCATGAGGTTCCCCGTCGGCCAGTGGCCGAGTGTGCTCCAAACGTTTTGTAGTAGAAAGTCGTGCACTACTACCGCGAAAAAAGTGGGCCGGATTATGCCAGAAAAGCCCAAAAAGAGTAGGGCCCTCCCGTCGTAACGGCGTTATTCCGTCGTTGAGCAGTGAATTTACCTGCGCTGAACCGTTTTAGTGCCGGGTATCTGACGGCGTCTCGACGCCCGCACCAGCGAACAATTGAGCGATATCCGCCGCGTCGAACAGGTAGCGCTGGTTGCAGAACTGGCAATCGATCTCGACGCTGCCACCCTGCTCGGCCACCAATTGCTGCGCATCTTCCAGACCCAGGCTGACCAGTGCGTTGCCCGAGCGTTCGCGGGAGCAGCTGCAATGGAAGCGCAGTTTCTGCACATCGAACAGACGGACCTGTTCTTCATGGTAGAGGCGATGCAGAACCGTTTCGTTGTCCAGGCTCAACAGTTCATCAGCGGTCAGGGTGTTGCCCAGCGCGGTGATGTGCTGCCAGCTGGCGGCGCGTTCTTCTTCATCTTTCAGGCGATCGGCAGGCAGTTGCTGCAGCAGCAGGCCACGGGCGCGACGGCCGTCGGCGCACAGCTTGAAGCGGGTGCCAACCTGCTGGGACATGACGAAGTAGTTGGTGAAGCAGTCGGACAGGGTTTCGCCGTCGAGGTCGACGATGCCCTGGTAGCGCTGGCCCACCGTCGGATCGACAGTCAACGCCAACACGCCGTTGGGCATCAGGTCGGAGAGGGTCGCATCAGCGGCGATCAAGTCGGCTTCATAACGGGCCAGGCCACGAATTTCGCGGTCACTGGAGCACTCGATCATCAGCAGCGGGATCGGGCCTTCGGAGCGCGCCTGAAGAATCAGCAAGCCATCGAATTTCAGGGTGCCTACCAGCAACGACGCAGCAGCCATCAGTTCGCCCAGCAATTGCGCAACCGGCTCCGGATACGGGTGCTTGGCGAGCACTTCGGCGTAGCTGCGTTCCAGCGACACCAGTTCGCCGCGCGTGTCGCTGTCATCGAAGATGAAGCGTTGGGTGTAATCGGTATCGAGGAAATCGGTCATAGGTCTAGGTATCTGATTTTAATGACAAAAAGGTTACAAAGAATGAAAATCCCGCGCTTCTGGCATCCATTTTGATGCCTATGTTCAGCCACGGGAGGCATTTTATGAACAATCCGGGTTTGTTCCAATCAAGGTGGAACCTCGGCCGGCTGGTTCTGTGCAATGCAGTGCCTTTGGCACTACTGGCTTTCTGGTTATGGCCTACGGGTCAGATGCTGTGTGTGGTTTTCGACGAGTGGCTGTTCCGCTCACTCAATGCACCGCTGGCCAGCAACCCCATATGGCTCCACATCTGGGCAATTGCAAGTCTGCGCCCGTTCGACGTTGTCGTCGGACTGATCCTGCTGACCCTGCTGATCAAGGGCGACTGGGTGTTCAAGGCGATTGACGTGCGTCGCGCCTTCTTCGGATTTTTCTCGATCCTGCTGCTGATGGTGGTGATCCGCGCGCTGTTTTCCAAATTCGCCGACCACATGGGCTGGCAGCACAATAGCCCATCCATGGTGCTCCAGGGCGCCGTTCATATGAGCGACTACTTCCCGCATCTCGAGAAGACCTTTGAGCTGAAGGATCGCTCGAGCCAGAGCTTCCCCGGTGACCATGCTTCGGTGCTGTTGATCTGGGCGCTGTTCATGGGCGTTTTCAGTCGCTCCGCCGGCCAGTTCCTGACGATCTGGGGTCTGGCGCTGCTGTTCATGCTGCCGCGTCTGGTGGCCGGCGCGCACTGGGGCCAGGACGATTACATCGGTGGCCTGCTGTTGGCGGTATGGGCGTTGGGCTGGGGTTACTACACACCGTTTGCCTATCACGCGGCGAACTTCTGGCTGAAGATCACAGCGCCGATTTTCACGCTGGTGGGCAAGTTGCCGGTGGTTTCGCGGATGAGTGTGGTGGCGCTCCGCTAATTCGATGCGCCTGAAAAGATCGCAGCCGCCGGCAGCTCCTCAGGGAGCGCATGCAGGCTGCGATTTTTTATTCGCCGCTACTGTTCCCACGAAATTTAAACAAGTCCCGACGCTGTTTCTTGCTCGGTTTGCCGTCGGTGGTCACACCCAACGCGCCCGCCTTGCGCATCGCTGCAGCCGCCTCGCGCTTGGCGATACTGGCTTCGGTTTCCGCATACAGCGTCTGCGCTTCCGGCGCGCCACGGCGCACGATCGACAGGGCCTGGACCACGACAGTCTTTTCATCGAAGCCGGTACGAATCTCGAATTCATCGCCGATGCGTGGCTCTTTGCCAGGCTTGCAGCGCTCTCCCCGACAATGCACCTTGCCACTTTCGATGGCGGCTTTGGCCAAGGCACGGGTTTTAAAAAAACGTGCAGCCCACAGCCATTTGTCGAGACGGACCTTGTCGTCCTCTTCGCTTTTTTGTGCCATGGAATTTCCTCATTCTGAAATATTGATGAACTGTACTACCGTTTCTGTCGTGCCATGAATTGCGCTGTCCCGGATTACAATGCACACATTCCGGGGCGTGCTTGAGAGCGCGCAAATCCGGGCCATAGATATCTGTCGCCTTTTAACCACTATTCTGCGTGAATACCGCAAATCCGGCCCCCTGCGGGCTGATCGGTTTTCACCGGTTGAGCATTTTTTTGAAGACATTTGACCATTTGACCGTTGTTGGTCTGCGCGAGTGGGTGGCGCTCCCAGGTTTGGGAGTCGCAGGCCTTCGGGCGAAAATCGACACCGGTGCCAGTACCTCCAGCCTGCACGCCACCGATATCGAGCCGTTCGAACGGGACGGCGAGAAGTGGGTGCGTTTCACCGCGCACCTGGGCACGGTGGTGCAATTGCGCCACCGGCGTTGCGAAGCACCGCTGGTCACCCGCAAGACCATCAAGAGTTCCAACGGCCAGGCCCAGGTGCGCTATGTGATCAGCACCACCCTGGCCCTCGGTGATCGGGTCTGGCCGGTCGAGTTCACCCTCGCCTGCCGCAAGTCCATGCGCTATCGCCTGTTGCTCGGTTCCAAAGCCCTGATCGACGGCCAGTTGGTGGTCAATCCGGGTATCAAGTATGTACAAGACAAGCCGGTGTTCCCGGTATCTACCTCCTCCACAGGTGTTGCATGAAGATCGCTGTGCTGTCGCGGAATCCGCGTCTGTATTCCACCCGTCGTCTGGTCGAAGCCGGCACCGAACGCGGGCATGAAATGGTGGTGATCGACACCTTGCGCGCCTACATGAACATCGCCAGCCACAAGCCGCAGATCCACTATCGCGGCAAGCCGCTGGAAGGGTTCGATGCGGTGATCCCGCGGATCGGCGCGTCGGTGACGTTTTATGGCTGCGCGGTGCTGCGCCAGTTCGAAATGATGGGGGTGTTTCCGCTCAACGAATCGGTGGCCATCGCCCGCTCCCGGGACAAGCTGCGTTCGCTGCAATTGCTGTCGCGCCGGGGCATCGGTTTGCCGGTGACCGGCTTCGCCCACTCGCCGGACGACATTCCCGACCTGATCGACATGGTCAACGGCGCGCCGCTGGTGATCAAGGTGCTGGAAGGGACTCAGGGCATCGGCGTGGTGCTGTGCGAAACCGCGACGGCGGCGGAGTCGGTGATCGAGGCGTTCATGGGCCTCAAGCAGAACATCATGGTGCAGGAATACATCAAGGAGGCCGGCGGCGCGGACATCCGCTGCTTCGTGGTCGGCGACAAGGTGATCGCGGCGATGAAGCGTCAGGCCAAGCCCGGGGAATTCCGCTCCAACCTGCACCGTGGCGGTAGCGCCAGCCTGATCAAGATCACCCCGGAAGAGCGCATGACCGCGTTGCGCGCCGCCAAGGTCATGGGCCTGGCGGTGGCGGGTGTGGATATCCTGCGTTCGAATCACGGGCCGCTGGTGATGGAAGTGAACTCGTCGCCTGGCCTGGAAGGGATCGAGACCACCACCGGCAAGAACGTGGCGGGGATCATCATCGAACACCTTGAGAAGAATGGCGGGCCGAACATGACCCGCACCAAAGGCAAGGGTTGAACCTTGAATCAGGCGGCCGCAAGGCCGCCTGAAACTTAAACCGCGTCTCGCGGCAGCATCAACCCCAGCGGCAAGCGCACCCGCGCCTCCAGCCCGCCACCGGAGCGGTTGCGCAGCTCGACATTGCCGCCATGCATCGAAGCAATCCGCTTGACGATCGCCAGCCCCAGCCCGGTACCCTTCCCGCCCCGCGCGCGGTCGCCACGGGTGAACGGGTTGAAAATCGCCTCAAGCTCCGACGGATCAATCCCCGCGCCACGGTCCATCACGCTCAGCACCACGTACGGCGCGCTGGTGTCACCTGACACATAAGCCGCAACCTCGACGCCGCTGCCGGCATGGTTCAACGCGTTGCCGATCAGGTTGTTCAGCAGGCGCTTCATCGACACCCGACGCAGTGGGAACGGCTGGATCGGCTCCAGACGCAAGCGCACCTTCTCTTCACTCTGGTTGTACGGCGCCGCGACTTCGCGCACCAGATCGCTCAGATCCACTTCTTCCACCGACTCGTCCCGACCATCGCGAATGAACGCGAGGAACTGGTCGAGAATCGCGTCCATGTCTTCAATGTCGCGCACCATGTCGTCGGTCAGGTCGGTGCGGTCACCCATCAGTTCCAGCGACAGCCGTAGACGGGTCAGCGGCGTGCGCAGGTCGTGGGAAACCCCGGCGAGCATCAGTTCACGCTCACGACCGGCCTGTTCAACGTCCTCGGCCATCTGGTTGAAGGCGCGATAAACCTCGGTCATTTCGCTCGGTGTGTCACTGATCGGCAGGCGCACGCTGCGGCCCTGGCCGAGTTGCCGTGCGGCATACACGAGACGCTTCAAAGGCTGATTGAGCTGGCTGACGAAAATCCATGCCGACGCGGTCGAGAGCAACCCGATGGCGAGGAACCAGCCGAGTACGTTCCAGATTTTCTGGCCGCGCAACGGATGCGGGTACAACGGCACTTTCAACCAGCCATCACCCAGGCTCGGCGCACGCACCCACAACGCCGGCGGTGAATGCATGCGCAGCCGAACCTCGGTGTCGGCCCCCAGTTCCGCCTGCATCTGCCGCTGGTAGATTTCGCTGTACGGCCAGTGCTGCTCGCCTTCCGGCACACCGGCACCGACCACCCGGATCAGGGTCGCGGCATCGGCGATCTTCGCGCGGTTTTCTTCATCGGCAGCCCAATAGGCACGCAGCGTGAGGGCGACGCCGTGGCTGTATTGACGGTCCACCAGCACGTCCTCGTTCATCAGCAGATAAACCAGGGTCAGAGCCTTGGAAAACAATACGACGATGAGCACCAGCCAGAGGGTGCGGGAGAAGAAACTTTGGGGAAACCAGACAGGGGTTTTCATGGATAACCGCTACGCACTTGCAGGAGCGAGCAATGCTCGCATATTGCGGATAACGAGTCTGCGGAGGCGGCATTTTTGACCGCTCCCCACAGACCCGCTCCTACAAATCACCCGTCACTTGGTGGAGTTGCCATCCGGCACGAACACATAACCCACGCCCCAGACAGTCTGGATGTAGCGCGGTTTGGACGGATCGGGTTCGATCATCCGGCGCAGACGGGAAATCTGCACATCGATGGAACGCTCCAGGGCATCCCACTCCCGGCCACGGGCCAGGTTCATCAGTTTGTCGCGGGTCAGCGGCTGACGGGCGTTCATCACCAGGGCCTTGAGTACCGCGAACTCACCGGTGGTGAGCATGTGCACTTCGTCGCCGCGCTTGAGTTCGCGGGTGGCCAAGGACAGCACGTAGTCACCGAACGTGACGTTCTCTTCTTCGCTGCCCGGCGCGCCCGGCACCGGTGCGGCCTGACGGCGCAGCACGGCTTTGACGCGGGCCATCAACTCGTCCGGGTTGAACGGCTTGGCCAGGTAGTCGTCGGCGCCCAGTTCCAGGCCCTTGATACGGCTCAGCTCGTCGCCCTTGGCGGTGAGCATGATGATCGGGATCTGATTGTTCGCGCCACGCAGGCGACGGCAAGCGGTCAGGCCGTCTTCGCCCGGCAGCATCAGGTCGAGGACGACCAGGTTGAACACTTCACGCGACAGCAGACGATCCATCTGCTCGGTATTCGGTACGGCGCGGGCGCGGTAGCCCTTGCTGACGAAGAAGCGTTCCAGCAGGCTGCTCAGCCCCGGATCGTCGTCAACAATAAGAATTTTTTCGCCTTCAGCAGTTTGTGCAGTGCTGCTCATTGGATGCTCCTTTTAGCTCGGCGCGCATTATGGCGTAGCTGCCGTTATACGCACCGTGTGCATTGTTAGCAGATTTTTCCTTCACTGCCAGAAAACCGGGGCTTGAGCCTACAGACTGTGTCGCCCCCGAATGACAGAACGCTGGTTATAATGCGCGGCCTTTTGTGTCAGGCAACGTCTGAATCGTTACCGCAGGTGGCCGTCTCTTATTTTCCGGGCCGTCGCAGTAATTGTTCGATTTCACGGGTCAATGGGATGCCTTTTGACCCAGGCAGCGGCAAGCGTCAGGCCGCCCAACCAGACTCCGGGCCTTTATTTACGTGCCTGCGAGCCTGCTTTCACAATTTGTCAGGTGGTTTTATGGACAGCATCAACAGCCGCATCGCCGAGGAACTCGGCGTACGCCCACAACAGGTCGAAGCGGCCGTCGCGCTACTCGATGAAGGCTCTACCGTTCCCTTCATCGCCCGTTACCGGAAAGAAGTGACCGGCAGCCTCGATGACACTCAACTGCGTCATCTGGAAGAGCGTCTGCGCTACCTGCGAGAACTCGACGAACGGCGCATCAGCATTCTTTCCAGCATCCAGGAGCAGGGCAAACTCACCCCTGAACTGGAGCGCGAAATCAAACTCGCCGACACCAAGACCCGCCTCGAAGACTTGTACCTGCCGTACAAGCAGAAGCGCCGCACCAAGGGCCAGATCGCCCTGGAAGCCGGCCTCGGCGAGCTGGCCGACGGTCTGTTCAACGACCCGAGCCTGGCCCCGGAAGCCGAAGCCGTACGCTTCATCGACGCCGAAAAAGGCGTGGCCGACGTCAAGGCTGCGCTGGAAGGCGCCAAGTACATCCTCATGGAGCGCTTCGCCGAAGACGCCAACCTGCTGGAAAAACTGCGCACTTACCTGAAGCAGGAAGCCACCCTCAGTGCCCGCGTGATCGCCGGCAAGGAAGAGGAAGGCGCCAAGTTCCGCGATTACTTCGAACACGACGAACCGCTGAAAAGCATGCCGTCGCACCGCGCGCTGGCGATTTTCCGTGGCCGCAATGAAGGCATTCTCAGCTCCGCACTGAAGGTCGGCGATGAACTGCCGGGCACCATGCATCCGTGCGAAGGCATGATCGGCCAGCAAGTCGGCATCCAGAACCAGAACCGTCCGGCCGACAAATGGCTGGGTGAAGTGGTGCGCTGGACCTGGAAGGTCAAGCTCTACACCCACCTGGAAACCGACCTGCTCGGCGAGCTGCGCGACGGCGCCGAAACCGAAGCGATCAACGTGTTCGCCCACAACCTGCACGACCTGCTGCTGGCCGCTCCGGCCGGCCCGCGCGCCACCCTGGGTCTCGACCCGGGCCTGCGCACCGGCTGCAAGGTCGCGGTGGTCGACTCCACCGGCAAGCTGCTGGATCACGCCACGGTTTACCCGCACGTGCCGCACAACAAATGGGATCAGACCATCGCGATCCTGGCCGCCCTGTGCGCCAAGCACTCGGTCGACCTGATCGCCATCGGCAACGGCACCGCCAGTCGTGAAACCGACAAACTGGCCATCGAGCTGATCAAAAAATATCCAGCGATGAAAATGACCAAGGTCATGGTCTCCGAAGCCGGCGCATCGGTGTACTCGGCATCGGAACTGGCAGCCAAGGAATTCCCGGATCTGGACGTATCGATCCGTGGCGCGGTATCGATCGCCCGTCGCTTGCAGGATCCACTGGCCGAACTGGTGAAAATCGATCCGAAATCCATCGGTGTCGGTCAGTACCAGCACGACGTGTCGCAGCTGAAACTGGCGCGCGGCCTGGACGCCGTGGTCGAGGACTGCGTGAACGCCGTGGGCGTGGACGTGAACACCGCGTCCGTGGCGCTGCTGGCGCGGATCTCCGGTCTCAACGCGACTCTGGCGCAGAACATCGTGACTCACCGTGACGAACACGGCGCGTTCAAGACCCGCGCCGCGCTGAAGAAAGTCGCGCGTCTGGGCGAGAAAACCTTCGAACAGGCCGCCGGCTTCCTGCGTGTGATGAACGGCGACAACCCGCTGGATTCCTCGGCGGTTCACCCGGAAGCCTATCCGCTGGTGCAACGCATCGCCGCTGAAACCGACCGCGACATCCGCTCGCTGATCGGCGACGCCGGGTTCCTCAAGCGTCTGGATCCGAAGAAATTCACCGACGAGACCTTCGGTCTGCCAACCGTCACCGACATCCTGCAGGAACTGGAAAAACCGGGCCGCGACCCTCGTCCGGAGTTCAAGACCGCCGAGTTCCAGGAAGGCGTCGAGGACCTGAAAGACCTGCAACTGGGGATGATCCTCGAAGGCGTGGTGACCAACGTGACCGCGTTCGGTGCGTTCGTCGACATCGGCGTGCATCAGGACGGTCTGGTGCACATTTCGGCGCTGTCGGAGAAGTTCATCAAGGATCCACGCGAAGCGGTGAAGGCCGGTGACGTGGTGAAAGTGAAGGTCATGGAAGTCGACATCCCGCGCAAACGCGTCGGCCTGTCGATGCGCATGAGCGACACCCCGGGCGAGAAGATCGACGGTGCCCGTGGCGCGCGTCCAGGCTCGGCGCCACGCCAGTCGCAGGGTTCGGCGCCGCGCAAGGAAACCACTCCGGCGGCTCCGGCGAACAACGCCATGGCGTCGCTGTTCGCCAACGCCAAGCAGTTGAAGAAACGCTGATGGAAATTCCGGCCGGGCTCGTCGAGAGCGCGTTTTTCAAGCTGTTGGGCTGCCGCCTGCACAGCCTGGAAACCGGGGTGGCGCAAGTCGCCCTGGTGCTGGAACCCGAACTGCGCAACCGCGGCGGCAAGCTGCACGGCGGCGCGCTGTTCAGTCTGGTCGATATCGCGATGGGGCTGGCCTGTTCCAGCACCCACGGCTTTGACCAACAGAGCGCGACCATCGAGTGCAAGATCAACTACATCCGCGCCGTCTCCGAGGGCGAGGTGATGTGCACGGCGCGGGTGATCCACCCGGGCCGGCGCACGCTGGTGGTCGAAGCCGACGTGATGCAGGGCGACAAACTGGTCGCAAAAGCGCAAGGCACGTTCGCTGTCCTGTAGATGTTGTTCATCATTTTGAGTTAATTTCGGCGCTGTGATCGCAGCGTCGGAGTTTTCCTCGCCCGCGTCTGCCAGATTCAGGGACTGAAGTTGGCGTTTCCAATGGGGCTTTCATGGCCCGAAAACCAGGCGAAAACGCCAGTTTCAACTTCACCCTTGTAGACCGTCCTGCCCACCCCCATATTGGGGCGACTGACGCGTGAAGGAATCCAAATTGAGCGAACTTCTCAACCGCCGCCTGGCTCTGCTCGGTGAGCGCGCCAACCTCTCTCTGCTCGAGCAGTGCCTGCACGGTATCGAACGTGAATGCCTGCGCGTGACCGGCGAGGGACGTCTGGCGCAAACGCCGCACCCTGAAAGCCTGGGTTCCGCGCTGACCAACGAACAGATCACCACCGACTATTCCGAGTCGCTGCTGGAATTCATCACGCCTGCCCTGCCAGACCCGGCCGACACCCTGGCCAGCCTGGACAAGATTCATCGCTTTGCCTACAGCAAGCTCGGCAACGAGTACCTGTGGAGTCCATCGATGCCGTGCCCGTTGCCGGCCGAGGAAGATATCCCGATCGCCTATTACGGCACCTCCAACATCGGTCAGCTCAAGTACGTCTACCGCAAGGGCCTGGCCCTGCGTTACGGCAAGACCATGCAGTGCATCGCCGGGATTCACTACAACTTCTCCCTGCCGGAAAAACTCTGGCCGCTGCTGAAAGAAGCCGAAGGCTTCGTCGGCACCGACCGGGATTTCCAGTCGTCGTCCTATATCGCGCTGATCCGCAACTTCCGTCGCTACAGCTGGCTGCTGATGTACCTGTTCGGTGCTTCGCCGGCGCTGGACGCGGGGTTCCTGCGCGGCCGTTCGCATCAGCTGGAACAGTTGGACCCGGACACTCTGTACCTGCCTTACGCCACCAGCCTGCGCATGAGTGACCTCGGTTACCAGAGCAACGCCCAGGCTGGCCTGACCCCTTGCTACAACGACCTGGCAAGCTACACCGACAGTCTGCGCAAGGCGGTGGCCACGCCATACGCGCCGTACGTAGAAGTCGGCACGCACCAGGATGGCGAGTGGGTGCAACTGAACACCAACATCCTGCAGATCGAAAACGAGTACTACTCCAACATCCGCCCGAAACGCGTGACCTACACCGGCGAGCGGCCGATCCAGGCGCTGGTCGCCCGTGGCATCCAGTACGTCGAAGTGCGTTGCCTGGACATCAACCCGTTCCTGCCGATGGGTATCGACCTCACCGAATCGCGCTTCCTCGACGCGTTCCTGCTGTACTGCGCACTGAACGACAGCCCGCTGCTGACCAACATCAGCTGCGGCAACGCCACGTCGAACTTCCTCAGCGTGGTCAAGGAAGGTCGTCGTCCGGGCCTGCAATTGCAGCGTGACGGCCAACCGGTCGAACTGAAGGAATGGGCCGCCGAACTGCTGGAAAAAATTGCTCCACTGGCGGCGCTGCTGGATCAAAGCCATGGCGGCGATGCCCACAGCAAGGCACTCGACGCACAACTGGCCAAGGTCAAGGATTCGTCCCTGACGCCTTCGGCCCAGGTGCTGGCGGCGATGGCCGAGCACAAGGAAAGCTTCGCGCAATTCTCCCTGCGCCAGAGCCAGGCTCACGCCGAGTTCTTCCGCAGCGAGCCGTTGGCGGCTGAGGAACAGGCGAAGTTCGAAGAACTGGCACGCTCGTCGCTGGCGCAACAGGCTGAGCTGGAAAAGAACGAGGTGGGCGATTTCGACGTGTTTGTCGGGTCGTATCAGGCGAGTATTTTGGCGATCAGTAACTGAAAAGCCCCTCACCCTAACCCTCTCCCAGAGGGAGAGGGAACCGACCGAGTTGTTGGTGCAAGATACGCCGACCTGAAATACCGAGCCGAACTCAGGATCTGAAAAGCCCCCCAATTGGCTCCCTTTCCCCCTCGCACCCTTGGGGGAGAGGGCTGGGGTGAGGGGGAAAAGATCTCACGTCGAACGAAAAATCCGAAATACCCCCCTTCCCTTAGATTTTTCCGCTCATAAGCTAAGTCTAAAAAGTTATTTATTTCTAGATTCTTAGATCATTTAGTCTCCTTTCACGCCGACGCTCGGTCGCCTGATATGGAGCTCTTCAATGAAACTGAATGTCCCGCTTCGCCTGCTGGCCGTGGCCTCTCTGGCTGCCGCGAGTTTCCTGGCTCAGGCCGCCGACCTCACCGTCGCCTACCAGACCACCGTTGACCCGGCGAAAGTCGCCCAGGCCGACGGCGCCTATGAGAAAGCCACCAAGGCCGATATCAGCTGGCGCAAGTTCGACAACGGTGCCGACGTCATCACCGCCATCGCTTCCGGCGACGTGCAGATCGGCTACCTCGGTTCCAGCCCGCTGACCGCTGCGATCACCCGCAAAGTCCCGGTGGAAACCTTCCTTATCGCCACCCAGATCGGCGCTGCCGAAGCGCTGGTCGCCCGCGACGGCTCCGGCATCAAGACGCCGCAGGATCTGGTCGGCAAGAAAATCGCCGTGCCATTCGTGTCCACCGGTCACTACAGCCTGCTGGCCGCGCTGAAGCACTGGAACATCGACCCTTCGAAAGTCACCGTCCTCAACCTCGCCCCGCCAGCGATCATTGCCGCGTGGAAGCGCGGTGACATCGATGCCACCTACGTTTGGGATCCGGCGCTGGGTGTGGCCAAGGAAAACGGCAAAGTGCTGATCACTTCCGGAGAGCTGGCCAAGTTCGGCGCGCCAACTTTCGACGCCTGGATCGTGCGTAAAGACTTCGCCGAGAAGCACCCGGAAATCGTTACCGCATTCGCCAAGGTCACCCTCGACGCCTACGCCGACTACCGCAAGGATCCGAAAGCCTGGATCGCCAATCAGAGCAACGTCGACAAACTGGTGAAACTGTCCGGCGCCAAGGCCAGCGACATTCCTTTGCTGCTGCAAGGCAACGTCTACCCGCTGGCGGCGGATCAGGTCAGTGACCTCGGCGCGCCGACCACCAAAGCCATCACCGACACCGCTGCGTTCCTCAAGGAGCAAGGCAAGGTCGAAGCGGTTCTGCCGGACTACGCGCCGTACGTCAGCGCCAAGTACATCACCAACTGATCGGGAGTTAATTGCGATGGCCTTGCTACAGCTGGAGCGCATCAGCGCACAGTATCCCGGCAGCCCGGAACCGGTGCTGGCGGATATCTCTCTGACCCTGGGGCCCCAGCAATTGCTGGTCGCCCTCGGCCCGTCCGGCAGTGGCAAGACTTCGCTGTTGAACCTGATTGCCGGCTTCGTCGAACCGAGCGCAGGGCGCATCACCCTCGACAACGTGCCAGTCAAAGGCCCGAGCGCCGAGCGCGGCGTGGTGTTCCAGGACGACGCCCTGCTGCCCTGGCAGGACGTGCTGGCCAACGTTGCCTTCGGTCTCGAACTGGCCGGTGTCGCCAAGGACAAACGCGAACAGCGCGCCCGGGAAATGCTCGCGCTGGTCGATCTCTCCGGTTTCGAAAAACGTCGCATCTGGCAACTCTCCGGTGGCCAGAAGCAACGTGTCGGCCTGGCCCGCGCCCTCGCAGCCGACCCGCGCGTGCTGCTGATGGACGAACCCTTCGGTGCCCTCGACGCCTTCACCCGCGAACAGATGCAGGAGCTGTTGCTGCAAGTCTGGCAACGCACCGCCAAACCGGTGTTCCTGATTACCCACGACATTGAAGAGGCGGTGTTCCTCGCCACCGACCTGATTCTGCTGGCGCCGAATCCGGGGCAGATCGTCGAACGCCTGCACCTCGACTTCGGCCAGCGCTACGCCGCCGGCGAATCGGCGCGGTCGATCAAGTCCGATCCGCGCTTCATCGAAACCCGCGAACACGTGCTCGCCAAAGTGTTCTCGCAACGCAGCGCCGTTCAGCGGCAGGAGCGCGCATGAGCAGTTACGACGTTTCCGCCACCGCAGTGAAACCCGCCGCCACGTCGGTGGTGATTCCTGTGCGTCGCAGCCTCAGCACTCGCTGGATCAGCCTGCTGACCTTGTTCGCGTTGCTGGTGATCTGGTGGGCCGTCACGGCCACCGGCCTGATCGAACCGCTGTTCCTGCCGCCACCGTCCGCCGTACTGCAAAAAGGCTGGTTACTGGCGACCACGGGTTACATGGATTCGACGTTGTGGCAGCACCTGGGCGCGAGCCTGAGCCGCATCGGTCTGGGCCTGGGTTTTGCGATTCTGACCGCGGTGCCGGTGGGCATTGCCATCGGCGCCAACCGCATCGCCCGAGGTGTGCTGGATCCGCTGATCGAGTTCTACCGCCCTATTCCGCCACTCGCCTATCTGCCGCTGATCGTGATCTGGTGCGGTATCGGCGAGTTGTCGAAAGTGCTGCTGATCTACCTGGCGATTTTCGCTCCGATCGCGATTGCTACCGCCACCGGCGTGCGCACCGTCGACCCGGCCAAACTGCGCGCTGCGCAATCGCTGGGGGCGACTCGCGCACAACTGATTCGCCACGTGATTTTGCCGAGCGCGCTGCCAGACATTCTGACCGGTGTGCGCATCGGTCTGGGTGTCGGCTGGTCGACTCTGGTCGCCGCCGAATTGATCGCGGCCACCAGTGGCCTGGGCTTCATGGTGCAGTCGGCCGCGCAATTCCTGGTCACCGATGTGGTGGTGCTGGGGATTCTGGTCATCGCCCTGATCGCCTTCGCCATGGAAATGGGCCTGCGCGCCCTGCAACGCAAACTGGTGCCGTGGCACGGCCAGGCCCACTGATTTTTCAGCACTGACTACCCCGACAGTTTCGGGGCCCCGGAATTGAAGAGAACCACCATGAGCAGCCTGAACATCACCCCGTTAAGCTCGGCCCTCGGCGCACAGATCAGCGGCGTCGACATCAGCCAGCCGCTGAACCTGGAACAGCGCGACGCCATCGAGCAGGCGCTGCTCAAATACCAGGTGCTGTTCTTCCGCAATCAGCCGATCGAGCCGTCGCAACAGGCACGTTTCGCCCACTATTTCGGCGACCTGCACATTCACCCGATCTACCCTAATGTGCCTGAGCAACCGGAAGTGCTGATCCTCGACACCGCCGTCACCGACGTGCGCGACAACGCGATCTGGCACACCGACGTCACCTTCCTGCCAACCCCGGCCATGGGCGCGGTGCTCAGCGCCAAGCTGTTGCCGGAGTTCGGCGGCGATACGTTGTGGGCCAGCGGGATTGCCGCGTATGAGGCACTTTCTGCGCCGATGAAAGCTCTGCTCGAAGGGCTGACCGCGACTCACGACTTCACCCGCTCGTTTCCGTTGGAGCGTTATGGCAACACGCCGGAAGCACTGGCGCAGTGGGAAGAGGCGCGGCGCAAGAATCCACCGCTGTCGCATCCGGTGATTCGTACGCACCCGGTGAGCGGACGGCGTTCGCTGTTCGTCAACGAAGGCTTCACGTCGAAGATCAATGAGCTGTCAGAAACCGAGAGTGAAGCGGTGCTGAAGTTCCTGTTCGCCCACGCGACGCGGCCGGAATTCACCATTCGCTGGCGCTGGCAGAAGGATGACATTGCGTTCTGGGACAACCGCGTGACGCAACACTACGCGGTGGATGATTACCGGCCGGCGCGGCGGGTGATGCAGCGGGCTACGGTGTTGGGGGATGTGCCGTTTTTTCGCTGAACAATTGATCGTTCCCACGCTCTGCGTGGGAACGATCAGTGTGTCGTTATTCCGCCGTCGAAGGCTTCTCCCAAAGATTGATCCCGCCCTCCTGGGCAAACCGGTCGATCTCCGCCAACTCTTCCGCACTGAAACTCAGGTTCTTCAACGCGCCGACGTTCTCGACAATCTGCTCCGGCCGGCTCGCGCCGATCAGGGCCGAGGTCACTCGCGGATCCCGCAGCGTCCACGCCAGCGCCAGTTGCGCCAGACTCTGCCCACGACGTTTGGCGATTTCATTCAACGCCCGCACATGAGCGATGTTGGCCTCGGACAAATGCGAAGCCTGCAACGAACCACCCCCCGGACGATTGACCCGCGCATCCGCCGGCACGCCGTTGAGGTATTTGTCGGTCAGCAGACCCTGCGCCAGCGGGGTGAACGCAATCACGCCAGTGCCGAGTTCTTCGGTGGTGTCGAGCAGGTCTTTTTCCACCCAACGGTTGAGCAGGTTGTAGGCCGGCTGGTGAATCAACAGCGGCACTTTCCACTCTTTGAGCAGCGCGGCGATCTCACGAGTTTTCACCCCGGAGTACGACGAGATACCGATGTACAGCGCCTTGCCCTGCTGCACCGCAGTGGCGAGGGCGCTGGCGGTTTCTTCCAGCGGGGTGTCCGGGTCGAAGCGGTGCGAATAGAAGATATCCACATAGTCCAGGCCCAGGCGTTGCAGGCTCTGGTCGAGGCTGGCCAGCACGTATTTGCGCGAACCGCCGCCCTGGCCGTAAGGGCCGGGCCACATGTCCCAACCGGCCTTGCTGGAGATGATCAGTTCATCGCGATATTGCTTGAAGTCTTCGCGCAGCAAACGGCCGAAATTGGTCTCGGCGCTGCCGTAGGGAGGGCCGTAGTTGTTGGCCAGGTCGAAGTGGTTGATCCCCAGATCGAACGCGGTGCGCAGCAAGGCGCGCTGGGTGTCGATCGGCGTGCTGTCGCCGAAGTTGTGCCACAGGCCCAGGGACAGCGCCGGCAGCACCAGACCGCTGCGTCCGACGCGGCGGTAAGGGATGGAGTCATAACGGTTTTCGGCAGCGGTGTAAGTCATCGAATCCTCTCTTGTCGGTCTTGAATTGGGTGTCGATTGCTACGCAAATCTGTTGCCGGGCCGGGCAAGGCCAAGGTTCTGGCGCAAGGTCCGGCCCTCGTATTCGGTTCTGAACAGTCCGCGCCGTTGCAGTTCCGGGACCACGCCATTGGCGAAGTCTTCGAGCCCGCCGGGCAGGTGCGGCACCAGCACGTTGAAGCCGTCCGCCGCGCCCTGCTCGAACCACTCCTGCAAGCGGTCGGCAATCTGCGCCGGCGTGCCGACGACGCTGTAATGCCCGCGACCGCCGGCGATTCGGCGGCCCAGTTCGGCCAGGGTCAGATGCTCCCGGCCGGCCAGTTCTGTCAGCAGTTTCTGCCGGCTCTGCTGGCCGCTTTCAGTCAGCGGCAATTCCGGCAGCGGCCCATCCAACGGGTACTTCGACAGGTCGAAGTTGCCCAGCATACGCCCAAGCAGGGCGACACCAACCTCGGGTTCGACCAATTGCTGAAACGTTTCACATTTTTCCTGCGCTTCGGCTTCCGTCTGCCCGACGACGACAAACACACCGGGCATGATTTTCAGTGAGTCGGCGCTGCGTCCGTACTTCGGCAAGCGTCCCTTGAGGTCGGCGTAAAACGCCTGGGCGCTGGCCAGTGAGGTCTGCGCGGTGAACACTACTTCGGCCGTCTGCGCCGCCAGTTCACGCCCGGTTTCCGACGAGCCGGCCTGCACGATCACCGGCTGACCCTGTGGCGAACGTGCGACGTTCAGCGGGCCCTTGACCCGGAAGTGCTCACCGACGTGATCCAGCACGTGCAATTTTTCCGGGTCGTAATACGCTCCGCTGGCCTTGTCGCGGAGGAAGGCGTCGTCCTGCCAACTGTCCCAGAGCCCGGTCACCACCTGATGAAATTCTCGGGCGCGGCTGTAGCGTTCTGCATGGCCGATGTGTTCGTCGCGGCCGAAATTCTGCGCTTCGGCGGCGTTGTCCGAGGTCACCAGATTCCACCCCGCTCGCCCGCCCGAGAGGTGATCGAGCGAAGCAAATTTACGCGCCACGTGATACGGCTCGTTGTAGCTGGTAGTGGCGGTGGCGATCAGGCCGATGCGTTCGGTCACGGCGCTCAAGGCCGAGAGCAACGTCAGCGGCTCGAAGTGATCCGAACGGGCCATCCGGCTGGCGATATCCTGGGTCGGCGCAGCGACGCTGTCGGCGACGAACAACGTATCGAACTTCGCTGCCTCGGCAATCTGCGCCAGACGTTTGTAATGGGCGAAATCCAGCCCGGCGTTGGCCGGCACATCCGGATGACGCCACGCGGCGACGTGGTGCCCGGTGGCCATGAGAAACGCGCCGAGTTTCAGCTGTCTGCTCATCTCAGAAGTCCTTGCGCAGTTGCACGCCGAAGTAGCGCTCGTCGTCGCGAGGCACGGCGCGGTAGATGTAATTGCCACCGCTGGCGAGCAACGGCGAATACGACTTGTCGGTGAGGTTCTTGCCCAGCAATGCCACGCGCCAGCCGTTGGTGTAATCGGCCAGGGCGACGCTGGCATTCCAGAGGCCGTAGGCGCCCTGCTTGGTGTCGGCGTTCTGGCTGATGTCGTACTGCACTTCGCTCTGCCAGCTGTAGTCGGTGCCGAGTTCGATATCCAGGCCGTTATCCAGCGGGATGGTGTAGTCGGCCCGCACGTAGCTTTTCCAGTCCGGGCTGAATGGCAGCGGTTTGCCGTTGACGTTGCACGACGCCGCCGCACCCGCCGGGCAGGCGAACTGGTCGATGCGGGCGCGGGTGTAAGCCAGCGCTCCGGAGAACTTCAGTTGCTGGGTCGCCTGCAAGGCGTAATCGAGTTCCACGCCCTCGGTGCTGACGCTGCCGGCGTTGATCAGGCGCGTCACCACTTGCCCGGCGACGGTGTCGAAAAAGTTCGCCTGGTAGTTGTCGTAGTCGCTGTGGAAAACCGCGAGGTTGGTGGTCAGGCGATTGTTCCAGGATGAAGCTTTGATCCCCGCCTCCCAGGTGTTGGAGGTTTCCGGCTTCAATGCTTCAGTATCGCGCGGCTGCATGTTGAAGAACACGTTGTAGGCCGGGCCTTTGTAACCGCGCGAGTAGGTCAAATAAGTGGTGACCGCATCGCTCAAGTCGTACTGCAAACCGAGCCGACCGGACCAGCCGTCCTCGTCCACCGAACCGGAACTGCGGGTGGCCGGTTGAATGCCGCTGACCGTGGTTGCAGAAGTGGAAACGCGACGGTGATCGTATTCCAGATCGTCGTGGGTATAGCGCAGGCCGGCAATGCCACGGAAATCCGAGGTGAAATTCAGCGTGCTCTCGCCGAACACCGCGTAGCTGTCGCTGGTGGTGCTGTAATCGGCGACGCCGCGATCAGTCCGCGTGGTGGTGGTCAGCGTGCGCTGATAGGTTTCCTCGTCCTTGCCGTGCATGTAGAACAGGCCGCCGACGTATTCGAGGAACTCGCCTTTCGGCGAGGCCAGACGCAACTCCTGCGAGTACTGGTCGAAGGCCAGATCGCCCTTGTCCGCCGTGCCGGGGAACGCGGCCGTCACCGTGCCGAGGCGGTCGCCGTCCTGATACTGGGTGTTGTCCCAGCCACGCCACGCGGTGATCGACGTCAGGGTGTAATCGCCCAGTTGCCAGTCGAGCTGGCCGGACAGGCCCTTGTTGGTGTCTTCGACGTGGGTGCGGGTGTCGGTGTTGATGTCGCGGTTGTGGCTGGTGGCGCTGACCGGACTCAGCGCGTTGGCGAAGGCCGGGGTCAACGACTTGGTGACGACGCCGTTGGGGCCGTCATCGTGGGACTGCATGTAGTCGGCGATCAGGGTGAAGGTGACGTCGTCGTTCGGGGTGAATTCCAGTTTGCCGCGTACACCGCGATGGTTGTAACCGTTGACCTCCTGGCCATTGTGCTTGTTATCGACGTTGCCGTCGTAAGTGCCGAACAAGGTGCTGATCGAACCCTTGAGCGTGTCCGGAATGAGACTACCGCCGATGCCGAAACGGGTGCGGCTTTCGTTGCCGCTGTAGTACGACTGATCGATGTAACCGTGGGTCTCGGCGGTCGGCGCCTTGCTGGTGATGTTCAGCACGCCGGCCGACGCGTTTTTGCCGAACAGCGTGCCTTGCGGGCCGCGCAGAACCTCGACGCGCTCCAGATCCAGCAGATCCAGAGTCGACTGGCCAGGACGGGCGTAGACCACGCCGTCAATCACCGTGGCCACCGTCGGCTCGACGCCCGGCGAGGTGGAAATCGTCCCCACGCCACGCACGAACAACGAGGTGTCCTTGTTCGATGCGCCAGTGCGGAAATTCAGCGATGGCACTTGCTGGACGATGCTCGCCACGCTGTTGCGGTTGTCGCGTTCCAGTTGCTCGCCGTCGATTACCGATACCGCCACCGGGACCTTTTGCAGCGACTCTTCGCGGCGGGTGGCGGTGACCGTGACGGACTTGAGTGTCGGCTCCTGATCGGTGCTGTCGGCGGCGAACGCGGCGGGCATCGGCAGCGCGGCCAGCCCGGTGAGTAGCCAGCCCGCAGCGCGGATCGATTGCGCCAGTTTGTGTGTCGCCCCAGGAATGTTGTGCATGTTTGCCCGCTCGAAAAGTTGCCCTGAACCGCTGCCGTTCTGCGACGACAGCGCCTGTCTCGGTGTCTTGGGCATTCGCTCGAGCGAGTAGCAGACAACGCGCCTTGTTAGCGCTAACATCGCCAGTATTGGCAAGCCGGACATAGACCGTCCAATACTGAAAAATTACTTTTATATGCGTTTTGGTTTTTAAGAAGGATCGAGCCTTGAGCGAAGAAAAGCCCCGCAAACGCCGTGGCGCCGGTCGCGTGACCCTCAACGCGGTGGCGCGCCAGGCCGGTGTTTCGGCAATCACCGTGTCGCGCTACTTCAACCAGCCGGACCAGGTGTCGCCCGAACGCCGCGAGCGGATCGCGGCGGTGGTCGCCGAGCTGGGTTATGTGCCGAACCTGGTGGCCGGCGGGCTCGCCTCGGCGCGGGGAAAAATCGTCGGCATGGTGATCCCGAACATCTCCGGGCCGATCTTCGCCAACACCATTCAAGGCTTCAGCGACACCCTCAGCCGCCACGGTTATCAGTTGCTGCTGGCCTCGAGTTACTTCAGCGCCGAGCAAGAAGAAAACGCGGTACGGGCCTTCCTCGGCTGGTCGCCGGCGGCGCTGGTGGTCACCAGTCACTTCCACAGCACGGGCACGGAAAAGATGCTCGCCGAAGCGGATATCCCGGTGATCGAAACCTGGGATTACCAGCCAGATCGCGAGCCGATGCAGATCGGTTTTTCGCACTTCGAGGTGGGTGTCAGCGCCGCTCGTTATCTGCACGGCAAAGGCTATCGGCGAATCGCCTTCGTGCAGAACAGCGCACCCGGCGACTTCAGCGCACTGGAACGCCGCGACGGTTACGCAGCGACCGTCCGCGAGTTCGGTCTGGAACCGTGGGTATTCGCACCAGATGCCGATCGCGCCCCGTTCGAGGCCGGCAAGCAAGCGATGGAAGCGCTGATGAACACCTCACCGCGCCCGGACGCCATCATCTTCGCCAACGACAACCTCGCCGCCGGCGGCCTGCTCGCCGGGCAACGGGCCGGCCTCAAGATTCCCGAAGACTGCGCCGTCCTCGGCTTCGGCGACTACCCGTTCGCCGAGATGCTGCTGCCGAGCCTGAGCACGATCAAACCGCCGGCGCTGGAGATCGGCGTACTGGCGGCGACGCGAGTACTGGAAAGTCTGGGCGTGCTGCCGAGCGATGAGGTGCAGCGGTTGAATCTGCTGCAATGCACGGTCATTGAGCGGGAAAGTACCTGACCCCAAATGCTGTAAACCGGCCTTAAGCCGACAATTCACGCAAGGCAGCAGCAGCCAGAAATCCGGAGCGAGAGCTGTAACGCTGATCCCGTCGTACAGTTTGGTCAATACGCTCCAGCAACTGCTCCGGCAGCGTAGCGTTGAAGCGCACCGACTTGCCGAAGTAGGGAGTGATATCAAACTCGACTACACCCCAGATACCGCCGGCGTAATCCGGATTCTCTAGATGGGCATCAATGTCCTGAACCCGAGGCAACGGCGCGCCATCAGCGACCAATCCCTCATAGTGCAAGGCCAGTGCCTCCTGAGTGTTGTCAAAAGCTTCGGCTACCGTTGTGCCTGCGGAGAAACAGCCCGGTACATCCGGGATAATCACTCCGTAGTCTGAGTCGGCATCCTTGTGCAAAACGACCGGGAATTTCATGTAAGTGAATCCTTCCTCTGACATGTCCATAAAGGGACTTTCGTTTCCAATCAAGGGCTTCATTTCAAACCCGCCTGTTTCAAGATGCTGTTGATCGTACCCTTGGGAAGATCCGAATCCGGATGCTTGATCGTCACCCTCCCTGGCTTGCCCGGATGTTTGTATTGGTGGTGACTACCTTTGACGGCGACCAGATACCAGCCATCCTCCTCGATCATCCTGATCATTTCCCGACTACGCATTTCCTTCGCCCTGTTCGACAGCAAGAGCTGCGTACTTTAGGAGCTGGACGCCTCACCCAATACACACCATACACACTTGGACAAATATTAGCCTACCAGGCAGACACGTGTTTAATAGCCAGATCGGCGGTGAGCGCGCCTAACAAGCGGCCTGCATAAACAGATGGATACGTGCCGAAATGTGTCGAACGACATGAGGCTGACAGCTGACCTATGCTCAGCAAAGACAGGACGACTCCCTTTCACAGGCAGATCCCGACCATGCACACCGCAATCATCATCTTCTTCGGCCTGATCCTGCTGGCGCTGATGTTCTATATCGGCGAGCGCATCGGCTTCAGCCGGCAGACGCTGGCCTACGGCTTCGCGGCGTTGTGGCTGGCGTTGACGGTGATCAATGGCGCGGTCGGCGTGGTGCACGCCGGGCAGCCGCTGGGGTCGGAGATCGCGATTGGCAGCGCCGTGTTCGGCGTGCCGATCGCCGCGATGGTGTTGTTCATGGTGCTGAGCGCCGAGACCTGAAACCGTCCCGGCGCCCTGCCCCGATCAACGCACCAGATGCAGGAACTGCATGTGCCGTTCGTACTGGTCGAGGATGTCGTTGATGATCTGTTCTTTCGTGTAACCGACCAGATCGTAGTCCTGACTGCCCTCGCTCAGATGCACTTCGGCGCGGTAGTAGCGGCGGTTATTGAGCTGCTTGGAACCCATGCCACCACGAGCGAACGATGGCGTGAAGTAGCCACGCATCTGCACCTGGTAGATGAACGGGTGCAACTCACCATGGCCGATTTCCAGGCTGACGCTGTCATGGGCCGGGTCCGGTTGGGTGACCACGTTCAGACCTTTTTCGACGAACACCGCCGTCACTTCTTCGATGGCCGGTTTTACCGTGGTGTCCATGAAGCGGTACACCTCGTCCCGCGACGGGAAGTGCACGGCCTGACTCAGGCGCTGGCGCCAGCCACCCTTGCCACGTCGTGAACCGGACACAGGCGCCAGCGAATGCAGTTGCGCGATCTGCTTCTGCGATTCCAGATAGAACGCCTTGTGCAGCCCCCACATCATCAGCAGCAGAATCAGCGAGAACGGCAGCGAGGTCAGAACCACCGCTGACTTCAGCGCATCGATGCTGCCGGAGAACAGCAGCGCACTGGTGATCAGTGCGGTCATCGCGCCCCAGAACACCCGCAGCCATTTCGGCCCGTCTTCATCCGGGTTGCCGCCCTTGGCCGACAGGGTCGAGAGCACTACCGTGCCGGAGTCGGCGGAGGTGACGAAGAACACGAAGCTAATGAACACCGTCACCGCGATGACAGTTTTGCTCCACGGGTAGGTTTCCAGCAGCAGGTACAGGGTCATCGACGGGTTGTCGAGGGCCGACATGCCCAGTGCCGACATGCCGTGGTTGAGCACCTGATCGATGGCGCTGTTGCCAAAGATCGACATCCACGCCAGGGTGAAACCGAGCGGAATCAACAACACGCCGAAGACGAATTCGCGGATGGTCCGGCCACGGGAAATCCGTGCGATGAACAGGCCCACGAATGGCGACCACGCGATCCACCAGGCCCAGTAGAACACTGTCCAGCCACCGAGCCAGTCGCTCGGTTTGTCGTAGGCGTAGAGGTCGAAACTCTTCATCGGCAACGCGCCGAGGTAGTCGCCGAGGTTCTGGATCAGGGTGTTGAGCAAATGCTGGGTGGGACCGGCGAACAACACGAACAGCAGCAGCGCACAGGCCAGCAGCATGTTGATGTCGGACATGACCCGCACGCCTTTATCCACTCCGGAAACGGCGACGATGATCGCCGCGCCCATCATCAGCGTGATCAGGCCGACCTGAATCCACTGGGTGTGGGCGATGCCGAACAGGTAGTCCAGACCCGAGTTGAGGTGCAACACGCCGAAGCCCATGTCCGCACCGAGGCCGAACACCGTGGCGATGATGCCGAAGCCGTCCACCGCATAGCCGATGGGACCGTTGATGCGTTTGCCGATCAGCGGGTACAGCGCCGAACGCAGGGCCAGCGGCAGGTTATGCCGATAGGCGAAATACGCCAGCGCCATGCCGACGAAGGCGAACACGCCCCAGCCGTGCAGGCCCCAGTGCAGAAACAGAATCTGCATCGCCTGACGCGCCGCGTCCGCGGTGCCGGCCTCGCCTTGCGGCGGCTGGAGCATGTGGGTCAGCGGCTCGGACACACAGAAGAAAAACAGCGTGATGCTGATCCCGGCGGCGAACAGCATGCCGGCCCAGGACAGGTAACTGAATTCGGGTTCGTCGTGGTCGGCACCGAGTTTGATCTTGCCGTAGCCCGATAACGCGGTGACCACCACGAAGACCAGATACAGGGTCATCGCGAGCATGTAGTACCAGCCGACCGTATTGGCCGCCCAGTTTTGCGCTTCAAGGAGCCAGGCACCGGCCTGTTCCGGCATGGCGATGACAACCAGGCCAAACAGCAGAATCACTGTCGCGGCGAACCAGAACACCGGCGGATTCATGCGTACCAGGCCGCTGGCGGGGGTGGACGATGCACTCATGAACGGTGCACCTCAAGGGATTGGAAAATGGCTGAAATGATCGGACTCAGCAAAGGCAAGCCTCCTGTTGTGAGCGGGCAGCGAGCTACCGGTTTAACTTGAATGAACGTTCAAGTTAAACATGGATAGCACGCTAAGGACTAATCGCAGGGCTCAGCGGTCGCTTTCGTACGCTAGCTCAAGGAGGGGTATGACGCTGTGGCGAGGGCGTTCGTTCCCACCTCGCGCGGGAACGAACGGACAGGAAAATTACTTCTGCGTCCCGTCATCATGCTGCAGGTTGGCCTGGGTCAGGTTGCACCCGGCCGGCACGCTGCGGGTCAGCCATACGTTGCCGCCGATGGTCGAACCCTGGCCGATGGTGATGCGCCCGAGAATCGTCGCGCCGGCGTAAATCACCACGTCGTCCTCGACAATCGGATGCCTAGGATGGCCCTTCTGCAACTGGCCGTCCTCGTCCGCCGGGAAGCGTTTGGCGCCGAGGGTCACCGCTTGGTAAATCCTGACGCGCTCGCCGATGATTGCGGTCTCGCCGATCACCACGCCGGTCCCATGGTCGATGAAGAAACTGCGGCCGATCTGCGCGCCCGGATGGATATCGATACCGGTCGCCGAGTGGGCGATTTCCGAACTGATCCGCGCCAGCAACGGCAGACCCGCGCGATACAAATGGTGCGCCAGACGATGGTGGATCACCGCCAGAATCCCCGGATAGCACAGCAGCACTTCATCGACGCTGCGCGCCGCCGGATCGCCGTGATACGCAGCCAGCACATCCGTGTCGAGCAGACTGCGCAGGCCCGGCAATGCAAGGGCGAAGTCCTGGATGATCCTGATCGCCTGCGCCTCGACTTCGGTGTCGGCCCGGGCACTGTGACGGGCGACGTAACGCAGTTCGAGTCGCGCCTGCGCCAGCAATGCATTCAACGCAACGTCGAGGGTGTGACCGACGTAAAAATCTTCGCTTTCTTCTCGTAGATCAACCGGCCCCAGACGCATCGGGAACAACGCGCCGCACAAGGCTTCGAGAATCTGCGCCATCGCATCACGGGACGGCAATTCGCGCCCGCCCTGTTCGCCGCTGGCGCGGCCATTTTGTGTGCGCCACTGATCCCGGGCGGTACGCAGTTGGCTGACGATGGTCTGCAATTGCCAATGGCTGGAACGCTCGCTCACGGTAAAGACTCCTCACGGGCGGCCGGACTGTCTGGCCGCGTCAACGGCCACTACTTTACGGCAACGCCTAGGAGGCGAATTAAGAACCGATAGTGCTGGCCTAAGCACATTTGGCTATAAGCGATTGGCGGTTGCCCCGGTAAATCGGCGTGCCTATAGTCCTGACATCTCCTTGCATCAGTACGGACTCATGATCAAACAACAGCTGGACCGCTTTAACCGCCTCGACCTGCTCGGCCAACCGACCCCACTGGAAAAGCTCGAGCGCCTGTCCACCTGGCTCGGCCGCGATGTCTACATCAAGCGCGATGACCTGACGCCGCTGGCCATGGGCGGCAACAAGCTGCGCAAGCTCGAATACCTCGCCGCCGACGCCCTCGCCCAAGGCGCGGACACGCTGATCACCGCCGGCGCACTGCAATCGAACCACGTTCGCCAGACCGCCGCGCTGGCCGCGAAACTCGGCCTGGGCTGCGTGGCGCTGCTGGAAAATCCGCTGGGCACCGATGACAGCAACTACACCGGCAACGGCAACCGCCTGCTGCTGGATCTGTTCGACACCAAGGTCGAACTGGTCGACAACCTCGACAACGCCGACGAACAACTGGCCGCCCTCGCCGTGCGTCTGCGCAGCAACGGCAAGAAGCCTTATCTGGTGCCGATCGGTGGCTCCAACGCCCTCGGCGCACTGGGTTACGTACGCGCCGGCCTGGAGCTGGCGGAACAGATCAAGGACACCGGCCTGCAATTTTCCGCCGTGGTGCTCGCCTCTGGCAGCGCCGGCACGCACAGCGGCCTGGCACTGGCCTTGAGCGAAGCGCTGCCGCAACTGCCGGTGATCGGCGTGACCGTCTCGCGCAGCGAAGAAGATCAGCGCCCGAAAGTGCAGGGCCTGGCCGAGCGCACTGCCGATCTGTTGGGCGTGGCGCTGCCGGAGAGTTTCAAGGTCGAGTTGTGGGACGAATACTTCGGCCCGCGCTATGGCGAGCCAAATGCCGGGACATTGGCGGCCGTGAAACTGCTGGCAAGTCAGGAAGCCGTGCTGCTGGATCCGGTCTACACCGGCAAGGCCATGGCCGGGTTGCTCGACGGCATCGGTCGCGGGCGTTTCGACGACGGCCCGATCATTTTCCTGCACACCGGCGGAGCCCCGGCGCTATTTGCCTACAAGGATTTTCTGTAGGCCTGAGCGCGTTCCCGCGCCCTGCGTGGGAACGCTCAGCGTCGGCTCGAATGCATATTCATTAAATGCATAACAAATAGAAAATTCATTATTTTCCATTCTAAAAGAACCGTCTTATAGTCTCGCCGCAGGCGAATTTCGCGAGAGACGCATAAGCTGCTTTAAGGCAGGATAGCGCTGTCGTTCAACTCCCGGATTCGCCAACTTTCCTTAAGCGTCTTCCATAAGAAAACACAGGGGCTTGTCATGATTCTTTCCGCACTACGTCGAAATCTGCTGGTAGGTTCGCTGGGCCTGGCACTGAGCGCCGGTCTGATCAGCAGCGCCGTTGCCGGTGAGCAACTGCAACAGATCAAGGACAAAGGCGTTATCAACGTCGGCCTGGAAGGCACTTATCCACCGTTCAGCTTCGTCGATGCCGACGGCAAGCTGTCGGGTTTCGAAGTCGAGCTGTCCGAAGCCCTGGCCAAGAAGCTGGGCGTCAAGGCCAAGATTCAGCCAACCAAGTGGGACGGCATCCTCGCCGCACTGGAATCCAAGCGTCTGGACGTCGTGGTCAACCAAGTGACCATCTCCGACGAGCGCAAGAAGAAGTATGACTTCTCCGAGCCGTACACCATCTCCGGGATTCAGGCGCTGGTGCTGAAGGACAAGGAAGCTGCGCTGAACATCAAGTCCGCCGCTGACCTGTCCGGCAAGAAAGTCGGCGTAGGCCTGGGCACCAACTACGAGCAATGGGTTCGCGCCAACGTGCCGGGTGCCGACGTGCGTACCTACGACGATGATCCGACCAAGTTCGCCGACCTGAACAACGGCCGTACCGACGCGATTCTGATCGACCGTCTGGCCGCGCTCGAATACGCCAAGAAAGCACCGAAAACCGTAGCGGCCGGTCAGGCGTTCTCCCGTCAGGAATCCGGTATTGCCCTGCGCAAAGGCGAGCCTGAACTGCTGGCGGCCGTGAACAAGGCCCTCGACGAGCTGCGTGCCGACGGGACCCTGGCCAAGATCTCGGAAAAGTACTTCCAAGCTGACGTCACCAAATAATGGAAGCAGCTTTCCAACTCGCACTGGACTCCGCGCCCTTTCTGCTCAAGGGCGCGTACTACACGGTAGTCCTCAGCCTCGGCGGCATGTTCTTCGGCCTGCTGCTGGGCTTTGGCCTGGCGCTGATGCGCCTGTCGCGTTTCAAATCGGTCAGCTGGCTGGCCCGCATCTACGTGTCGTTCTTTCGCGGCACGCCATTGCTGGTCCAGCTGTTCGTGATCTATTACGGCTTGCCGCAAATGGGTCTGGAACTCGATCCGCTGCCGGCGGCCCTGATCGGCTTCTCGCTGAACATGGCCGCTTACGCCTGTGAAATCCTGCGGTCCGCGATCGGTTCGATCGAACGAGGCCAATGGGAAGCGGCTGCGAGCATCGGCATGACCCGCGCGCAGACCCTGCGCCGGGCCATCCTGCCGCAAGCGATGCGCACGGCGTTGCCGCCGTTGGGCAACAGCTTCATTTCACTGGTCAAGGACACCGCGCTGGCTGCCACCATCCAGGTGCCGGAGCTGTTCCGTCAGGCACAACTGATTACCGCCCGGACTTTCGAAGTCTTCACCATGTATCTTGCCGCCGCGCTGATCTACTGGATTCTGGCCACAGTGCTGTCGCACTTCCAGAACAAGTTGGAAGAGCGGGTCAATCGGCACGACCAGGAGTCCTGACCCCATGATTGTCGTGGAAAAACTGACAAAGCAGTTCAAGGGTCAAGTCGTGCTCAACGGCATCGATCTTGAAGTGAAGGAAGGCGAGGTCGTGGCGATCATCGGCCCCAGCGGTTCGGGCAAGACCACGTTCCTGCGCTGCCTGAACTTCCTCGAACAACCCACCAGCGGCCGGATCAAGGTCGGCGATATCGAGATCGATACCAGCCGCCCGCTGAACCAGCAGCAAAGCCTGGTGCGCAACCTGCGCCAGCATGTGGGCTTCGTGTTCCAGAACTTCAACCTGTTCCCCCACCGCACCGCCCTGGAAAACGTCATCGAAGGCCCGATCGTGGTCAAGAAGATGCCCCGTGATACAGCCATTGCCCTGGGCAAGAAGCTGCTGGCCAAGGTCGGCCTGGCGGGCAAGGAAGACGCCTACCCACGGCGCCTGTCCGGTGGCCAGCAACAGCGCGTGGCGATTGCCCGGGCGCTGGCGATGGAGCCGGAAGTGATCCTGTTCGACGAGCCTACATCGGCCCTCGACCCGGAACTGGTCGGCGAAGTACTGGCGACCATTCGCGGCCTGGCCGAAGAAAAACGCACCATGGTTATCGTGACTCACGAAATGGCGTTCGCCCGTGACGTGGCCAACCGCGTGGTGTTTTTCGACAAGGGTGTGATCGTCGAGCAAGGCGAAGCCAAGGCGCTGTTTGCCAATCCGAAAGAAGAACGCACACGACAGTTTCTCAGCAAGTTCCGCAACAACGGCTGATAACTTCGCAAGTGCTATCACTCACTTCCATGGATGGAAGTAGTGTTTTCCCCGCAATACATTCCCCCTCCAAAAATAAACAATAAAACCCTTCAAAGCGCAGTACATATATATGTCCTGCAACACGTTCCCTGTGCGTAAAATTCGCCGCGTCTTGATTTTCCGCTTCGGTAGAACTCACAGCGAAACAGGCTGAAAACCGCAGCAATCTGTAGCTCTCTTCCTTACAGAGCCTAGGCTGACAGCCGCGACAATGTAGGAACCTTCTGATTAATTCGTAATTCACGGATTAACTAATCCACTCGCTTGACACCTCTTCCGGTGAACTCTTATCTAGTCTCCAACCGGCACACGCTAGTTCAACAAGACACTTTCAAACTTGTACGGAACTCCGAAGTTTTATTGCCGGGTAATTCACGCCATTCGTTCTTTCGAAAACGGACTTCGCTGCAAGGCTTCAAGGAGAGAAACCGATGACCTGCATTTCAAACACCCCGCTGCTGGCACCACCGACCCTGGAAAAATCCCACGGGGCCGGTATCAACCTCATGGCGGCCGCCAACCTGACGGTCGACATCAGGCCCTGGCACGACATGGACAGTGGCGACTTGATCGAGCTGTTCTGGGATGGCTGCTACGTTGCTTCCCGCGTGCTGAATGCCGGGGATGTCGGAAGCACGGTCAGCCTGCGGGTACCGGAAAGCTTCATCATCAGCGGTTCGCCGCGCGTGCATTACCGGGTCATGCAGGTCGGAAGAAACCCGGCGCTGTCGGCCAGCGCGCAGTTCCAGGTCAAGCTCGACTGCCCGGGCGGGCAATTCGCGGCAGGCTGCGCGGAGGAAAACCAGTACCTGCTGCCGGTCAGTCTTCCCGAGGTCATTCGCCGACGCGGAATCAACCCGAACCAGATCAAGCGCGGCGTTCCCCTGACTATCGAGCCTTACCTGAACATGGCCGAGGGTGACGAAATCACCCTGCGCTGGGGCGATGTACGTATGGATCTGCCGCGTATTACCCAATCCGATATCGGTCACGGCATTCAGGTCTGGGTGCCCCCGGCAATCATCGTCGAAGCCGGCGAAGACCTGCGGCTGGATGTGACCTATTGCATCATCGACCGGGTCGGCAACAACTCGCGTTGGGCACCATCACAGACGCTGAAAATCGGTTGCGTGAATCCTTATCTGAAAGTGCCCTTGAGGCAGATTCCCATGGCCGCGGAGCGCAAAGCCGAGTGAGCTTTTGATCTTCTATGCATATTCCTAAAAGTTAGTTTATTTAATATTTATACGCGCTTAGGGTATATGAACCGGACCACCGGACATTCTTTCGTTCGCCGCACTTTTGCGGCGTTTTTCATGAGATGTGAGGTAGGTAACATGGTCCGGAACACAATCACCCCAGTGCAAATCGCCAGGGCATTGCGTGCAGCCAAGGAGTGGCACTGATGTCCAGTCTGGCAGACGCAAACGTCCAGAGTGACCTGGACATCGCCCCGCTGTTGTTGCCCGCGCAAGTGCTGCGCAACGACGCTCAAGCCATCAAGGCTGCACATGAACTGGCGCAAGTCGCCCGCGTGCAGGCCGCCAAACGTGACCGCCAGCGCAAGCTGCCGTGGTCGGAAATCGAACAGTTCACCCGCAGCGGCCTCGGCAGCATCGCGATTCCGCGCGAGTACGGCGGCCCGCAGGTTTCCTTCGTGACCCTGGCCGAGGTGTTCGCGATCATCTCCGCGGCCGACCCGGCACTGGGACAGATCCCGCAGAACCAGTTCGGCATCATCAACCTGATCCTCGGCAGCGCCACCGAAGAGCAGAAAAAACAATTGTTGCAGAGCGTGCTCGAAGGCTGGCGCATCGGTAACGCCGGGCCTGAACGCGGCACCAAAGACACCCTGGAGCTGAAAGCGCGCATCACCGCCGATGGCGATGACTACGTGATCAACGGTCAGAAGTTCTATTCCACTGGCGCCCTGTTCGCCCACTGGGTCGCGGTCAAGGCACTCAACGATGACGGCAAACAAGTCCTGGCCTTCGTCCGTCGCGGCACGCCGGGATTGCGCATCGTCGACGACTGGTCCGGTTTCGGCCAGCGCACCACCGCCAGCGGCACAATCCTGCTGAACAACGTGCGGGTCGATGCTGGTCTTGTGGTGGACAACTGGAAGATCAACGAAAAGCCCAACACCCAGGGCGCGGTGTCGCAGCTGATTCAGGCAGCAATCGACGCCGGCATCGCCCGTGGCGCCATCGATGACGCCATCGAATTCGTCAAGACCCGCGCCCGGCCGTGGATCGATGCCAAGGTCGAACGCGCCAGCGATGACCTCTACGTGATCGCCGATATCGGCAAACTGAAAATCGAACTGCACGCCGCCGAAGCGCTGCTGCGCAAGGCCGGTCAGGTGCTGGATCAGGTGCACTCCGCGCCGCTCACCGCCGAGTCCGCCGCCCGCGCCTCGATTGCCGTGGCCGAAGCCAAGGTGCTGACCACCGAGATCTCGCTGCTGGCCAGCGAAAAGCTCTTCGAACTGGCCGGCAGCCGCGCCACCCTCGCCGAATTCAACCTCGACCGTCACTGGCGCAACGCCCGGGTGCACACCCTGCACGACCCTGTGCGCTGGAAGTACCACGCGGTCGGCGCCTATCGCCTCAACGGCAAGTTGCCTGCACGCCATTCCTGGATCTGACGACCAGAACACTTTTGACCAGATCTCTGGAGAAACACATGACTCTTTCCCATCCCGTCGCGGTCATCACCAGCGACGAGCAAGCCCTGATCGTCGCCAGCGACCTGGCCGAAGACTTCCAGCGCGACAGCAACCTGCGCGACCGCGAACGCCGCCTGCCGCTGCCGGAACTCGACGTGTTTTCCCGCTCCGGCCTGTGGGGCATTAGCGTCCCCAAGGAATACGGCGGCGCCGGCGTGTCCAACGTGACCCTGGCCAACGTCATCGCCCTGATCGCCCGGGCCGATGGCTCGCTCGGGCAGATTCCGCAGAACCATTTCTATGCCCTCGAAGTACTCCGGGTGAATGGCAGCCACGAGCAGAAACAACGTCTGTACGCCGAAGTCCTCGCCGGCCAGCGCTTCGGTAATGCCCTGGCAGAACTGGGCACCAAGACTGCCCACGATCGGGTTACCAGCCTGAAACGCGACGGCAGCGGTTATCGCATCAACGGTCGCAAGTTTTATGCAACCGGCGCCATTTACGCCCAACGGATTCCAACGTCCGTGGTCGATGAAAACGGTGTGCAGCAACTGGCGTTCGTCCCGCGTGACAGCAAAGGCCTGACGGTGATCGACGACTGGAGCGGCTTCGGCCAGCGCACCACCGGCAGTGGTTCGGTGGTGTTCGAAGACGTATTTGTCGCAGCCGAAGACGTCATTCCTTTCCAGAGTGCTTTCGAACGCCCGACCACCGTCGGCCCGCTGGCGCAGATCCTTCACGCCGCCATCGACACCGGCATCGCCCGCGCCGCCTACGAAGATGCGCTGCACTTCGTGCGCAGCAAGACCCGGCCATGGATAGACTCGGGCAATGACAAGGCCACCGAAGACCCACTGACCCTCAAGAGCTTCGGCCACTTGAGCATCCGCCTGCACGCCACCGAAGCCCTGCTCGAACGCGCCGGCGAATTCCTCGATGCAGCCCAGGCCGAGACCAACGCCGAGACGGTGGCGGCGGCCTCGATTGCCGTCGCCGAAGCACGGGCGATCAGCACTGAAATTTCTCTGGCCGCCGGCAGCACGTTGTTCGAACTGGCCGGCAGCCAGGCCACCCTGATCGAGCACGGCCTCGACCGTCACTGGCGCAACGCCCGGGTGCACACCCTGCACGACCCGGTGCGCTGGAAGTATCACGCGGTGGGCAATTACTACCTCAACGATGAAAACCCTCCGCTGCGAGGGACCATCTGATGAGCAAGAAAAAGATCCTGCTCAATGCGTTCAACATGAACTGCATCGGCCACATCAACCACGGGTTGTGGACCCATCCACGGGACACCTCGACCCAATACAAGACCATTGAATACTGGACCGAACTGGCGCAATTGCTGGAGCGCGGGCTGTTCGACGGGTTGTTCATCGCCGACATCGTCGGCGTGTACGACGTCTACCAGAACTCGGTGGACGTCACGCTGAAAGAGTCGATCCAACTGCCGGTCAACGATCCGCTGCTGCTGGTGTCGGCCATGTCAGCGGTGACCAAAAATCTGGGTTTCGGCCTGACCGCCAACCTCACCTACGAGCCGCCGTATCTGTTCGCCCGACGCATGTCGACCCTCGATCATCTGAGCCGTGGACGGGTGGGCTGGAACATCGTCACCGGTTATCTGGACAGCGCCGCCAAGGCCATGGGCCTGAGTGAACAGGTCGAACATGACCGGCGTTACGACCAGGCCGACGAGTACCTCGAAGTCCTCTACAAACTCTGGGAAGGCAGCTGGGAAGACGGTGCAGTGCTCAACGATCCGCAGCAGCGGATCTACGCGCAGCCAGACAAAGTGCACAAGGTTGAGCACAAGGGCGAGTTCTATCAGGTCGAGGGTTATCACCTGTGCGAACCGTCACCGCAGCGTACGCCGGTGCTGTTCCAGGCCGGCAGTTCGGATCGCGGTCTGCTGTTCGCCGGGCGTCATGCCGAGTGCGTGTTCATCAGCGGTCAGAACAAACCGTCGACCAAAGTGCAGGTGGACAAGGTCCGCGCCAGTGCCGTCGAAGCGGGTCGCAATCCCGAGGACATCAAGGTGTTCATGGGCCTGAACGTGATCGTCGGCGAGACCGAAGAAGCGGCCTGGGCCAAGCATGCCGAATACCTGAGCTACGCCAGCGCCGAAGCGGGCGTGGCGCATTTCTCGGCGTCCACCGGGATCGATTTTTCCCAGTACGAAATCGACGAGCCCATCCAGTACGTCAAGAGCAACGCAATCCAGTCCGCCACCAAAAACCTGCAGAACAACGACTGGACCCGCCGCAAGTTGCTCGACCAGCACGCCCTCGGCGGGCGCTACATCACGGTGGTCGGCTCGCCGCAACAAGTGGCGGATGAACTGGAATCGTGGATCGCCGAAACCGGCCTCGACGGCTTCAACCTGACCCGCATCGTCACCCCGGAAAGCTATGTGGATTTCATCGATCTGGTGATTCCGGAACTGCAACGGCGCGGGTCGTACAAGACCGCGTACGACACCGGCAGCCTGCGGGAAAAACTGTTTTACGGCGAAGCGCACCTGCCGCAGCAACACACCGGCGCCCACTACCGACACACCTCCTCGCACTGACTGGAAAACCACCATGACCAAGAAACGCCTGTCCCACCCAGTCAAAGCACTGGCCCTGGCCTTCGGCCTGTTCAGCTCGGCGGTTTTCGCCGCCGACGCGCCGTTGAAAATCGGCACCACAGCCGCGTTCGCGATTCCGCTGGAGGCCGCCGTCGAGGAAGCCTCCAAACAAGGCCTGAAAGTCGAGCTCGTGGAGTTCACCGACTGGATCGCGCCGAACGTCAGCCTCGCCGCCGGCGACATCGACGTGAACTACTTCCAGCACATCCCGTTCCTGGAAAACGCCAAGGCGGCCTCCGGTTTCGACCTGGTGCCGTTCGCCCCGGGAATCATCAACAACGTCGGCCTGTACTCGAAGAAATACAAAAGCTTCGCTGAGCTGCCGGAGGGCGCCAGCGTCGCCATCGCCAACGACCCGATCAACAGTGGTCGCGGCCTGCAACTGCTGGCCAAGGCCGGTCTGATCACGTTGAAACCGGGTGTCGGCTACAAGGCCACCGAAGACGACATCGTCGCCAACCCGAAGAAGATCAAGATCCTGCAAGTCGAAGCCGTGCAACTGGTACGCGCCTACGATGACGCCGATCTGGTCCAGGGCTACCCGGCCTACATCCGTCTGGCGAAGACCTTCGATGCAGGCTCTGCGCTGCTGTTCGACGGCCTCGACCACAAGGAATACGTGATCCAGTTCGTGATCCAGCCGAAGAGCAAGACCGACCCGCGTCTGATCAAGTTCGTCGACATCTACCAGCATTCGCCGGCCGTACGCGCCGCGCTGGATAAGGCCCACGGCAAGCTGTACCAGGCCGGTTGGGAAAGCTGAGGATGACCGCAGCCATTCAACGGCGACTGGATCTTCCAGAGCCACCCGCGCTGGCACAGCGCACCGAGCTGCATCCCGAGCTGAACCGCGCCCATGTGCGTTTCGTCGGGCTCGGCAAAACCTACGACGGCAAGCAAGGCCCGGTCGCAGCCCTGCAAGGCATCGACCTGGCGATCCAGCGCGGTGAAGTGTTCGGCATCATCGGTCGCAGCGGCGCCGGCAAGTCGTCGCTGATCCGCACCATCAACCGCCTCGAACAACCGACCTCGGGCCGGGTGCTGATCGATCAGGTGGACATCGGCGAGTACGACGAGGATCGCCTCGTCGCCCTGCGTCGGCGGATCGGCATGATCTTCCAGCACTTCAATCTGATGTCGGCAAAAACGGTGTGGCAGAACGTCGAACTGCCGCTGAAAGTCGCCGGTGTCCCGAAGGAGCAACGGGAGAAAAAGGTTCGCGAACTGCTGGAGCTGGTGGGCCTGCAAGCCAAGCACAAGGCGTATCCGGCGCAGCTGTCCGGCGGGCAGAAACAGCGCGTCGGCATCGCCCGCGCACTGGTGCACGACCCGGACATTCTGCTGTGTGACGAAGCCACTTCAGCGCTGGATCCGGAAACCACTCAGTCGATCCTCGGCCTGCTGCGCGAGATCAACAAACGCCTGGGCCTGACCATCGTACTGATCACTCACGAGATGGCCGTGATCCGCGAAATCTGCGACCGCGTCGTCGTGCTGGAACACGGGCGCATCGTCGAGCACGGCCCGGTCTGGGAAGTGTTCGGCAACCCGCAGCACGAAGTCAGCCAGACCTTGCTCGCACCGCTGCAACACGCCTTGCCCGAAGAATTGCAAAGCCGTTTGCAGGCGCAACAGTCGTCCGATGCGGCCGTGGTGCTGCGTTTGCAGTTCACCGGCAGCCAGCAAGACGAACCGGATCTGGCCGCGCTGTTCGCCGCGCTCGGCGGTCGGGTGAAATTACTGCAGGGCGGCGTGGAACGGATTCAGGGGCACGCGCTCGGGCAACTGTTGCTGGCGGTGGCAGGCTCGAAGCTGAACGCCGAGGAATTGCGTCAGCGCGCCGGCCAATGGGCACAACGCACGGAGGTGCTGGGCTATGTGGTTTGATCGCTTGCTGCAGGGTTTCATCGATACGTTTCTGATGGTCGGCGTGTCGTCACTGATCGCGTTGCTCGCCGGGATTCCGATGGCAGTGATTCTGGTCACCAGCGACAAGGGGGGGATCTACGAAGCGCCGGTGCTGAATCGCGCGCTGGGCGCGTTCGTGAATCTGTTTCGCTCGATCCCGTTCCTGATCCTGATGGTGGCACTGATTCCGTTCACCCGGCTGATCGTCGGCACCACGTACGGTGTGTGGGCGGCCGTTGTGCCGCTGACCATTGCGGCCACGCCGTTTTTTGCGCGAATCGCCGAAGTGAGCCTGCGCGAAGTCGACCACGGTTTGATCGAAGCCGCGCAAGCTATGGGGTGCCGACGCTGGCACATCATCTGGCACGTGTTGTTGCCTGAAGCGCTACCGGGGATCGTTGGCGGTTTCACCATCACCCTGGTGACGATGATCAATTCGTCGGCCATGGCCGGGGCGATCGGCGCCGGCGGCCTGGGTGACATCGCTTATCGCTACGGCTATCAGCGCTTCGACAGCCAGATCATGCTGACCGTAATCGTGCTGCTGGTGGCGCTGGTAGCGGTGATTCAGCTGGGCGGCGATCGTCTGGCACGAGGGTTGAACAAGCGCTGAACTGCATGGCGTATAGTCGGCAACATCCATTGCCAGCGCAGCCCGACCATGAAACAGACCCCCACCGATCTGGAACAGATCACCTCCACCACCCTCGGCCACTACAACTCGGTGGCCGAGGATTTTCGTGAAGGCACCCGCGATCACGATGTCAGCCAGAACATCGATGCACTGCTGCGGCACATTCAGGCTGAGGCGCCGTTTTCCATCCTCGATTTCGGCTGTGGACCTGGGCGGGATTTGCAGACCTTCACGCGCATGGGTCACGTCGCCGTCGGCCTCGACGGCGCGGAAAAATTCGCGCAGATGGCCCGGGAAGACAGCGGCTGCGAGGTGTGGTGCCAGGATTTTCTGAAGCTGGATCTGCCGGCAGAACGCTTCGACGGCATCTTCGCCAATGCGGTGCTGTTTCATGTGCCGTTGCAGGAATTGCCACGGGTTCTGCAGCAGTTACACGGGACACTGAAGCCGGGTGGGGTGTTGTTCAGTTCCAACCCGCGTGGGGATAACCGTGAAGGCTGGAATGGGCCGCGTTATGGCTCGTACCACGATCTTGAAGCCTGGCGCGGATTGCTGACCGCTGCCGGGTTCGTGGAACTTGAGCATTACTACCGACCGGCGGGGCTGCCGCGTGAGCAGCAGCCTTGGTTGGCCAGTGTCTGGCGCAAGGCCTGAAACTCAGGGCCTCGCTTCAACCTGAAACCAGGTTGGCGCACTCCCCGGCGAGCGCACCATGATGCTTCGCCCGGGCACAGTCTGCCCCTGCACCTCATGCGTCTGCACATCAAAGTTAGCCAATAAGCGCGTGCCGTCTTCAAAGGATGTCTGCTGAACCAGCCGGTCCGCGCTCAACCATTCGAAACCGGTGAGCGCCTGGGTTGCCAGACGTTCATGCAAAGGCCGGAAGAATGCATCCTGACGGGCAATCTGCGGCAATCGCTGCGCAAGCGTGTCGACACTGAGGTGATACAGCGGCGCAACGTTGTAGAGCAACTGCGCGAGTTCGTTGTCCGCCCGTACATTGGTCAGTTTCAGACTATCGAACAGCCAATGGTGGGACGTGATGACCGAGCCATGGAACACCGCCTGATACAACGGCAAACGGCTGGCCGGATCAAAGTGAATACGCCGCAACGACTCCTTGATCGGCACAGGTTTGAAGAAAACCTCTGGCTGCTCCGGCGGATACCACTTGCCTGCAAAGTACCTGGACTTGGGGTTCTTGCTCATTTCGACATCGCCCCAACCGATCACTGGCGTCTGCATGCCATGGGCGAACAACACGCCTTGCGCGGTCGTTGCGTTGCCATCCTCGGAACCTGCGGGCAGTTTCAGCACTTCATTGATCCAGCGTGATGCCCCGATGTTGCCTTCGGCATTCTGTGCCTGGGTCATCGTTGCCCCGAGACGGTAGCTGTCGAACAGCATGCCGGTGGCATAGGCATCGAGAAACCAGCTGTTGAAACCGGCGGCGTCGCGAATGGCCGCGACCCGCTGCTCAAGCAGCGGTCGCACGCAACGGGGGTCGGTGTAATGCCCCGATTGCTGGAAGCCGCTTTTCAGCGTTCCGTCGCTCTTCACGATTGCGCACTCAAGATTTGCCTTGTCCCCCAGGTGTGCGGTGGTCCAATCAGGGTTCTCGCTACGGCTCAGCGCCGTCTCATAAGAGTCGTACGGCGCGATCAGATAACCCGCCGCCACGCCGGCCTTGATCGTCTCGGGGTGCCAGAGGCCACCCTCCCAGCCCTCACCCAGTCCCAACCACAAACGGGACAGCCCGGCGTTCTGTAATTGCTTGATCGTATCCAGCGACAAGGTGCTGCCCCAGCGCTCGGGTTCAGGCGTCAGCGCCTCACCGAGGTGGGCTGCCACTTGTGCGCGCACATCAGCGTAACCGTTGACCAGAGCCTGCATGTCCGGCACGGCCCGGGCCTGCCAGGTCTTGCGCGCCAGAGTATTCAGGGCGTGATTGAGACTGCGCAAAAGTACGGTTTTCTGATAGCGGTTCAACTCCCCGCCAGTGGCAAGGATCTGCAACGCCTCACGATCCATTCCCGCTTTCAGCTCACTGGCCAGTGAGCCCCCACCGCGCAAGGTGTCGAGCAGCACAGACCAACTGCGCACATCTTTGGCTCCCAGCAGGTCGTTACCCCACAGGTACAGATGACTGGCGCCCGGCAGTCGCCTCGCCTCAGGTGTTTTCGTGAATTTGCTGCTCAAGGCTTCATAACGATCGTTATCGATCAGCCATTGCCGATAGCGCTTGGCGCCGGCCAACGGGTCGGTTGCCCCGAGAAACAGCGTGAACGTCAATGGCGTCGACGGATCGAGTGAGGTGAAGCGATGCCGGGCGGACAGCGCCAGAGTCTTGCCTTCGGCGCTGAGCAGCAGTCGATTGTTGTAGGGATTGGACATCAGCCAATGCAGGCTGAATCCATCATGTTCAACCCCCCAAAGCGGCAAACTCAGATCCTGCGTGGTATTGAATTCGCCCTGATTCAAAAGAAACGAATGCCACACCGGATCGCCGCGCGGCACGTAGTGCCCCTCGGCCAGAGGCCAGATCAGCCCCTTGCCCATCGCGCTGGCGGGCTGACGGAGAAACTCCAGTTCTGCGGGCTCACGCGCCGTGATCGAGAAGGACAGATCACGTTGATCGAGCGTGGCGCTGAGGGTCCAGGCTCCGTCATCCCATTGCCAGTCGACGCGGTTGTCGCGCCTGATCAACTGACTGACCTTGTGCGGGGCAATCCCCGTCGACGCCTGCACCGTCTCCCGGCCCACAGGAGTGATACGGACAGCCAGCGTTGCCGGATCGAGTTGCACGCGCCACAACGAGTTTTCCAATAGCGTGTCGGCCCACGACAGGGACGACAGGCATAAACCGGCAATCAGCAATAACGCGCGCAGCCAGCAAGTAACGGTAAGCATCAGACGTCCCTTCTCCTAAAGGAGGAGGGACGTTAACCGAATACGCCGACGCTGTAAGTCAGGCCCTTCGCAAATATGTAACAAGCGCACTCACTGTGCCGATGACGAGGCGTCCTTCTTCGGCTCGCGAATCTTGTACCAGGCCACATACAGCGCCGGCAGAAACAGCAGCGTCAGCAACGTCGCAATCACGATCCCGCCGATCATCGCGTAGGCCATCGGCCCCCAGAACACTTCCCGGGCGATCGGGATCATGCCCATGCTCGCCGCCGCCGCGGTGAGCAGGATCGGCCGGCGCCGGTGCTCGGTCGCTTCCACCACCGCATCCCAGGGCGCGTAGCCTTTTTGCTCGTACTCTTCGATCTGCGTCACGAGGATCACCGAGTTGCGGATGATGATGCCGATCAGCGCCAGAATCCCCAGGATCGCCACGAAGCCCATCGGCGTACCGGTCGGCACCAGCGCCAGCACCACGCCGATCAGCCCGAGCGGCGCGACACTGGCCACCAGGAACAGCTTCTGCACGCTGTGCAACTGGATCATCAGGAAGGTCGCCATCAGGAACAGCATCAGCGGCAAGACCTTGGCAATCGGCCCCTGCGCCTTGCCGCTCTCCTCGACCGTACCGCCAGTGGCGACTTTGTAGCCCACCGGCAGTTTGGCCGCGAAGGCATCGATGGTGGGCTTGAGGACTTTCACCAGATCGGTCGGCTGGATTTCATCGCGCACCGAGGCCTTGATGGTGATGGTCGGCAAACGGTCGCGACGCCACACCAGCGGCTGCTCCAGTTCATATCGCACCGTGGCGAAGGCCAGCAGCGGAATCGACGTGCCGTTGGGCGTGACGATCTGCAGGTTTTGCAGGGTTTCCGGTGTACCGCGTTCGGAATCCACCGCGCGACCGACCACGTTGATCAGGTAGATATCGTCGTCGACCTGGGTCAGCGGCGAGCCACTGACAATGCTGTTCATCAGGTTGGCCACATCTTCCGATGACAGGCCGAGCTGACGCGCCTTGTCCTGAGCGATGTCGATGCGCAGGACTTTGCCGGGTTCGTTCCAGTCGTAAATGATCTCGCCGATGTGCGGGCTCTTGTCCAGTTCGGTGGCCAGGTCGATGGCGTGCTTGCGCACCTGATCGACGTCCTTGCCGCTGACCCGGTACTGGATCGGACGGCCCACCGGCGGGCCCATTTCCAGGGCTTGCACGTAACTGCCGATGCCGACGAAATCCTTGCGCAGACGATCACGCAGGCGCTGGCTCAAGGCTTCACGGGCCTTGAAGTCTTTGCTGACGATCACCAGTTGCGCGTAGTACGGGTTCTGCAGTTGCTGATCCAGCGGCAGGTAGAAACGGATTGCGCCCTGGCCGATGTAAGTGCTCCAGCGCACGATGTCCGGGTCGCCCTTGAGCGAGGCTTCGAGCTTGTCGACGGCCTTGCGGGTTTCATCGATCGAGGCGTTTTGCGGCAGGTTCAGATCGACCAGAATTTCCGGACGATCGGACGACGGGAAGAACTGGTTCTGCACAAAGCGCATGCAGAACACTGCCAGTACGAAGCACAACACCGTGATGCCGATCGCCCACCAGCGATTGCGCATGCACCACAGCAGACCGCCATTGAACGCCCGCCCGATGCGTCCGGGTTCGGCTTCATGGGGTTTTACGTTGGTGCTGAGGATGTGCACGCCGATCACCGGTGCGAAGAACACCGCCACCACCCACGACACGATCATTGCCACCGCGATCACCGCGAACAGCGTGTAGGTGTACTCACCGGCGGAGCTGGCGTTGAGACCAATCGGCACGAAACCGGCCACTGTCACCAGCGTACCGGTGAGCATCGGAAACGCTGTGGAGGTGTAGGCGAACGTCGCCGCCTGCTCCTTGCTCTCGCCCATCTCCAGACGCGTCACCATCATCTCCACGGTGATCATCGCATCGTCCACCAGCAACCCGAGGGCGATGATCAATGCCCCCAGAGAAATCCGCTGCATGGTGATGCCGCTGTACTCCATGTACACAAACACCATCGCCAGCACCAACGGGATCGAGCACGCCACCACCAGCCCGGCACGCACGCCGAGGCTGATGAAACTCACCACCAGCACGATGACCACCGCTTCGAACAGCGCACTGGTGAAGCCACCGACCGCCTCTTCCACCACCACGGCCTGATCGGAAACCGTGTGCACGCCAACCCCCACCGGCAGGTCGGCGGTGAGTTCATCGATGCGCGCGTGCAGGGCCTTACCGAATGCCTGAACGTTGCCACCCTTCTGCATCGCAATGGCCAGGCCAATGGCCGGCTTGCCGTCGAAGCGGAACTCCGGCGTTGCCGGGTCGACATAACCGCGACTGATCTCGGCGATGTCGGCCAGACGATAGAAGCGGTCATTGAGCTTGAGATTGACCTCGGCCAGATCCTTTTCCGAGGCGAACTGCCCGGAGGTGCGCACCGAAATGCGTTCCGGTCCGGCCTCGATCACACCTGCCGGGGTCACGGCGTTCTGCGATTGCAGGCTCTGCACCACCTGACGCTGGTCGATGCCCAGCGCCGCCAGTTTGCGGGTCGAGAAGTTCAGGTACAGCACTTCGTCCTGCTGGCCGATCATTTCGATCTTGCCCAGCCCCGGCACACCGCGGATCTCGGCGCGGGCCTGCTCCACATAGTCGCGCAACTGACGCATCGTCAGGCCGTCGGCCGTGAACGCATAGACCGAACCGAAGACATCACCGAACTCGTCGTTGAATCCCGGCCCCTGAATGCCCTGGGGAAACTGGCCGCGAATGTCGTTGATCTTCTTGCGCACCTGGTACCAGATTTCCGGAATGTCCTTGGCGCTGGTGGTGTCGCGCAGATAGACGTAGACCGTCGACTCGCCGGGGCGCGTGTAGCTTTTCACGTAGTCGAGGGAATCGAGTTCCTCGAGTTTTTTCTCGATGCGGTCCGTGACCTGCTTGAGCGTTTCTTCCTGGGTCGCACCCGGCCACTTGGTCTGGATCACCATGGTCTTGATGGTGAACGACGGGTCTTCCTCGCGCCCCAGATTGATGTACGAGAACACCCCCATCAGCAGCCCGACGAACATCAGGTACCAGACGAACGACTGATGCTTGAGGGCCCATTCGGAAAGATTGAAAGACCCTTTCATTGACTGTCCTCGTCGAGTTTCACGGCTTGTCCGGGTTTGAGGCTGTTGACGCCGGCGCTGACCACACGCTCGCCGGACTTGACCCCACCGGCCAGCACCACGGTGCTGTCGGTGCGGCTGGTCACGCTGACGTCACGCGGGGCAACGGTTTTGTTTTGCGGGTCGATCACCCAGATCCGGGTTTTGCCGTCGGCCTCCTGCAAGGCTGTCGCGGGCAATTCGATTCGCGGCTTGATCGCCGAACTGAGGGTCACGCTGATCGCCGTACCGAGGCGGAATCCGGGCGGCGTTGAGGCCAGCGTCAAACGCGCGCGGCGGGTACGGGTGGCGCTTTGCGCCTGAGGTTCGATTTCACGGATGACGGCCGTGGTGTTGATGCTCGGATCGAGTTGCCCGGCCACCAGAAACACCACGTCGCTGGGAATCTGGTCGACCAGCGTGTCCGGCAGATCGATCACCGCTTCCTTGATATCCGGTTGCGCCAGCGTCACCACTTGCTGGCCGGCCGTCACCACCTGACCGGCTTCGGCGTTCCATGCGGTGACCACGGCTTTATGGTCGGAGCGCAGCTCGGTATAGCCGAGCTGATCCTTGCTCTGGTTGACCGCCGCCCGCGCCTGATCGAGGGACGCCTGGGTGGTCTTCAGATCAGTGGTGGCGATGTCCAGTTGCGCCTGGGCGCCGACGCCGCGATCAAACAGCGCCTGCTGCCGCCGAGCGTTGGCCTGGGCGTTGATCAGTTGTGCTTCGACTTTCGCCAGATCGCCCTGGGCCGAACGCAACTGGTTCTGCTGGTCGGACGGATCGAGGGTGGCGAGCAAGGTGCCCTTCTGCACCTCGGCGCCGACATCGACGTTGCGGCTGGCGATGCGCCCGCCGACGCGAAAACCGGTGTTGCTCTCGTAGCGCGCCTGAATGCTGCCGGCGAAACGGCCGAGGTTTTCCTCGCTCAGCGCTTCGACCTTGATCGACAGCACCGGGCGCACCGGCTCCGGCGGTGGCTCGTTCTTGGAACAGGCACCCAGCAGCAGCCCGATCGACATCACCCACAAAGGCTTCATGGCTGCGCTCCCGATTGCAGATCCTTGTAGGTGTTCTCGGCGATCTCGACTTTCATCCCCGGATGCAGCAGTTGGCCGCCGGCAATGATCACTTTCTCGCCGCCCGTGAGGCCGGCGCTGATAATCACGTGCCCGGTCAGGTAGCGGCCGACGGTGACGTTGTGCAGTTGCGCCTCACCCTTGTCGTCCACCATCCACACCGCAGGTTCGCTGATGTTTTTGGTCAGGGCCGACCATGGCAATTCCACCGCCGATTTGCCGCTGCCCTTGGCGGTGGCGCTGACCACCGAACCGAGCTGCATGCCCTGCGGCAGACTGTCGAGGGTAACTTTGACCTGCACCGTGCCGGACTGCGCCGACACCGCCGGGGTGATTTCACGAACAGTGCCGGTGGTCTTGATTTGCGGGTTGTCGAGCAGGCTGACGACAATCGAACGCTCCGCCGGGCGCTCGGCCAGCAGCGATTCGTAAACGTTGAACACCGCGTCGCGGTCGCCGTCCCGGGCCAGGCTGAAAATCGGCGCGGTGGCCTGAACCACCTGGCCGACTTCGGCCTGACGCTCGGTGATGATGCCGGGTGCATCGGCGATCAGCGCGGTGTAACTCAGTTGATCCCTGGCATTGGCCAACTGCGCCTGGGCCGCGCTCAAGGCACTCTGGCTGCTGCGCAATGCGGCTTGTGCGGAATCGTATTCGCTCTGGCTGGTGTAACCCTTGGGCAACAGTTTCTGCTGCCGGACGAATGCGGCGGCGCTCTGTTTGACCCGCGCCTGCTCGGCCAGCACCTGGGCCTGGGCGGAGTCGACGTTGGTCTGCAAGTCCTTGGGATCGAGTTTGGCCAGCACTTGTTTGGCCGAAACGCGGTCACCGACATCGACCATGCGCTGGATGATCTTGCCGCCGACCCGGAACGACAATTCGGTCTGTACCCGCGCCTGAACGTCACCGGTGAGGGTCACGGACGCCGCGAAGTCCGCGGGTTTGACCTCTTGTACAAAGACCCGTGGCAGGTATTCCTGAGGTGGCTTCTTTTCGCTGCAGGCCGCGAGCAAAGCGAGCAGGCTCAGCATCACCGCTGTTTTCAATCCGGGACTCGCCATGCAGACTCCTTCCTGTGTACGAACGTGCAAGTGACGGTACGACTGTGAGCTTAGAACAGGGTTCAACCTTCGTCCGGGCGATATATGCATTTATGTGCAGCAGGTATCCTGACCCGGAATTCGGGGCACCCAAGAAGGATTTTCATGCTCAAGACCCTCGCGGTAGCCAATTACCGCTCGATCAATAAATTGGTAATCCCGCTGGGTCGGCTGAACCTGATCACCGGCCCCAACGGCAGCGGCAAGTCCAATCTTTACCGGGCGCTGCGACTGCTGGCGGAAACCGCTCAGGGCGGCGTGGTCAATGCGCTGGCCCGTGAGGGCGGGCTGGACTCGACGTTCTGGGCCGGGCCGGAAACCATCAGCCGGCGCATGCGCAATGGCGAAGTGCCGATTCAATCGACGGTCCGCCAGGGTGTGAAACGTCTGCGGCTGGGGTTTGCCGGAGAGGATTTCAGTTACTCGATCAGCCTCGGGCTCCCCGACTCCAACGGGCATTTCATGCTGCCTGGAGACCGTGTACCGACCCCTTCGCGCTTCAGCCTTGATCCGCAAATCAAGCGGGAATGCATCTGGGCCGGGCCGCTCTATCGACCTGCCAGCTTGCTGGTGGACCGCGACGGGCCAATGATTCGTACCCGTGATGGTCGCACCTGGGATGTCATGGCCCAGCACACGCCGACATTCGACAGCCTGTTCGATCAGGTCGGTAGCCTGCGCACCTCGCCGGAAGTGTTCCAGATGCGCGAGTTCATCCGCCGCTGGCGCTTCTACGATCACTTTCGCAGCGACGCCGACGCCCCGGTGCGCCAGCCACAACTGGGCACGCGCACGCCGGTGCTGCATCACGATGGCCGGGATCTGGCGGCAGCCTTGCAGACCATCCGCGAAATCGGCGACCCCGAGGCGTTGCAGGCCGCGATCAGCGATGCGTTTCCCGGCGCACGGTTGAACATCGCGCCGCTGGCGGGCGGACGCTTTGCCATCGAGTTTTTTCAGGAAGGGTTGTTACGACCGCTGTCGGCGGCAGAGTTGTCGGACGGCACGCTGCGTTATCTGCTGCTGGTCGCCGCACTGCTGACGCCACGCCCGCCGTCGCTGATGGTGCTGAACGAACCGGAAACCAGTCTGCATCCGGATCTGTTGCCGGCGCTGGCGCGGTTGATCATTCGCGCATCGCAGGAGTGTCAGGTGTGGGTGGTTTCACACGCACGGCGATTGATTTCGGCATTGCAGGAAGATGAGGAATGCAATTGCATCGTGCTGGAAAAAACCCTCGGCCAGACCGGGATCGTCGGGCAGAGGGTGCTGGATGAGCCGGCGTGGAACTGGCCGGATTAGCTTGTTGATCGATCGTTCCCACGCATGCGTGGGAACGATCATCGGCTTAGCCCTGCCACTTCCCACCCTCAACAATCACGCTCTCAGGCTTGGTGTCATCACTCAGCTCTTTACGCACATATTGGTCATACAGCTTGAGCAGGTATTTCTCTTCACCCAGCTTGGCCAGCTCGGTGTTCACCCAATCGCGCAATTCGATGTTGCCCTTCTTCACCGCCGGTGCAATCGGGGCTTCGGCACCGAGTTTTTCATCCAGCACGCGGTAGCCCGGGTTCTGCTTGGCCCAGCTGAACAGCACCAGATTGTCCTGCGCGTAAGCATCGCCACGGCCGTTGGCCAGGGCTTGCAGGGACTCGGAGTTTTTCTCGAACTTCAGCAGTTTCCAGTCCGGGTGATTCTTGGTCAGCCAGATATCGGCAGTGGTGCCGGTGGTGACGATGGTGGTGCGGGTCGCCAGGTCATCCAGTTTCTTCACTTCGCTGCCCTGAGCCACCAACGCCTGCACCGCGACTTTCAGGTTCGGGTTGGTGAATTCCACCGCTTCCTTGCGCTCCGGGGTCACGGTCATGTTGGCGAGGATCAGGTCGACCTTGTCGCTTTGCAGGAACGGAATGCGGCTCGCCGGCTCCACGGCCACGAACTCGACCTTGTTTTCATCGCCCAGCAGATCCTTGGCGAATTGACGGCCGATGTCGGTATCGAAGCCAACATAGCGACCGGCTTCATTGACAAAACCGAACGGCGGTTTGTCGGTGAATACGCCGACGATCAGTTTGTCGCGGGCCTTGATCTTGTCCAGATAACCGGCCGGCGCGGTGCTTTCGCTGGCGACTTTCGGCTTGGCCGGTTCTTCGGTCTTGTTGCAGCCGGCCAGCAGAGCGAGGCTGATCAGCGGTAATGCAAATAGAGCTTTGGCAGTTTTCATGGCAGTTCCAGTTCCTTGGTTTGAGTCGTTGTGGGCAGTGCTTCAACGTAGGAGAACTTCTCCAGGAACTGCTGCGCGCGTGCGGTTTGCGGGTTCGTAAAGAAAAGCTCGGGCGGGTTCTGTTCAAGGATGCGCCCGGCATCCATGAACACGATGCGATCGGCCACCGCGCGGGCGAAGGCCATTTCGTGGGTGACGATCAACAGGGTCATGCCTTCGCGGGCCAGGCCCTGAATCACTTCCAGCACTTCCTTGACCATCTCCGGATCGAGGGCAGCGGTGACTTCATCGAAGAGCATCACTCGCGGGTTCATGCACAACGAGCGGACGATGGCGATGCGTTGCTGCTGACCACCGGAAAGTTGCCGGGGAAAGGCATCGCGCTTGTCCAGCAGACCAACGCGTTCGAGCAATGCTTCGGCTTGCTGCCGTGCTTCGCGGCGTTCGCGTTTCTGCACCTTGAGCGGGCCGAGCAGCAAGTTATCGAGCACGCTCATGTGCGGAAACAGGTGATAACTCTGGAACACCATGCCGATCTGCTGGCGGATTTCACGCCAGTCGGTGGCCTTGTCCAGCAGCTCTCGGCCGGCGAATTTCAAGTGACCGCTGTGGGCGGTTTCCAGACCGTTCAGGCAACGCAGCAGTGTGCTTTTTCCGCAACCGCTAGGGCCAAGGATGACGATGACTTCACCGGATTTCACTTGCAGGTCGATGCCCTTGAGCACCTGCTGTTCGCCGAAGAATTTGTTGAAACCCTGAAACTCGATCAATGCGCTCATGCTTGCGTCCAGCGCCGCTCCAGCACGCGCGAGGCGGCCGACAGCGGGTAGCAGATGAAAAAGAAAAACAGGAACAGCGCGCCGTAGATCAGCACCGATTCGTAGGTGCGCTCGATGATCTGCTGGCCAACCTTGATCACATCCACCACGCCGATCAGCACCGCCAGCGAACTGGTCTTGATGATCCGCGTGTAGACGTTGATGGTCGGTGGCGTCATGCGTTTCAGCGCCTGGGGCAACAGCACGTAGCCATAGAGCTGCGCCGCGTTCAGACCGATCGACAGCCCCGCTTCACGCTGCCCGCGCGGCAACGAATGCAGCGCACCGCGCGCCACTTCGCCGACCTCGCTGGCGCCCCACAGCGACAGCACCAGCACCGCGCACCAGAAACTCGGCAGGCTCAGGCCAAAGAAAATCGGCAAGCCAAAAAACAGCAGGTACAACCAGACCAGCACCGGAATCGCCCGGAACAGCTCCAGATAAATTCGCAGCACCGCGTTCAGCCACGTCACGTTGAGCGTGCGCAGCACACCGTAGAGCACGCCGCCGAAGGTACTGATGGCGATGCTGAGGAACGAGATCGACAGGGTTTGCCCGGCGCCTTTTGCCAATTGCGGCAACGACACCCAGAGCAGTTCAAGACCCGAACTGGCCATGCTGGAGCCTCCTTTCCAGACGGCTCAACAGCAGCGACAGCGGCAGGAACAACAGCACGCAGATCAGCGTCAGCACGGCGAGCATTTCGTAGGTTTTGTAGTAGAGCGCGATGTAGCTCTTGGTGGTGTAGAGAATCTCCGGCACCGCCACGGCCGAGACCACGGTGGTCTCCTTGAGCAGGAAAATGAAATTGGCGAACAGCGACGGCAGGCTGAGGATCCCCGCTTGCGGCAGGATCACGTAGCGCAGCAACTGACCGTGGGACAAGCCGATGGAACGGCCGGACTCCAGTTGCGCCTGAGGCACCGCATCGACGCCGGCGCGCAGCACTTCGGTGAGGTAGGCGCCGCCGAGAAAAGTCATGGTGATGATCGCCGCCGTGAAACCGGAAACCTTGATCCCCAGTGCCGGCAAGGCGAAGTAGACGAAGAACAACTGGATCAGCAGTGGCGTGTTGCGCGCCAGCTCCACATACAGCCCGACCAGCTTTTGCAGGTAAGGCGTGCGGAACACCAGAATCGTCGCATTGAGCAACGCCACCAGCAGCGAGGTGCCGATGGCGATCAAACCGACCTGCAGCGTCACGCCCACGGCTTTGAGAAACGCCGGCAGGGTGCTGAGGATAAATGCGTAATCGAAGTTCATGAAACATCCTGACGCCGCTCGGTAAGCGACGGTGGTGCAGTCCATGGGCAGCGGATAGCTGTCCGGCAGGCACCGACTTTAAAGGTATAAAAAGAAGAATTTAAATACCGATAAAGCATATTGATATCACACAAAAAACTAATCGACGGGTTTGCCGGGAAGGAGGAGGAAGGCTATTGTCCCCAGCGCTGTAGGACGGATCTTTTTTTCATCAAAGCCCTCCAAGGACGAACAGCTTTTGGCCAGACTCCCTCGGCCGAACCCCATAACAAGGAAGAGAACATGGACGTAAAAGTGCCGCAGCGACTGGATCCGCATGAGATTGTGAAATTGTTGGTGGCGTTGCGCCGGGCGTTGAAGACCGGGATAGCGTGAGCTTAAAAACCCCTCACCCGCACACACAAAAACGCCGATGACCATCACTGGCCATCGGCGTTTTCATACCTGAAGGGGTTGTGTTGCTGCGTCAGATCAGAACGCCGGCAGTACCGCGCCGTTGTACTTCTTCTCGATGAACGCTTTGACTTCCGGGCTGGTCAGGGCCTTGGCCAGCTTCTGGATCGCGTCGCTGTTCTTGTTGTCCTCACGGGCCACCAGGAAGTTCACGTAAGGCGAATCAGCACCTTCGATCACCAGGGCGTCCTTGGTCGGGTTCAACTTGGCTTCCAGCGCGTAGTTGGTGTTGATCATGTCCAGATCGACTTCTTTCAGAACACGCGGCAGCAGGGCCGACTCCAGTTCCTTGAACTTGAAGTTGTGCGGGTTCTTGGCGATGTCTTTTGGCGTCGCCAGGGCGTTCTTCGGATCTTTCAGTTCGATCAGGCCGGCTTTCTGCAGCAGGATCAGTGCGCGACCGCTATTGCTGCCTTCGTTCGGAATGGCGATGGTGGCGCCGTCCGGCAACTCGGCCAGGGTCTTGTACTTGCTCGAGTAGCCACCGAACGGTTCCACGTGAACGCCTTGCACGGTCACCAGGTACTTGGCTTTGTCGTCCTTGTATTTACCCTGGTTGAAGCTGTTCAGGTACGGCAGGGTCTGGAAGTAGTTGGCGTCCAGACGCTTCTCGCCAACCTGTACGTTCGGCTGTACGTAGTCGGTGAAGACTTTGATTTCCAGATCCACGCCTTCTTTGGCGAGGGTCGGTTTGATCAGTTCGAGGATCTCGGCGTGCGGAACCGGGGTCGCCGCGACAACCAGTTTCTCGCCGGCCTGCGCCAGGGAAGCCGTCAGAGCAGCCGCCAATGCGGTAAACAACAGAACCTTTTTCATGCAGTGTCCTTATCGAAAATCGGTCGTCATCGACGACGGCATTAATACGTGTGCCAGCGATGTGCTACTGCTGGCGTGAAGCGGACAATACCGGGATTTTTTATTCCCGGACAATAACGTTTATTCAGCTTCATATTCCATTTTGTTCATGTTGAACAAAATGGTTACAACGCCTCGCCCAGGCTCAACAGTAATTTTTTCAATGCCTTACGTTCCTCGGCTGTCCCTTTGGCAGTGATGCTCGCCACCTGACGTTCGATCTGAACCAGCGTCCCAGACACCTCGGGCAGGTTCAGGTGCTCTGGCAGAATTTCCTCGCCAGTGCTCACCAGCAACGCAAAATGAATGACGTTCTCCAGCTCCCGAGTGTTGCCCGGCCAACTGTGTTGCTCCAGCACCTCCTGCGCCGCTTCGCTGATCAGCGGCACCGGCAGATCCAGGCGCTGGCTGTAGATGCCGAGGAAGTACTCGGCCAACGACAGAATATCGCCGACCCGCGCGCGCAACGCCGGCAGTTCCAGATGCCCCTCGCTGAGATAGTGATAGAGCCGCTCGTGGAATTTCCCCGCCGCCACCGCCTGGGCCAGATCGATGCTGGTCGCCGCCACCAGGCGCACATCCACCGGGCTCGGTTGATGGGCACCGACGCGGGTGACTTCGTGGTTTTCCAGCGCGGCGAGCAACTTGATCTGGATCGGCAGCGGCAGGTCGCCGATTTCATCCAGGTACAACGTGCCGCCGTTGGCCGAACCGAACCAGCCGGCGCGGCTGCTGGCCGAGCCGCTGTAACTGCCGGCGGCGTAGCCGAACAACTCGGCATCGGCATACGTCGGGCTGATCGCCCCGCAATTGACCGAGACAAACAAGCCGCTGCGATCACTGGCGCGGTGGATATGGCGGGCGAGCAATTCCTTGCCGGTACCGGTCTCGCCGCGAATCAACACCGAAATCGAGCGCGGTGCGAGTTGGGCCATTTCCTCGCGCAGCTGGCGCGAGCGTGGATCGACGAACACCAGCGCCTTCGCGCGAATGCTCAGGGGACTTTTTTCCGCATCGGGAAAGGTCAGCAACGGCTGACCGAAGGTTTCGAAACTCATGGCAGACTCCCGCCCCAAATCGCCGGGAGACGGGGGCGCTGAAAAAATAAAAATGGTCAGGCACGACGCCGGGCGTGGTGTTCCATGCGGTTTTGCAGGCGATACAGATAAGCGAATCCCTGCTCCCAGCGTTGATGCCCGGACTTCACGTTGATATGGCCGGCACCCGCGAGAATTCCCGCCTCGGCACCCCAGTTGCGTGCCAGCTCCAAGGCACGCGGTGCACTGACGGCGGCGTCGTTGTCGGAGCTGACGACCTGGCTCGGGAACGGCAGCAGGTCGGTCGGAATCGGTGCGAAATTGCGCAGTGCCGGCACGCAGGCCGGACGTTCTACATCCGCAGGCGCGACCAGCAGCGCACCGCGCACCTGACGCAAATGCTGCAACGGCGCGGTGGCCGCCCAGTGCGCCACGGTGATGCAACCCAAGCTGTGGGCGATCAGGATCACCGGCGTGCTGTCGGCGGCAATCGCCTCGGCCAGCGCCGCGACCCAGTCTTCACGACGCGGCGTCAGCCAGTCGGCCTGCTCCACCCGCGCGCTGTTCGGCAGGCTGTTCTGCCAGTGGCTTTGCCAATGATCTTCTGGCGATCCTTGCCAGCCCGGCACAATCAGATAGCGGATTGATTCGTTGCGCATGGGGGAGCTCTCCTGCGTCGTGTCTGTTCCTGAAGGAGTATAGGGACGGGATTTATATTCGTTAAGGAATAAGAAGCTATTTATTAAGACCTGAAAAGAATATAAATCCTCGGGCAAAAAAAGGGGCCGCACCCTGCCAAGGAGACGGCCCCGGAAAAACGTGAAACCCTTATCGTGCAGTGATCACCGACAGTTTGGTGATGCCTGCCCGCTCAATCGAAGCCATGGCTCGCGCCACTTCGCCGTAATTCACCCCGTCGTCAGCCTGCAATTGCACGCGCACTTCCGGGTCCTTGGCCTTGGCCGACTTGAGGTTGAACTCCAGCAGGTCCGGCTGGATTTCGTCCTTGTTGATAAACAGTTTTCCAGCACCGTCGATACTCACCACCAACGGGTCTTTCTGCTCGACCGGCGCCACCGCTTCGGTCTTCGGCAGGTTGATCGGTATCGCGTTGGTCAGCAGCGGCGCGGTGACGATGAACACCACCAGCAGCACCAGCATCACGTCGACCAGCGGCGTCACGTTGATCTCGCTCAGCACCTCGTCGCTGTCTTGCGTGGAGAAGGCCATATCAGGACGCCTCCTTCACTTTTGTTGCGTTGCCCTGGGCCGCAGCCTTGTGCGCGGTCGGGTGGATCAGCACGCGGAACGAACTCTTTTGCGCCAGGCTGTAGAAGTCGTGGGCAAAGTCGTCCAGGTCCGCCGCCGTCAGTTTCAGACGACGCAAAAAGTAGTTGTAAACCAGCACCGCCGGCACCGCGACCGCGATCCCCACCCCGGTGGCGACCAGCGCTGCACCGATGGGACCTGCGACCGTTTCCAGACTCGCCGAGCCTGCCGCGCTGATGCCTTTCAACGCTTCCATGATTCCCCACACCGTGCCGAACAGACCAATGAACGGCGAGGTGCTGCCAATACTCGCAACCACCGCCAGACCGGTTTCCAGCGAACGACGCTCGCGGACGATCTGCTGACGTAAGGCACGTTCGAGGCGATCCTGATGGTTGATCGCCTGGCTCAGGTCATTGGCCTGCGGCGCCTCGCCCACTTGAATCGCCGCATAACCGGCCTGTGCCACCCGCGCTGCCGCGCCGGGCTGGGTTTCGCTCAACTCGGCGGCGGAGTCCAGACTCGACGCCGCCCAGAAGCGCTTGTGAAATTTGCGATCCTGCGCCTTCAACCGGCCGAACTGCACAGCCTTGAGCAATGCCAGGCCCCAGGTGGCGACAGAGAAGACCACCAGCAGCCAGATCACCGCGCTTTCGATGGATTCCAGTGGAGATGCCAGTAACGTCATGATGTGTTCCCTCGTGTAAACGTTTAGCGCGAAATTGGTTTCGGTTTAATGAATCTTGAAATCGATGGGCACGCTGACCCAGCCGTCCTGGGCGACATCACCCTGCTTGGCCGGCACGAAACTCCAGCGCTTCACGGCGTCCAGCGCCGCGTCGTCGAGCTGTTGCCGGCCACTGCTTTTCTGAATCTGGATCTCGCCCGGTTTGCCGCTGGCCAGTACGTGCACCCGGAGCAACACCGTGCCTTCCCAACCGCGACGCTGGGCCAGCGAAGGGTATTCCGGCGCCGGGTTCTTCAGGTACGCGGCGTTGGCCGAGGCCGGGGTCACCGGAGCAGGCGCCGGTGGTGCAGGTGGCGCTGGTGCGGCGACCGGGGCCGCCGGTTGTGGCGGAGCCGGGGGTTGCTCGACGGCTTTGGGGGCCGGTTTTGGTACGGGTTTGGCGACCGGTTTCGGCTTGGGAATCGGCTTCGGTTTTGGTGGTGGCTTGGTTGCCAGTTCGTCTTCCACCGGTGGCGGTGGCTCGACCACAGGTGCCGGTGGCGGCGGTACAACCACAGGTGGTGCCGGTGGTGCCGGGCGCGAAAACTCGATGGTCATCGGTGGAATTTCCGGCGGCACGATCGGCAGCGCCGGCGTCGGGTGCTGATTGATCCAGTAGATCACCGCGCCATGCACCACCAGCGCCAGAACGCCGAGCAGAATCGTTTCGCGGCGGCTCAGAATGCCCCTGGGCGCGCGCTGCAAACGCAGTTGCCCCAACGGCACACGATGGGGCCGGCCGAGATCGACCAACTCGCCGCTCGGCGCCTGGCGCCACAGCACCTCCTGTGCACTGGCGGCGGTCTGGACATTGCCCATTGATTTACTCCCTGCGGTCTCTTTGCGTTTTTTCGCGTAGCCGATGCGCCGCTTGTTGAATCCCCCACGGCGTGATCGATGGGTTAATCATTGGGCTAGAGGCTTATCTCCGAAAGTAATCTTTCATGTTATGGATAGATATTTATGGAATATAAAAAACGGTCATTTCCGCCAAAGCCACGGCCCGCAAGGCTTCCAGCGATTCGCCAGAATCGACATGCTTTCCCGGCATAAAAAGTATTCATCCAAGGCATCGGGTTATCGACGCCCCGGCATTCAGTGACAACTAATACCAAGGTGATAGTTGACGAACTTTTCAAGAGGCAAATAAAAAGGCCGATGCATGTTTAATGCATCGGCCTTCGACTTACAGAATTTCTTATTGCTTCACAAACTCCCCGGCCAGACCGACTACATCACCGTCAAAGTTGGTGCGCGAACCCACCGCACGAACTTTCGAGTAGTTGTGATCCGGCGAGAACAGGGTCCAGGACTGATAGCCAGTGCCGTCATTCAGAGCCGCGAAAGTAATGATCGTAGGCTGCCCGGTGCTGTTCTGGAAGTGGTAGTGACCGTACGCGATGTCGTAGTTCACGCCGTTCTGGCTGAATTTGCCGCTGAAGGTGCCGTTGGAGTCGTTGCCATCGGTAATCGTCAGTTTGGCGCCAGCGTTAGCGTTTACATAGTTGCCATTAATGCTCGACATAACGAGATTTCCTTTATCGTTGGATAAGTGTCTTCCGATGAGAGCAAGTTTCCTCCTGGAAACTCACGACACTCAGGATGGTTGGACATTTACTTATTGTCCACGCGACTTTTCAACGATATTGCTATATGCACTATTCATGTCGCTCATAACTTATTTCGAATCTGAAGAGTGTTAATAGCATTTAAACTAACGGCTGGCGTTGGTCTGTTGCACACTGACTACCGGCGCAATCACTGCCGTCTCCGAACGCGGCGTTCCGGCCGGTACCCAGTCATAACTCACAGGCAGTGCTCGATACACCCAGTTGCTGATCGCATCGCTGCCCGGCGCCTTGCCCAGATAAGGGCTGACGTATTCCCAGACGTTTTCACCGCTGGCCGTTACCTGGAAAAACCGCCCGTTCATGCCCTCGTCGATCAACGTGTTGCCGTTGGGCAAACGCCGCGCGCTGCTGATGAACGAGCTGTAGAACGCCCACCCCGGCTGCTTCGAATTGGCGGCGCTGTACTGCCAGACGATTTCGTTTTTCACCGGGTCGATTTCCAGCACCCGCGAGCCGGAAATCAGCCCCAGCGTGACGTTCGGATAACCCGCCGAACCCTGGTTGTCGAACACCAGCAGATTGCCGGCGCCAGGCAGCCCGGCCGGGATGATGTGCGCATCATGCTGACCGACGAACTGGTCTACCGGGCGCGGTATTTTCTGCGCGGTTTTCGGGTTGGCCAGCGGCAGGTTCGGCCCCAGGCGCCAGACCACTTTGCCGCTGTGTTTGTCGATAATGGCGATGAAATTGGCGTTGCGTGAGTCGAGCAGTAGATTGTCCGGATTGAAGCGCTTGTCGCCTGAGTCAAACCATTTGTTCGGCCCGACCAGGCTGAGGTTGTTGATGTGCAGGTAATCCGGATTTTCACTGGCACGCACCAGCTTCAATTGCTCGGCAGTGAAACCGAATTCGTTCAAGTGATCCGACGCCAGCCACTGCCATTTCACCTCGCCTGCGGGGCTGACTTCATAGATCGCATCGTCGATCACCTCGGGCACTTTGAAGCCTTTGACCTTGTGCACCTTGTTCGCCAGCACCACGGTGTTGCCGTTGCTCAGGCGACGCTGGTCGTGATGCTGTTGCGCAGCGCCACCGGGTGCCTTGTCGCCCCACTGCCAGACGACTTTGCCATTCCAGTCCAGCTCGCCGACACTCTGATTACCCAGGCCGTTACCGGCGGAACCGAGCTTGCCCGGATCCTTGTCGCTCAGTTGCAGCAGGACGTGACCGCGCTCACCACCGACCAGTTTCGGGTCGATGATCGCTGACGGGAAGCCGGCCTGAGACCAGCTCTTCACTTCGTTGCCGTTCATGTCGATCAGGTGCGTCTGCTTGTCGGCACCGCTGAAGATCACATATTGGTTGAAGGCCTTGGCCGGGTCGTATCGGGTGACGCCTGTGGGATAGACGCTGGGCGCGGCGAGCGCTCCGGCACTGAGCACTGCGCCGGACAACAACACCGGTAAAACGGTTTTGATGCGCAACATGATGCAGCTCCTTGAAGGATCGATCAGAAGTCGTAGCGACCGGTGACGCCGAGGGTGCGCGGCGTGCCGAGCAGGCCTTCATAACCGCCGTTGCCGCCGGTCCACAGGGTCGTGTAGTAGGTTTTGTCGAAGGCGTTTTTCAGCCACAGCGAGACATCCCACTGACCCTGATTGAAATCGCCGCGCAGGCCGGTGGAGAGATTGACCACCGCATAGCTCGGGATCTGGCCGTAGTCGGAATCCTCGACGGTGCCCACCGCTTTGGAGCGAAATGCGTAGCTGCCGGTGACGTAAGGTTGCAGCCCGTTGGCCAGATTCCATTCGTATTTGCCGTTGGCGTTGCCGATCCATTTCGAGGCACCGACGACCTGATGACCGCTGAGGTCGCAAGAGGCCGGAGCCCCCGGTGCCAGGCTGACTTCCGGCGGGCACGGCGCGTCTTTGTACGAGAGGTAACTGACGTCGTTGAACGAGCCGTTGAAGTTCAGGGTCAGGCCACGCAGCGGGATCACGGTGCTTTCGAATTCCACACCACGCGAGCGCACAGAACCGGCATTGGTCAGGTATTGCACGCGGTTGACGTCATCGTAGGCGTTGGTCTGATAGGCGTTGACCTGAGTCCAGAACAGGTTGGCGTTGAGCTGCAGGCGGCGGTCCCACAGGGTGCTCTTGAAGCCGAGCTCGGCGTTGTTGGCGCGCTCCGTGCCGATCAGCAGCGAGTCGGCGCCAGCGGTCGGAGCGGAACCGACCACGAGGTTGACCCCGCCGGATTTTTCGCCGTGGGACAGCGTGGCGTAGCCGAGCAGATCATCGGTAATGCGATAGCTGAGGTTGAGCAATCCGGATGGGCTGGAGCTGTACTGGTTCAGATCGCCAGAGTCGTAAGCGCCGGTACGTCCGCGTCGTGCAGTGGCCGCTGCACCGGTGACAGCGGCGCCACCGACCGGTGCATCGCGAGTGACCCAGGCATTCTTCTCTTCATAGGTGCCGCGCACCCCGGCGGTGAAATCCAGGCGCTCGGTGAGGTGCCAGGTGCCTTGGGCGAACAGGGCGAAACTGTCAGTCTTGATGTGACCGTTGCCGACGCTGCCGACGTTGGCCAATGCGCCCCGTGGCGTGCCGTTCCAGATGTCGGCCTGCGGGCCGTAATAGGCGAAGGATTTGTTGTCCAAATCCGAACCGAAGTAGTACGCGCCTAGCACGTAATCAAAGAACTCACCCTTGGGCGATGCGAGGCGAAATTCCTGCGAGTACTGTTTGTCCTCGACGGAAACCCCGGCGTTGTAGGTCGCCGCGACATTGAGGCCATCGTCGTTGGCCGGGGTGAAATTCCAGAAGCGATAGGAGCTGATCGACGTCAGGGTGAAGTCGCTCGGCAGCGTCCAGTTAGCCTCCACCGATGTGCCGCCCTGATGCACCGTGACGTGCTGGTCGTTGTCCAGATTGACCTTGCGGTGCGAGCCATTGACCAGCGTTGCGCCGGCGGCGTTGGCCCGCGACTGATAGAGGTTGACGCCGTTGATGGTCGGCCCGGTGTTGTACAGCACGCGGGTACCGGCGCTGGAATCCTCTTCGTTGTAGTCACCGATCCAGCGCAGATTGAAATCTTCGTTGGGCTTGAACAGCAACTGCGCTCGGAAGCCGTCGCGGGAACCGCCGTTCAGGTCATGACCGTTGAATTCGTTTTTGATATCGCCGTCGCTGCGGGTGCGATAAGCGGAAATGCGCCCGGCCAATTGATCGTTGAGCGGCCCGGAAAGCGTGCCCTTGGTCTGGAAATAACCGTCCTCGCCGACCGAGGTTTCGATGCTGCGTTCCGGGGTGAAACTCGGCGCGCGGGTGCTGATGTTGATCACCCCGGCGGTGGTGTTTTTGCCGAATAAAGTACCTTGCGGCCCGCGCAGGACTTCGAGCTGTTCGATGTCCATCAGGTCGAACACCGCCATCCCCGGACGGCCCAGATAAACGTTGTCGATGTACAGGCCGACGCTGCCTTCCAGACCGTCGCTGGCCGGGTTGTTGCCCAGGCCCCGGATTGACACGCTGGACTGGCGTGCATGCATGTAGGCGACGTTGACGCTGGGCACCAGTTGCTGCAGATCCTGAATCCGATAGACCCGCTGCGTCTCCAGAGTCTGACCGCTGACCACGCTCATCGGCGTCGGTACATCCTGCGAACTTTCTTCGCGACGGCGAGTGGTGACCGTCACGGTCTCCAGTTGCGAAGTGGCGGTGGCGTTTTTGCCTGCCGGGGTCGGTACAGGGTTTTGAGCTTCATCGGCGTAACCCTGATTCCAGCTGGCACTCCCCGCCAGCAACAGGGCCAGAGGCAAGCGTTTGAGCCGTCGTGGCGGCGGCGGTGAAGCGAGGTTCAACGGACTCATGGGGCTGCTCCTGGTCAAAAAACACGCTGACATCTTCTGTGCCGCATATTCTTTTAAGTTATTTATTTATGTTTTTACAAAGATTTACTGCATAAGAGATTGCCTTTATAAGGAGTCGACCTAATGCATATCCAATGCATTTCCCGGATATTTTTTATGTGAAAAATGCATATCGACTTGCGCCAGCTCCGCCACTTCATCGCCCTCGCCGAACAACGCAGCTTCGTCGCGGGCGCGCAGGCGGTGAACCTGTCGCAGTCGGCATTCAGCCGCAGCATTCAGGCGCTGGAGCACAGCGTCGGTTGCCAGTTGGTGGATCGCGGGCGCAAGGAATTGCCGCCGACCAAACAGGGCCAGGTGCTGCTTGAACACGCACGGCGACTGGTCAGCGGCGCCCAGCAAATGGCCAATGAGATCAGCCAGTTCAACGGGCTGGAGGCGGGAGAGTTGCGCTTCGGTTGCGGCCCGGCGCCGGCGGCTGGATTGATCCCACGGGCGATCGGCAGTTTCATCGGCCGATACCCGAAAGCGCGGGTGCATTACCAGGTCGATGACTGGCAGAGCCTGAGCAAGCGGCTGCTGAGCGAAGAGTTTGAATTTTTCGTCGCCGACACCCGGCATTTCGAGGCGGATCCGGATTATCTGACCTACCGATTGCGGCCACGCAAATGGCATTTCTGCTGCCGCGCCGGCCATCCGCTGGCTGCTTTTGAGCGGGTCTCGGCCGAGCAATTGATGAGTTATCCACTGGCGGTCAGCATTCGCCCGCCGAATCTGCGCAAGGTCATCGTCGACCTCAGTGGCCGCCCGGATTTCATACCCAATGTCGAGTGTGAGAACAGCGCCAGTCTGCTCGGTGTAGTGCTGCGCTCCGACGCGATCGGCATCGTCGGTGCCTATTCGGATGCGCTGCATCAGGCCCGGGGTGAACTGGTGTGTTTAAAAATCGAGGGATTGGCGGATGATCTCGAGGAGCTGTACACGCGCTACGGAATTGTCAGTCGCGCCGGGTATCGGTTGTCGCCATTGGCCGAGGCGATGATCGAGCAAATCAAGGCGATTGATGCGGTGGATGAGGAGGTGTGCTCGCTGGCAAACCTCGCCGTCTGAGCCCATGCGTTTCATGCATCACAAGCATTCCCCGAATGCACTTGCCGAACACCCTCGCCGAAAGCGAAAAACCTCGCCTGTCTTTCTGACTGGTGAACCCCATGTCCAACCCGCAAAACCCCGTGCGCAATGTGCTGTACATCATGTGCGATCAACTGCGCCGCGATTACCTGTCCTGCTACGGCCACCCGCACCTGCACACCCCGAACGTCGATCGCCTGGCCGCTGCCGGCGTGCGCTTCAGCCGCGCCTACACCCAAGGCACGATCTGCGGGCCGTCGCGGATGTCGGCCTACACCGGGCGTTACGTCAGCAGCCATCAGGTGGCGTGGAACGCCGTGCCGCTGCCGCTGGAAGAACTGACCATCGGCGATTACCTGCGGCCCCACGGCATTCGTACTGCGCTGGTCGGCAAGACCCACGCCACGGCCAACGTGGATGCCTTGCAGCGGCTGGCGATCAACCCTGAAAGCGCACAGGCCGAAGTGCTGAATGAAGTCGGCTTCGAGCCGTACTTTCGCCACGACGGCATCTTCCCCGACGACCCGCTGTTCGATGACAAACGCGAATCCGCGCCGTACACCCATTACCTGCGCGAGCAGGGGTTCGAGGGGCGTAACCCCTGGCACGACTGGGCCAACGCTGCCGAAGGTGACAACAGCGAAATTCTCAGCGGCTGGAAAATGCGCAACGCCCATTTGCCGGCGCGAATTCCCGAGCAACATTCAGAGACTGTCTACACTACAAATCGAGCCATCGACTTCATCGGTGAGCAAGGTGAAAAACCGTGGTTTTTACACCTGTCCTATATCAAACCCCACTGGCCCTACATCGTACCGGCGCCGTACCACACCTTGTACAGTACGAAATCGATTCTCGAACCGGTACGTAATGCCTCTCCAAGCGACCACCCGGTCTATCAGGCCTTTCGCCAGCATGAGGAAAGCCTGAACTTCTCCAAAGATCCGGTACGACAGAATGTGATCCCGACGTACATGGGCCTGGTCAAACAGGTCGATGACCAGTTGGGGCGGCTGTTCGATTTCCTGCAAAGCAACGGTCGCTGGGATGACACCTTGATCGTGTTCACCAGCGATCACGGCGACTTCCTGGGCGATCACTGGCTGGGGGAGAAGGAGTTTTTGCTGGAGCAAGCGGTGGGCGTGCCATTGATCGTGCGCGACCCGCGTGCGGCGGCGGACATCACACGGGGTACGGTGGACGAACGCCTGGCGGAAACCATCGACGGCGTGCCGACCTTTCTCGAAGCGCTGGGCGTCACGGGCGCGGAGCATCGACTGGAAGGTCGCTCGTTGATTCCGCTGCTGCACGGCGAGAATCCCGACTGGCGCCGCTATGCGATCAGCGAATACGACTACGCCTTCCAGGCCCCGGCACGGGAGCGGCTGGGCCAGCCGATCGACCGTTGTCGCATGACCATGGTGCGCAGCGAGCGCTGGAAATACCTGGCGTACGACGGCTTCCGGCCGCAGCTTTTCGATCTGTTGAATGATCCGCAGGAGCTGCAGGATCTGGGCGCTGATCCGGCGTATGCGGCGGTGCGCGAGGAGCATGCGGGGTATCTGTTCGAGTGGGTGCGCGGGCTGAAGCGGCGCACGACGATCAGTCATCAGGAGATTGATTTGCGTGGGCAGCGGTTTCGTTATGGGGAGCCGGAGACGGAGAAAATGGTGCAGATCGGGGTTTGGTGACAGTGATCGTTCCCACGCTCCGCGTGGGAATGCAGCCCGGGACGCTCTGCGTCCCAAAGCGGACGCAGAGCGTCCATTGAGGCATTCCCACGCAAAGCGTGGGAACGATCATCTTAATCGCGCCCTTTGATGGTCTGGCTACGCTGCCCGTTCGCCCCGACCGGCACTTCCCCTTTGAGCGTCACCCGACGCACCACCCGGTCCTGAGTGCCGTAATCATCAATCGCGTAATGCTGCGTCGAACGGTTATCCCAGATCGCCACATCACCGGCCTTCCAGCGCCAGCGCACGGTGTTTTCCTGACGAATCACATGACTCTGCAACAAGCCGAACAGGTGCGCCGAATCAGCCTGGGAGTAACCCTTGATGCGTTTGACGAAATGCCCCAGCAGCAAGCTTTTTTCGCCGCTGATCGGGTGTACGCGGACCACCGGATGCTCGGTCTCGTAGACGGTCGAGGTGAAGATCTTGCGATAGCGCTCAAGCTTCTCAGCCGACACGTCCGGCTTCGCCCCGGCGTAGTCGTACTCGTTGCTGTGCACGGCCACCAGTTTGTCCGCCAGCTCGCGCAATTCGGTCGGCAGTTCGTTGTACGCGGTCGCGGTGTTCGCCCACAGGGTGTCGCCGCCGAATGCCGGAGCCACCACCGAGCGCAGGATCGACGCTTTCGGGTAGGCATCAACGAAGGTCACGTCGGTGTGCCAGGAGTTGGCTCGCTGCCCTTCGGCGCCATCCAGCTCCAAGAGATAACGAGTGCCCTCGCGGGACGGCACAGTCGGATGCGCCACCGGCTCGCCGAGCAGATGTGCAAAGGCTTCCTGGCGCTGATCGTCGAGCTGAGTCTGCTCGCGGAAGAACACGACCTTGTATTGCACCAGCGCCTGTTGAATGGCTTCAACCGTCGCGGCATCCAGCTCACCGGACAGGTGCACGCCACGGATTTCGGCGCCGATACGGCCGGCCACCGGATGAATCTCCAGCGCGTGGACAGCGGGTTTTACAGCGAGTGCGGCATTGCTCATGGGTAGACCCTCATCGACTGCTTGCGGTTGGACGGCAGCGAAACAACGCTCTATCTATATTCCATTTACATCTAATAGATATTCACATGCTTCGTTGACGGAATAAGAGCTTGCATTTAAAACCTCAAGCAACCCTCGTCGCAAATGCCTTCGAGCTATTTTTAGGATGCCGGAAAAGCATATGGATCTTCGCCAGTTGCGCTACTTCATCGCCCTCAACGAACACCGCAGTTTTGTCCGCGCGGCCGATGCCATGGGCATCACTCAACCGGCGTTCAGCCGCAGCATTCAAGGGCTGGAGCAGGAGTTCGGCTGCGTGCTGGTGGATCGCGGCAACAAGGATCTGCGCCCCACGCCCGAAGGCCAGGTGGTGCTGCAACACGCCCTGACCCTGGTGCAGGGCGCGGCATTGCTCAGCGCCGAGGTGACGCAGATGACCAAGCTCGACGCCGGCGAACTGCACTTCGGTTGCGGACCGGCGCCGGCGGTGAAACTGGTGCCGGATGCGGTGGCGCAATTCATCAATGCGCACCCGAAAGTGCGCACCTGTTTTCAGGTGGATAACTGGGAAAAACTCAGCCGCGCCCTGAGCCGCGAGGAGATCGAGTTCTTCATCGCCGACATCCGCCATTTCGAGTCCGACCCGAACTTCCAGACCCAGCCGCTGACACCCAAGCGCGGGGTATTTTTCTGCCGGCCGGGGCATCCGCTGCTGGCCAAAGAAAGCCTGTCGACCAACGACATGTTCGACTACCCGCTGGCGACCACGCTGATCCCGCCGGGCATTCGCAAACTGCTGGCGAACCTCAGCGGCCGGATCGACTTTTCCCCCACCATCGAGACCGAGCATTTTCCGGCGCTGGTGAAAGTGGTGCTGCAATCCAACGCGATTGGCGTGGGCACTGAAGAGGCGTTTGTCGAGGACATCGCCCAGGGCTCACTGGCGCTGCTGCACTGGCGCAACCTGCCGCAGAATCTGGAAAGCATGAATGCGCGGTGCGGGATTGTGAGCCGCACGGGATTCCGGCTGTCACCGGCGGCGCGGGCGATGATCGAGACGTTGGTGGCGGTGGATAAACAGGAAATCAGTGTCGCGGTTTAAGGATCCTTCCCACGCTCAACGTGGGAAGGATCACATCACTCAGAGCTTCGCAGCCGCCAGCTCAGGCGCCACCCACTCGTTCACCTTGAACGGCTTGCGGATCAGCTTCTGCTGCGCCGCCAGATCCACCTTGCCCTGCAGGTTTTCGAGGAACAGCGGATCCAGTGTCGACGGGAACACTTCACTCAGGTTCTGATCCTTCAGATCCTGAGTCAGGATGACCGGCGGATAGCTCGCCAGCCCCGAAACCAGTTGCACGTAGGCGTCCTTGTTGCTGTCCTGAGTCAGCCACTCTACCGCCTGTTGCTGCGCCTTGAGCAGCTTCGCCACGGCTTCCGGGTGCCCGTCGACAAACTTGCCGGTACCCACCAGCACCGACTGCACACTGCCGGCACCACCGAGGTCCTTGGTGTTCAGTGGCAACTCGGCCAGGCCCTTGGCCTGCAAGGCGGTGAGCCCGGAGCTGCCCCACGACGCATCGATCTGCTTCGCCGCCAGCGCGGCAACCGCTGCGTTGAAATCGAGGTTGATCACCTTCACGTCCTTCTCGCTCAGGCCCACGCTGGCCAATGCCGCATCGAACGACAACTGGGTCGCGGTGCCCCGGAAGATCGCCACGCGCTTGCCCTTGAGATCCTGCAACGTTTTGATCCCCGAACCCGGCACCACGCCCAGGTATTGCTTCACACCCCGGGCGCTGGCGCTGAGCAGACGCGTATCCAGCCCGTTGGACTTGCCGATGATGGCCGCCAGATCACCCAGATACGCCAGGTCCACCTGACCGTTGGCGAACGCCTCGTTGATCACCGGCCCAGCGCCCTTGAAGAAACTCCACTGAATCTTGATGCCCTGATCGGCGAAGGCCTTTTCGAAGATCTGCTGATCGCGCAGCACGTCCACGATGCCCCCGCCGCTGTGCTGGGTGCCGGCGCTCAGATCAGGCACGGCGATCCTGATTTCCTTGAGCTCGTCGGCCTGGGCAGAGAACGCCAGCAGACCCGCCAGTGCCGGCGCGGCAAACAGGCTGATGACACGTTTGAAGGGAAGGTTCATGGGTGCGGCTCCTGATCACGGCGGGCATTGAGGAGCCGAAAGTAGGCGCAATCCGTACCAGCGCTTAAATACTTAAAAAGCACATTTTTATAGCTTTTAAAGCTAAGCCAGCAAAGTCGGGACATGCAGAGCGGTATGCATGGAGAGCATCGAAAATATTCTTCGAATGCATTGGATGCGTGCAGGGCTGGAGGCCTTAAATGGCGCTGCTTATCTCCAAAATGATTATTTTTTAATTCACTTATAACAATTAGTTTTTAGCTAATTCCGCTGACTCGATCCAACCCGACAACGGAGGTCACCCATGGCCCGTGAATCCCTGCTCAGCCTGCCACTGGCCGCACCGCCGTTGAAAAACCGGCGCACTTGGCCAAGCCTGAGCCACCGCGTTTTACCCTGGCTACTGCCGCTCGGGCTGTTCGCCCTGTGGTGGCTGGCGGCGCGCAATCAATGGATGAGCGAACAGATCCTGCCGGCGCCATCGCTGGTGTGGAGCAGTGCCGTCGAGCTGTCCCAGGGCGAGTTGTGGAGTCACTTGTGGATCAGCCTGCAACGACTGTTCTGGGGCCTGCTCGCCGGGATCTCGGCTGGTGCCGTACTCGGTGCAGCGCTGGGGTTCAGCCGTCGCCTCGAACGCCTCATCTTTCCGACCTTCGCCGGTCTGGCCCAGGTGCCGACGCTGGCGTGGATTCCGCTGTTCATGGTGTTTTTCGGTATCGGCGAAACACTGAAACTGGTGGTGCTGGTCAAGGCCATCGTGGTGCCGGTGACCCTGCACACACTGGTCGGCGTGCGTGACGCACAACCGAAACTGCGCGAAGCCGCCGCCGTGTTGCGCCTGCCGCCACGCCTGCTGATCCGCCGACTGGTGCTGCCCGCCGCCCTCCCGGCGTTCATGGCCGGCGTGCGTCTGGCGCTGGCCGCTGGCTGGACTTCATTGCTCGCGGTGGAACTGCTGGCCTCCAGCGAGGGCATCGGTTACCTGATGGTCTGGGCGCGGCAGCTGTTCATGCTCGACATCGTGTTCGTGTGCATCGTGGTGATCGGCCTGATCGGCGTGGCGATGGATCGCGGCATCGGCCGGCTGGACAGAAAACTGGTGCACTGGCCGCACCCGGCCACGGCAGAAATTCGTCGCGGGCCGCGCTATGAAGGCTGGCAGCGCGTGCAGCCGTGGCTGTTGCCGCTGGGGTTGTTTGCGCTGTGGCAACTGGCGGTCGATCAGCAATGGGTCGACGCCAACATTCTGGTCAGCCCGTTGGCGGTGCTTGAGGCGACGAAAAACGGATTGCTCGATGGCACGTTGATCTCGGGCATGGTCCTGAGCCTGGGTCGCACACTCGGCGGCCTGTTGATTGGCGGCGGCCTCGGCCTCGTTCTGGGTTTGCTGCTGGGTCTTTCGCGCACCAGCGAACGCGTGCTCGGCCCGACTCTCGCCGCGCTGCGGCAGATCGCGATTTTCGCCTGGGTGCCGCTGTTGACCGCATGGTTCGGTCTGGGCGAGTTGGCCAAGTGGGTGTTCGTCGCCCTTGCCGCGTTTTTCCCGCTGTTCGTCGCCACCCAGCGCAGCGTCGCCAACCTTTCGCCACAACTCAACGAAGCCGCGCAGGTGCTGCGCCTGAGCCTCGCTCAACGCCTGCGCCGACTGGTGCTGCCGGGCGCCGCGCCAGGGATTTTCGCCGGGCTTCGACTGAGCCTGATCTACGCCTGGCTCGGCACCATCGGCGCCGAATATTTCATGCCGTCCAACGGCGGCATCGGCAGCCAGATGATCGGCGCCCAACAACTGCTGCGCATGGACCTGATCATGGCCGGGATGCTGCTGGTCGGCCTCACCGGCGCCCTGCTCAACCTCATTGGCCAACGCCTGGAAATCCGCGCCACCCGCTGGAGACACGCATGAACGCACCGATTGTCAGCTTCACCCACGTAGGCAAATCCTTCGACGTCGACGGCTTCGAACTGGAGGCGATTCGCGAATTCAACCTCGACATCGCCGAGGGCGAATTCGTCGCCATCGTCGGCTCCAGCGGCTGCGGCAAATCCACTCTGCTGCGCTTGCTGGTGGGCCTCGACACACAGTTTCGCGGGCAGATCACGGTCGATGGCAAAGCCGTCAGCGGGATCGGCGGCGAACGCGGCATCGTGTTTCAGGAACACCGTTTGTTCCCGTGGCTGACGGTGGCCGACAACATCGGCCTGGGCCTGGTCAACGAGCCGCTGGCTGCCTCCGAAAAGCAGCAACGCATCAACGACTTCATCGAACTGGTGGGCCTGCGCGACTTCACCCGCGCCTACCCGCATCAACTCTCCGGTGGCATGGCGCAGCGCGTGGCGATTGCTCGCGGGCTGGTGGCGAGCCCACGGATCCTGCTGCTCGACGAACCCTTCGGTGCCCTCGACGCGCTGACCCGCCAGCAGATGCAGGACGAGCTGCTGGCGATTCGTGAACGGGCAAAAATCACCACGATTCTGGTCACTCACGATGTCGAGGAAGCGATTTTCCTCGCTGATCGCGTGGTGGTGATGGAACCGCGCCCCGGCCGGATCAAACAAGTGGTGGACATCGCCCTGCCCCATCCGCGCCAGCGCAGCAGTTTTGACTTCCATCAGTTACGCGAAGAACTGCTGCACGAACTGACCAGTGATGACCATTACCAACCGAGCGTGCCGGTACAGATCCGTGATCTGCCGTTGTCGTTCATTGCCTGCTGAACAGGAGCCTGTTGATGCCGCAACGTCCCAACTTTCTGGTGATTCTGGCCGATGACCTCGGCTTCTCCGACATCGGTGCCTTCGGCGGCGAAATCGCCACACCGAACCTCGATGCCCTGGCCAACAACGGCCTGCGCCTGACCGACTTTCACACTGCACCGACCTGCTCGCCGACCCGCTCGATGCTGCTCACCGGCACCGATCACCACATCGCCGGCATCGGTACCATGGCCGAAACGCTGACGCCGGAACTGATCGGCAAACCGGGTTACGAGGGTTACCTCAACGACCGCGTCGTCGCGTTGCCGGAGTTGCTGCGCGAGGCCGGCTACCAGACGTTGATGAGCGGCAAATGGCACCTGGGCCTGACCGCCGAACTGGCGCCCCACGCCCGTGGCTTCGAGCGCTCGTTCTCGCTGCTGCCCGGCGCCGCGAACCACTACGGATTCGAACCGACCTACGATGAACACACGCCGGGATTGCTGAAATCCACCCCTGCGCTGTACATCGAAGACGACACTTTCATCGACGAATTGCCCAAGGATTTCTATTCCTCCGACGCTTTCGGCGACAAGCTGTTGCAGTACCTCAAAGAGCGCGATCAGAGCCGGCCGTTCTTCGCGTACCTGCCGTTTTCCGCGCCGCACTGGCCGTTGCAGGCACCCGCCGACATCGTCGAAAAATACCGTGGCCGCTACGACGCGGGCCCCGAAGTCTTGCGCCTCGAGCGTCTGGAAAAACTCAAATCGCTGGGGCTGATCGAGCCGGATGTCGAGCCGCATCCGCTGATCCAACTGACCGCTCAATGGGACGCGCTGAGCGATGAGCAAAAACGGATTTCCGCCCGGGCGATGGAGGTCTACGCCGCGATGGTCGAGCGCATGGACTGGAACATCGGCCGCGTCGTCGACTACCTGCGCCAGCAAGGCCAACTCGACAACACCTTCATCCTGTTCATGTCCGACAACGGTGCCGAAGGCGCGCTGCTGGAGGCTTTCCCGAAATTCGGCCCGGAGCTGGTGACTTACCTGAGCCAGCATTACGACAACAGCCTCGACAACATCGGCCGTGCCAATTCCTACGTCTGGTACGGGCCGAACTGGGCGCAGGTGGCGACCGCGCCGTCACGCCTGTTCAAAGCGTTCACCACCGAGGGCGGGATTCGCGTTCCGGCACTGTTGCACTATCCGCAGCTGCCGTTGAAGGGGCAGATCAGCCATGGTTTCGGCACGGTGATGGACATCACGCCGACCATCCTCGATCTGGCCGGCGTGCGCCATCCGGGCAAGCAGTGGCACGGCAAACCGGTGGCGCTGTTGCGTGGCAAATCGTGGCTGGGGTTCTTGTCCGGCGAAACGGCGCAGGTGCATGACGAACACACCGTTACCGGCTGGGAACTGTTCGGGCGCCGGGCGATTCGGCAGGGGCAGTGGAAGGCGGTGTGGATCCCCGGGCCGGTGGGGCCGGCGACCTGGCAGCTTTATGACCTGGGGAGTGATCCGGGGGAGATTCATGACCTGGCGTCGAGTCAGCCGCAGAAGCTTGAAGCGCTGATCGAGCATTGGCAGCGGTATGTGGAGGAGACCGGGGTGATCTTGAGTGAGTCGCCGTTTCAGCCGGATTGATACTCAGATCAAGAGCCGCCCTCACCCCAGCCCTCTCCCGGAGGGAGAGGGAGCTGACCACGTTGTCTTTCGCTATACATCGACCTGAAAAAAACCGTCGACGATGGATTCAGAACAGTTCGTTCACGTCGGCGTACTTCTCCAATATCCCCCAATCAGTCCCCTCTCCCCCCGGGAGAGGGTTAGGGTGAGGGCTGGTTCTCAAGCTAAACATGCAAAGTCAGTTCACCTCGATCACCTTACCCGCCAACCCTTCATTTTCCTTGCGAACAAACCTGTTCGCCCGCCCAAACGTCCCAAAATCATTAAACCGAACCCCCATCTCCCGCATCACCTTATGCGCCACCGGCACCGTCAACTGGCGAATGTAAAACGGCTCCTTAACCACAAAATGATGAATCCCGTGACTGCTGCCGAAGTTGAAGCAGAACGCCTGCAACGGCCACAGCCACCACGGGTTCAACACCTGGCACTGCTGAAGCACATTGCCCGCTTCGATGTCGCCGTAGTAATGCATGTTCGAACTGATGAAGTGCAGGCAGAAAGTGCGCAACACGTTCGGCCCGATGATGACCACAGCGGCGATGTCGATCACTTGCATCACCGACAACGTGGTCGCTGACCATTCAATCGGCGAGCCCATCAAGTAGGCGATGCCGTTGGCCGCATGGAAACCGAGAAACACATACCACGCGCCCCAATGCACCAGCGCCAGCGGCGCGTAGACCTTCAGCGAACGCTTGATGATGCTGAACTTGTGCGTCCATGTCCTGGCCCGCAGCATGCGAATGAACGCCGACATCACGTTGTCGCCGACCATCAGCAACCGCGCAAAACCCCAGGGTTCACCGTTGGTGATCGCCCGCTCTTCCATGTCGGTTTCGGTGCCGGACACCTTGTGGTGATTGAGGTGCAGATGACGACGGATCCACGGGTTGATCGTGCTCGGCCGCGCCAGCCACACCAGCCCCATCATCAGATTGTGCGGCACGCGCTGTTTGCGGAAATACATGCTGTGAATCAGGTCGTGTTCGAGCTCATGGGTCAGCGAGGCAAAAAACGCGTTCAGCAACAGGCATACCCACCAAGCCATGTGCCCGCTGATGTAGAGCGCCGCCGAACCGATCATCCCGGCCAGCGCGAAGGCCAGAATCCCCGCGCCGAGGGCGTCCTGATGGTTGAGAATCGGGTAGCGCTCGCGCAGCTCGACGCCTTTGGCCAGCACCACTTCGCGAATATGCGCTGATCGCTGGGCAGCATTGTGTCGCTGGGGACTTGCAGAAGTACGGTCCATGCTTCCATCCTCTGGTTATTGATGTTCGCATCCTGCCCTGTGCAAGTTCCGAACGCGGTAGCCGAGAACGCCAACCTGTTGACCGGAAGCGCCAATCAGCATGAAGGAACCGACTTCTCTCGCCAGCTGGACCCGTGCCCTGCGCAAGCAACTCGACGCGCTGGGGCTGGACAGCACTGCCCTGTGCCAGCAGGCCGGGCTCGATCCACAATTGATGGACGACCCGAACGCCCGCTATCCGTTGTCCGCCACCACGCGCCTGTGGGAAATCGCGGTGCAGGTCAGCGGTGATCCGGCGATCGGTTTGCGGGTGTCGCGATTCGTCAGCCCCACGACATTTCACGCGCTGGGATACGCGTTGGTGGCCAGCGGCAGCTTGCGGGAAGTGTTCGAGCGGATCGTGCGTTATCACCAAGTGGTCAGCGACGCACTGGAGCTGGAGCTGACGCGCACCGAAGACCGCTACCGGTTTCGCCTTAAGATTCCGGCCGACAACCCGGCCCCGGCGTTCGAAGCCATCGACGCCTTCGCCGCAATCTACGTGCGCACCTGCCGCAATCGCCTGGGCCGCGACTACGCGCCACTGGCGGTGTATCTGCGTCGGCCTGCACCGGCCGATGAGCACCAGTGGCACAAAGTGTTCCGCTCACCCGTGCATTTCGCCGCCGAAGAAGACCGCATCGAATTTGCCCTCACCGACTTCGACAGCCACCTCGACGACGCCAACCCGGAACTGGCCGAGCACAACGAAGCGGTGCTCAAGCGCACCCTCGCCCAGCTCAAGCCGCTGACCTGGGAGCGCAAAGTCCGCGACGCCATCGAAGAGCAACTGCCCGAAGGCGAACCCAGTGCCGAACGCATCGCCCAGGCTTTGCACCTGAGCCTGCGCAGCCTGCAACGGCATCTGGCGGATGAGGGTTGTCGCTTCGATACGCTTCTGAATGAGAGCCGCGAGAACCTGGCGCTGCTGCACCTGCGGGATCCGCACTGCTCGTTGAGCGAGGTCAGTTATCTGTTGGGGTTTGCTGATACGAGCAGCTTCAGTCGCGCGTTCAAACGCTGGACGGGAATGACGCCAGGGCAGTTTCGGGATCAGTTGCGCTGAGTTTCAAACGGTAGCCAGCGCTCGCAATCGCGCAGCGTCGAGGATTTCGATTTCGCCATAACTCAAGCCGATAATCCCCTGCCCCTGCAGCTCCTTGAGGATCTGGTTGGTGGTCTGGCGCGACAGCGACAGCATCGATGCCAGTTGCTCCTGAGGCAGTTGCAGCACCCGGCGTGGCGGATCGAGTTCACCGTAGCCTTCGGCGATCATCAGCAAGCGATGAGCCAGACGCGCCGGGGCCGGTAGCAGGCTCAGCTGTTCAAGGTTGATGAAGGTCAGACGCAGTTTGTGGCTCATCAGCAAGGCCAGATGCCGCCAGTAAACGGGGTGTTCGTCGAGCAGCTTCAGTAGCGTGGCCTGAGGAATGTTCAGCAGGGTACAAGGACCGACCGCATAAGCATCGTGGGTGCGTGGCTGACCGTCGAACAAGCAAATTTCGCCGAACCAGTGCGGCGCCTCCACCAGGCTCAGCAATGCCTCCTTGCCCTGCTCGCTGACCGCACCGATGCGCACTGCGCCGTCGAGTACCGCATACAGCCCGCACGGCGCATCGCCGCGCTGGAACAGCCGCTGCCCCGCCGCCAGCCGCCGCTCCTTGGCCGCCGCCAGCAGACTATCCTGAAAGGACGAAGGCAGATGACTGAACCATTGCCCGGTCAGCAGGCGCTCGCGCCAGACCTTATCCATGCGTTCTCCTAAAGATTGTCGCCTGCCTGACAGAGCGAACCGTTTACCCGGGGCATGATTCGATCACCCTACAGGAGGAACAACAATGAAAAGCCTCGTCGATCATTTGAGTCAATACGCCGCTTACCACCGTGACCCGCGCAACATCGCCAGCCACTTTATCGGGATTCCGCTGATTGTGGTGGCGGTGGCCGTGCTGTTGTCGCGGCCGGAATGGTCGGTAGGCGGATTGTGGATTTCGCCTGCCGTTATCTTGGCGCTGGCTTCGGCGTGGTTTTACCTGCGACTGGAAGTGAAACTCGGTGTGTTGATGACGGTGCTGATGGGGCTTTCCGTCTGGGCCGGGCATGCTTTGGCACAGCAAAGCACCCTGGTCTGGCTGAGCAGCGGCCTGGCGATGTTTGTGATTGGCTGGGTGATCCAGTTTGTCGGGCACCACTATGAAGGGCGCAAACCGGCGTTCGTCGATGACTTGAGCGGGTTGATTGTCGGGCCGCTGTTTGTGGTGGCCGAGTTGGCTTTCATGCTCGGGATGCGTCATGAGCTGAAAGAGCAGATTGAAGCGCGGGCAGGTGTGGTGCGGGTCAATCCGAATCGTGCGACTGTCTGAATACAGGCTGATTCGCTCGTGCCCACGCTCTGCGTGGGAATGCATCCCGCGGCGTTCCCACGCAGAGCGTGGGAACGCGCAAGATCAAACGTTGGCGACTTTCTGCCAAACCTTCGGCTTGAAGAACAACGTCTCCCCCTTCGCCAACCCGGTCAGGCTGTCGTGATCCTTCACTACTTCAGCCTCGATCAGATCCGCCTGGCCTTCAACCTTCAACGTCACTCGCGTGGTCGCACCTAGCGGCCGGATATCGCGGACTTCAGCGGCGTGGTGATCCTCCAGCTCATGCCGCGACAGCGACACTTCGTGTGGACGGAACAGCACGTGGTTGTCATCGCCCAGATGCAGACGGTTCGAATCGCCGAGGAAGTGATAGACGAAATCGCTGGCCGGGTTTTCGTAGACATCGCCCGGTGAGCCAATCTGCTCGATCACACCCTTGTTCATCACCACGATACGGTCGGCCACTTCCATCGCCTCTTCCTGGTCGTGGGTCACGAACACCGAGGTCAGGTTGATGTCTTCGTGCAGACGCGCCAGCCAGCGGCGCAGCTCTTTACGCACCTTGGCGTCGAGGGCACCGAACGGCTCGTCGAGCAGCAGCACTTTCGGTTCTACCGCCAGGGCGCGAGCCAAAGCGATACGCTGACGCTGGCCGCCAGACAGTTGCTCCGGATAACGATCCGACAACCAGTCCAGTTGCACCATGTTCAGCAGCTCGTGAACCTTGGTCGCGATCTGGCTTTCGCTCGGGCGCTGGTTTTTCGGCTTCATACGCAGGCCGAATGCGACGTTGTCGAACACGGTCATGTGGCGGAACAAAGCGTAGTGCTGGAACACGAAACCGACGTTGCGATCCCGCACGTCGTGGCCGGAAACGTCTTCGCCGTGGAACACGATGTTGCCGTTATCCGGGGTTTCCAGACCGGCAATAATGCGCAGCAAGGTGGTCTTGCCGCAGCCGGACGGGCCGAGCAGCGCCACCAGCTCGCCGCTGTGGATATCCAGGCTGATGTTGTCCAGCGCCTTGAACGCGTTGAAATTCTTGCTGACGTTACGCACTTCGATCGACATGAATTATTCCTCCGCGGCGCTGGCGCGCAGGCGGTTGATACGGTTTTCGCTCCACTGCTTGAGCAGCAGGATGAAGAGCGCCAGGATCAGCAACAGGCTCGCCACGGCGAACGCGGCCACGTGGTTGTATTCGTTGTAGAGGATCTCGACGTGCAGCGGCAAGGTGTTGGTCACCCCGCGAATGTGCCCGGAAACCACCGACACCGCACCGAACTCACCCATGGCCCGCGCGGTACACAGCACCACGCCATAGATCAGGCCCCATTTGATGTTGGGGACGGTCACGTGCCAGAACATCTGCCAGCCATTGGCGCCGAGCAGACGCGCGGCTTCCTCTTCCTGAGTGCCTTGTTCCTGCATCAGCGGGATCAGCTCACGGGCCACGAACGGCACGGTGACGAAGATCGTCGCCAGCACGATGCCCGGCAGGGCGAAGACGATCTGGATGTCGTGATCCTGCAGCCACGGCCCGAACAGGCCCTGGGCGCCGAACATCAACACATAGACCAGACCTGCGATCACCGGCGACACCGAGAACGGCAGGTCGATCAGCGTCACCAGCATACTCTTGCCACGGAACGAGTATTTGCTCACGCACCACGCGGCGCTGACACCGAACACCAGGTTCAGCGGCACCGAAATCAGCACGGCGATCACCGTGAGTTTCAGCGCCGACAAGGCATCCGGTTCAAAGATCGCGGTGAAGAACGCACCGAGGCCGTTCTTCAAACCCTGCGACACCACGATGAACAGCGGCAACAGCAGAAACAGGAAGAAAATCAGCCAGCCGAGGCCGATCAGGATTCTGCGCGAAGTGGCGCTGCCACGGCGGGCGGCGTTGGCCGAGGAAGCGGCCGCAATAGACGATTGGGACATGGTTCGCGCCTCCTTATGGGGTTTCGATGCGCCGCTGCAGCAAGTTGATCAGCAGCAACAGGACGAAGGAAACCACCAGCATCAGCACGCCGATGGAGGTAGCGCCGGTGTAGTCGTACTGGTCGAGCTTGACCATGATCAGCAGCGGCAGGATCTCGGTTTTCATCGGCATGTTGCCGGCGATGAAAATCACCGAACCGTACTCGCCGACGCCCCGGGCGAACGCCAGGGCAAAACCGGTCAGCCAGGCTGGCAACAATGCCGGCAGCAGGATGTGGCGGAACACCTGAAACGGCTTGGCACCGAGGCACGCCGCCGCTTCTTCGACTTCACGCGGAATGTCAGCCAGCACCGGCTGCACCGTGCGCACCACGAACGGCAGGGTCACGAAGGTCAGCGCCAGGGTAATCCCGAGCGGGGTGTAGGCAATCTTGAAACCGAGGTCGGCGGCGAACTGCCCGACCAGCCCGGTCGGCGTGTACAACGCAGTGAGCGCGATACCGGCCACTGCGGTCGGCAGGGCGAACGGCAGATCGATCATCGCGTCGATCACCTTGCGCCCCGGGAACGTGTAGCGCACCAGCACCCAGGCCAGCAACGTGCCGATGATGCCGTTGATGATCGCGGCGCACAGCGCAGTGCCGAAGCTCAGCTTCAGTGCGGCGAGAACGCGGGGCGCGGAGATGATCGTCCAGAACTGATCCCAGGTGAGTTGGGCGGCGTGGACGAACATCGCCGCCAGCGGGATAAGCACAATCAGGCTGAGGTACACCAAGGTGTAGCCCAGCGTCAGCCCGAAGCCGGGTATGACGGGGGAGATACGACGCGACATAAAAGTCCTTGGTTTGAGAACGCGCAAAGCCCCGAACATAAATCCGGGGCTCGTTTTAGGCTATTGAAACTTACTGCGCCTGATAGATCTGGTCGAACACGCCACCATCGTTGAAGAATTTCGGCTGCGCGGTTTTCCAGCCGCCGAAGTCCTTGTCGATGGTCACCAGTTCCAGTTTCGGGAACTGCTGGGCGTACTTGGCAGCCACGTCCTTGTCACGCGGGCGGTAGAAGTTCTTCGCCGCGATTTCCTGGCCGGCCGGGCTGTACAGGTGCTTGAGGTAGGCTTCGGCGATCTGCTCGTTGCCCTTCTTCTCGGCGTTCTTGTCGACCACCGCCACCGGTGGTTCGGCGAGGATCGACAGCGAAGGCACGACGATGTCGAACTTGTCCTTGCCGCCGTCTTCTTTCAGCGCCAGGAAGGCTTCGTTTTCCCAGGCCAGCAACACGTCACCCTGACCGTTGTTGACGAAGGTGATGGTCGAGCCACGGGCGCCGGTGTCCAGGACCGGAACGTGTTTGAACAGGGTTTGGACGTATTCCTTGGCTTTGGCTTCGTTGCCGCCGTTGGCTTTCAGGCCGTAGGCCCACGCCGCAAGGAAGTTCCAGCGCGCACCGCCGGAGGTTTTCGGGTTCGGAGTGATCACCGAGACGTCGTTCTTGACCAGGTCACCCCAGTCCTTGATGCCTTTCGGGTTGCCCTTGCGCACCAGGAACACGATGGTCGAGGTGTACGGGGTGCTCGCGTCCGGCAGACGCTTCTGCCAGTCGGCCGGCAGGGTCTTGCCGAGCTTGGCGATTTCGTCGATGTCGCCGGCCAGGGCCAGGGTCACGACGTCGGCGCGCAGACCGTCGATCACCGCACGGCCCTGCTTGCCCGAACCGCCGTGGGATTGCTGGATTTTCACGGTGTCGCCGGCATGCTCTGCCTGCCAGTACTTCACGAATTCGGCGTTGTAATCCTGATACAGCTCGCGCGTCGGGTCATACGAAACGTTGAGCAGTTCGTAATCCTTGGCAACCGCGGAACCGGCAAACACAGCGCTGGCCAGGGCGGCCAAAGCGTAACGGCGAATCGACGACATGGTGAAAGCTCCTGGAATTCTTGGTGGTGGCTTTTTCTTATGTATTGCTGGAATCGGGTTGCTCATTCAACGACCGCAGCCTGTGGCAGCTTCTGCCAACAGCTCCCCGCAGGAGCTGCCGCAGACTACGAATCAGGCCGGTTTGTTACCCGGTTGCTGCAGACGGAATTTCTCTTTGCGTTCGATCTGGACCACTTGGGCGTTGTGCACAGTGATTTCCACCGCGCCGAAACGCAGGTCGCGCAAGGCGCTCTGGATTTCGCGCAAGATGGTGGTTTCGTCCTGACCGTCAACGCTACGCAGGGATGCGCTCATGGTGCTGCTCCTTTGTATGGGATATGCCTGGCAGTGGGCGGCACTGCGTTCGGCGTGGGAGCAATATAAGAGAGGCGCGGATATTCTTAAAAAGACTATTTAAGAATGTTTATATAACTGGAAAACATTATGTGATGCAGCAAGGGTTTGCGGCGGATTTGCCCGATTACAAACCCGCTGTGCACAACCGTCAGCCGATTGCCGGCGCTCGGGTCCAGTCGATTTGAGCTTCGGGCACCGGCCGCCCGAACCAGTAGCCCTGCCCCAGATCGCAGGCCTGCTCCAGCAGGAACGCCGCCTGCTCGGCCTGCTCGATGCCCTCGGCATGTACCTGCATGCCCATGCTGCGCGCCAGGGCGATGATCACCCGGACGATCGCCGCGTCGTCCTCGTCCCACGGCAGGCCGGCGACGAAGCCCTGATCGATCTTGAGTTTCTGCACCGGCAGGCGCTTGAGCCGCAGCAGCGACGAATAACCGGTGCCAAAGTCATCGATGGCCAGGCGAATGCCCAGCTCGCGCAGACGATGCATCTGTTCCAGCGCGACTTCCGGATCGTCCATCACCGCGCTTTCGGTAACTTCCAGTTCCAGATAGGCCGGGTCCAGCCCGGTGTCGTGCAGCACTTGCGCCACCTGTTGATAAAGCTCGCGGCGGGCGAACAGCCGCGACGACACGTTCACCGCGACAAACGACAGCACGACCCCGGCCTGCTGCCATTGGCACATCTGCCGGCAGGCTTGCTGCATGACCCAGGCGTCGATTTCCGAGATCATCCCGGTGCGCTCGGCAATCGGGATGAACTCCGCCGGCGACACCAGCCCCCGCTGCGGATGTTCCCAGCGCACCAGCGCCTCGACGCCGATCAGGCGGCTGGTTTTCAGGTCGTGCACCGGTTGGTAGTAGACCCGCAACTCCTGCTGCTCCAGCGCACGGCGCAGTTCGAAGGCGATTTCCACCCGTTGCTGGGCATGGGCAGTGAGTTCTTCGGTGTACAGCGCGTAGCCGTTGCGGCCGCTGCTCTTGGCCTTGAACAGCGCCGCATCGGCGTTGCGCAACAGCTGTTCGGCGCTCAACGCATCGCTGGGAAACAGACTGATGCCGAGGCTGGCGTTGATGAACAGTTCATGACCGTCGAGGCAGAACGGCTCCTTGAGCGCATCGAGAATGCGTTGGGCCAGCGCCGCCGCCTGCGCAGGCTGTGGACAACTTTCCGCCAATACTGCGAATTCATCACCACCCAGCCGCGCCAGGGTGATGCCAGAGCCGAACAGCGCCTGCAAACGCGCGGCGACCGCCTTGAGCAAGCGGTCACCGATGTTGTGGCCGAGGCTGTCGTTGATCAGTTTGAAGTGGTCCAGATCGATCATCAGCAGCGCACAGCCGCGCTTGTGGGTCTGCGCCGACGCCAGCGCCTGTTCGGCGCGATCGCTGAACAGCAGGCGATTGGGCAGATCGGTCAGCGGATCGTGGTGGGCCAGGTGCTTGAGTTCATGCTCGGAATCCTTGATCGCGCTGATATCGGAAAACACCGCGACGTAGTGGCTGAGCCGACCGTCTTCGTCCCGAATGACGCGGATCGTCTGCCATTGCGGATAAATCTCGCCGCTTTTACGACGGTTCCAGATCTCGCCGCTCCATTCATCCTGCGCCTGCAATGTGGCGAACATCGCCTGATAGAACCCCGGAGGATGGTGCCCGGACTTGAACAGGCTGGGCTGCTGGCCAATGACTTCTTCACGCTGATAACCGGTGATTTCCATGAAGGCGCGATTGACGTGCACGATCAGCCCCTGCCGGTCCGTGACCAGCACGCCTTCGCGGGTGCAGTCGAATACCGCAGCCGCCTGACGCAGGCGTTCGCGATCGGCCTGGCGCTCGCGCAACCGGGCACCAATGCCAAGGCATTCGAACAGGCGCGCCCGGGCAAGAAAGATCAAACCGGCGCTGAACACCACAAAGGCATAGCCGTTGATCAGTTGCCAACGCAGCAACTCATCAGAGCTATCGAAGAAACTGTTCAATAAATAGCCAATGCCTTGCAGCCAGACAACGGCAAGGACCAGGTAAAGCAGCGCTGCACGCAAGGCATCGCGGTATGAGGCAGACATTCGGCCGTCCATGTCCCTACAAAAATGTCGGGATTATAGGTCAAGAAACATCCAGCCATCTCTTATCTGAAAGGGCGACTGGTTTTATCTGTGTGCTTGGTGATAATGCAACGGCTGTTTTTTCTTTATCGAGGGCCCTATAGCCTATGTGGTACGAAGGTTTTCTTGGCTTGTCGGCCTGGTCACTGGTCGCCGTCACCCTGCTGATGACCCATGTGACGATCGTTGCCGTCACGGTCTACTTGCACCGCTACTCGGCCCATCGCTCCCTGGAGCTGAATGCCGGGCTGAAGCATTTCTTCCGTTTCTGGCTGTGGCTGACCACGGCGCAGAACACCCGCGAGTGGACGGCCATCCACCGCAAACACCACGCCAAATGCGAAACCGCCGATGACCCGCACAGCCCGGTCGTCAAGGGTCTGTCGACAGTGCTGCGCAAAGGCGCCGAGCTGTACCGCGAGGAAGCGCAGAACGCCGAGACCCTGCGCATCTATGGCAAGAACTGCCCGGAAGACTGGATCGAGCGCAACCTCTACAGCCGCCATCGGTTGCTGGGCATTGCAATCATGGCGGTCGTCGACCTGCTGCTGTTCGGCACCATCGGCATCACCATCTGGGCGATCCAGATGATGTGGATCCCGGTCTGGGCCGCCGGCGTAGTCAATGGTCTCGGCCATGCCATCGGCTACCGCAACTTCGAATGCCGCGATGCCGCGACCAATCTGGTGCCATGGGGCATCCTGATCGGCGGCGAAGAGCTGCACAACAACCATCACACCTACCCCAACTCGGCCAAACTGTCGGTCAAGAAGTGGGAGTTCGACCTCGGTTGGGCCTGGATCCAGGTCTTCAGCTTCCTGCGTCTGGCCAAGGTGCAGCGCGTTGCGCCGATCGCCCACCGCGTCGAAGGCAAGGGCAGCCTGGACATGGACACCGCCATGGCGATCCTCAACAACCGCTTCCAGATCATGGCCCAGTACCGCAAGCTGGTGATCGGGCCGCTGGTCAAGCAGGAGCTGGACAAGGTCGATCATTCGGTACGCCATCAGTTCCACCGCGCCAAGCGTCTGCTTTCCCGTGAAACCAGCCTGCTGGAAGATCGCCACCACGCGCGTATCCAGAACATGCTCGAGCACAGCCAGGCGCTGAAGGTAATTTACGAGAAACGCCTGGCCCTGCAGCAGATCTGGGTCAAGACCAGCGCAAATGGCCACGACATGCTCGCGGCCATCAAGGAATGGGTACACGAGGCCGAGGCCAGCGGTATCCAGTCCCTGCGCGAATTCGCCGACCAGTTGAAAACCTACTCGCTGCGCCCCGCCGCCGTCTGATGCCGTTGATCGGTGCGCCCGGTTCCCGGGCGCCCCCTTCGGAACTTCACCCCCGATCCCCTATCTCAAAGACACTTCGCCACCCCCGGCGGGCTGTCCCGTGGCCGTTGTCGACTGATCGGCACGCCCTTTGAGATCCGTGTCGATGGTCAACAACAATCAAAAAGACTCATCCCTTCCCCAGTGGCCAGAGGCCGCACAAACCCTGATGGCGCTGATGCACGCCCAAGGCGAAGTGGCGCGCCTGAGCGAACGCGAACAGCTGTTCAGCTCGCTGCTGGTCAGCGTCAACGCCGTGCTTTGGGCCTTCAACTGGGAAACCCGTCAGGTGCTGTACGTCAGCCCCGCCTATGAACGGATTTTCGGCCGTTCAGCCGCCCTGCTGCTCGCCGACCATAACCAGTGGCGCGACAGCATCTACCCCGAGGATCTGGAATACGCCGAACGCAGCCTCGCCGAAGTGCTGCACAAAGGCGCCGTGGAAGACCGCGAATACCGGATCATCGACGCCGACGGTCAGGTGCGCTGGATCAGCGACAAGTGCTTCATCAACCGCCAGGAAGAACCGGGACAACCGGTGATCATCGTCGGCATCGCCGAAGACATCACCGAGAAAAAACAGATGGAAACCGAGCTGCAACGCCTGGCCACCACCGACGTGCTGACCCAAAGCAGCAACCGTCGACACTTCTTCGAATGCGCCAACCGCGAGTTTGAAGAAGCCCGTTTACAGGGTGCGCCACTGGCGTTTCTGTTGCTGGACATCGATGACTTCAAAGTGATCAACGATACCTACGGCCACCCGGAAGGCGACCACGTGCTGCAACGAATCGCCGAAAGTGGCCGCGCCTCGTTGCGTCGGGGGGATCTGTTCGGACGGATTGGCGGTGAGGAATTTGCTGCGGTTTTTCCGGGCTGCGCGCCGGACATGGCGATGCAGGTGGCCGAGCGCCTGCAACAGGAAATCCAGCGTCTGAGCTTCAGCCACGGTGAACAGGCCTTCGGCATCACCGTCAGCCAGGGCCTCACCAGCCTCACCCCGGAAGACGAAAGCCTCGACGACCTGTTCGCCCGAGCCGATGCGGCGATGTACGAGGCCAAGCGTCAGGGCAAGAACCGGATCATTTCCGGCTGAACACAGCGCTGATGCGGAACAAGCGCTATTTGCGCATCCGCATCAGCTCCGGCAGCCCGATCTTGAGCAAGCGCGCCGTGCGACTCTTAGCCAGCTCCTCGACGCCCTCGTGCTCGGTCAGTCGCGCCATTTGCGCCGCCATGTTCATCACCAGCGCTTCGCGGGAGTACACCCCGCCACCGAGCTGGTAGACGGATGCAATCAACTCGCGCAACTCCAGCGGCAAACGCCAGCGAGTACGCAACGCCGAGCCGTACGCCGCACCGAATTCCGCCAGCGCATCGCCGACTTCCTCCAGTTCATCCAGCTCGCCGCCGGCCTGCTTCCACTCCTGCAAACAACGCAGCAACGCCAGATCGCCGAGACGATGGAGCATCCCGGCGCAATAGCAGCGTTCCTGATCCAGATCGAGCAGACGCGCCAGGGTACGCGCGTATTCAGCGGTGTGTAGCGACAGGCCCCAATAGCGCTCCGCGTAGTCCGCCAGGCATGGATCGCTGAGTCTGGCGCTGCGCTTGAGGGCCAGGCCGAGGATCAGGTTCATGCTTTGGCCGGTGCCCAGGCGATGCAGCGCCTGAGCCAGGGTCTGCACCGCCGCACCGTGATGCTGAGCGGCACTGTTGGCTGCGGCGATCAACACGGCGGTGATCTGCGGGTCGGTGCGGACTTCCTCTTCCAGCAGCTTCAGATCCAGCCCGTTGGGGTTGAGGCTGCGTTTGACCGCCACCTGTACGTCGGTCATCAACGGTGCGCCGTCGGCCTGCTCGCGGCGACGCTCGAGGAACACCGACAGGGTCATGCCCGGCGCCAGTGCAGGCACTTCGCAGAACACTTCCTCGCCGGCATTGAGCAGCAGCCCCTGCAAACGCTCGGTCAGGCTTTCCATGTTCAGGGGTTTGGCCAGATAGGCCGTCGGCGCCAATGGCAGGGCTTCGCGCACACTGGCGCTGTCGTTGCGGCTGCTCATCAGAATGAACGGCAGCGGCGGATTGCGTTTGCGCTGGCGGACACTGCGCAACACATTCAAACCGTCGACACCGGGCAGCTCCCAGTCGACGATCGCCAGGTCATAGGGGACTTCGCTGAGCAGCGTCATCGCCTCCTGGCCATCGGCGCACAGATCCAGCCGCGCATCGCAGCGCACGTTGAGCAAAACCTGTTTGAGCAGGTCACGAGACCATGGGTCGGCCTCGGCAATCAGGACTCGGGGTACAGCGGGTAATTCGACGGCAGGCATGCTCGCCCTCCCTTGCAATGCTTGAACCTTAGCCAATGCTGGCGTTTCGATACAGCTCGAATGCGGGGTATGTGTTTCAGCAAGCGTAAAAAAACCCGCCGAAGCGGGTTTTTTGTCGATCCGATCACACAGTGCCCGGGCTTACAGCTCCGAGAAGCACTCTTCGATGATCGCCAGGCCTTTGTCCAGTTGCTCGTCCGGCGAGGTCAGCGGTACCAGGACGCGCAGAACGTTGCCGTAGGTGCCGCAGGACAGCAGGATCAGGCCCTTGTCACGCGCCTTGGCCACGACGGCAGCGACTGCGGTCGGGTTTGGCTTGTGACTGTCGCCGTTTTCGAACAGCTCGACGGCAATCATGGCGCCCAGGGCACGGACTTCGCCGATCACCGGGTACTTGGCCTGGATGGCCTTCAGGCCGGTTACCAGACGCTCGCCGACAGCCTTGCAGCGGTCCAGCAGTTTTTCTTCTTCGAACACTTCCATCACGGCCAGGGCCGCGGCGCAAGCGATCGGGCTACCGGCGTAGGTGCCGCCCAGGCCGCCTGGCGCGATGGCGTCCATGTATTCGGCCTTGCCGCAGACACCAGCCAGCGGGAAGCCGCCAGCGATGGATTTGGCGAAGGTGGTCAGGTCGGCGGCAACGCCCATCTGTTCCATGGCGAAGAAAGTACCGGTACGGCCAGCGCCGGTCTGCACTTCGTCAGCGATCAGCAGGATGCCGTGCTGGTCGCACAGGGCACGCAGACGCTTCATGAATTCCTTCGGCGCGACGTAGAAACCACCTTCACCCTGCACAGGCTCGATGATGATCGCGGCGATGTCTTTCGGCTCGGCGTCGTTCTTGAAGATGCGTTCGATGGAAGCGATCGAGTCGTCGATGCTCACGCCGTGCAGTTCGTTCGGGTACAGCGCGCGGAAGATGCCGCCTGGCATCAGGCCCATGCCGGCCGAGTAAGGCACGACTTTACCGGTCAGGCCCAGGGTCATCATGGTGCGACCGTGGTATGCGCCGGTGAAAGCGATCACGCCAGCACGGCCAGTGGCAGCACGGGCGATCTTCACGGCGTTTTCAACGGCTTCGGAACCGGTGGTCACCAGCAGGGTTTTCTTGGCGAAGTCACCCGGTACGCGAGCGTTGATTTTTTCGCACAGCTCAACGTATGGCTCGTAGGCCAGTACCTGGAAACAGGTGTGAGTCAGCTTGTTCAGCTGTTCGGTCACGGCGGCGATGATTTTCGGGTGCACGTGGCCGGTGTTCAGCACGGCGATACCGCCGGCGAAGTCGATGAATTCACGACCTTCAACGTCGGTCACGGTCGCGTTCTTCGCGGACTCGGCAAAAATCGGGTGGATCTGGCCAACACCACGTGGAACAGCTGCGGTACGACGGGCCATCAGTTCAGCGTTAGTCTTGCTCATTACAGTCCTCATTCACCGCTCATCGGGCGGCGTGGTTCAAGGATTAAGCGGGAGGAATCGGCGGTGGCAGCATGCGATGATCGACTGCCACGGCGTTCCCGGCCGCAGAGAAAATTCCGGTTTGAAACGACGCAAAGGGACAGCGCTCTCGTGCCCTTTGCGTTTGCAGCGATCCCTTTCCCGGCTTAGATGCCCAGGCAGAGGTATTTGATTTCCAGGTAATCTTCGATGCCGTACTTGGAGCCTTCACGGCCCAGGCCCGAGGCCTTGATGCCGCCGAACGGCGCGACTTCGTTGGAGATCAGCCCGGTGTTGACGCCGACCATGCCGTACTCCAGGGCTTCAGCCACACGGAATACACGGCCCAGGTCGCGAGCGTAGAAGTAGGAAGCCAGACCGAACTCGGTGTCGTTCGACATCGCGATCACTTCGGCTTCGTCTTTGAAGCGGAACAGCGGCGCCAGCGGACCGAAGGTTTCTTCCTTGGCCACCGCAGCGTTTTTTGGCACGTTGGTCAGGATGGTCGGCTCGAAGAAGTTGCCTTCCATCTGCTTGCCACCGGCCAGCACGGTTGCGCCTTTGGCAACGGCGTCAGCGATGTGTTCTTGCACCTTGGCCACGGCTTTTTCGTCGATCAGCGGGCCGGTGGTGGTGCCATCTTCCAGACCGTTGCCGATCTTCAGTTTGGCGACGGCCGCTTTCAGCTTCTCGGCGAAGGCGTCGTAGACCGAATCCTGAATGTACAGACGGTTGGCGCAGACGCAGGTCTGGCCGTTGTTGCGGTACTTGGAAATGATCGCGCCTTCGACGGCCTTATCCAGGTCCGCGTCATCGAACACGATGAACGGTGCGTTGCCGCCCAGTTCCAGCGAGACTTTCTTGATGTCCTTGGCGCATTCCGACATCAGCTGACGACCGATTTCGGTCGAACCGGTGAAGGACAGTTTGCGCACGATCGGGTTGCTGGTCAGCTCGCTGCCGATGTCGCCAGCGCTGCCAGACACCACGCTGAACACACCTTTAGGGATGCCGGCGCGCTGGGCCAGTTCGGCCAGGGCGAAAGCGGAGAACGGGGTTTGCGAAGCCGGCTTGAGCACCATGGTGCAACCAGCGGCCAGGGCCGGGCCTGCTTTACGGGTGATCATCGCCGCCGGGAAGTTCCACGGGGTGATGGCGGCGGTCACGCCGATCGGCTGCTTGATCACGATCAGGCGCTTGTCAGGCTGGTGGCCCGGAATCACGTCACCGTAGATGCGCTTGGCTTCTTCGGCGAACCACTCGATGAACGAAGCGGCGTAGACGATCTCGCCCTTGGCTTCGGCCAGTGGCTTGCCCTGCTCGAGGGTCATCAGGCGAGCCAGGTCTTCCTGGTTCTCGATGATCAGTTCGAACCAGCGACGCAGTTTGCCTGCACGCTCCTTGGCGGTCAGTGCACGCCAGGCCGGCAGCGCCTTGTCGGCGGCTTCGATGGCACGGCGGGTTTCGGCAGCGCCCATCTTCGGCACGGTGCCCAGGATTTCGCCAGTGGCCGGGTTGTTGACCTTGATCGTCTGACCGTTGTCCGCGTCGACCCAAGCGCCATCGATGAAGGCTTGCTGGCGGAACAACTGGGTGTCTTTAAGCTGCATGTCGGCTTTCCTTAACAGCACCGCGGCCAGCGCGGAGCAAAATTATGATTGTAGAAAGGCGCCTCGCAAGGCTGCCGTCAGGGAAATCATTCACCGGGCTGAAGCACCTGAAGTGTGCACGGTTGCAAACACGTGCGGCTCGGCACCCGATCAAAGAGCGTTTGAAATCTCAAACGGATCGTAGGATCAAAGGGGGTAAAGGACAATAGGTCGTTCGAAAAAAAGAACAAAAACGCCGCTTTTGCCGGATTTTTCAGATCAACGAGCAAACCAGCCTGCGCCGCAACGAAACCTTAGTTCAGTCCCGCCAAAGCGCCAAGCGAGCCTTTTGCAGGACGTTACAGCTTTATGGAATGCAGCGCTTTCGACCGACACGCGCACTGACAATAAGCGCCAAAACCCGGCATGGACGCCCCGAGCCGACCTAGGTATGATGTCGCCCGCTGCACCAGTAGCTCAGCTGGATAGAGTACTGCCCTCCGAAGGCAGGGGTCGTGGGTTCGAATCCCGCCTGGTGCGCCATGAACAGAAACGAAAAAGCCTCAGGCCGTAAGGTCTGGGGCTTTTTTGTGGGTGCTGATTGGCGACTCACTCCGTCGTCCAGTCAAACTCGTCATATTCATCATCGTCTTCGTCGTCCTCGATCAACTCATCATCAAGAACGTCTTCCTCCAGATCCTCTTCTGCCTGTTTCGCCAGAAGAAACTCCTTGCGACTCTCGGTCACTGCTCGCCGCAGTTCCTCACCCTTCACCGGGCAGTTGAGCATTTGGGCGATGCGGTCGATTTTTTGGGCCACGGCATCCTCCAGCGCATCGGCAATGGCCTGATAGTGCGCGTTTTTACGGAGCAATGCCAAATGGCTGAGAGTTCACCCGGTCAGTTCTGGCGGATTTGTTCGAGGCGCAGGTCCAGATTCACGCTCGGGTAACGCTTGTGCAGATTGTTGTACAGGGTATCGGCAGCCTGTGATTGACCGGATTCGCGCAGGCGCAGGACTTCGCGCAGTTGCTCGTCGAGGCCATTGGCCGGGGCGGCAGCGCGCTTGCTGACTTTGGCTTCGTCCGCGCTGTCGGCGCTGATCGATTCGCTTTGCATCGGCGCGGCCATTTCCGCCATCGGCGCAGGCGCAGGTGCGGATAACGCGCCAGCGGGTGCTGATAATGTCCGGGATTCGATGGCCTCTTTACGAGCCAGTGGCGCAGCAGGTTTGGCGGCTGGGGCGAAATCGTAATGAGCCACGGGTTCCGGCGCGCGATGCACCAGCGACAGCATCAGCGCGATGCCGACCAGACTGGCGAAAGCCACCTGATAGCGCGGTGTCTGGCAGGCCTTGATCCAGCGTTGCCACAGGTTCGGTTTCGGTGCCGGGATCTGGCGATGCGCGGCGCTGAGAATCAACGCGTCGAGATTTGCCGGCGGTTCGCCGGTCTGTTGCTCGCGGTAATGCTTGAGCAGTTGCTCTTCGGGTGTCTGGCGGGTGTCCGTCATGTCAGTACCTCCTCGGCCAGCAGCCGACGCAGTTTTTGCTGGGCGTAGCGCAAGCGGCTCTTGACGGTTTCCAGCGGTGTTTCGGTGAGGCTGGCGATTTGCGCCAGGTCGAGTTCGCCGTGGGCGCGCAGCAGGAACACTTCGCGCTGGTCGGCGGGCAAGGTTTGCAGGGCGCTGTCCAGGCGTTGGCTGTCGCGGCTGAGGCTCAGCAGTTGCTCCGGGTCGCTCGCATCGTCACTGACCGCATGGGCCTGTTCGTCGTAACTGTCATGCAGCGGTTGATGGGCGCCATGCTTGCGCCAGTGATCGATCAGACGGTTGCGGGCAATCTGGAACAGCCAGGTACGAAAAGTCGCCCGGCCTTGTGGCTGACTGCTGCTGCGGATCAGGCTCAGCCACGTGTCCTGATACACCTCCTCGGCCAGTTCCGGTTTGCCGCTCAGCCCGAACAGAAACCGGTAAAGACTCTGGCGATGGCGGGCGTACAGGATCTCGAACGCCTTGCCGTCACCCTCGCGATAACGGGCCAGCAGCGATTCGTCGCTGCTGGCCTCAAGGCTGTCTGCGGAGGCAAACAGCTGGCTGATAAACCCCTTCAGGCGGCTCACTATTCAATCCGTCGCTCGGTCGGCATCGTGTTGGAGGCGGTCGAAGTCCGCAGGCTCTGCGCCAGTTCCACCAGTTGCACGAACTCGTTGCGCAGGCCGAAGCGGTCATCGCCACGGGCACCTCGGGCCAACGCTTCGGTGTCCTTGAGGCTGAAATCACCGGTATAGCGGCCATCCTTGAGCTGCTGGGAAAACGCGGCGACGGCGGCGGCAAATCGCAGATCCTCGCTGGCCGGCGCGACTTGATTGGTAATTGGTCGTTCGATCAGCAGACTTTTCCCACCTTCAGGCTTTTGATATCGCACACGCAGTATTGCCAGTTCTCCTTTCTTTTCAGAAACCCCTGCATCGGTTTTTCCGTAACGCAGCGGTTCCAGCCAGCCCTTCTCGCCTGCGGGGACAATTTCGTACAACGCCGTCACTGTGTGTCCCGCGCCGATCTCACCGGCATCGACCTTGTCATTGCTGAAATCCTCACGCTTGAGCGCGCGGTTTTCGTAACCCAGCAGCCGGTATTCGCTGACCTGCGCCGGGTTGAATTCCACCTGCAATTTGACGTTTTTCGCCACCACGGCGAGGGTCGACCCCAACTGATCCACCAACACCTTGCGCGCCTCGCGCAGATTGTCGATGTAGGCGTAGTTACCGTCGCCGGCATCCGCCAGTTGTTCCATCAGATGTTCATTGTAGTTATCCACACCAAAACCCAGGGTGGTCAGGGAAATCCCGGTCTTGCGTTTATCCACAGCCATTTGCTTGAGGCTGTCGAAGTCGCTGACACCGACGTTGAAGTCACCGTCGGTGGCCAGCAGGATGCGGTTGATGCCTTTGGGGATGAAGGCTTGTTGTGCCATTTGATAGGCCAGCTCGATGCCGGAGGCGCCTGCGGTCGAGCCTCCCGCCGTCAACTGCTCGATGGCTGTGCGAATTTTCGCCTTTTCCCGTCCGGAAGTCGGTTCCAGCACGACTCGTGATTCGCCGGCATACACCACAAGCGACACGCGATCCTGCTCGCGCAGTTGATCGACCAGCAGCTTCAGGGTGCTTTTGACCAACGGCAGCCCTTCGCGACGATCCATCGAGCCGGACACGTCCACCAGAAACACCAGGTTGGCCGGCGCCAATTCCGCCACCGCACGATCGGACGCCTTGATGCCGATGCGCAGCAGGCGGGTGTGCGAGTTCCACGGCGAAGTGGCCAGCTCGGTGGTCACGCCGAACGGCGATCCGTCAGTGGGCAACGCATAGTCATACGGAAAGTAATTGACCATCTCCTCCAGCCGCACCGCGCCTTCCGGCGGCAGGCGTCCCTGATTGAGCAGACGCCGGACATTGGCGTAGGCGCCAGTATCCACATCGGCACTGAAGGTCGAAACGGGCGTTTCGGCAACGCTGTGGATCGGATTATCCGCCAGGGTTTCGTATTGCTCACGCGGCTCGGCGCGATAGTCCTGTGGATAACTTTCCCCGGCCGGCATCGGTGCAAAACTGGCCATCGGCACCGCCAGCGCGCTGCGCTTGGCCAAGGAGTGATCGGCCATGACCACTTCTTGCTGCACCACCGGTTTCGAGGGGAGCTGCGCCGGTGGCGGCACGGCGGCGGATTCCGGACTGGAGGAAATGCCGCAACCGGCGACGGCCAACAGCACACCGGCAGCAAGGGGTCGCAGAAGCATCGAAGGAAGAGACATGGGGCTGACCTCGAGGAAGAATTGATCCATTCAACCTCTGAGACGGACAGCCCTTTCAGTTCGGGTTAAACGCCGCCGAAATTTTTTTTCAGCGGTGATAACGCCGCACTGCACTGCTGTTGCGCAGCACATGGCCTTTGATTTTCTCCAGCAGCTGTGCGCGAGTCAGGCCGGCCGGCAAGGCGTCGGGGGCCAGGTCCAGGGCGTAGATCTGAATGATGTAGTGGTGCGCACTGTCGCCAGTCGGCGGGCATGGGCCGACATAGGTGGTCGTGCCTTTGCTGTTGGTGCCCCCCAGGCCTTCGAAGGTCGGTTTGGTGCCAATGCCGGCCGGGATCTGCCGGGTCGTGGCCTTGATGCCGTAGTGAACCCAGTGATCGACGCCCAGGCCTTTCTGGCCGTCCGGATCGTGCATCACGATGGCGTAGCTCTGGGTTGCGGCCGGGCCGGCGTTCCAGCTCAACGCCGGCGACTGGTTCTTGCCGCCGCAACCGGCGGCGTCACTGGCTGCCGCCGCAGTGAACAGACGGTTGTCCGAAACACCGGGAATGCTGAGGGTGAAGCGCTCCTGGGCTTGCGCCGGAAACTGCACGCAAAGGGCGACGGCAACGGCCGCCAGCCAAGGGTTGAGAGAGGTCAATCGGGTCATTCCGGGAGCACCTTGTGCAGTTGGGCCGTCTTCGGCCTGCAGACTATAGCTGTACCGTTCGTGCCGTGGCAGTGGCAAATGACGCCCATTGGTATCACCGCGCTTACAGACGGTTCACCGGCTCACGGTTATCGTCGTCCTCGGCATGCAGAAAGATCACCCGCGGATGCTCCAGTGGCGCCAGCGGTGGCGGCAATTCCGCCTGTTCCACCGGCCACAGGTGCGGCACCACATGGCTGACGTCACCGTCCTGATTGTTGTGGATGGTGATGACGCCCGGGCTGCGAAGCTTCTGCAGGCGGTCATCGCACAGCTTGAAGCTTTTGCTCAGGCCATCATCGTCAACCACCGGAGCCGCCAGGCGACGCTGAGCAAAACTGCGGCTCTTGCGTTGTTGATAACGCGCCCAGGAAATCAGAATGACGGCGTTGACCAGCGCCACCCACAGGTAGATCTGCAAGGTCCCCAGCGCTTCGAACGCCGAGTTATCGATGCGCGGCCCGCCGGCATGGGTTTCGATCAGCGGCCACAGCCCGCGCACCAACAGATACAGCAGGCCAACCCAGGCCAGCACCGTGAGGAACACATCGACCACCACCAGGAATGGTCGCTGGCGGGTCCGGATGATTTTCATTTGATGACCTCCTCTTCGTCGTCCCCGACCGGTTTGATACCCCGGTCCGGGCTGACCCAACGCGCACGCTTCTGATGCTGGCCGAACAGCACCTTGGGAAAACTGACCAGCGTGGTCAGCAGGCTGATGAACCAGAACACCAATGGATACCAGACCACCCAGAACATGGTCTTGCCCAGACCCGGCTCGTAGCGCCGGTCGATGATGATGCTGACCGCGAACTGCACCAGGCAGACAAACGCCAGCAGCAACCCGGTAAACGCCGGCGGCATCAGGTGATGCACGGCGATCGCTTCAGGCATGACCATGAATTTGCCCATCACCCAGAAAATCACCGACAACAGGAAAGTGAACGCCCAGCCGGTCGACAGGCAGTATTCGAACAGCAGCGGCCACAGGTAACGGTGACGGTATTGCCAGATGCCGCGAATGTTCTTGAACAGCACTTCGGCACCGCCCTGGGCCCAGCGCAGGCGCTGCTTCCACAGCCCGCCCAGGGTTTCCGGCATCAGGATCCAGCACAGGGCGCGGGGCTCGTAGAAGATGCTCCAGTGGTCCAGTTGCAGTTTCCAGCTGATGTCGATGTCTTCGGTGATCATGTCCGGGCTCCAGTAGCCGACCCGGTTCAGCGCCGTGCGGCGAAACGCGACGATCACACCCGACACAGTGAAAATCCGCCCGAACACTCGTTGGGTGCGTTTGATCAGCCCGATGATCGACGAGAACTCGCCGACCTGAACCCGCCCGACCAGCGTCGAACGCGTGCGGATCCGCGGGTTACCGGTCACCGCGCCCAGTCGCGCGTTGTCGAGCATCGGCGCCACGAGGTAAGCCGCCGTGTTCGGCGCCAGCAGCGCATCACCGTCGATGCACACCAGATATTCACTGCGTGCAGCGATGGCGCCCATGCGCAGTGCCACGGCCTTGCCCTGGTTCTCCGCCAGGTGCAGCACGCGCAACCGTGGATCTTCCTTGGCCAGCGCATCCAGTACTTGTGCGGTGTTGTCCTTGGAGCCGTCGTTGATCGCGATGACTTCGATGTTCGGGTAATGCTGGGCCAGCGCCGCGTGAATGGTGTCGGCGGCGTTGTCGCCCTCGTTGTAGCAAGGGATCAGGATCGAAATCAGCGGTTCGCCTTCCAGCGGTGGCGGCAGCGTGTCGTCCTTCCACGGCCAGTGCCGCTCCCAGTGCAGCCAGAAATACAGGCCGCCGGAAATCCACAACCCGGACATGAACAGCGGGTAGAAGAACACGAAGTCCATCAGGAATTGCCCGGTGACCAGGAAGATCAGCCCCAGCGGGACGCCGAGGACAATCGCCAGAACAAGCAGGGCCAGCAGTCTATCCAGCATGTCATGGGTTCCATTTGTTGGAGAGCGCAGGCCGCACGGTTTTCAGGTCCGGCAGGTTCTCGAGGAAGTTGTCCGGGTAGTAGCCGAAACTCGTCGCGCCCTGACGCTTGAGGCGGCCCATCCAGTCGGCCAGTTGTGCACCTTCGATGTCGGCCTGGTCCTTTTTCGTCCAGTCCCGGGCCTGCAATTCGAACACCGTGCGATCCAGCGCACCGGGGCGCTGTTTGATCTTCGCCACCAGTTCTTCCAGCCACGGGCCGGATTGCGCATGGGTCTGCTTTTCCATGAGCGGCATGGCCATCGGCGCCGTCCAGTCGTAGCTCACGAGGAAGTCGTCGAGGTTCTGCGCGAACCACGCTTCGCTTTGTGGATTGAGCACCGGCTCGGCAAAGATGTTGCGTGCGGTCAGCACTTGCGGGCCGCGAATCGCGCGGACCTTGGCGGTCAGTTCGTTGGTGAAGTCGATCAGGTAGCGGCTCTTGAACCGTGTCCAGCGCTGCATGGCTGCCGGATCGTCGCGCAGGGCGGCAATCGAGCCCGGCAGACCGTGGGCGGCATAGGCCTTGAGAGCCTCGGGGCTGGCGTCCTCGAAGTCCGACAGCACGGCGTCGTCGTGGTAGAGGATGCCGTCGACCGAGGTCAGGCGCGCCACGTCTTCGTAGATTTCACCAATGATCCGCCGCACTTCGGGGTCGAACGGCGACAGCCGCTTGTACTGATCCGGGTCGACCGACGTGGTGCCGGTCTTCGGATCCCAGCGCGTGACCCGTGGCAGCTTCGAATCCAGCGCAAAACTCAGCACCGGCATCCAGGCGAACACTTTCACGTGAGCCCGAGTGCGCAACTGCCAGGCGACACGGTCGAAAATGTCGGCACGCATGGGCAGATGACGGTTGGGGAAGTACAGCGAATGCACCAGGCCATCGCCTTTCGGATCGGCGAAGGCTTGCAGGAACACCGTGTTGGCGCCCATGTCAGCCATGCGCTGGATCAGTTTGCCGAGGTTCACTTCCTGTTGCGCAGGATCCGGGTCGTAGACGTTGTCCAGGTCCACATGCACCACGCGCATGGCGAAATCGGACTGCACCGCCACGATGCTGTTGGCGAAATGCTCGCCGTCCGGGTCGGAGGCGACGAGGAATCGTGGGCTGCTCATCAGGTTGTCTAAGGCATCGAGACCGTCGTCGAGGGTCAGGGCCATTTCATAACCCTGCTCGCTCACCACGGTCAGCGAAGTGCCGTCCGCCGTACCGTATGGCCAGACCCAGATACGCGGTTTCTTGCCGGTGGCCTTGCGGATTTTCTCCGAAATGGTGGCCACGTCGGTGCGGATCCGCGCCTGGAAATCCGCCTCGGTTTCATAGCGTTTGGTCACCGGATCGTAGCGCCGGGTCGCGGCGGCCGGCTGCAGGTTGCCTTGCGGGTTGGCGAGGATGCCTTTGTGGCTGGCATCGGTGTGAGCGGCGATTTCCACGAGGCCGGATTGCGAGATTTCGCGCACCTGATCCCAGGTCAGGAAGTCAGAGCGCTGACGCGGAGTGCCGGCGAAATCCACCGGTTGATTCAGCGGTGTGTCGATCCACACGCCGACCGGCGCCAGCAGCGCATGCCAGTTGTAGGCACGCAGCACCGGCAGCACACGGGTGTAGAAGCTCGCATAACCGTCGTCGAAGCTGAGCAGGATCGCTTTGGGCGGCAGTTCCGGCCCGCCCTTGCGCGCGGCCATGATCTGATCGACCGTCACCGGCTTGTAGTTGTTTTCCCGCAGCCACGCCAGTTGCTCGATCATGCGCTCGGTGCGCACCGCCACCACCGCCTGATCGGGATCACGGTCTTCGATGTCGTGGTAGGCAATGCCCAGCACGTGGTTTTTCGGCCATGGTTTTTCATTGGCCGCCACCGGGCGCTCGGACGGCGGTGCGAAGGCCGGAGCTTGCTGGGCGCAGGCGCTGACCAGCAGCACTCCCAGCAGAAGGATGAAACGCGAAATAAAAGGCATCTTCAAACTCTTCTAGAAGCGGAAAGTGAGGTCGACGAGCAGACGCAGATCGGTTTCCCGGTCACCGTCGTAGGGCCGGTTGATCACACTGAACAAACCGCCCACCTCGAACACGTCGTTCCAGGCATAGCGCTGGCCGTAGCCCAGCAACGCCATGCCGCCGGTGCCGTGGTCACGCTGGCTGTACGTACCCGCGCCGGCCTGGAACTGCTGGCTCCAGGAGGTTTCGTAGCGGTGGTAGAGCACGTGGTTGACGTTGACCGTCGGCATCACGCTGAGGTCCGCCTTCGGGTTGTAGTACGGCACGTCTTCGGAATTGGAGTTATGGCTGGTGGCGACTTCCAGACCCGCGTCGACCTGCACGTGGGTGGTGCTGTAGACGCCTTCGCGCCCGGTCAGCAAGGCTTCGACGCGGTTGTTGCCGTCACTGAAATGCGACGGGCTGACCGACAGTTTCCACTCGCGGCTTTCGTTGGCGCGCCAACGGATGAAACCGCTGCCGCCGTTGGCCTTTATGTCGCTGTTCAACGCGCGCAACGGGGTGTCGGCCGACAGGTATTCAAGGCTGCCGCCGTACTGCCAGTTGTCGTTGATGTCCCGGGCAATTGCCAGACGAGCGCCTTGCTTGTCACCGTAACCGTAGGAATGGTTGGAGACTTCGGCTTCAAGGGTCATGTCACGGGTGCGGCGCTCCAGGCCGACGCGCTGGAAGCGGTGGTTGCCGGTGCCTTCGGCGAAGTCGCCGGTGGCATAACCGACCCCGGCGAACACACGCCAGTCTTCATCGATCGGCGGGCTGTACAGCGTGCTCTGGATGCCGAAGTCCCGACTGCCGCTGACCGCGCCGGCATTGCCGCCGCTGCCGCCATTGGCCTTGCCGCCGTAGGCTTCGACGCGCAGCTCGGACATGTCATGCACTTCGCGCTCGCGTGCGGCGCGCTGAACCTGGCGGTTGTCCGGGAAACGCTCGACGACGTCGTCGGTCAGCGCATCCATCTGCCGCCACTCTTGCAACGTCATGGCCGTGCGGGCCTGAGCGACTTCCAAGCCCATGTCCCGTGGTACCACGCTCTCGACTTCCTTGAGCTGGCTTTCTGCGCGACGCGGCCATTGGCGGGCCAGGTACAGATCGGCCTGGGACAGGCGCAAGCCGATGTTTCCCGGCGCCTGATCGACCAGCGTCTGCAAGCGATCCTCGCCGTGGGGCAAGTCCGCGCCGTAGGTACCGGCAGCCTGTGCCGAGAGCAATTGCGCGTCCATCCAGTCGTCGCTGGGGTTGCCGATTGGCAGTCCCTTGAGTTCGACGCGCGGTTTCTCGTTTTTGGCCAGGTCTTCGGCGACCTTGCGTGCCTCGTCGGCCCGGTCGCTCTCCAGCAGCGAGTAATACAGCGCGGTGGTGTCTTCGAGGCGATCGCCGGCATCGGCGTCCGGCGCCGAGAGCACCTGGCGATAGAGATCGGTGGCGACTTCCGGTTGCCGTCGATCCAGATAAGACGCGGCGACCCAACGCAAAGCGTAGGTCGGAATCTTCACGCCTTCCGCTTGCAGCTTCTGGTATTCGGTGATGACGTCGGCAGTGCGCGCCCGGGCCTTGAGGGCGCCCATGCGGTCGATGCGCCAGCGGGTTACATCGTCGTGGGCGCTGGCGTCGGGGGTCCAGGTGGCAAGCAGTTTGTCGTAGTCGGCCAACGCACGGTCGGCGATCACATAACGTTCTTTTTCGCTGCGGGTGGCGAATTCGGCGAGACGCACGCGTTCGGCGGCCAGATCGCCTTCGAGACGGCGCAGCGTCACCGGATCGATCAGCCCCGGACGCTGGTTGGCCAGGCGTAGCGCAGGCTCAGGCAGACGGGCTTTTTGCAGAGCGACCACGTACTCGCGGGCAACTTCCGGTTTGCTGCCGGCACGAGAGAAGGCCTGATCGTATTCGAACAGCGCGTCGTATTGCTTGCCGGCGCGGGTCAGGGCATAGCCCAAAGCAAGACGGCGGGAAGGATCGTCGGGCTTGGCCGCCACCAGCGCTTTCGCACGGGTCACAGCCTCGTCGGGTTTGCCGGAATCAGCCTGGGTCAACGCCAGACCGAGTTGCAGGTCGGCATTGTTCGGTTCCAGCGCCAGGGCCTTGGTGTAGACCTCGGAGGCCTGATCCCAGCGCTTGAGATTGCGATAGGCGCGGGCGGTGGCGGTCAGGGCCTGGATCGGCAATGCGCGGCCGCGTCCCTGGGTCTCGTAGACCTGCACCACTTCGGCGTCGAGCCCGGCCCAACTGGCGATTTGCAAGTGATCGCTGACCTGGCCGGTGGAAGCCTGGGCCGGCGGCACTTGACGCAAAGCGGTCAGCGCAGGCGTGTAATGCCCTGCCCGGGCGTCGAGCACCATTTGATCGTAGGCCGTATCGGCCAACGCGAGTACCGGCCAGAGCAACTGGCTGCACAGCGCGACTCGAAACAAAGGGCGTAAACCACGATGTAATACGGGAACATCAGTACGCGGCATTCGTCAGCATCCTTACATGGCCAGCCGGGTTGCAATGCCCCCCCTTGCCCAATTCGTAACGGAGGCCAAGTCAGAATCACTTGGCCAAGCTTATCCAAGCAGTCTTGCACGCAAGCGTAGACCAATATTCAGAACACAATATTTGTTCAGATTCGTGACCGGAAACGCTGGCGCGCGCCGCAAACGCAGAGTCCAGACAGCAAAACGCCCGGCGTCTGCGGGAAGCAAAGGCCGGGCGTTGAGGTGTAGCGAGGGGTTTTACTGTTCCTGGCTTACGTTGACGCCAGCGAATTTGCTCATCAGGAAACCGACGAACTGCTCGACGGTCATTTTCTGGCCGTTGAACTCCACCTGATTGGCGGCGTAATGCAACTTGGTCGTCACATTGGTGCCATCCAGCGTTGCCAGCTGCGAACCCACGGCCATGCCGGAGAACATGTCGGCAGCGGCGCTGGCCTGGTCAACGATGGCTTTGGCGTCGGTCTGACCATCGATCTGGGCCTGAACGCTGAGCAGGTCCACCAGCATCGGCTTGGACACCTGCACATTGACGTCGAGCAGCGCGATCAGCTGTTTGCCCAGTTGATCCGGCGGCAGGTCCATCGAGGCCGGTTTGGTCAGGTCGAGCACCAGATTGGCCCGGCTTTCACCGTTGGCGGTTTTCAGCGACAGGTCTTCCAGCGCCAGTTGCGGGCCGGCTGCCAGCAGTTTCTGCAGGTCAGCCTTGACCTGAGTGGACTCGGCTTCGGTCAGGTTCAGCTCGGGCGCCGGCAGACCGGCGGCGGTGGCTTCGGCGGCGGCTTTTTCGTACGGCTGCAGCTTGGTCTGGTAGATCTGCATCAGCGACAGGGCCGACGGGATGTCGAGGTTTTTCAGGCTCATGGCCAGATTGGCCGAACCGATTTTCTTGTCGTTGAGGGTCACTTCACCGATTTTGTAATCGGCACGACCGGAAGCATTGGTGCCGTTTTCTTCGGTGAGGTTCTTCATTTCGAAGTTCTTCACACCCAGCACGGACTGCTTGGCGCCGAAAGTGGTCTTGCTGCTGGTCAGTTCCAGGGTGTTTTCGCCGGTGTAGTAGCCGTAGCTGCTCTTGGCGAGGTTGCTGGCCAGGGTCAGGCCGCTGAGTTCGATCTGCACCGGCGCCTGGTCTTCAGCCACGGTGGTCAGGTGCAGGCTGTCCATGTAGCCGTTGGCCTTGACCTTCTGCGCCTGGGCACTGGCGGAGATATCCATGTTCAGGCCGGAGAATTTCAGGCTCGACTGCTCGTCCAGTGCGGTTTCCAGTGGCAGCAGTTCGATGTTGCCGGTGGTGGACTGGTCGTAGCCGATATTGACCACACCCTTCAGTGGCGCGGCGCCCTTGGTGGCGGCGAACCATTTCTCGGTGATCGGGGTCTTTTCCAGCTCGTAGTGACTGGTGGCCATGACCGGCAGCCATTTCAGCGAGACCAGGCGGGAGAACGGCAGCGGGCCGTGTTCGATGTGGTCGACGAACAGCAGCTCGACCGGCGCTTCACCGAACATCTCGCCTTCGCCCTTGAGGCGATAGTGCGCGGTGCTGCTGAAGGTGTGACGTTCCAGCGACACCAGCTCCAGCGACGCACTGCCGTTGGAACCGGCCATGGCGGTTTGCAGCTCTTTGTTGGCGTCGACGACGGCGTTGTTGAGCACGCCTTCGATCTTGGTGCCGGTGTACCAGGCCCCGCCGACGCTGATGGCGCCGATGGCAACAACGATTCCGAGAAGCACGCCTGCTGATTTATTCATGAATGACCTGATCGATTTCCGTGGCTGAAAGTGTGGTCGTCTTCCGTGAACCCGTGACCGGGCCGTGGCTCGACTCCGCTGAATTTAGCGGTGGAGATTAGCACTGGCAGCGCGGGGCGGCCCAATGTTTAAAGGTTAAAGAGTGTCCACGGGACATGGACAAACAAAAAGATCGCCGGGTTCGGCGATCTTTCGGGAGGTCAGGAATACTGCACCTCGATCTCATCGAGCTGATGATCGAAGCTTTTCAGGCGTGCGGTCCAGGTGTACACGAGCACCTCGAAGTCCCGGTCGATCACCGCCCCGCCCGGCCCGTCGCCGCGCGGGTCGCAGAAATCCAGTTGATAGCGCTCACGGGCCATGGCCGTGGCGACGTCGGACAATTCACGCGCATTGTTCAACCAGTGCCAGCCTTCATCGGCGACTTGTCTGTCGAGTGCCAGGCATTGTTTTTTCAGGGCTTCGAGGCTTTTTTCCAGCGGGGTGCCGGTGAGTTCGCCCATGACCTCGGCGAAGGTGCGTCCCGGTTGCCAGTAGCTGCCCCAGAAGTAGCGGTCGAACACGGTTTCGACCTTGCGCAGCGCAACCTTGGTGTCCCAGATCAGCAGCAGGGTCTTGCTTTGTTCAAGCTGTCTTTTCTTGAGTTTTTGCACCTGCACCAACGACCAGGCCACCACCACGATCGCCATCACGGCGATCAACGCAGTCGCGCTGTCGAGGAAGACCATCGCCTTGTCGATCTGGTGGGCCAGCATGATGCCGTAGAAATAGGTGGCCGACAGCAGCACCAGTGCGACCAGGGCGCACCAGAAGCCGAGAGCGTAAGGGTTTTTCATTATTGGTTTCCCCTAGACCTGCGCTAGCAATGTGCACTGAAAAGGCGCCTTGCTCAGGGCGCCCCTTCAATACTTCAAAGCATAGCAACGGCCTCAGGGTTTGCTGGCGCTCGAGGCTTGCGTTCGTCCGCTTTCCCAACCGCCGCCGAGGGCGAGGAACAAATCGATCTGGCTCATGGCAACCTGGGTGTTGGCGGCGGCCAGTTGCGCGGTGACATCGGTGTAGGTGCGGGTGGCTTGCAGGTCGGCGAGGAACGACTCGCGGCCCGCCTGGAAGAAGCGGTGAGTCTGGTCAGCCGCCAGCTTCGCCGACTGCTCGGCATCAGCCAGCGCATCGCGGCGTTGCAACAGCGCGGTGTACTGGGCCAGACCGGTCTGGGTTTCGCGGATGGCGTTCAGCACCACACCGTCGAAATGCGCCAGTGCGCCCTGGGTCGAGGCTTCTGCTTCACGGATCCGCGCCCGGGCGCCGTTGGTCGGCACCTTCCAGCTCAACGACGGGCCGAAGCCCCAGCGGTTGGTCGACGGGTCGCCGAGGTCGGAGACAATGCCGACGGTGCCAATGGTCGCGCCAATGCTGATGTCCGGGTACAGCTCGCCGGTGGCAATGCCGATCCCGGCAGTCGCGGCCGCCAGTCGACGCTCGGCCTGGCGGATATCCGGACGGCGCTTGAGCAGCGCAGCACCGTCACCGACCGGTACCAGTTGAGCGATTTTCGGCAATTCGGCGCAAGTCGCGGTGCCGGCCGGCAATTGATCGACCGGTTTGGCCAGCAGCATCGACAGGCGGAACAACCCGGCCTGACGCGCCGCTTCATAGCGCGGCATGTCGGCGCGCAAGGACTTGAATTGGGTCTGCGAGCGGGTGACCTGGGTTTCGTCCCCGCGCCCGGCATCGCGCAGACGCTGGATCAGCGTGGTGCTCTGGGATTGCAGGTCAAGGGAATGCTGGGCGATTTCCCGCTCTTCGTTGGCCGCACAAACCTGGGTGTAAGCCCGAACCACGTCGGCCACCAGGGTGATGCGTGCGGTGTCGGCAGCGGCCTGGGTCGCATCGGCGTTGGCTTTCGCTGCTTCGATCCCCCGCTGCAAAACGCCCCACAGGTCGAATTGGTACGAGGCGCTGATGCCGATGTCGGCGACGTTGGCCACCGGGACTTTCTCCGGCAGCAGGAACGCCTGACCGGATTCCTGCAAGCGCTGGGCGCCCATCTTCACACCGCCACTCCAGCCACCGGCGGCCTCGGCCTCATCAACCTGGGCACGGGCCCGCGACAGGTTCGCCGCCGCCACCCGCAGATCGGTGTTGGACGCCATGGCCTGCTGCACCAGTTGATCCAGTCGCGGATCGCGATACAACCGCCACCAGTCCGCCGGCACCGGCGACGAGACCACCGGCTTGCCGGCCACCGCCAGATCGCCCTGAAAATCCTTGCGCTGGATCGCCGCATCACCCGGCAGGTGATAGTCCGGCCCAACCATGGAACAGGCCGACAACATCACGCCCAGCCCGGCGATCATCAGGGCCCTGTTCATTGCGCGGGCTCCTGCTGTTTATCGTCGATGATCGACACCGTGGCGGTACGCCCGGCGATCATGCGGAAGTCATCCGGCACGTCATCGAAGGCAATGCGCACCGGAATCCGCTGCGCCAGGCGCACCCAGCTGAAGGCCGGGTTGACGTTGGGCAACAGGTTGCTGCCGCTCGAGCGGTCACGGTCTTCGATGCCGGCGACGATGCTTTCGACATGCCCGCGCAACCGTGCGCGGTCGCCGATCACGCGGATATCCACCGACTGGCCGACGTGGATGCCGTCGAGTTTGGTCTCTTCGAAATAGCCGTCGATGTGGAACGAATTGCTGTCCACCACCGACAACACCGGACGCCCGGCCGTTACGAATTCCTGGGTGCGCGGCGCGCGGTCGTTGACGTAGCCGTCGACCGGGCTGCGGATCACCGAGCGGTCGAGGTTGAGCTGGGCGCTGTCCACCGTCACCAGCGCTTCGGCCAGTGCCGATTGCGCGCGAGCGACTTTCGACTGGCTCTCTTCCAGCTGTTCGGCCGGCACCAGATTGCCCAGACCACGATTACGCTTGGCTTCACGCTGGGCCTGGGCGAGGGTTTCTTCGCGGTCGGCAACGGCTGCCTTGGCCTGACGCAACGCCAGTTTGAAACGGTCCTGATCGATGCTGAACAACACCTGGCCGCGTTTCACCAACTGGTTGTCCTTGACCTCGACCTGCTGGATCAGCCCGGACACGTCCGGGGCGATCTGCACGATATCGGCGCGGATGTGGCCGTCACGGGTCCAGGGCGCGAACATGTAATACATCACCATGCGCCAGACCACGACGACGGCGAAAGTCACGATCAGCAAGGTCAGCATCACGCGACCGATGGTCAAAAACGGTTTTTTCATGTCATCAGGTATCGACTGAGTGAGTCCACGCCGTACAGCATCACGGCGTAGAGAGCCACGTTGAACAATGCCCGGTGCCAGACCAGACGGTAGAAATGCAGGCGTGTAAGCACGCCATGTACCAGCACAAACAGCACATACGTGATGCCCATCAGCACCAGCAGGGTCGGCAGGAAAATGCCGCTGATGTCCAGGTCACCGATCATAGGGGCGCTCCTTCGGGCAGCGGTTCTTCGGGCTCGGCGCTGGAAACGAATTCAACGCCGGGCAACAGCGCCAGACGCAAACCACTCAAAGCGTGCAACAGGTGTAGTCGGGTTTCTTCATCGCCGTGGCCGTTGAGCGCACGGCGCGTGCGGTCCATGGTCATCAGCAACGGGCTCGGCGCCGGCAGGCGTTCGCCGGCCTTGAGACAGGCCCGGAAGTAATCGCCGACCTCGGCCACCACTTGCTTGAGCAACGCGTTCGGCACGCCGGTCACGCGCGGGGTGTAGGCCAGCAGATCGAGCAGGTTCAGCCCCACGCGCACTTCGCGCATGGCGATGCCGGTGTCCTGGCCGGTCAGCGCCAGACGCGGCAGGTGCTGCATCAGGCGGTCGAGCAGTTGCACGCCCAATTGCCGGTGCTCAGCGAGGTTCGCCGGCTCGGTCATGCTGACGATGTCTTTCCAGCTGAAACGGGTCAGGCGCTTGGCGGCGAGCTCGGCGCCGAACGGCCGGGCGATCAGCGTCCAGATAAACGCAAACAACAACCCCATCGGGCCCGCCAGGTTGGAGTTCACGAAGGCGAAGAAGTCCGCATCGTAAGCGCCCGAGATACTGATGAACGACGAGGTGTTGACCAACGTCAGCAGCATGCCGAGATAGAACCGTGGCTGCACCGTCAGGGTCCCGACGCAGATGAACGGGATGGCAAACGCCAGCACCAGCATCGGGAAGTCATGCAGGTTCGGCAGCACCAGAAACAGGTACAGACTGGCGAACAACACCGACATCCCGGTCCAGAAAAAGAACCGGTAAATCTGCGGCGCCGGGTCGTCCATCGAGGCGAAGAAGCTGCACGACACCGCTGCCAGAATCACCGCGCTGCCGCCGTCGGTCCAACCCAACAGAATCCACAATATCGAAGCGACGATGATCGCCAGAATGGTCGAGGTCGCTGAATACAGCATCAGCCCACGGTCGAAAAAAGGTGTCAGGCGACCGAGCCGCCAATGGCGATAGACCGCGCGCCAGCTGTCCTGGCGCTCGCACAGGATCGCGTCCTGCAGGCTGCGGCAGTCCTGCCACAGATCGATGAATTCGCCGAGGCGGTACAGCGCGTTGGAAAACAGTAATTGTTTGCGATCTTCGAGGGCTTCGGCGCTGGGTTGCAGGGCTTCGAGCTGATCGCGCAGCGCTTGCCAGCGGTCGAGATCGGCGTCTTTATAGCCGAGCCATTCGCGGGTGGCGCTGAGCAGCGGCGCGAATTTTTCCACCAGTTCCGGCGTGCGCCGTTCGAGGGCGTAAAGCGAATCTTCCAAGGCGTCGATCACTGGCAGCAGATGGATCATCCGCCCGCGCAGTTCCTTGGTATTGCGCACGGTTTGCGGCCGCGCGCCTTCGTGCGGCAACTGGCCGATCATCAATTCCAGGCTGTTGAAACTGCCGACCATGGCCATGCGCAGGGCGGTGACTTCTTCGGGCTTTACGTCGCGGCTGAGGAATTTCAGGCTGTAGGTCGTCGCATCGGCAAACCACTTGCCCACCGCATCGTTGAACACCGGCGCCAGGCGTCTAGGCCAGAACATCGCACCGACCACCGCCGCCACCGCGATGCCGAGGAAGATCTCTTCGGTGCGCGCTTCCGCCACATCCCAGACCGCCAGCGGGTTATCCACCGTCGGAAGGGCGATCAGCGGCAAGGTGTACCCCGCGAGCATCAGCGCGTAATTGTTGGCGGTGCGCAGGTGCAGCGACAGGAACAGCAGAATCCCGGTCCACAACGCGATGACCACCACCAGCACATACGGGCTCTGGACGAACATCGGCACGAACAGCACCGCCGCCGCAGCGCCGAGAAAGGTCCCGATCGCCCGGTACAACGCCTTGGAACTGGTCGGCCCTAGGAACGGGCTGGAAACGATGTACACCGTGGCCATCGCCCAGTAAGGACGCGGCATCTGCATCAGCAAGGCGATGTACAACGCGATCATCGAGGCTGCAAACGTACGGATCCCGTAGAACCAGTCCCGGGCCGGAGGAATGCCGGAAAAAAAGCCGTTCACGGATAGATCACCGCTGGCGGGCTGGCCGCCTCAAAAGCTCTCAGTACACGAAGCGTAGCCTCCAGATCACTCCGGTCGATGCCTTCGAGCACCTCATTACGCAGACGCACCAACTCGACTTCCACCGCTTGTACCAGCTCACGGCCGGTGTCGGTCAGGCTCAGGCATTTGGCCCGGCGATCCTGCGGATCTTCAGTGCGGCAGACGTAGCCGGCGTGGCACAGCTGATCGAGCAGCCGCACCAGCGAAGGGCTCTCGATCCCCGCCGCCTGCGCCACCTGCACCTGATGCACGCGCTCCCCCAGACGCCCGATCATCAAGAGCGGGACGGCGCAGGCTTCGGAAATTCCATAGTTGACCAGCGTGGTCTGGCAGATCTTCCGCCAATGCCTGGCGGCCACCACCATGGCACTGCTGATGTTCATCTGGAGGGCGTCGAGGGTATTCGGCACGAGGGAATGCACACACACTGTTAGTTTGCTAACTATCAATATGGCATTTGAGGGGAAATTCAGTCAAGTTTTGAAACAAATTGCCCCGTTGGTCGTTAGAGCGATCAGGTGGTTCCTAATTAGGAACTTACAATGTATATACCTTTTCAGTACGAACCCCCTTTCGAAGGAGTTGAGCATGTCAAAACAAGCCGTTTTCACAATGAAGCTGGAGCCGGAGTTGCGTGAGCAATTCATGGCCGAAGCTGAAGCAACGCATCGCCCTGCCTCGCAAATCGTAAGAGAAATGATGCGGCACTTCGTCCAGACTCAACGTGAGGCTCGCGAGTACGAGGCGTTTCTGCAGCGGAAGGTAGATATCGCACGAGCCTCTATACGCGACGGGGATGGCTTGTCGAATGAAGAAGTAGAAGCAGAATTCGCCGCAAGGCGCAGGCGGGCAGACAATCAAGAATGAGGATTATCTGGACGAAAACCGCCAAAAAGGATCGTGAAAAAATTTGGGATTATCTTCACTCCGTAAACCCAAAAGCCGCTGTAGATATGGATAACCGCTTCAGCGAAGCGGTTTCCCGAATTTCTCAGAATCCGGAAATTGGCCCAGTCGGTATCATTGCCGGCACGCGAGAAGTCATTCCACACCAAAGCTATCGGCTCGTTTATCAATTGGAACACGATGCAGCCTGGATTCTGGCACTGGTCCATACCGCTCGATTATGGCCGTTACCACGGTGACTGCTACCCCGCCCGCCCCTTCCTCAACATCACATCCAACTGGTCCACCACCTCCGCCCAATCCGCATCATCGAGAATCTCGTCCCGCAGGAAATCCGCCTGGCTCTTGGTCCAGAAAAACGCGTCGCACAGGTGCAGTTCGGGCTTGAGCGGGGAATGGGTGGCGATGAACTGGTCGATGCTGACCGGGTCGTTGGGCAGTCCGAGTTGTTTGAACAGGGATGGGAGGCTGTGCGTCGGATTTTCCATTGTTCTACTCCTTCGAAGATTCAGTGGATGCAAACATTTCGCGAGCAAGCCACATTGCCACAGGTTCATTGCAGAACCTGTGGGAGCGAGCCTGCTCGCGATTGGCGTCGGCGCAGACGCTAACAAAAACCTACTGACTCAACTCCCGCACCTGCGCATGCGGCACCATTTTCAGGAACTCGGGCATGCTCATGTGCAGCAGGTTGTTGTGGTTGCCGGCCTCCAGGTAAATGTCTTTTTGCCGGGTCACCAACGGGTCGATGACCATGTCCAGCCCGTAGGAGTCGCCCAGCGGCGGCACCGCGCCGCGTTCGCAGTCGTCGAACAGGTGCGCCAGGGTGCTTTCGCGGGTGATCTGCCACTCGCCGCTGGTGCGCACTTTGCTCAGGTCCAGATGGCGGCTGGCGGGCAACACGGCCATCAGGTAATGCCCGTGGTGGTCGTCGAGGATCACCGATTTGGCCACCCTGTCCGCCGGAATCCCCGAAACCCGCGCCGTTTCAAGGCTGCTGCTCGAGTGCGGATGGGAGAGGACGTCATATTCGCATTGCGCCCGGGTCAGGCTGCTTTGCACTTTTCTTGCCATACGCATGATGCACCTCGGTGCCCGCCGACGCTGCGCGGCGGGCGGTGATGAACATTGTTCCTGTCCTTGAAAGTCTAGTCGGGCACGCTGCGAGTGAAGGGAATTCCGCCCACTGGCGACACGGGCAATTTGATCAAAATTCATCCAGCCCCAGGCTCAACTAGACTGTAAAGAGAACCCCTGACTCTCCCGGAGGGTCACGTGAACACCCATCGCTGTGCGTTTGTCCTGTTGATGCTGCTGAGCGGATCGGCCCTGGCTGTGGACACCCCGCTGCACGCCGTCGACCCCATCGGCCTGTGGCTGATCACCTTGGGCATCGCGTTCCTGATCGCCGAAGCCGCGCTGCCCAACTACGGTGTAATTGGCCTGGGCGGCATCGTCATGTTCGTGATCGGCGCGCTGATCCTGGGCAACGCCGAACTGCCGGTGCCGATGATGATCGGCCTCGGGCTGGTCAGCGCCCTGCTGTTGATTGCGCTGCTGATCCGCGCGTTGAAGACTCGACCGCGCCATCCGGTCAGCGGCGACGCCGGCCTGCTTGGCAGCGTAACGGCCGTGACGGTCGTGCAGCCGCAGGACGCTCGCAACGGCTGGGTGCAATTACAGGGAGAACGCTGGCAAGTTCTGAGCGCGACGCCGCTGCACACCGGGCAACCGGTGCGGGTGGTCGGGCGCAAGGGCTTGTTGCTGCAAGTGGCCGCGGCTGACGCGGCACCGCTCGGAGAGTGATCATGGGTCTGCAAATCGGTTTTGTCGCGCTGCTGCTGTTGCTCATTGCCCTGGCCGGCTCGACGTTCCGCATCCTGCGTGAATACGAACGTGGCGTGGTGTTCCAGCTCGGGCGCTTCTGGCAGGTCAAGGGACCGGGGCTGATCCTGTTGATTCCGGTGGTTCAGCAAATGGTCCGGGTGGATCTGCGCACCATCGTCCTCGACGTGCCGCCGCAAGACGTGATCACCCGCGACAACGTGTCGGTGAAGGTCAACGCGGTGCTGTATTTCCGGGTGCTCGACCCACAGAAAGCGATCATCCAGGTCGAAGATTTCCTCATGGCCACCAGCCAACTGGCCCAGACCACCCTGCGTGCGGTGCTCGGCAAACATGAACTGGACGAACTGCTGGCCGAACGCGAACGCCTGAACATCGACATCCAGCAAGTGCTCGACGCCCAGACCGACGCCTGGGGTATCAAGGTCGCCAATGTCGAGATCAAACACGTCGACCTCAACGAATCGATGGTCCGCGCCATCGCCAAACAGGCCGAAGCCGAACGGGAACGGCGAGCCAAGGTGATCCACGCCGAAGGTGAATTGCAGGCCTCTGAAAAACTCATGCAGGCCGCCGAAATGCTCGGGCGCCAGCCAGGCGCCATGCAGTTGCGTTACATGCAGACCTTGAGTTCGATTGCCGGCGACAAGAGCTCGACCATCGTCTTTCCGTTGCCGATCGAGTTGCTCAAGGGGATGGCGGATCTGTCGGCGAAATCGTGAGCGCGCGCAGGCGTTCAAGCGCTTCGTAGGGCGCCCGCGCACAACGTTCCACTTGCGCCTGCAACAGCGTGGAAGCCTCACGGCGTTTGCTTTCGCCATCGGCGACATACGCCTGTGACGGCTGTTTCGCATGTTGTGCCGAGCCTGCCAGAGCCTGTTCACGTTGCGTGACGTTCAACCTGAAAAACCTTGCCAACCGCCCCGTCATCGCCTCGGGCAACTCGCTGTAATTGACCGTCAGCCCGCCGAAATCAGCGCAGTGCAAGCGCCCCGCCTCCAGCAGACGTCCCAGCCTCCGGGCGATGAAATCCTCACGCCCTTCGAATGGCAAGTCGTCGTCCAGCACGCACTCGCCGAGCATGCCGGGCACCATGTGCATGCCCGGGCGCCGCAGATGCGAAACGGCGATTTCCAGCGGATCGCGGTAGACGAACAACCAAGGCGTATCGGAGAAGCATTCGTGAAGCAGAGGCCATTCACCGATGTTCCAGGCGTCGAGCTTGATCACCAGCCGTTGCTCCACACCGCGCCGGCGCTGACCGTAGGCCGAGAGCAACCCGGCGATGGCCGCACGGCGTTCGACGGCCGGCAGATCACTGCGCAGCAAGGCATCGAGGGGCGGCGGTTCCGAGATCACGATGTGATCGTCGAGTCGGGCGAGCATCTGGCTGATCAGCGTCGATCCGCAACGCGAGGCGTGCAGGATGAAGGCGCTCGGCGCCAGGCCAGAACTGAGCGCCTGCCAATCCGTGAGTGCCAATAAGGGTGTTTGTCGGCGAAACGCCTGATTGAACGGCAGCCGCAGCGCTTCTTCCACCGCATCGCGAAAAAACGGCTGATGCAGCGGCGTATCGCCAAACCAGCACCAGTCCACCTGCCATTGGCTGGCGTCTTTCCAGATGCGAATCGGCAGCCAGCCGTCGAAATTCAGGCTCGCCATTGTTCGTTCCATGACCGGCGCCCCTTGCGCATCGCCGCCTCCAGCTCTTCCCGGGAGAATGACAAGCCGCGCTCGGCAGCCAATGCCAGTGTCTGGCTGATGAACGCTTCGGGGTCGTGCAGTGCCTGCAAGGTCGCCGACAACGAAGGATCCACGGCCAGCAGACGATGAAATCGCTGCAACGCCGAGTCTTCGGCATCAGGCTGCGGCGTGTTCGATAAGCCCTCGGCAATCATCTGCTCCAGCCAGACGCCGGGACGGCAATCGAGTACCAGATGAATGCGCGCCGTACTGTCGCGATTGTCGACCCGATGCGGCCGCGCAAGGTCGAGAAACCAGCACTCGCCCGCCGACATCGGCATGCGCAGACCGTCGAGCCAGAAGTCCACGGCAGGTGGGCTGAGCAGCGGAATATGCAATCGGAAATCCGCGTCAGGTCCTTCGAGGTCGTAGTCGCGATGCTCGTGAATCTGACCACCCGGCCCCAGCCGTAGCAGCCGGGCACTGACGATATCCAGCGGCAGATCACGCAACGCCTGCTGCCAGCGGCGGTCCTTCAGCCAAGGCACACGCTGTACAGGTTCGGCGGTTCCTGGGGACAGTTCAGTCAGCGCATCGGCAGCGGAAATCAGCGCCACGCCGCTCCAGTCGCCCGCGAAATAGGCCGTGTTGAAATGCCCGCGCCAGGCATCGTTTTCAATCGCCGCCAGCGCCTGCAACAGCAACGGCAGATCCACCGCCAGCGGCAGCCGTGAAAACGCCGGCCGGCTCATGTCCTGGGCAACACCGCGGATTCGCCGAGCCAGGTCAGCAAGCGGTCAAGGCAGGCCTCGACCGTCAGCGTTCCGGTATCGAGTACCAATGAAGCCTGAGCCGGCGGCTCGTAAGGTGCCGACACGCCGGTAAACCCGGCCAGCTCGCCGCGTCGCGCCCGGGCGTAATGCCCTTTCGGATCGCGCTGTTCGCACACCGCCAGCGCGGCGCTGCACCAGACTTCGCGATAGTCATCGCCCAGGCGTTGAGCGAACACTTCACGCAACTCCACCAGTGGCGCGATCATCGCCAGAATCACGATCTGCCCGTTCTCCACCAGCAGCGCCGCCAGTTCACTGGCCCGACGGATGTTTTCCAGGCGGTCGGCATCGGTGAATCCCAGATCGCGGTTGAGCCCGACGCGCAGACCATCGCCGTCGAGCACCACACTTTGCAGACCTCGCTCGAAGAGTTCGGCATGCAGCGCCTGAGCCAGGGTCGATTTGCCCGCCGCCGGCAAACCGGTCAGCAACACGGCCGTGCCGCGATGGCCATTGCGGGCCTCGCGCTGTGCACGGCTGATGCTGGCGGTCGGCGCCAGCACATCACTTCGCGGAGGCATGGGCCACCGGCACCGAGATATCCCCCGACGCCCACGCCGCTTCGCGGTTGGCCAGCGCCGTGGCGATCGACTGCACTTCGGTCGACTGCACCTGATCCGGCAAAGGATCGAGCCCGGCACTGGCGAAGATCTGGCCATAGGCATTGCGCAGATCGGCGTAGGACAGGTCGCGACGCAAGTCCGCTTGCAGGTTGTTCAGTTCGCCCTGGATCAGATCCAGTTCGCCGATGCCCGCCGCCTGATGACGGTTGCGCAGTTGACCGACAATTTGCCCGTCGATGTCCGACAGTTGCTGGTTGGTCTTGAACTGACGCAGCGCCTCCTGATAGTTGGCGTTGGCCACGTACAACTGCGCCAGCACTGCAATCGACATGGCCTGACGGCGCGCAGTGGCAACTTCTTCGCCGGCCTTGGCCACGTCGATGGCCGCCGGGGCGGAGATCACGTTGAACAGGTTCCAGGTCACTTTCACGCCATAGTCGGCCCAGCGGTCGTTCACCAGAAACGAGTTGCTGTCGTAGTGCCCGCCGGCGGAAAACTCCAGGCCCGGCAGCATGCGCAACATCGCCTTGCGGGTTTCGGCGGCGCTGATTCGGGTCTGGTAATCCTGCTCACGCAGTTCCGGACGGCTGGTCAGGGCTTCCTGTTCCAGTTTGGCGATATCGACCTTGAGTTCCGGGATCTGATATCCGTCGTCGGTGGCCAGCGTCAGGTTGGTGCCCATCGGCAGGTTGATCAGGGTCGCCAGTTCGGTTTTCGCCAGCGACAGCGCACGGCGCTGCTCTTCCAGCTGTCGGGTGGCTTCGATCAGCGAACGTTGATAACCGAGGGACTGCACCGGATCGCCGATACGCTGCTCGCTCATGCTTTCGCTGTTGCGCCGGGCAGCGTCGACCCGCGCCATCAGGCTGTCGATCTGCTTGAGCAGACGTTCGGCCGCCATCGCCCGCCAATAGGCCGAGCGCACATCCTGAACAATGGTGTTGATCACCTTGCGCCGACGTTCCTGAACGATCAGACGCTGGTCGCCCTGTTGTTTGGCGTTGATGTAGCTGACACCAAAATCGAGAACGTTCCAGACCATGGTCAGGTCCGCGACGTTGCGGTCGCGGTCCTGGGAGGTCGACGGTTCCAGAGACTGGGTGCCGGTGCGTACGCTCTGGCTGCTGGAAGCGCTGACGTTGTTGCGCCCGACGTAACCGGCGTCCAGCGCCATGCGCGGCAGCATGTCGAAACTGGCAAGGTCGAGCTGCCGTTTGGCCAGCGCTTCCTCCATGATTTTCAAGCGCCCTTCAAGGTTGTACTTCACGGCGCGGGCCATGGCCTGGTGCAGGGTCAGCGGACCGCGCAGCGGTTCCTGGCCCTTGTACATGGTTTGCAGGTCGGCTCGGGCCCGTTGCTCACTGACGCTGCGTTCGATCGGTTCACTGGTGACTGCACATCCGCTGATCGCCAGCGCCAGCAGGCTGGCGCCGAACAACTTCTGACTTTTCTTCATCCCTGGATCGCCCCTAGGTCCCGCACATATTGAGTTGTTGTGTGTTGTCAGGCCGGCATTTCGCTGATGCCGACCTGTTGCAGAGCCGCCGCCAGGTTGTCGACCCGGTGCTGCTCGCTGTCCTTGATCTGTTGCAGTTGCTGGCCCAGGGTCGGCGCGCCGAACACACCGCGCAGGCCTTGGGACACGTCGCCGCCCCGGATCGAGTGGCTGTCGAAAGCGTTCAGCGAACCCCGCTCGGCGGCGCTGTCCTGATTGAACAGACTCGACAGCGTGCTGCTGCCAAATACCCCGCCATCGCCGCCGCCGAATCCGAGGAAGCCATGGCCGGAACCGTCACCGCCGCTGTCGCTGCTGGTGAAGACCTGGGCAATGAAACTCGGGCTCAACGCACCTTGGTTGATGAAAATATCGCCCAGCGGACGGATGCCGTCGCCGATCACCCGCTGTTCGAACAACGGTGCGAAAGTCAGCGGTGAACCGAGGTTGCCGGTGGGCGGCATGAAGACGATCGGTTGCAGCGGGACGTTCGGCGGTGGCGGCTGCACGACCGGATCGCTGCTGCGGAACTCCGGATCCGGCGTCACCACGACTGACGGTGAAGTCGGTGACACTGCCGGCACTGTATTGATCACGTAGTTGCCGGAACTGCTGACACCACTGCCGCTGTTTCCGGACAGATCGCTGACCCCGGCACTGTTGATGCTGATCGCATTGCTGGCGCTGTTGACGTTGGCGTTCGGCGTCAGGGTCGCGGTCCAGGTCTTGCCGCCGTCGCTGCTGCTCAGGTTGGACAAGGTGCCGTTGGCCACGCTGAGATCCGACAGGTCGAAACCGGTCACCGCTTCGTTGAAGGTGATGATCACCTGCGACGTCTGGCCGACGCCCAGATTCGGGTTGGCGACCACTACCGTGGCGGTCGGCCGCTCACTGTCGAGGGCATAGTTGTTCGACACCGCCACCGTGCTGCCGACGTTGCCCGCCAGGTCGGTGACGTTGCTGGTGTCCAGGGCAATGAAATTGCTTGGGTCGGTGACATTCGCGGTCGGCGTGAAGGTCGCGGTCCAGGTCTTGCCGCCATCGCTGCTGGTCAGGTTGCTCAGGTCACCGTTGGTCACGCTCAGGTCGGACAGGTCGAAATTGCTCACCGCCTCGCTGAAGGTGAAGGTCACCGTGGTGCTCTGACCGATGCCCAGATGCGGGTTGGCGACCACGATGTTCACCGTCGGCCGGGTCGCATCGAGGATGTAGTTATTGGAGATGGCGATGCTCGCGCCAAGGTTGCCGGCCAGATCCTGGACACCTGCGGTGTCGATCAGGATCAGGTTGGTCGCGTCGTTGACGCCGGCTGTTGGCGTGAAGGTCGCCGTCCAGGTCACGCCGCCGTCGCTGCTGGTCAGGTTCGACAGCGCACCGTTGGCGACGCTGATGTCGGACAGGTCGAAACCGCTCACCGCTTCGCTGAAGGTGATGGTCACGGTGGTGGTTTCACCGATGCCCAGCCGGTTGTCGGCGACCACGATGGTGGCGGTCGGCAGCGCGGTGTCGATGACGAAGTTGTTGGAATCGGTGTTGCCGATGCCACTGTTGCCCGACAGGTTGGCCACCCCGGCGTTGTTCAGGGTGATCAGGTTGGTGGCGTCAGAGATATTGGCCGTCGGCGTGAAGGTCGCGGTCCAGGTAATACCGCCGTCGCTGCTGCTGACATTGCTCAATGTGCCGTTGGCGATGGTCAGGTCACTGTTGTCGAAACCGCTCACCGCTTCGCTGAAGGTGATGGTCACCAACGAGGTTTCCCCGGCCTTGAGCGAAGTGTCGGCAACCACGATGGTGGCGGTCGGCACCAGGGTCTGCACCTGGTAGTTGGCCGAACTGGTGGTGCCAGTGCCGGTGTTGCCGGCCAGGTCGGTGATGCCGGTGTTGTTCAGGACAATCAGGTTGGTGAGGTCGGTCACACCGATGTTTGGCGTGAACGTGGCCGTCCAGGTGATGCCGCCGTCGCTGCTGCTGACGTTGCTCAACGTGCCGTTGGCGACGCTCAGGTCGGAATTGTCGAATCCGGTCACCGCCTCGCTGAACGTGATGGTCACCAGCGACGTTTCACCCGGCCGCAGGCTGGAGTCGCTCATGACAATGGTCGCGGTCGGGCGCTGACTGTCGACCGCGTAGTTGTTGGAGTCGGTGGTGCCACTGCCGGCGTTGCCCGCAAGGTCGGCGATGCCGGTGTTGTCCAGCGTGATGATGTTGGTGGTGTCGGTGATACCGGCCGCCGGGGTAAAGGTGGCCGTCCAGGTGATGCCGCCATCGCTGCTGCTCACCGCACTCAGCGTGCCGTTGTCGATGGTCAGGTCGGCATTGGTGAAACCGGTCACCGCTTCGCTGAAGGTAATGGTCACCAGACTGGTCTGGCCGACGCCGAGTGCGGTGTCAGCCACTACGATAGTGGCGGTCGGGCGCACCGTATCGATCGAATAATTGTTCGAATCGGTGGTGCCGCTGCCGGCATTGCCCGACAGGTTTTGAACACCGGAGTTGTCCAGCGTAATCAGGTTGGTGGCATCGGTGATGTTGGTGGTCGGCGTGAAGGTGGCCGTCCAGGTGATGCCGCCGTCGCTGCTGCTGACTGCCGACAACGTGCCGTTGGCAATCGTCAGGTCGGCGTTGGTGAAACCGGTCACCGCCTCGCTGAAGGTAATGGTCACCAGCGAGGTCTCGCCGATCTTCAGACTGGGGTCGGCCACGATGATGGTCGCGGTCGGCAGCACGGTATCGATGGTGTAATTGGCCGAGCTGGTGGTTCCGCTGCCGGCGTTGCCGGCCAGGTCGGCGACCCCGGCGTTGGCCAGGGCGATCACGTTGGTAGCGTCGTTGACGCCCACGTTCGGGGTGAACGTCGCCGTCCAGGTGATGCCGCCGTCGCTACTGCTCACGGCCGTCAGCGTACCGTTGGCAATCGTCAGGTCGGCGTTGGTGAAACCGCTCACCGCTTCGCTGAACGTGATGGTCACCAGCGAGGTTTCACCGGCGCTGAGGTTGCTGTCGGAAAGCACGATGGTCGCGGTCGGGCGCTGGCTGTCGATCGCATAGTTGTTGGAATCGGTGGTGCCGCTGCCGGCGTTGCCCGCCAGATCGGCGATGCCGGTGTTGTCGAGTGTGATGATGTTGGTGGTGTCGGTGATACCGGCCGCCGGCGTGAACGTCGCCGTCCAGGTGATGCCGCCATCGCTGCTGCTCACCGCACTCAGCGTACCGTTAGCGATGGTCAGGTCGGCGTTGGTGAAACCGGTCACCGCTTCGCTGAAGGTGATGGTCACCAGGCTGGTCTGGCCGATGCCGAGCGCGGTGTCGGCGACCACAATGGTGGCGGTCGGACGCACGGTATCGATCGCGTAATTGTTCGAATCGGTGGTGCCGCTACCCGCGTTGCCCGACAGGTTCTGTACGCCGGTATTGTCCAGGACGATCAGGTTGGTGGCGTCGTTGATGTTGCTGGTCGGCGTGAACGTTGCCGTCCAGGTGATGCCGCCGTCGCTGCTGCTGACAGCCGTCAACGTACCGTTGGCGATGGTCAGGTCGGCGTTGGTGAAACCGGTGACCGCCTCGCTGAACGTGATGGTCACCAGCGAGGTCTCGCCGATTTTCAGCGAGTTGTCGGCAATGATGATGGTCGCGGTCGGCACCACGGTGTCGATGGTGTAGTTGTTGGAGTTGGTCGTGCCGCTGCCGGCGTTGCCCGCCAGGTCGGCGATGCCGGTGTTGGCCAGACCGATCACGTTGGTCGCGTCATTGATGCCCACGTTCGGGGTGAACGTTGCTGTCCAGGTGATGCCGCCGTCGCTGCTGCTCACCGCCGTCAGGGTGCCGTTGGCAACCACAATGTCGGCATTGCTGAAACCGGTCACCGCTTCGCTGAAGGTGAAAGTCACCAGAGTCGTTTCACCGGCCGTGAGGTTGCTGTCAGCGACCACGATGGTCGCGGTCGGACGCTGGGTATCGATGGCGTAGTTGTTGGAATCGACGGTGCCGCTGCCGGCGTTACCGGCCAGGTCAGCGATGCCGGTGTTATCCAGCGTAATCAGGTTGGTGGCATCGGTGATATTGGCGCTCGGGGTGAACGTCGCGGTCCAGGTAATGCCGCCGTCGCTGCTGCTGACGGCCGACAACGTGCCGTTGGCGATGGTCAGGTCGGCGTTGGTGAAACCGGTCACCGCTTCGCTGAAGGTGATGGTTACCAGCGAGGTTTCGCCGATTTTCAGAGCGTTGTCAGCCACCACGATGGTCGCGGTCGGACGCTGGGTGTCGATCGCGTAATTGTTTGAATCGGTCGTGCCGCTGCCGGCGTTGCCGTTCAGGTCAGCGATGCCGGTGTTGTTCAGGGTGATCAGGTTGGTCGCGTCAGTGATGCTGGCGGTGGGTGTGAACGTTGCCGTCCAGGTGATGCCGCCGTCGCTGCTGCTGACCGCCGTCAACGTGCCATTGGCGATGGTCAGATCAGCGTTGGTGAAACCGGTCACCGCTTCACTGAAAGTGATGGTCACCAGCGAGGTTTCGCCGATTTTCAGAGCGTTGTCAGCCACCACGATGGTCGCGGTCGGCCGCGCGGTGTCGATGGCGTAGTTGTTCGAGTTGGTGGAGCCGCTGCCGGCGTTGCCGGCCAGATCGACGACCCCGGTGTTATCCAGGGTGATCAGGTTGGTGGTGTCCGTGATGCTGCCGGTCGGCGTCAGCGTGGCGGTCCAGGTAATGCCGCCGTCACTGCTGCTCAGACCGCTCAGGGTGCCATTGGCCACCGTCATGTCGGCGGTGGTGAAGCCGCTGACCGCTTCGCTGAAGGTAATGGTCACCAGCGAGGTTTCACCCGCCGCCAGATTGGTGTCGGCAACGACAATGGTCGCTGTCGGCCGCACGGTATCGATCACGTAATTGGCCGAATCCGTCGTGCCGCTGCCGGCGTTGCCGGCAAGGTCAGCAATACCGGTGTTGTCCAGGGAGATAAGGTTGGTGGTGTCGGTGATGCTGGCGCTCGGGGTAAATGTTCCGGTCCAGGTGATGCCACCGTCGCTGCTGCTCACCGCCGTCAATGTGCCGTTGGCGATGGTCAGGTCGGCGTTGGTGAAACCGGTCACCGCTTCGCTGAAAGTGAAGGTCACCAGCGACGTATCGCCGATCTTCAATGCCGTATCGGACATCACGATGGTCACGGTCGGCCGTGCGGTATCGATCGCGTAGTTGATGGAATTGGTCGTGCCGACGCCCGCCACGCCGTCGCTGATCGCGGTCACCCCGGTGTTGTCGAGGGTGATCAGGTTGGTGCTGTCGGTAATGTTGTTGGTTGGCGTGAAGGTCGCGGTCCAGGTCAGGCCGCCGTCGCTGCTGCTGACCGATGTCAGCGTGCCGTTGGCGATGGTCAGGTCGGCGTTGGTAAACCCGGTGACTGCCCGGCTGAAGGTGATGGTCACCAGCGAGGTTTCGCCGATTTTCAGGGCTGTGTCCGACATCACGATGGTCGCGGTCGGTGGTTCCACATAGGCGGTATTGAGCGTGCCGCCATTGTTGTAGATCGCCGCGAAGGCCAACGGTACAGAGCCCGTCACGCCGCCGCCCAGTTCCGTACCGCCGGCGCCGCTGCCGGCCGCGTTGCCGCTGATGGCGCTGAAGTTGGCGGCGGTGATCAGTACCGTGCCGCCCTGGTTCCAGATCGCACCAACACCCCGACCGCCGTCGCCGCCGTTCAGGTTGTTGCTGCCCTGGCCGCTGCCGCCACCACCCCCGCCGCCTGCACCGATGTTGTTGCTGATGACCGAGGTGCCGACGATTTTCAGGGTGCCGGTCGAGGCGTTGTAAATGCCGCCGGCCGCGTTGCCGCCGACGCCGCCGACCTTGTCCCAACCGGAGCCGCCACCGCCGCCGCCAATGGAAATGGTGCCGTTGTTGGCCGTGCCGCCGTTGCCGCCGTTACTGTAATAGGACACGCCCACACCGCCGGCGCCGCCGGTGGTCGAGCCGCCGCGTCCGCCCATGTGCGTTGCGTCATAGCCACCGCCGTAGCCGCCGACACCGCCACTGCCGGCCTGGCCGCCCAGCGTACCGGTGCCTGGCCCGGCCGTGCCGCCATGGCCGCCGCCCTGACCGCCTAGGCCACCGCCACCGCCACCACCGCCGCCGTAGTTGGCGCCCGTGACACCGCCGCCGCCACCACCGCCGGCCGCCGCGTTACCCGTGACCGAAACGTTGTTCAGGGTCAGGATGCCGGCGTTGAAAATCCCGCCGCCCATGGCGCCGGTTGCGCCGTAGCCGCCATTACCACCGTTGCCCGAGACCAGGCCCCGGGTAATGACCAGGCCATCGAGCGTTACCGTACTGCCGGAGGTGATTTCCACCACCCGGGTCTTGTACTGGCCATCGAGCGTGACGTCGGCGACACCGTCGTTGTTCAGGTCGCCATCGACCGTGATGTTCTTGTTGATCAACAACTCCGAAGTGAGCTGCACCGTCATGCTGGTGCCGAAGGTCACGATGTCGCCGTTCTGCGCCGAGGCCAACGCTGCGCGCAGCGAGCCGACCCCGGTGTTCGCGTTGTTGGTGGCGGTCCAGGTGGCGAGGCCCCACTGGTACTCGCTCATCGACAGGGTCGACAGCACGTTGGCGCTCTCGATCTTGCCCGTGGCAATCTCCAGATCCCAGTCGCCGCCCACACCGGTGCGGTTGTTCGATGCCGCCACGTCGCGGCCGGTCAATTGTGCCAGCGAGTCGACGAAGCTCAGGCCTCGGTCACCCTCGGCGGTATAGCAGCCGTAAATGAGGATGTCGCCGCCGACGTTCATGTCCTTGCCGATTTCAGCCAGCACCGCGCTGCGCTGCGCGACGTTGTCCGCCGACAGGTAGCTGTTGCCAAGCCAAAGGTCACCGGCGTTGCCGTGGGCGATGATCTGCACCGAACTGACGCCCGAGTGCTGGTCGAGGTAATCGGCGATCTGCTGCAAACCATCCTTGCTGGCATCGAGCTTGACCACTTGCGTGCCGGGAGCGACGCCTTTGAGCAGGCTGTCGGCATCCTTGACCCGGGCATCGACGAACACCACGCTTTGGCCCGGTACCGCGACAGGGCTGGCGGCAGGTGTGGCATCAGCCTGGCCGTGGGTGTCCTTGCTGGCCACCGGATGATCGGCCGTCGGCGCCTTGGCTGCATCGGCGGTGGGATGGCTGTCGGCCTGGGCGGCTGTATCAGCGACAGTGGCCGCGACGGCACCGTCGAACAGCATGCGCGGTTCCAGCGACATGATCAGCGGCGCAGCCAGCGTCCGTTGGCCTTCGGTTACCCGCGACTTTTGCTTGCTCCACCACATGTTGCTCACCCGGACTCGAACAGTTGTAACGCATCAATGAAAAACGCCGCGATCAACTGATCGCGGCGTCGGACTTCATACGAATGACATTGGCAGCGCTGGCTGAGCCATCGAGCCAAAAGGACAAATCGGCGTATTGCTTGAACAGGTCCGGCGGCAGAATCGTGCGCCGGGACTGCAGGGCGACCTTGGGTTTGACCTTGTGCAGGCCGGCCACGCCAAGGGCCTGGTCGAACTCTGGCGCGTCATAGGCCAGGTGTTCGAAATCGTGTTCGAACCAGGGTTCGCCAATGAAGTCGTATACCAGCCGCAGCACGCGCTCCGGGGCCTGGGTCAACAAGTCGTAATCGACGATCAGCAGCGAATCGGCGTGCTCGCCGTAATAGGCTTCCTTGAGCGCTGCCCAGGCGAATCCCACCAGACGGTTGCGCTGGGCCAGGGTTTCGCAGCGGCTGTAGACCGTGTTGCGCTCGACGGCATCGCCGAACAGCTTGGTGTTTTCATAGGGGTTGGCGCGGTACAGCCGTTCCAGGCTGTCCATCACCCAGGCGACGTTGCGCACGCAGGCAATGACTTTCGCTTGGGGAAACAGGTCGCTGATGGCCGGCAGGCGTGAGCTCCACTGCCGATTGGTGTCGAACACCACCGGTTTGTCGGCCTTGTCGGCGTAGTAGGAATCGAAGAGCCCGCGCAGCAGGCGACGGCGCATCTCGGTGTCGATCACCGCGCCGAATTCGCTGCCGGCGCTGCATTGTTCAAGGACACCGGAGAACAGTGCGCCGACCGGGCTGGTCATGCCGGCATGAAAGCGCGGGTTCTGCAGAAGGATCGCAGAAAGCAGGGTCGAGCCCGAGCGCGGCAAGCCGGAGATAAAGTGGAACTGCTGCATCCCTTCACCGTATTTGTAAGTCCCTTTGTCCGACGAGCGTAGTCCAACAATACCCTTTCGACTAGTAGTGTTTTGATATCAAAATAGAGCAAAACGGATTATTAAAATGCGTTTTTATCGCGAATAAAAAGGTGAAGCGTTTAAGTCATCTGGCTTCTGTTCCTTGCGCTGTTTTCAACGAAAAAAGTCGCGCTTTCGCTCCACCGGCGTGGGTCTGGTCACGCAATTCCCAGGTCGGCGGCAAGGGTACGAATGGATCGGGTACATCCACGTCCAGATCACCGATCAGCCAGACTCGAGCGCTGTCCTTCGGCAGATCCCCCAGCCGATCCAGATAGACCTCATCGGACACCAGCGTGCCGAAACCATAGTGGTTCGGACGCGTCGAACGGCCATCGGCGGCGGGCGGTGTATACAAGCGGATCTGGGCATCCGTGCGGTTGTAGTAGACGTAGCTCAAGTACCAGAGCATGTCGCTGGTGACGATCCGGTCGCCGCTGACGAAGTGGCGGTTGATGTGATCGACCATGACATTGAACTGGTCGTTCGGATCGACCGTGGCGTTGGTGTTCACCCCGATCATCTCGACCCCGATCAGCGATACCAGCACCGCTATCGCGAGCACACGAACATGGCTGTACAAACGATCGATGGCCAGCCCCGCCAACATCGGCAATCCCAGCGCATAGGCTGTCAGATAACGTTCGATAAACACCGGGCTGATGAAAGACACCGCGAACACCAGCAACAACGGCACACCGGTGTAGAGCGCCAGCAGCACACTGCCATGATTCACACTGCGGTCGCGGGCAACGGCCACGCCCGCCAGCACCAGCAAGGCCAGCGGCACACCGCCGAACAGCAACAGCGGAAGATGGTCACCATCGTTCTGGATCAACCACAGCCAGATCATCGACGGCAGGGAAGACAGGGTCACCGGATCTTCCCAGCCGACATCGCCACCGGCCTTGAGCTCTTCCATGTGTTGCATCAGACCGAGCAGGTTCGGCAGCCACGGCAGGTAGAGCACGACAATGGCCAGGTTGGCCAGCCACCAGTCCTTGCGCTGGAGATGCCGCAGGCGATAACCCGGCAGCAAGCGGATCAGCCCCAGATACAGCCAGTGGCTCAGCGCAGCCAGCACGGCGAAATAATGGGTGTACAGCGCGGCGGTCATCAGCAGCGCATAGATCACCAGATACCGGCGACGCTGCGGGCGCCTGATCCAGTAGATCAACGCCAGGGTGGTGCCGATCAGCAGCAGGCCGAGCAGCGAGTACATGCGCACTTCCTGGCTGTAGCGCACCGCCGTCGGCAGCAGCGCCAGCAGCACCCCGGCGATGATCGCGGCGCGGCGGGTGGCCAGACGGTCGACCAGGCACACACCCAGCCCGACCGTGGCGATGCCGGCCAGGGCGCTGAGGCTGCGGATCGACAGGATGCCGTCGCCGAACAACCCGATCCAGCCATGCAGCAGCATGAAGTAAAACGGCGGATGCACATCGAACGCCGCATGCTCCCAGATGCCACCCAGCGAATAGTTCGCCAGCAGCAGGCTGGAGCCTTCGTCGCCCCAGATCGCGGCAGCGGTCAGGTCATAAAAACGCACGACCGTCGCCAACAGCAAAATCGGTATCAGCCACTGCTGGCGAGCCCAGCGCAGCAAACGCCGGACACCGGCATTCGGTGCGGCAAACGGGTCCTGGGTATCCCCCAGCGGAGTCTCGCGACGCGCTTCCATCAACCTTCCCTTACGGTATTCCGAGTAAAAAACAGCGCCATTCATTGCGCACACTGTAGGCCAGAGCTGAAGCCGACGCGCGGCCACGACGACGTCCGGCAAGTCCGTCGATCCGGGTCTACGCTACGGCTTGGCGTGACCTGCCCGCGCAAATGGAAGGAGTCAGTAAAGCGTTTCGACCTGCCCGGCAGTAGAGGCTACCGCGCGGCGCGCCGACCACATAACAGAAGGATGAGGAACCATGGAAGTCTTTATGGGTACGATTCAACCGTTCGCCTTCAACTTCGCTCCCAGCGGCTGGGCCTTGTGTAATGGACAAATCCTGGGCATCTCGCAATACCAGGCGTTGTTTGCCTTGCTGGGTACCTACTACGGCGGTAATGGCACGACCAACTTTCAGTTGCCCAATCTGCAAGGGCGCACGATGGTCGCTCAGGGGGCCGGGCTGGGGCTGACGCCGCGTGTCATCGGTGAAGTGTCCGGCACCGAGAGTGTCACCGCCACCATTGCCAACATGCCCAATCATACGCACGCCATGACCGGTCTCACCGCCAATACGGCCTTGAAACTGGCCGTACCCGCGAGCAATCCGGCGACCACGCCAACCGCCACCAACTCCTACATCGGCGCCTCCGGTGGCGGCCCAGGCTCGGCGAATATCTACTCCGACGCCCAAGGCGCCACGCCGGTTCCAATCCAGGGCCTGACCACAACCGTCACCGGGGACATTTCCTCCACTGGCGGCAGTCAGCCGCTGGGCATCATGAACCCCTTCCTGGTCCTCAACTTCAGCGTTGCCCTGAACGGCCTCTTCCCTTCGCGCAACTGAACAACCGCCGGGGGCTTCGGGCCCCCGGCCGTTTCTCTCGTCACTGGAGTCAGACCATGCTGCAAGCGGTTCAGATCCAACACGCCCAGGCATTGCTGGGACAACAACACACGCTGCACCTGCCGGACGGCACAGCGCTGCCGATTCAGATCGAATACCTCGAAGAAGTCCCTGCGGCGAAAACCCGCTTCAGCGAACGCATGCCCTTCTGCCTCGAATTCAACAGCCTGGTGCCGACCGAGTTTGTCGACGGTTTGTGCGCATTGGAACTGCCGGAACTCGGGCGAGTGGAGGACATCTTCGTGTCACGGGTGCCGGCGATGGGGCGAGATCCGCAATTGGGCTACTTCTGCATTTCCTTCAACTGATGCGCTACCGGCGCCCTACAAAATCCGCGCGAAGCCCTGTAGGAAAAAGATGTAGGAACAAGGTCAGGCCCTTGTAGTCCGGGCACTTCAACCCATTTTATTGGGAAACGTCCGACATCATTTCCCGGATGACCTTGATAGCGTTGTTCCGAATCCGTCACAGGACAAGGAACAACGGATGTTCAATGCCAATGCTCGTTTTCGCCTCACGACCGACGATTTTAAACACGATTTTCAGGTGCTTTCCTTCACCGGCACCGAAGCCGTCAGCGAACCCTTTGCCTTCAAGGTCGAGCTGGTCAGCACCAGACCGGATGCCGATCTTCCAGGCCTGATGCACCAACAGGCCTTTCTTGCTTTCGATGACCAGGGCCACGGCATCCACGGACAGGTCCAGCACATCGCTCGGGGAAACATCGGCAAGCGATTGACGCGATACAGCCTGACCCTGGCCCCTCGGCTGGCCAATCTGCGTCATCGCGTCAATCAACGGATTTTCCAGAACCTGAGCGTGCCACGAATCCTCGCGCAGATTCTCGAAGAACATGGCATTCACGCTGACCTCTACCAGTTCAAGCTCGGTGAGCCGTTGCCGGATCGTGAATATTGCGTGCAGTACAACGAATCGGACCTGCACTTCATCCAGCGCCTGTGTCAGGAAGACGGCCTGCACTACCACTTCCGGCACAGCCGCGACAGGCACCTGCTGGTATTTGGCGACGACCAGACCGTGTTTCCCCGCCTCTCTCGGCCAACACGCTTCAAACCCCACAACGCCATGGTTGCCGACAGATCGGTGATCCAGCGCTTCGACTACCGTCTCGAAACCCGGCCCAACCACGCCTCCAGCCGCGCCTATGACTTTAAAAAGGCGCGGATGGCACTGGAAGCAGATGCCCGAAAACCTGATCAACACCTGCAGCCAGATCTTGAGGTCTACGAGTATCCGGGACGCTACCTCGTCCGCGAGCACGGCAAGCGGTTGGCCCGGCGGGCCCTGGAGCGCCAGCGCACCGATGACTGCCTGGGCGAAGGCGACAGCAACGAACCGGCGCTGGTGTCGGGGCATTTTCTGTCACTGACCGAACATCCCGATCCGGCATTGAACGACTTGTGGCTGCTGACCGAAATCCGGCACGAGGGCAAGCAACCACAAGTGTTGGAGGAAACCGGCAGCCACACGCCACTCAGCTCGGAGAACGACTTCATTCAGGGCTATCGCAACCACTTCAAGGCCACGCCCTGGGAGGCGATCTACCGCCCGCCGTTGCGCTACCGCAAACCCCGCATCGGCTCGACCCAGACCGCCGTGGTCACCGGCCCGGAAGGCGAAGACATCCATTGCGACCGGTATGGCCGGGTCAAGGTGCAGTTCTTCTGGGATCGCGAGGGTCGCCATAACGACAAAAGCAGTTGCTGGCTGCGGGTGGCCTCGGGCTGGGCCGGCAATGCCCATGGCAGCGTGATCGTTCCGCGCGTGGGCATGGAAGTGCTGGTGACCTTTCTCCACGGCGATCCCGACCATCCGGTGATCAGTGGCTGCCTGACCAACAGCGCCAACCCGGTGCCTTACGAGTTGCCGATGCACAAGACCCGCAGCGTGTTTCGCTCCCGCAGTTCGCCGGACAGCGCGGGATTCAACGAGCTGATGATCGAAGACCGCGCAGGCCAGGAACAGATTTACCTGCGCGCCCAGCGCGATCTTCAGCTGAAGGTCGAGAACGACAGTCATCTGGAAATCGGCAACCAACGGCGGGAAACCGTCCGGGGCAACAGCTTCAGCGTGCTGCACGCCGAGGAACACCGCACCGTCACGGGTGATCGCAAGACCCGGCTCAAGGCCAGCGAATACCTGCACATCGGCGGAAGCAGCCACATCAAGACCGGTCAATCGCTGACGGCCGAAGCCGCCGGGCAAATGTGCTTCAGCGCCGGCGAACATCTGGTGCTGGAAGCCGGAAAAAGCATCAGCCTGAAGGTCGGTGGCGAGCATTTTGTCCTCGACCACAGCGGCCTTTACGGCAGCAGCGATCTGCTGATCGGCGGCGCACCGGTGCCCTTGCTACGAGCCCCGCTGTTGCAGCCCGACGGTATTGAAGACCTGTCGGCTCCCGCACCTTTGCCGCCATTGGTCGCACCCTCGCAACAGGCATTGATGACCGCCAGCAAAACCCTGGGCGCGGATTTCTGCCCGATCTGCGAAGCCTGCCGTGCGGGCATGTGCACGATCCCGGAGGCCGCAGCATGAGCGACTCCCTTGTACGACGCTGGCTGGTCGAGCAACACCGTGCCGATCGCCTCCTGTGCCTGGTCCTCGACTCGCAGAACGAGCGCGACATGCGCCAGCGCTGGCTGAAAAGCAGCCGTTACGAGCAATACGCCAGCCTCTACAGCGAAACCGCAGTCGCCGAACTGGCAGACACCGGCCCATTCCTCTTCACCTTCGACCAGCCCGACGACCGTCGTCTCGACGCCCTGCTCGACAGGCCGGACAGCCATTGGGGATGGTTGGCCAGCCTGGGCAAAGATGAGCTGAAGACCTGGGTCCGGCACTGGCAGGACCGGCTGATCGTCGGCGCCCGCCCGCATCAGGCGCTGTATCGCTTTCACGACAACCGGGTGCTGGCCCGGGCGCTGGAGCATCTGCCGGTGGATGCTTTGCCGGTGTATCTGGGGCCGGCGATCAGCGTTTGCCATTGGCAGGGCTCGCACTGGCAGATAACCGATAACCCCGCGCCGGGCAGCTACCCCGTGCCGGCCGCGCCACCGTGGCTGCAACTGCCGATACCTGATGAGCACGCCATGACGATTCGCCTGGCCAATGCCCACCGCTTTCTGCTGGCCGGGCATGTGCAGGCTTATTCCGCGTTGGCGTGCGCTCAGGATCCGCATGTCTGGCTGCGTGAACGACTGGAACTGGCCGAAGCCTGGGGCTGGCTGGCGCCGGAGCGGCTGGAGTTTCTGCTGATCCACAGCCTGCAAACACCGAATCTCGCGCCCCATTGGCAAGCCCGACCGGACGAAACGCCGGATGAACACTTTGATCGGGTTTACCAGCTCTCGAAGCACTGGAACGCGGAGGTGCCCTCATGAAGATTCAGCTCAAAAGCCTCGGTCTGATCGGCTGTTTCGCGGCACTGGGAGGCTGCAAGACCGAACCGCCCAACACCTTCAAATTCACAGCCGATCTACCGCCGGGATTTGCCTATGTCGCGGCGGTTTACTACGTACCCGAAAAAGGCCAGACCTGCACCCTCGACAGACGCGACAACCTTGCCCCGGTGTTCAACAGCAAGTGGCGGACGGATTACAAGCCGGATGCCGAAATCACGATTCGCAAGACGGTTAAGGGGTGTCCTTTGGTGGTCAGAAAAATCTCCCTGGAAATCAACTCTGCGTATGGCAAGGACTGGGGAGACATCAGCGGTGATCAAGGCATGGTGATCATTCGTGATGTGCTGGAAGAACAGTACAAAAACACCTTCAACGATGCTGGGGAAAGCTTCATTTACAGCCAGTGCGAATGGTGGTTCCGCACTGTGGGAACCAACCGCCGTATCGTCAAGATTCTTGATTGCTCCTCATCCAATGCCCAAGGAACACGAGAGCAGGGCAAGACATTTTCTGCCTTCACCCTTGAACAACTACCGGGCAAGACCTTGAGGCTAAAAGTCGGGCTAGCAGAAAAGGAAAAGCCTGGATGGGGGGACACATGGGTGAAGGTGCCGAATGGTTGGAAGCGCTGCATGGGGGAAAACCTTGAAGATCAAGATGCCTACTGCCGCGGCAATTACACCGACTTCAGTGGATTCACCATGCCGGATGGCCGTATCTGCACCATTTATCCCGGTTGTACAGAATAAGGAGCGCTCATCATTAAGTCATTGGAAAAGGAATTGGATTCACCCTTGAGCGGTCGCATGTTGGCTTGCCCCGCAGGCGGAAAGTGGACAAGTTTTCAGTTGATCGACGAGTACTGTTCAGGTGAGCCCTATGCTGGTTTAGCCTACGTCGCGACTGACTCAGAAGGAAACAAATACACCGGGTGTCTTGATGCCAAAGGAATTGGAAAAGTAGAAAACCATTTCGCCGGACCAGTTTCTCTACTCTTCGACCAAGCTTATGAAGGGAAGGAAAAGGTTTATCTGCGCATGATGGAAAGACCTCACTACCCTCTCAAGATCACCGAACTCCAGGTACGAGCCGAGAAAACCAGCTACCTGAACCCGAATGCCACTCGCACGCGTGAACGACCCGAGGTTGCAAACGGAGGGGATTACTTTCAAGTTGAGGTCCGTCATCTGGTCAGACACGTTTCACACCTGCCACCGGAGGTATTTCGCGATTACCCCCTGGATTCCGGGTGCGCAGCCATCATGCGTGAACACGGCAAACTCGGCGCCGCCCTGATGCCGCAACGCCACACCGTTCTGGAAGTGCGCCCGCTCCGATCGTTGCGTCCAATGTTGTCCACAGCCCCGGAGTTCTGCGCACTCAATCTGTACCAGCTCGCACTAATGGCGACCTTGAGTTACAGCCCTTTCGGCCAGAAACCCAAAATCCCCTCCGCAGAAACAAAAACCGTAGAGTTTCCTCTGCAACCAAGCGTAGGCAATTGGTTTGGCGATTCCCTGGCCAAATGCGAAGAACTGTGGAAAGTCGACAGCGCTCAAACCCAAGCTTACTACCCGCTCTATGAGGACGTACCCTACTCGAGACGGCTCGAAATCATACCGTTCGATCCAAACCTCTACCCCATGAACAGACCGACGCCTGAAGGAGATCTGGAACACCCGGCCAGCGTTCACTTTCTCGATGATATCGGTAATAAATACAGCACTGACACTCAAGCCTTTATTACCCACAACGACGAACTCATTCTGATTGCAGTACGTGGCACTGCCGAGATAATCGCCGATGGATTGCGCGATGCCGATGCCCTGCAAGTGCCATTCACCGAAGGTGAGGGCCAAGTCCATCGTGGTTTTTATGAAGCAGCTAAAAAGGCCGCAGCCTTTGTGGTCAGTTATCTTGATCGCTTTTACACCGGCCAAAACCTCCTGATCTGCGGCCACAGCCTCGGAGGTGCGATCACATTACTGCTCGCGGAAATGCTGCGCCGAAGAGCAGGGTTCAACTACAACATCCAGCTCTACACCTACGGCGCCCCCCGCGCCGGCGACGCGGATTTCGTCCGGGCCGCAGCCGATCTCGTGCATCACCGCATGGTCAATCACAACGACCCGGTACCCAGCGTGCCCGGCAGCTGGATGAACACCAAGGCCGACATCTACGGCGCCGGGGCGGCGCTGACGTTCGTCAATGTGCCGGTGGGTCTGTCGGTGTTCGTCGCCGGTATCACCAATTGGACCGGAGAGGCCTACGACCATCACGGCAGCCTGCGGCACGCCATGCCGGTCGAGTTCGGGCGTGGGCAAGTGTCATCGATCCTGTGGAAACCAGGTTGCGACACCATCACCCAGCACGCCGCATGCGATGTAGCGATTCGACAGCGGCACGGTCTGCCGGATCGGCCGACGTTGCTCAAACAGATCTTCGACGCCGGGCACCACTCGATGACCGGAGCGTACATTCCGGCGTGCTGGGCGGCGTTGCGCCGTTGGCAGGAGGCGCTGGAGGCAGGGCGCTCACTGGTCACCGATCAGGAATACGTCTTGGTCGAGAAAGCGCTGCAACGCATCACTTTACAGCTACGGGACAAGCGAAATGATTTGTCGAGTCGTCCGGACGCCTACGTCCGCGCGAGTGAAAAAGCTATCGAAGCCTTGAGTCGAGAGGTCGATAAAGTGGAGGCAACCCGCAAACGTCTGGAAATATTCCGGCATCAACGCGTCGTCGCCCAGGACGTTTACGGGCGACTGGCAGAACAACCGGAACGACTCGCCGAAAGCCTGCCGCGCTGGAAGGCCCACCCGGAGAATCTAGTCGCGCATCAACTGGCCATGGCGCCGGACGCCACCGAAGAGGATCCGCTGCTGGCGACGCTCTACGGCCACAAGATCGGCGCGCCGCACACCTTTGATATCGACTCGGTCATCTGACTCAACCCTGTGGATACCACACCAACCGCTCCGCTGCCGGATTGCGTTCTTCCACCGCGAACCCCAGCGCCAGGTAATGCTGGCGCGCATGAGGATTGTTGGCCCAGACCACCGTCGTCACCGGGCAGCGGACTTGCTGCGCGGCCTTTTGCACGCCTTGCAACACCGCGCGACCGTAACCCTTGCCCCGGGCCTGGGGGATGAAGGCGATGTACAACACGCGGATTTCGTTGGGGCCGAAATCGGTACTCAGTGCGCCGATGGCCGTGCCGAGTTTTTCCACGACGTAGTGCATGGCATTGGGATGGTTTTCGCCGACGCCCTGCTCCTGCACCTGAAATTGCTGCGCGACCACGTGCTGCACCACTTCCTGCTCGCCGTCGATCCATTGCAGATCCGGGCGCGCCGACTGATAGAGGCTTTGCAAAAACGGCCCGTCGGTGGCCCGCGAAGGCCGCACCACCAATCCGTCTGCCGCCACTGCTGCATTGTCCGCCATGTTCACGCTCCCTAGAAACCGCTTTCCCTGACCCCCAGCGCCGCCAACCGACGCCAGGCCACGCCGAGCACCGACTCGCCACTGCCCTGCAACACCACCACACCGCGCAACGGTTGCACCGGCGTCGGTGGCTGATCCAGCGTAGTCAATCGCGCGCCGTATTGCGCCTGCACCGGTTCCGCCCGTTGCTGTTGATCGCGGCGCACGGCAATCGGCCCGTGGTGATCGGACGTCAGCGCTTCCTGATCGACATAGGCCACGCCATTGGTATCGATTTCATCGAGCTTCACGGTGATCGCCGGGTGCATCGGATCATCGGCGATAAACCGCCCGGTGGCCCCCGGTTTGACCCGCCACAGTTCAGCTTCGGCCACATAACCACGCAGGCGCGAACCGTCCTCGACCACCCGCGCCAGCGCATCCTTGCTCGACAGCCAGCGGCCCGGTGTCAGGTTCGGTAGCAAATCACGCACGGTGCCGGCATGGGGCGCACGCAGCAGCAGGCGTTCGCGGCGGGCGCTCAGGCCACGGTATTCCGCCACGGCTTCGGCGAGGCGTTGCTCGACGATGCCGGCGTCGGCAGCCGTTTCGCTGCGACCGGCCTGACGGCGCATCAGCAACTGCTGAATCTGGATTTCCCGGCGGACGATGGCCTGCCGCGAATCGAGGTCCGGCGACTCCAGTTCGATCAGCACGTCGCCCTGTGCGACCTTCTGGCCGTCCGTGACCTTCACCGTTTTGACCCGCGCCGCCACCGGCGCGTGCAACGCACTGGCCCGACCGCCCTCGAGCATCGTCGGCAACTCGACGGCGCTGCGCCACGGCACGATCAGCACCAGCAACAGGCCGAGCACCGCCAGGCTGCTGAGCAGCACACGGGGACCATGCGCCTGTTCGCGGCGGCTCCACCACTGGCGCCACTCACTCATGATCGGCAGAAAGATGAACCACACCAGTTCCACCAGCATCAGGAAGATCCCCAACACCTTGAAGAACAGGTGATAGACCGCCAGCGCGATCCCGAAAAACAATGCCGCACGCCATAACCATGAGCCATACCCCCAGATCAGCAAACGCCGTTGCATCGCCGGCGACCAAGGCTCTGGCGCCGGTGCGCCATAGCCGAACAAGAATTCACGCAGGCGCCAGCGGCAAAAGGCAAAGGCCCGGCCCTGAAGGTTGTCGACCTCCCACAAATCGCTGAGCAGAAAGTAGCCATCGAAGCGCATGAACGGGTTGAGATTGACCACCAGCGTGGTGATCCAGGTTGCACTGGCGAGCATGAACGCCGCCGTGCGCGCCGGGCCGTCGGGCAGCAGCGACCAGATCAGCAACGCGATGCACGCCAGCAGCAATTCCGCCATCACCCCGCCAGCGCCGATCAGCAGCCGCGCACGTCGGTCATTGACCCGCCAGGCATCGCTGACGTCGGTGTAGAACATCGGCAGCAAGACCATGAACGCCACGCCCATGCTCTGCACCCGACACCCGGCGCGCTTGGCCATGAACGCGTGGCCGAACTCATGGCAGAGCTTGGCGAAGAACAGCGCCACACCGAATGAAATCGCCCCGCCGAGGCTGAACAGGTGCGGAAAGGTGCCGACAAATCGCTGCCAGTCCCGCGAGACCAGAAACACCCCGAGCGCCAGCGTCGCCGGCAAGCCGAAGCGCAGCACCCTTGGCCCGAAGCGCTCCAGCCACGGCCACGCCCGATTGAGAAACGCATCCGGTCGCCACAGTGGAATGCGGAAAAACAGGTATTGATGCAGCAGGATTTTCCACAGGCTCTGGCGTTGCGCGAGGGCCTTGAGCTGGTAACTGGCGCGTTGCTGATCGTCGAGGGCGCTGATCAGGTCATGCCCGCGCAGAAACGTCAGCAATTGCTCCAGCTCGACGCCGTCCAGCGGCAAGCCGGGTTCGCGGTTGGCGGCGCGCAGCACTTGCTCGGGATCGCCCAACGACCAGTGGCGCAACAGGCGCATCGCCGCCGTGCCGAGTTTGAAATAGCGCCCGCGCACCGGGTCGGCCAGGGTCCAGCGCGGCGAGCCGTCCAGTGCCGGCGCCGCGGGCGACAGTTGCAGGTCGGCACGCAGGCTCGGCAGGTTCATTTACAGGCCTACGCTCTGGCGTAGACCGGCCAGCGGGCGGCGCAGCAGATACAGCGCCAGCGGCGCGCGGTCGCCAAATATCTTTGCCGTGCCGCGCAGGCCGATACGCGGTGGTGCGCCGGTGAAATTCGCATCCAGCCGATAGGCCAGTTGGCCGCCGGCGGTGGGCTGCGCCTCATAAGCCGAACGCTCAAGTCTGGCGACATGGCGTTGCAGCGGATCGCTGTCGAGGAACAGCGCAATGTCGGCGCCCGGCTCCAGCGAAATCGCATCGCCTACCGCCAGTTCGATGCGCAGTTCGGCCTGGTTCGGGTCGGCGATTTCCATCAATCGCTCACCGGTCTGCACCGGTTTGCCGGTCCAGCGCTCGGCGTCGGCGAACACCGCAATGCCGTCGCGCTCGGCACGCACTTCGCTGCGGTTGAGCAGTTCGCGAGCGTAGTCACGCTCGGCGCGTTTTTGCTCGACGCGGGCGGCCAGCAGATCCACTCGTGAACTGGATTCAGCGTCGGCGAACGAGCGTTGGGAGTTGGCTTTGAGTTCAGCTTCGGCTACCCCGAGCGCGCGTTCCGCGACATCGGCCTGGGCCTTGAGGGTGGTGCTTTCGAAACGCAGCAACAGGTCGCCGGTTTTCACGGTTTGATTGGGTTTGACCAGAAACTCGGCGATCACCCCGTCCACCGGAGCCGCGACCACACGACCGCCCTGCGGCACCACTTCGGCCGGGGCCAGCACCGACTGGCGCACCGGGATCAACAGGCCAAGCAACAACACCGCGACCAGCGCCACCTGGCGCTTGCGAGTCCAGCGCAGCCGCCACGGCTTGCGCGGTTGCAGCGCCAACCAGGCGTGGCTGTAGGTGTCGCCCAGTTGCGACAGCAGCACTTGTTCGGATGGATTCCACGGCACGTCGCGGGCCAGCCACAAACCGCCGAACACCTCGCCCTCGCGGTCGATCAACGGCAGCCAGAACACCTGAGCGGCGGACAGGCTGCGCCAGTCGGCCTGAATCGATTCGCCCACCAGCTCAGGCGCGATCACCCGCGCAACCTTCAACACATCCTGCTTGAACAACTGCGCCACCGCCTGCTCGACGAACGCCACGAACGGCGCATTCGGTTCCACCGCGCTGACGCCGGTCACGGCCTGTACCTTGCCGGCGATCAGCAATGCCGCATGGCGATAACCGAACAGCGACTGCCCGTCATTGACCAGGCTGTAGGCCAGTTGCGACGCATCGCGGGCGGCGCGGGTCTGCCGTTCGAGATCGAGAAACCGCGCGAACACCTGCTCGGCGGCGCCGCTCACCGGGGCGTTCACTTAAGCTCCGGAAAACGCGCGGTGCCGCTCATGCCGGCGAGCAGGCCTTTGGCTTCGGGAAGTGTGGCGACCAGCAACAGGGTCTGACTGCCTTCATCGATCCGCGCGCCAAGGCGTTTGACCGTGGCGTCGATTGGCTGGCCGGTCTCATCGGGGACGAAGCTGAACGTCTGGCCGGGCTTTAGCCTGGCCATCCAGCGCGAGGGCACCAGCAGATGGATTTCCAGCGTGCGGTTGTCGACCACATCGAGCAGCGGAGCTCCGGCCGACACGCTTTCGTAGCGTTGCACCTTGCGCTCAACCACTTGCCCGTCGAACGGCGCGACCACGCTGCAGCGTTTGACCTGGACTTGATAAACCTGAGATTGCGCCTGAGTCTCGCTGACCTTGGCCTCGGCCCGGGCCACCTCGAAACGCCCGACGGAATTGAGCGCCGCCAGTTGCCGGTTGTGCGCCAGTTCTTCACCGGCGCCACGGCTGGCGGCTTGCGCGGCATTCAACTGGGCCTGATAGGCCGAACAGTCGAACTTCGCCAGGGTATCGCCCTTCTTGAACGACTCGCCCTCGCTGAACGGCAACTCGACAATCCGCCCGGACAACTCGCTGGCGAGCGTCGCCTGATCCCGAGCCCGCAAAACACCCCGTGCTTCGCTGCTGGCCGACGCATTGGCCGCCCCGCCACTATCCTGCAGCGGATCGTCTGGCGCGGGCGTTTGAGCCTGAACTGCACACGTTACTAAGGTCAATCCGACAACCCAACCACGAAAACGCCGCATAACCGTTACTCCCTGACGGATGCTCGGAGTCTACGACAGCGGGGGTTAGCGTCAAGCGAAAGGCCATCATTCAAGTGCGAGAATCAACGCTGCGCCATCTCCCCCACCGGATACACCGACTCCCATCCCCCGCCCAACGCCCGGTACAACCCGACCATCGCCAGTGAAACGCCGGTGGAGCTTTCCACCCATTGTTCCTGGGTTGCGAGCAGTGCGCTTTGCACGGTCAGGACGTTGACGAAGTCGACCACGCCTTCGACGTATTGCTGTTGTGCGGTGCGCAGGGCGATCTGGTTCTGGCGCACGGCTTCGGCGAGGCTGTCGCGGCGGCGCTGGCTGGCGTTGTAGGCGGTCAGTTGGTCGTCGATTTCGTGCCAGGCGCGCAGAACGGTCTGTTGATAACCGATGGCGGCTTCCTGCTGCTGGGCTTCGCGCAGTTGCAGCACGCCACGCAAGCGACCGCCGTCGAACAGCGGCAAGCTGAATTGCGGACCGATGCCGAAGGCGCGTGAGCCCCAGGAGCCGAAGGCGCGTGAGCCCCAGGAGCCGAAGGCGCGTGAGCCCCAGGAGCCGAAATCGCTGAGCTGCATGGCTTGCGAGCCGAGATTGCCGGACAGAGTGATGCGCGGATAGAAATCCCCCTTGGCCACGCCGATATTGGCGGTGGCGGCGTGCAACCGGGCTTCGGCCTGGCGGATGTCCGGACGGCGTTCGGCCAGTTGCGACGGCAGGCCGATGGCGACTTCCAGCGGCGACTGTGGCACCGGCGCGTCTGTGGATAACTCTTTACTCAGGGCTTGCGGCGGTTCGCCCATCAACAGGCTGATGGCATTGATCAGTTGCGCCTGACGCTGCTCCAGCGCCGGCAGCCGCGATTCGATGGCCGCCACTTGCGCGGCCGCTTCGGCTACGTCCAGATCGGTGGCCACGCCGTCGTTCAACCGCAGTTGTGAGAGTTTCAGGCTGTGCCGCGCGACTTCGAGGTTCTGCTCGGTGACCGCGCGGGTGTTTTGCACGCCGCGCAGCTGGATGTAGTTCTGCGCGGTGTCCGCGAGCACCGCCAGCAACACGCCGCGACGGTCGTTTTCCGCGACTTCGAGATTGGCATCCGCCGCTTCGGCTTCCCGACGCACACGGCCCCAGAAGTCCAGTTCCCAAGAGGCGGAGAAACCGGCGTCCCACAGGTTGAAGGCGGAATCGCCGTTGTGCCCGGACGGGTCGCTCAGGCCTTCGCCGCTGTTGCGTTTGCGGGCATAACTGCCGCTGGCAGCAGTCGTCGGATAGCGGTCCGCGGTGATCACCTGGCGGGCGGCGCGGCTCTGTTGCAGGCGGCTGCTGGCCAGTTGCAGGTCGAGGTTGCTGCTCACGGCGCGCTGGGTCAGGGCTGAGAGTTGCGCGTCGTGAAAAACCTCCCACCAACGCTCGTTCAGGGGTTCGCTGACGGCCTGGCTGGGGGCGGACCTGGACGGTCTTGCCCAGTCGGCAATCTGCGTGGCTTCGGGCTTCTGAAAGTCCGGGCCTACGGTGCACGCCGCCAGCGTCGACAGACTGAGAACAACCGTCAGAGATTGAAAGCGCTTCATCGCTGCGTCACCTCACGCACCGACGCCGCCGAGCTTTTGGTATCAATGCTCGCCTCCACCGACATCCCCACGCGCAGGCGCTCGGCCAGCGGCTGGCCCGGTTCCAGCAGGATTTTCACCGGAATCCGCTGCACGACTTTGGTGAAGTTGCCGGTGGCGTTGTCCGGTTTGACAGCGGCAAAGGTCACGCCGGTGGCCGGGGCGATGCTTTCAACGCGACCGCTCAGGGCTTCTCCGCCGAGGCTGTCGACCCGCACTTGCACGTCTTGTCCGGGCTGTACGTCGGTGAGCTGGGTTTCCTGGAAGTTGGCGACCACATAAGCCTGCTTCAACGGCACCACCGCCAGCAGTTTGCTGCCCGGTGTCACGTAGGCGCCCACCCGCACGGCGCGTTCGCCGATCATGCCGTCCTGAGGCGCGGTGATGCGCGTATAGGACAGCTCGAAACTGGCGATTTCCAGCGCCGCCTGTGCCTGTTTCAGACTGCCTTCGGCGGCATCGCGCTGCGCCGTCAGAATCTCGACCTGTTTGCGTTCCGCGGCCAGTTTTGCCGTGGCCGTGTCCAGCCGCGCAGAAGCCTGATCAATCCGGGTGCGCGCCTGTTGCGCGTTCTGCACGGTGCCGGCACCGACGCCGGCCAAGTGGTTGTAGCGGTTCAGTTCCTGCTGGGCGAAGGCCATTTCAGCCTTGGCCGAAACCACCGACGCCTGCGCCTGAGCGATCACCGAGGTCTGCCGCTCCAGCGTGGCCTTGGCGTTTTGCAATTGAGCGCGGGCGACCACGGTGTGCGCATCGGCGGCTTCGGCGGCGGCGCGCAGGTCGCGGTCATCGATCAGCGCCAGCAACTGCCCGGCCTTGACCTGCTGGTTGTCTTCCACCAGCACTTCCTTGATGAACCCCGCCACACGCGGCACCACCAGGGTGAAGTCGGCAGAAACGAACGCGTCGTTGGTGTTCTGCTGAGTGCGCTTGCCGAACAGGCCGGGCATCGCCAGATACACCAGCACACCGACCGCCAGAGCGGCGGCCACGGCCACCGCGAGTTTTTGCTTTGCTTGAGTCGTCATAAAAACCTTCTGTTCCAGTCAAGTCGGCGCGCGCGGCGGAAAGATCCGCGTCGGCAGCCAGAAAATCAGCAGGATCAGCGTCACTGCGACGCCAGCCATACACAGATAAAGATCCGAAGAAGTCAGCACCACGGCCTGTTCGTGCAGGCGATGGGCGAGGCCCGGGTCGTTGCTCGCGGCCAGCGGCGAGTTGCCGAGGCGATCCACCAGCATCGTCGAGTGAAAATGCAGGCGCGCCGTGGTCAGCGCCTCGATGGCACCGGTGGCGACCACCGCCGCCAGGCCTTTCACGGTGTTGAACCACGCCGACGCGAATGGCCCGTCCTGTGGCTGGATGCTGCCGGTCGACAGCATCAGCAACGGCAGCACCGCCATCGGCTGGCCGAAAATCTGCAGCCATTGCAGGACGTAGAAATCGTCGCGAATCCATTCCGAGGTCAGCTGCGAGCCGCCCAGGCACGACAGCGTCAACATGCTCAAGCCGATGCCGAGCACCCAGCGACAATCGACCCAACGCAGGTTGCACAACGCCGCCACCAGCGGCAGCGCGATCAGTTGCGGCAACGCCGCGAGCAACATGATCGGTGCGGTCTGCACCGGCCGGTAACCCTGCACCTGAGCCAAGTAACTCGATGGAATCAGCACCACCGCCAGCAGCACCACCAGCACGCCAGCCAAGGTCATCAGGGCGAACGACAGGTTGCGGATGCCGAGCATCTGCAACTTGAAAAACGGGATCGGCTGCGACCATTCATTGATCAGAAACGCCACCAGCAACAGCGAACCGGCGCCGAGCAAACCGCAGATCAGGTTCGACTCGAACCAGTCAAGTCGATTGCCCTGCAACAGACCGATCACCAACATGCAGATCGCCGGAAAGCCCAGCAGCAGACCTTTCCAGTTGAACGACTTGAGGCGCTCCAGACGCAGCGGATCCTGCGGCAAGCCATACGCAACAGCGGCCATGGCGATCAGGCACGGCACGATGATTTGCCAGAACGTCCACTGCCAACCGGCGTACTCGGTCCACAACCCGGCCAGCGGCGTACCGAGACCGGGGCCAAACGTGGCGGTCAGGGCGTAACCGGCAAGGCCGTACAGTTTGATATTGGCCGGCAGAAACCGCAGGGCCACCGTCATCAGCATCGGCGGCAACGCGCCGCCGGCCAGGCCTTGCAGGATGCGCATCAGCAGCAGGCTTTCGTAGTTCGGGGCGAACGGACAGAGCACCCCGAGCAGGGTGAACACGCCGATGGCGCACAGGGTGAAGCGACGCAGAGAAAAGGTCACCGAGCACCACGGCGCGAACGCCATGGCCGCCACCGAAGTCGCGGTATAGCTGGCGACCAGCCAGGTGCCTTCGTCGTAGCCGATGCTCAGGGCGCCGCGAATGTCGGCCAGGGCGACCTTGGTCACCATCTCGTTGAGGCCCGACACCAGCACCGCCAGCAGTACGCCGACCAGGCCAATGATGATCCGCGCCCCGAACACCGGGGGCGCGGCGGCCATCGGAGCGGCAGCGGCAATCGGCGCCGTAACCGTCAGGGATGTCATGCAGGCAAACTCCGGAGGGAAAAATACCGGAGCATCTTAGTAAGGCTTAGAGCTGACGAAAATTGACTTGTTGGCAGCTTATAAGTGCGTCAGACGCAATCGTCAGGGCTGCGCCGCCAGCCAGGTTTCGTCGCAGCAGGTCTTGAGGGTTTCCCGCAGCCAGCGGTGGGCCGGGTCCTTGTCGAAACGCGGGTGCCAGGCCTGGGTCAGCATCAGCGTCGGCAACGGGATCGGCAGGTCGAACGAGCGCAGCTTCAATCCCAGTCGCCGCACGCTGAGCAGCGCTTCCTTGGGCACCGGCAGGATCAGGTCGGAGTCCGGCAGGGCGAACATCGCCGCGTGGAAACTTGGCGCGATCACCGCCACTCGCCGCTCCAGCCCCAGGGCATTCAAGGCGGTGTCGATAGGCCCACGGGCGATGCCCCGGCGGGACATGCTGATGTGGGAAAAACCGGCGTAGCGCTCTGCGGTGATCTCGCCATCCAGCAGCGGGTGATCCTCGCGTACCAGGCCGACGAAGTGGGTGGAAAACAGGTTCTGCACTTTGACTTCCGGGGTCACCGGACGCGTGTTGCTGACACTCAGGTCGATTCGCCCTTCGCGCAAGGCTTCATCGTCGCCGTCACCCTCGGGAACGAAGCGCAATTCACAGTGCGGCGCCAGTTGATCCAAGGTGTCGAACAGCTTGCCGCCGTACACGCCGACGAAAAAATCGTTGGCGCGAATGCTGAAACGCCGGCGCAGGGTGCCTAGTTCCACCGCATCCGCCGAGCGAAACAGCAGCGCCGCCTGCTCGACCACATCGCGCACCTGTTCGCGCAGTTCCAGCGCCTTGGGCGTCGGCACCAGACCCCGGCCGGCACGCACCAGAATCGGATCACCAATGGCTTCGCGGATTCGCGTCAGCGTGCGGCTCATGGCTGCCGGGCTGAGGTTCATCCGCCGCGCGGCGCCGACCACGCTGCCCTCGTCGAGCAAGGCGTCGAGGGCGACCAACAGGTTCATGTCCGGAAGTTGCATGCCGAGCACTCGTGACCGATCAGAATTGATTCGGACGCAATGCTAGCAGATCAAACAATCAGCGCTGCATTCCCCAGCGTTTCACCGTCACCCGCTCCAGCGTGTCGAATACCAGGTTCTCCACCAGCAGACCGATGAGGATCACCACGGCCAGACCGGCAAACACCTTGTCGGTATACAGCTCGTTGCGGTTCTGGAAGATGTACCAGCCCAGACCACCCTTGCCGCTGGTGGCGCCGAACACCAGTTCGGCGGCGATCAGGGTACGCCAGGCGAAAGCCCAGCCGATTTTCAGCCCGGCGAGGATCGACGGCAGCGCCGCCGGAATCAGGATGAACAGCACAAAGCGCATGCCCTTCAAACCGTAGTTGCGCCCCGCCATGCGCAGGGTTTCCGAGACGCCGAGAAACCCGGCGTAAGTATTCAGCGCCAGCGCCCACAACACCGAATGCACCAGCACGAAAATCAGGCTGTTCTGACCCAGGCCGAACCACAGTAACGCCAGCGGCAGCAGCGCAATCGCCGGCAACGGGTTGAACATCGAGGTCAGCGTACTCAGCAGGTCCCGGCCGAATTGGGTCGAAACCGCCAGCGTGGTCAGGGCGAAGGCCAGGACGATGCCAATCAGGTAACCCTTGAGCAGCACCACCAGCGAGATCCACACCTTGCCCAGCAGCTCGCCGCTGAGCAGGCCGTCGTACAGCGCATGACTGGTCTGCAAAAAGCTCGGCAGCAGCAGATCGTTGTTCTGCACCCGGGCCACCACTTCCCAGAGCACCGCGAGCAGAATCAGGATCACGCTTTTGCGCAGCCAGCCCTGCTGCCACAGGCGCTGGCCCAGCGGTAGTTCGCGCTCCACCGGGACGCTGGTCAGCGGTTGCAGAACGGTTTCGAATTCTTGACGTACGGATGATGAATGGCTCATCGGGCGATCCTCCGGGTGGCTCAATAAGCGATGCGAATGTCGTTGAAATCGTGCTCGCGCTCGGTTTCCGGCGACTGCCCTTCATCGAACAGCAGCCGATGAATGCGCCGCGCCGATTCCTGGAACGCCACACCGCCGAGGCTTTGCAGATCGTATTGATGACTGTGCACTTCCGCCCTCACCCGCCCCGGATGCGGCGACAGCAGCAGGATGCGATTGCCGACCACCAGCGCTTCTTCAATCGAGTGAGTGACGAACAGCAAGGTGAAACGCACCTCCTCCCAGAGCAGCAGCAATTCCTCCTGCATCTTGCGCCGGGTCAGGGCATCCAGCGCAGCGAATGGCTCGTCCATCAGCAGGATTTTCGGCTGCATCGCCAGCGCCCGGGCAATCGCCACCCGCGCCTTCATGCCGCCGGACAAGGTGTGCGGATAGGCATCGGCGAACGCCGCCAGACCGACTTTTTCCAGATAATGCAGGGCGCGCTCCTCGGCTTCCTTTTTCTTCAAGGTGCGCGAGGCCAGCAGCGGAAACATCACGTTCTGTTTGACGGTTTTCCACGGTGGCAGTTGATCGAACTCCTGAAACACCACGATCCGGTCCGGCCCCGGCGCGTCGACGCGCTGACCTTGCAGACGGATCTCGCCCTCGCACGGCGCAATGAACCCGGCGACGGCTTTGAGCAAGGTTGATTTGCCGCAACCGGACGGGCCGAGCAGCACGAAGCGATCCTGCTGGTCGACTTCGAAACTGACCTGGTGTGTGGCGCGCACGACGCGCTGCGGCGTGCGGTATTCGAGGCTGACCTGGTCGACCGCCAACAGCGCCTGCGCTGTGGCGATCGGGTTGCTGGCCGCGTGGCCTTGCAAGGGGGCGTTCATGTCGATCAGCTCCCTTGCAGCGGTTTGGCGTCCTGGAAGAAGTAGTCCTTCCACGATTCAGGTTTGTTCTTGATCGCGCCGACGCGATAGAGGAATTCGGCCAGCGGGTAGGTGTTTTTCGGCGTGACGCTGAATTCGAACTGCGGGTTGTCGATGATTTTCAGCAGTTCGGCGCGGTCGATCTTGGCCTTGGTCACGCGGAGGTAAGTGTCCGCCGCCGCGCCTTTATCGTTCTGCGCAAATTGCGCGGCTTCAGTCAGGGCTTCAACGAACGCCTTGTAGGTCTTCGGGTTGTCGTTGCGGAATTTCTCGGTGGCGAACAGCACGGTCGGCGAGTTCGGCCCAAGCACGTCATAGGAGTTGAGCACCACGTGCACGTTCGGGTTCTGCAGCGCCTGATCCTGGAATGGCGGATTAGAGAAATGCCCGGTCAGCTCGGTGCCGCCGGCGATCAACGCAGCGGTGGCGTCCGGGTGCGGGACGGCGATGGTGTACTTGTCGAGGCGATTGAATTCCTTGTCGCCCCACTGCTTGGCGGCCGCGTATTGCAGGAAGCGCGACTGCACCGAAACGCCAACCGCCGGCACCGCGATGCGATCCTTCTCGGTGAAGTCGGCGATGGTCTTGACCTTGGGATTGTTGCTGACGAGGTAGTACGGGAAGTTGCCCAGCGAGGCCACGGCCTTGACGTTCTGCTTGCCATGGGTGCGATCCCAGATGGTCAGCAACGGCCCGACGCCAGCGCCGGCAATGTCGATGGAGCCGGAAAGCAGCGCATCATTGACCGCCGCGCCACCCGACAACTGAGTCCAGTCGACCTTGATGTCGAGCCCTTCCTGCTTGCCGTACTTCTCGATCAGTCCCTGATCGCGCACCACATTGAGCAACAGATAGACAATCCCGAACTGTTCGGCGATACGGATTTCACCTTCGGCGTGGGCCACGGTCGGCGCCACCAGGCTGCCGGCGATCAGGCTGAAACCGAGGCCGATGGCAGCCGCCAGCGGCGCGAATGGAAGACGTTTGGACATGATCGGTTCTCCGGCAAATCAGAAAGGCGCGTCGCCCTGGATGGTGGTGCGATACAACTTGCGGCGCAGGTGCGCAGGGCAACCGGCGGCAAGGTGGATCAGCGAACGGTTGTCCCAGAACACCAGGTCGTGGGGCTGCCATTGATGGCGATAGATGTTCTGCGGCAGCACGCTGTGGGCGTAGAGCTCATCGAGCAGTTGTTTGCTCTCGTCCTCCGGCAGGCCGACGATGCGGGTGGTGAAGCCTTCGCTGACGAACAACGCCTTGCGGCCGTTTTCCGGGTGGGTGCGGACCACCGGGTGCACGACCTCGGCGACTTGGGCCAATTGCTCCGGGGTCAGGGTCGGGCGCCAGTTGCCTTCGAATTTGGTTTCGCTGTAACGCGCAGTGTAGGAATGCGCAGCCGAACGGCCTTCGACGGCTTTGCGCAGCGCGTCGGGCAGGCTGTCCCAGGCTTTGTGCATGTCGGCGAACAGGGTGTCGCCACCTTCGGACGGCAGCTCCTGGGCGTGCAGCATCGAGCCGAGGCTCGGCAGCTCTTTATAGGAGAGGTCCGAGTGCCAGAATTTGCCGGCATCACCGAGGCCGATGTTCTGGCCGTTCTCGACGATGTTGGAAACAATGAGGATTTCCGGGTGATTGGCCAGCAGGAACTGCTTGAGCACGTGGATCTGCAACACGCCGAAGCGGCGGCTGAAATCGATCTGCTGTTGCGGGGTGATGCGCTGGTCCCGGAACACCACGACGTGGTGATCGAGGTGCGCGCGGTGGATGCGGGCGAAGTCTTCATCGTTGACCGAACGGGTCAGGTCGAGGCCGATGATTTCGGCGCCGACGGCACCGCTGAACGGGCGGATCTCGAAGGTTTGCGGCGCGACAGTCGCGGCGCTTGGGGTAGCAGTAGCTGCGGACATCAATCAATCTCCCACGCACGGCACGCTCAAGGGCGCGCGCGTCGATCAGAAACTCACGCTGGATTGCGTGTGGGTTCGTGTCGTGCGGCGCGCCGATTGGTCGGCAGGTACGCAGGAGGTCGACTTTATAGCTATAAGAAGCGGAATTTAAATACCGTTAGCGAATAACGATATGGCGATTGCTTTGGAATGGACTGGATGGTGAGTGACCATTTGTGTCACTTCTGGACGGGATACGTTGTTGCGACGGACGCCTTCGCGAGTCCCGCGAAGGCGTCCGTGAAGGCTTATCGCTCGTGCAACGCCTCAGCCCGCGCCCGGATGATCGGTTTGAGCAGGTAGCTCAGCACGGTCTTCTTGCCGGTGATGATATCCACCGACGCCACCATCCCCGGGATGATCAGCAACGGCTTCTCGTCAGTGCCGAGATGGCTGCGATCGGTGCGCAGCTTGATGATGTAGTAGGTGGTTTTCTTGTCTTCGTCGGTGATGGTGTCGGCACCGATTTGCTCGAGCTTGGCCTTCAGACCACCGTAGATGGTGTAGTCATACGCGGTGAATTTCACCGTAGCTTCCTGGCCCGGATGCAGGAACGCGATGTCCTGCGGACGGATCTTCGCTTCGACCAGCAAGGTGTCGTCCAGCGGCACGATTTCCAGCAAATCGCTGCCTGGCTGGATCACACCGCCGATGGTGTTGACCAGCATCTTGTTGACGATGCCGCGCACCGGCGAGGTGACGAGCGTCCGGCTGACCCGGTCTTCCAGCGCCTTGCCGGTGGCCTGGGCCTTGTTCAGGTCGGTGCGGGCTTCGTTGAGCTGAGTCAGGGCTTCGCTGCGGAATTTGCCGCGAGTTTCGTCGATCTTGCGCTGCACTTCCTTGATCGCCGATTCGGCACGCGGGATCGCCAGTGTGGTGGCGTCGAGCTGACCACGGGTTTCCACTTCTGCACGCTTGAGTCGCAGCACTTCCACCGGCGACACCGCGCCCTGGGCCACGAGCGGCTCGGACATGTTGATTTCCTGGCGTTGCAGGCCGAGTTGCTGGCGGTACTGCGCCTGCTTCGAGGTGAACTCGCGCAACTCTTGCTGACGCTGGATCAACTGCTCCTGCAAGCCGCCGACTTCATCGTGCAATTGCTGACGACGGCTGACGTACAGCGATTCTTCGCTCTTGGCCTGACCCGGCACGGCTTTGAGCACGTCCTCCGGGAAATTCAGCGGACGGTCATCGACTTCGGCGCTCAGGCGCTCGACCCGCAGCAGCATCGACAAGCGATCAGCTTCGGTTTCGCCGACGTTGGAAGCGAATCGCGTGTCGTCCAGGCGAACCAGCGGGGCGCCGGCTTCGACAATCTGGCCTTCCTTGACGAACAGCTCGGAGACGATACCGCCCTCAAGGTTCTGGATTTTCTGGATCTTCGACGATGGAATCGCCTTGCCGTCGCCTTTGGTCACTTCGTCGATGACGGCGAAGTTGGCCCACAGCATCAGGAACACGAAGAAACCGATGATCGCCCAGATCGTCAGCCGCACCACACGCGGCGCGTCCTCGATCAAGGCCTTGTTGACCTCCGGCAGCGGCTGGCCCTGCAGCGAGGCAGAGCCCTTGAAGTAGCGACGGATCGAATCCTTGAAACCCGACTTAAGCAACACTGATCTGCCCCTTCTTCAACGCTTCCATCACGGCGGCTTTCGGGCCATCGGCGAGAATCTGCCCGCGGTCGATCACCAGCAGACGATCCACCAGCGACAGCAGTGACGCCCGGTGCGTCACCAGCACCACGGTCTTGTTTTCAACGACTGCAGCCAGGCGTTGCTTGAGGCGCTCTTCGCCGGTGTTGTCCATGGCGCTGGTCGGTTCGTCGAGCAGCAGGATCGGCGGATTGAGCAACAGCGCCCGGGCCAGGGCGACGTTCTGCCGCTGGCCGCCGGACAGGTTCTGCCCGCGCTCGCCGACTTGCAGTTCATAACCCTGCGGGTGCAGGCGGGCGAATTCATGCACGCCGGCCAGTTCGGCGGCTTGCAGCACCAGCTCGTCCTCGACGTAACGGGCGCCGGAAATCAGGTTGTCACGCAGGGTGCCGGCCAGCAGTTGGATGTCCTGCGGCACGTAGCCGATGTTGTAGCGCAACTCGCTGACGTCGATCTGGCGGATATCGACGCCATCCACCAGCAACGCGCCATCGTCCGGCTGATACAGGCCGACCAGCAGTTTGGCCAGCGAGCTCTTGCCCGAACCGCTGCGGCCGATGATGCCGATCTTCTCGCCGGGACGGATCACCAGGTTGATGTTTTTCAGCGCCGGGTTCTGTTGATCCGGGTAGGTGAAGTTGAGCTGACGGCATTCAATGGCGCCTTGCAGCACCTTGCGGCTCAGCGGGCGCTCTTCGAAATTGCGCTCCTGCGGCAGCTCCATCATCTGGTCGACCGAGGTCATGGTCACCCGCGCCTGCTGATAACGAGTCAGCAAACCGGACAGCGATGCCAGCGGGCTCAGTGCGCGACCGCTGAGCATGTAGCAGGCAATCAGACCGCCCATGCTCAGGTTGCCGGCGATGATCTGGTACACGCCGAAGACGATCATGATCACCCCGGCCAGTTGCTGGATCAGCAGGGTGATGTTCATCGCCAGGCCGGAGAGCATTTTCACCCGCAGCTCGAGGCGGCTGAGAGTGCCAATGGTTTGTTCCCACTGATACTGGCGTTCGCTTTCGGCGTTGTTGACCTTCACCGCGTCGAGGCCGGCGAGGGTTTCGATCAGGCTCGACTGACGCTCGGCCCCCAGCGCCATGGTGCGTTCCATGGTTGCCACCAGCGGCTTCTGCAGTGCGTAGCCGATCAGCAGCGCAATCGGGAAGGCCAGCACCGGAATCCACACCAGATGCCCGCCGAGAATCGCGATGACGATGAAGATCAGGAGGGTGAACGGCAGGTCGATCAGGCTGGTCAGGGTCAGCGAGGCGAGGAAATCGCGCAGGCTCTGGAACTCATGGATGTTCTGGGCAAAGCTGCCGACCCGCGCCGGGCGGTATTTCATGGCCATGCCGACAATGCGTTCGAACAGCGTGGCGGAGATGATCAGGTCGGTTTTCTTGCCGGCCAGATCCAGGCACAGGCTGCGCAGGCTCTTGAGGATCAGGTCGAAAATGTAGGCGCCAGTGATGCCCAGTGCGAGGACCCACAGGGTCGCTTCAGCCTGGTTCGGCACTACGCGGTCGTAGACGTTCATCACGAACAGCGGCGCGGCCATGGCGATGATGTTGATCAGGAAACTGGCGGCGATGGCGTCGACGTACAGCCAGCGCGAGCGCTTGAGGGTGTCGCGGAACCACGAGCGTGCACGCGGGATCAGCGTGCCATGGTTGACGTCGAATTTGTGCTGGGGTTGGGCGAAGAACACTTTGCCGAGGTAGTCGTCGGCCAGCAGCTCACGGTTGACGAGGGACTCGCCGCCGTCGGTTTCGCTGAGCAACACCCGGGCTTCGTTCTCACCCTGCCAGCCGAGCAGGACAGCGCTGCGACCATCCTTGAGCAGCAACAGCGCCGGCATGGCGATGGCCGGAATCTCTTCCAGCTTGCGTTGCAGCACCCGCCCCTGCAGTCCGGCGCGCGCCGCCGCACGGGGCAGCAGCTCGACACTCAGGCGTTGCTTGGGCAGCGGCAGACCGGTGGTCAGCATCGCCGCGCTGGCGGGTTTCTGGTGCAGCATGCAAAGGGCGAGCAGACCATCCAGTAACGGATCGTCGTGCAACGCGCGTGGATCATGACTGAGATGAACTCGACTGACTTCTGATTCCACGCTCGACACTCTTTAACAGTTGAAAAGGGACAACTCAATTCATCCCGGGCAGTTGGACCTTGGGCTTCACGTCGTTCTGCACAACGGATGCCATCGGTGCGACCACTCCCTGGCTCTTGAGCAACTCGCCCATGGTCGCCTTGATTCGGTACTGAGTAAATAACTGAATGTTTTTGATCTCGGCCAGACGGCGCGAAGCGGTGAACAGTTCGTTTTCACTGTCGAGCAAATCCAGCAGGGTTCGTTCGCCGAGGCTGAACTGACGCTGGTAAGCGGTACGCACCGAGGTGCTGTGATCAACGTACTGCTGAGCGATCGGCACCTGGGCGTTGGCGTTGTTCAAGGCGTTCCAGGCCAGGCCCAGTTCTTCGTTCAACTGACGCAGGGCGTTGTTGCGGATGTCCAGCGCCTGATTCGACAGGTAGGACTTGGATTCCAGGTCAGCCTTGTTGCTGCCACCGGAGTACAGGTTGAAGCGCATGCGCAGCATCGCCTGCCATTCATTGTTGTGACCGTTCTGACCGTCGAGGTCGTTGTCGGCGGTGCGGCCCAGTTCGGCGTCGAAACGTGGGTAGAAGGTCGACTTGGCGGTTTCGTACTGCTTCTCGGCAGCAGCGATGTCGGACTCGGCCGAGCGCAGGATCGGGCTGTTTTCCAGCATCTGCTGGCGCGCTTCATTGAGGTTGGCCGGCATCATCGCCATGAACGGCGCCGGACGCTCCAGTTGATCGGGCATCTGGCCGACAGCGCTGAGGAAGTTGGTTTCCGAGTCGGCGAGGTTGGTCTGCTCGGTCAGCAGATTGTTGCGGGCCTGGGCCATCCGCGCTTCGGCCTGGTCGAGGTCGGCACCGCTGCCGACGCCGCGCTGGGTGCGCAACTGGATCTGGTCGTAGATACGCTGGTGGCTCTTGAGGTTTTCCTCGGCCAGGCGCACGAATTCGCGACGGGTCAACACGTCCAGGTAAACCTGGGCCACGGTCAGCGCGGTGCGTTCGGAGGTGCCCAGCAAGGAGTAGGCGCGGGAGTTGACGGTGGCTTGTTGACGCCCGACTTCGCTGGACGTCGCAAAACCGTCAAAAACCATTTGCGACAGGCGCACACTCGACTCGCCGCGATTCAGGGTTTCCCAGTGATTGCCGCCACCGTTGGCACGGGTGGTGACGCTGTCGGTGCCTTCACGGCCATAACCGCCGAGCAGATCGACCTTGGGCAGGTATCCACCTTTGGCAGCCTTTAACTGATAATCCGCAGCCAATCGACTGTTGACCCCTGCCTGGATTTCCGGATGGACATCCAGTGCCTGTTGCATGGCTTCCGGTAAGGATTGTGCTTGTGCAAAAGAGGCGGCGAGAGCGAAGGGTAGAGCCTTGAGCAGGTGCGAACGCATGGTAAAGATTTCCCAGAACTTCTTGTCTTGAATCACAGCAAAATGGCGAGCTGCGTCGGAAGATGGCAACCGGAATGACCGTATGTCGGAAAGTTTAAAACCGGAACTGGATCACACGCTGAAGGCAGGTCGCCGCATAAATATCAATGTGACATTACTGGGGCGATTGTTTAGGATGGCTCCCAGAAGGTCAATAGTTTGGCATAAACTTAATAGCGAAAGAATCTAGCCAAAATATTGACGAAGATCAGCGTCAAACTTGATTCACATTTTTTTAAAAGTACGTCCAGACTGAATCGGCGCAGAAAGCCATCAGGTCTATGGAAGTCAACTGAACGTGACACCCGGAGAGTCTTCAATGAGCAGTGTTGTTGCCATCGTCAAAAGCATTGTCGGTCAGGTTTTCGTGGTGTCCCCAGAGGGCGTCCGTCGCGTACTCGTTGAAGGCGACCGCTTGTTCGTCGGTGATCAGGTCGATACCGGCGTTTCCGGCGCGGTGTCCCTGGAACTGGCCGATGGTCGCACCCTGGACCTGGGCCGCGACACGCAGTGGAGCGCCAGCACTCCGGACTCCAGCACCGATCTGGCCGAGGCCTCTGCGCAAGCCGCGCCGTCCGTTGCAGAACTGCAACAAGCCATCGCCGCCGGCGCTGACCCGACCACCGCCCTTGAAGCCACCGCTGCCGGCCCAAGCGCCGCAGGCACGGGCGGTGCTGCCGGTGGCGGCCACAGTTTCGTGATGCTCGACGCGACCGCAGGCCGTGTCGACCCGACCATCGGCTTCCCGACCGCAGGCATCAACTCCGGTGGCCAGGCCGCCCAGAACATCACCGGTGGCCAGACCACCGATACCACCACCAACGCCCTGCGCGACTCGACCCTGAGCCTCAGCGCCACGCCGACCATCACTGAAGCCGGCGGCGTGCTTGTATACACCGCGACCCTGACCCAGGCGCCGCTGACCGACCTGACCATCACCCTGTCCAACGGCTCGGTGATCGTGATTCCGGCAGGCTCCACCACCGGCACCGTCAACGTGCCATTGGCACCGAACGATACGGTCTACAACGACCCGACCCAGATCAACGTGACCGTCACCGGCACCACCGGTGGCAACGGCATTACCGTCACCGTGCCGACCACCCCGGCCGTGACCCAGGTCACCGACACCATCGACACCACCACCGTCACCCTGACGGCGGGCAACAGCGTCACCGAAGGTGGCCAGATCACCTACACCGCGACCCTGACCAACCCGGCGCAGACACCGGTCACCGTCACCCTGTCCAACGGCTCGACCATCACCATCGGCGCCGGCCAGACCACCGGCACCGTCAACGTGCCGACCGCGCCGAATGACGTCTATAACAACGGCAGCACCGTCACTACCACGATTACGGGCGCAACCGGCGGCAACTTCGAAAACCTGGTGCCGAACCCGACGCCGGCCGTCACCACGATTGTGGACTCGATCGACACCACCGGTTTGACCCTGACAGCCACCGGCACCGTGGTCGAAGGCGGCCAGATCACCTACACCGCGACCTTGACCAACCCGGCGCAGACGCCGGTGACCGTCACCCTGTCGAACGGCTCGACCATCACCATCGAAGCCGGCAAGACCAGCGGCAGCGTCAACGTGCCGACCGCACCGAATGACGTCTACAACAACGGTGGCACCGTCAGCACCACGATTACCGGCGCTACCGGCGGCAACTTCGAAAACCTGGTACCGAACACGACACCGGCGACCACCACGGTCACCGACTCTATCGACACCACCAACCTGTCGCTGAGCGCCACCGGTTCCGTGGCTGAAGGCGGTTCGATCGTCTACACCGCGACCCTGACCAATCCGGCCGGCACCCCGGTGACCGTGACGTTGAGCAACGGCTCCGTCATCACCATTGAAGCGGGCAAAACCACTGGCACTGTGACCGTTCCGGCGCCTGCCGATGACGTTTACAAGGATGCGGGCAAAGTTGAAGTCAGCATTACCGGTACCACTGGCGGCAATTTCGAGAACCTGGTGCCGAGCACCGTTCCGGCCGTCACCGAAGTCACCGACACCATCGATACCACTACGGTCAAACTGACCGCGACCGAGTCGGCGGCTGAAGGCGGTACTGTCACTTATACCGCTACGGTGGGCGCGCCAGTGACCGGTTCGCCGGTCACCGTCACTTTGGCCAACGGCCAGACCATCACCATCGAAGTCGGCAAAACCACCGGTACCGTGACCACCACCGCGCCGAACGATGCGTTGAACGGTCATGAGCCACTGAGCAACTCGATCACTGGCGTAACGGGCGGCAACTACGAGAACCTCGTAGCCGACAAGACCCCGGTCAGCACCACCGTGACCGATACCGTCGACACTACCAACCTGACCCTGAGCGCTACCGGCTCCGTGGCCGAAGGCGGCTCGATTGTTTACACCGCAACCCTGACCAACCCCGCAGGCACGCCGGTGACCGTGACGTTGAGCAACGGCTCCGTCATCACCATCGAGGCCGGTAAAACAACTGGCACCGTAACGGTTCCTGCGCCAGCCGATGACGTCTACAAAGATGCCGGCAAGGTCGAAGTGACCATCAAGGACGCTTCCGGTGGCAACTTCGAGAATCTGGTACCAAGCACCGTTCCGGCCGTCACGGAAGTCACCGATACCATCGACACTTCGACCGTCAAACTGACGGCTGATACGTCGGTCGCGGAAGGCGGCACTGTCACCTACACCGCCACGGTGAGTGCACCGGTCACCGGCTCGCCAGTGACTGTCACTTTGGCCAACGGTCAGTCGATCACCATCGAAGTCGGCAAGACTACCGGTACCGTGACCACCACGGCGCCAAACGATGTGCTGACCGGCCAGGCGCCGCTGAGCAACTCGATCACCGGCGTTTCCGGCGGCAACTACGAAAACCTCGTGGCCGACAAGACGCCGGTCAGCACCACAGTGACCGACACTGTCGACACCACCAACCTGACCCTCAGCGCCACTGGCTCTGTGGCCGAAGGCGGCTCGATTGTTTACACCGCGACCCTGACCAACCCGGCCGGCACGCCGGTGACCGTGACGTTGAGCAACGGCTCCGTCATCACCATCGAAGCGGGTAAAACCACGGGCACCGTGACGGTTCCGGCACCAGCCGATGACGTTTACAAAGACGCCGGCAAAGTCGAAGTGACCATCAAGGACGCGTCCGGCGGCAACTTCGAGAATCTGGTGCCAAGCACCGTTCCGGCCGTCACTGAAGTCACTGACACCATCGACACGACGACCGTGAAGCTGACCGCTTCCGAAACCGCTGCTGAAGGTGGCACTGTCACCTACACCGCGACCGTTGGCGCGCCTGTGACCGGCTCGCCAGTGACTGTCACTTTGGCCAATGGCCAGACCATCACCATCGAAGTCGGCAAGACCACCGGCACCGTGACCACCACCGCGCCGAACGATGCATTGAACGGTCATGAGCCACTGAGCAACTCGATCACTGGCGTGACTGGCGGCAACTACGAAAACCTCGTGGCCGACAAGACGCCGGTCAGCACCACAGTGACCGACACTGTCGACACCACCAACCTGACCCTCAGCGCCACTGGCTCTGTGGCCGAAGGCGGCTCGATTGTTTACACCGCGACCCTGACCAACCCGGCCGGCACGCCGGTGACCGTGACGTTGAGCAACGGCTCCGTCATCACCATCGAAGCGGGTAAAACCACGGGCACCGTGACGGTTCCGGCACCAGCCGATGACGTTTACAAAGACGCCGGCAAAGTCGAAGTGACCATCAAGGACGCGTCCGGCGGCAACTTCGAGAATCTGGTGCCAAGCACCGTTCCGGCCGTCACTGAAGTCACTGACACCATCGACACGACGACCGTGAAGCTGACCGCTTCCGAAACCGCTGCTGAAGGTGGCACTGTCACCTACACCGCGACCGTTGGCGCGCCTGTGACCGGCTCGCCAGTGACTGTCACTTTGGCCAATGGCCAGACCATCACCATCGAAGTCGGCAAGACCACCGGCACCGTGACCACCACGGCACCGAACGATGCATTGAACGGTCATGAGCCACTGAGCAACTCGATCACTGGTGTGAGCGGCGGCAACTACGAAAACCTCGTGGCCGACAAGACGCCGGTCAGCACCACCGTCACCGATACCGTCGACACCACCAATCTGTCGCTGACCGCGACTGGCTCCGTGGCCGAGGGCGGTTCGATCGTCTACACCGCGACCCTGACCAATCCGGCCGGCACCCCGGTAACCGTGACGTTGAGCAATGGCTCCGTCATCACCATCGAAGCTGGCAAGACCACGGGCACCGTGACCGTTCCGGCTCCGGCCGATGACGTCTACAAGGACGCCGGCAAAGTCGAAGTGACCATCAAGGACGCTTCCGGCGGCAACTTCGAGAACCTGGTGCCAAGCACCGTTCCGGCCGTCACTGAAGTGACCGATACCATCGACACCTCGACCGTGAAGTTGAGCGCCGATACGTCCGTAGCCGAAGGTGGCACCGTCACCTATACCGCGACCGTTGGCGCCCCCGTCACCGGTTCGCCTGTGACCGTGACCCTGGCCAACGGCCAGACCATCACCATCGAAGTCGGCAAAACCACCGGTACCGTCACCACCACCGCGCCGAACGATGCGTTGAACGGTCATGAACCGCTGAGCAACTCGATCACTGGCGTTTCCGGTGGCAACTACGAAAACCTCGTGGCTGACAAAACCCCGGTTTCGACTACGGTCACCGACACTGTCGACACCACTAATCTGTCGCTGGCCGCGACTGGCTCGGTGGCCGAAGGCGGTTCGATCGTCTACACCGCGACCCTGACCAACCCCGCAGGCACTCCGGTGACCGTGACGTTGAGCAACGGCTCCGTCATCACCATCGAAGCGGGCAAAACCACCGGCACCGTGACCGTTCCAGCCCCTGCCGATGACGTCTACAAAGACGCCGGTAAAGTCGAAGTGACCATCAAGGATGCAACCGGCGGTAACTTCGAGAACCTGGTTCCGAGCACTGTTCCTGCCGTGACTGAAGTCACTGACACCATCGACACCACCACGGTCAAACTGACCGCGACCGAGTCGGCAGCTGAAGGTGGCACAGTCACTTACACCGCGACTGTGGGTGCACCCGTGACTGGTTCGCCGGTCACCGTGACCTTGGCCAACGGTCAGTCGATCACCATCGAAGTGGGCAAGACCACTGGCACCGTCACCACCACCGCGCCGAACGATGCGTTGAACGGTCACGAGCCACTGAGCAACTCGATCACTGGCGTCAGCGGCGGCAATTACGAGAATCTGGTTGCTGACAAAACCCCTGTTTCGACTACTGTCACCGACACCGTCGACACTACCAATTTGACCCTCAGTGCTACCGGTTCTGTGGCTGAAGGCGGTTCGATCGTCTACACCGCGACCCTGACCAACCCGGCCGGCACGCCGGTGACCGTGACGTTGAGCAACGGCGCCGTCATCACCATCGAAGCGGGCAAAACCACGGGTACCGTCAGCGTTCCGGCACCGGCCGATGACGTCTACAAAGACGCGGGCAAAGTCGAAGTCACCATCAAGGACGCGTCCGGCGGCAACTTCGAGAACCTGGTGCCAAGCACCGTTCCGGCCGTCACCGAAGTGACCGACACCATCGACACCACCACGGTCAAACTGACCGCGACTGAATCGGCAGCTGAAGGCGGCACCGTCACTTACACCGCCACCGTCGGCGCGCCTGTCACCGGTTCGCCTGTGACTGTGACCCTGTCCAACGGTCAGTCGATCACCATCGAAGTCGGCAAGACCACCGGCACCGTCACCACCACCGCACCGAACGATGCGCTCAACGGTCACGAACCGCTGACCAACTCGATCACCGGCGTAACCGGCGGCAACTACGAAAACCTCGTGGCCGACAAGACCCCGGTCAGCACCACCGTCACCGACACCGTCGACACCACCAACCTGACCCTGAGCGCCACCGGTTCTGTGGCCGAGGGTGGTTCGATCATTTACACCGCGACCCTGACCAATCCGGCCGGCACCCCGGTGACCGTGACCCTGTCGAACGGTGCCGTGATCACCATCGAGGCCGGCAAAACTACCGGCACCGTCAGCGTTCCGGCACCGGCCGATGACGTCTACAAAGATGCAGGCAAAGTCGAAGCAACCATTTCGACCGCCACCGGCGGCAACTTCGAGAACCTGGTGCCAAGCACCGTTCCGGCCGTCACCGAAGTGACCGATACCATCGACACCTCGACCGTCAAACTGACCGCGACCGAGTCGGCGGCTGAAGGCGGCACCGTCACTTACACCGCAACGGTTGGCGCACCTGTGACTGGCTCGCCGGTCACCGTGACCCTGGCCAACGGTCAGTCGATCACCATCGAAGTCGGCAAAACCACCGGCACCGTGACCACCACCGCGCCGAACGACGCACTCAACGGTCACGAACCGCTGACCAACTCGATCACTGGCGTGAGCGGCGGCAACTACGAGAACCTCGTAGCCGACAAGACACCGGTCAGCACCACCGTGACCGACACCGTCGACACCACCAACCTGACCCTGAGCGCGACGCCGGCAGTCAACGAAGGTGGCCAGATCACCTACACCGCGACCCTGACCAACGCCGCCGGCACCCCGGTGACCGTGACGTTGAGCAACGGCGCCGTGATCACCATCGAGGCCGGCAAAACCACCGGCACCGTGACCGTCGATGCACCGAAGGACGACGTCTACAAGGACGCCGGCACCGTCGAAACGACCATCAAGGGCGCGACCGGTGGCGACTTCGAACACCTGGTCACCAGCACCACCCCGGCGGTCACCACCGTCAATGACACCATCGACACGTCCACCGTGTCGCTGACCGCTACCGCCAACGTCGCCGAAGGCGAAACCGTGGTCTACACCGCAACCGTGACGGCGCCCGTGACCGGCTCGCCGGTCGTCGTGACCCTGTCCAACGGCCAGACCATCACCATCGCCGTCGGCGAGACCACCGGCACCGTGAACTTCGTCGCGCCGAACAGCCCGCTGGCTGGCGGCAGTTCGCTGAGCGTGACCATCGACAAGGCCACCGGTGGCAACTACGAAAACCTGGCGGTCGACAGCAAACCGGCAAACACCTCGGTGTCGGACACCGTCGACACGACCAACCTGAACCTGACGGCCACCGATTCGGTCGCCGAGGGTGGCTCGATTGTCTACACCGCCACCCTGACCAACCCGGCTGGTACGCCGGTGACCGTGACCCTGTCGAACGGCGCGGTGATCACCATCGAAGCCGGCAAGACCACTGGCACCGTGACCGTTCCGGCTCCTGCGGACGATGTGTACAAGGATGCCGGCAAAGTCGAGGCAACCATTTCGACCGCCACCGGCGGCGGTTTCGAGAACCTGGTGCCAAGCACCGTTCCAGCCGTGACCAACATCACCGACACCATCGACACCACCACGGTGAAACTCACCGCGACCGAGTCCGCTGCTGAAGGTGGCTCCGTCACCTACACCGCCACCGTCGGTGCGCCTGTCACCGGTTCGCCAGTGACTGTGACCCTGGCCAACGGCCAGTCGATCACCATCGAAGTCGGCAAGACCACCGGAACCGTCACCACCACCGCGCCGAACGATGCACTCAACGGTCACGCGCCGCTGACCAACGCGATCACTGGCGTGACGGGCGGCAATTACGAGAACCTCGTAGCTGACAAGACCCCGGTCAGCACCACCGTGACTGACACCGTCGACACTACCAACCTGACCCTGAGCGCCACTGGCTCCGTGGCCGAGGGTGGTTCGATCGTCTACACCGCGACCCTGACCAACCCAGCCGGTACGCCGGTCACCGTGACCCTGAGCAACGGCGCGGTGATTACCATCGAAGCCGGCAAAACCACGGGTACCGTCAGCGTTCCGGCTCCGGCCGATGACGTCTACAAAGATGCGGGTAAAGTCGAAGCAACCATTTCGACGGCCACTGGCGGCAACTTCGAGAACCTGGTGCCGAGCACCGTTCCGGCCGTAACCCAGGTCACCGACACCATCGACACCACCACGGTGAAACTCACCGCGACCGAGTCGGCGGCTGAAGGCGGCACCGTTACTTACACCGCGACTGTTGGCGCGCCTGTGACTGGCTCGCCAGTGACCGTGACCCTGTCGAACGGTCAGTCGATCACCATCGAAGTCGGCAAAACCACCGGCACCGTGACCACCACCGCACCGAACGATGCGTTGAACGGTCATGCACCGCTGACCAATGCGATCACCGACGTAACGGGCGGCAACTACGAAAACCTCGTAGCTGACAAAACCCCGGTCAACACCACCGTCACCGATACCGTCGACACCACCAACCTGTCGCTGACCGCGACCGGCACCGTGGCCGAGGGTGGTTCGATCGTTTACACCGCCACCTTGACCAACCCGGCCGGCACGCCGCTGACCGTGACCCTGTCGAACGGCGCCGTCATCACCATCGAAGCCGGCAAGACCACGGGCACCGTGACCGTTGCCGCTCCAGCCGACGACGTCTACAAAGACGCCGGCAAGGTCGAAGTCACCATCAAGGATGCAACCGGTGGCAACTTCGAGAACCTCGTTCCGAGCACCGTTCCAGCCGTAACGGAAGTCACCGACACCATCGATACGACGACGGTGAAGCTGACCGCTTCCGAAACGGCCGCTGAAGGCGGCACCGTCACTTACACCGCGACGGTTGGCGCGCCAGTCACCGGCTCGCCTGTGGTTGTCACTTTGGCCAACGGTCAGAGCATCACGATTGAAGTGGGTAAAACCACCGGTACCGTGACCACCACTGCGCCGAACGATGCGCTCAATGGCCACGCGCCGCTGAGCAACGCGATCACCGGCGTGACGGGTGGCAACTACGAGAATCTGGTGGCCGACAAGACACCGGTTTCGACCACCGTCACCGATACCGTCGACACCACCAATCTGACCCTGAGCGCCACTGGCTCCGTGGCCGAAGGCGGCTCGATCGTCTACACCGCCACGCTGACCAACCCGGCCGGCACTCCGGTGACCGTGACCCTGTCAAATGGCGCCGTGATCACCATCGAAGCCGGCAAGACCACCGGCACCGTAACCGTTGCGGCTCCGGCCGATGACGTCTACAAGGACGCCGGCAAAGTCGAAGCGACCATTTCGACAGCCACCGGCGGCAACTTCGAGAACCTGGTGCCAAGCACCGTTCCGGCCGTGACCCAAGTCACCGACACCATCGACACCACCACGGTGAAACTCACTGCGACCGAGTCGGCGGCTGAAGGCGGAACCGTTACTTACACCGCAACCGTGGGTGCCCCGGTGACCGGTTCACCCGTCACGGTGACCCTGTCGAATGGCCAGAGCATCACCATCGAAGTCGGCAAGACCACCGGCACTGTCACCACCACCGCACCGAACGATGCGTTGACCGGTCACGCGCCGTTGACCAACGCGATCACCGGCGTGACGGGCGGCAACTACGAAAACCTCGTAGCCGACAAGACCCCGGTTTCGACCACGGTCACCGACACCGTCGACACCACCAACCTGACCCTCAGCGCCACCAATTCGGTCGCCGAGGGTGGTTCGATCATCTACACCGCGACCCTGACCAACGCTGCTGGCTCGCCAGTCACCGTGACCTTGTCGAACGGCGCAGTCATCACCATCGAAGCGGGCAAGACCACCGGTACCGTGACCGTTGCGGCTCCGGCGGACGACGTCTACAAGGACGCCGGCAAAGTCGAGGCAACCATTTCGACCGCCACCGGTGGCAATTTCGAAAACCTGGTGCCAAGCACCGTACCGGCCGTGACCCAGGTCACCGACACCATCGACACCACCACGGTGAAACTCACCGCGACCGAGTCGGCGGCTGAAGGCGGAACCGTTACTTACACCGCGACTGTTGGCGCACCTGTGACCGGTTCGCCAGTCACTGTGACCCTGTCCAATGGTCAGTCGATCACCATCGAAGTCGGCAAGACCACCGGCACCGTCACCACCACCGCACCAAACGATGCGCTCAACGGCCACGCGCCGCTGACCAACGCGATCACCAACGTGACCGGTGGCAACTACGAAAATCTGGTAGCCGACAAGACACCGGTCAACACCACTGTGACCGACACCGTCGACACCACCAATCTGTCCTTGAGCGCCACCAATTCGGTCGCCGAGGGCGGTTCGATTATCTACACCGCCACATTGACCAACGCTGCTGGCTCGCCAGTCACCGTGACCTTGTCGAACGGCGCCGTGATTACCATCGAAGCCGGTAAAACCACCGGCACCGTGACCGTTCCAGCCCCGGCAGATGACGTCTACAAAGACGCCGGCACTGTCCAGGCCACGATCACCAACGCCACGGGCGGCAACTTCGAGAACCTGGTGCCAAGCACCGTTCCCGCCGTGACCCAGGTCACCGACACCATCGACACCACCACGGTGAAACTCACCGCGACCGAGTCGGCGGCTGAAGGCGGAACCGTTACTTACACCGCGACTGTTGGCGCACCTGTGACCGGTTCGCCAGTCACTGTGACCCTGTCCAATGGTCAGTCGATCACCATCGAAGTCGGCAAGACCACCGGCACCGTCACCACCACCGCACCAAACGATGCGCTCAACGGCCACGCGCCGCTGACCAACGCGATCACCAACGTGACCGGTGGCAACTACGAAAATCTGGTGGCCGACAAGACACCGGTCAACACCACTGTGACCGACACCGTCGACACCACCAATCTGTCCTTGAGCGCCACCAATTCGGTCGCCGAGGGCGGTTCGATTATCTACACCGCCACATTGACCAACGCTGCGGGCACTCCGGTGACCGTGACCTTGAGCAACGGCGCCGTGATCACCATCGAAGCCGGCAAAACCACCGGTACCGTGACCGTTCCTGCACCGGCCGACGACGTCTACAAAGATGCCGGCACTGTCCAGGCCACGATCAGCAACGCCACCGGCGGCAACTTCGAAAACCTGGTGACCAGCACCACGCCAGCGGTGACCAGCGTCACTGACACCATCGACACCACGAACGTGAAACTGACCGCCACCACCAGCGTGGCTGAAGGCGGCACGGTCACTTACACCGCGACTGTCGGCGCCCCTGTGACCGGTTCACCCGTCACGGTGACCCTGTCGAATGGCCAGAGCATCACCATCGAAGTCGGCAAGACCACCGGCACCGTGACCACCACCGCACCGAACGATGTGTTGACCGGCCACGCGCCGCTGACCAACGCGATCACCAACGTGACCGGTGGCAACTACGAGAACCTGGTCGCCGATAAAACCCCGGTTTCGACCACCGTCACCGACACCATCGACACCACCAACCTGTCGCTCACCGCGACCGGCACCGTGGCCGAGGGCGGCTCGATCACCTACACCGCGACTCTGACCAACGCTGCCGGCACTCCGGTGACCGTGACGTTGAGCAATGGCGCCGTGATCACTATCGAAGCCGGCAAAACCACCGGCACCGTGACCGTTCCTGCGCCAGCCGATGACGTCTACAAAGACGCCGGCAACGTGCAGGCCACGATCACCAACGCCAGCGGTGGCAGCTTCGAAAATCTGGTGACCAGCACCACGCCAGCGGTGACCAGCGTCACTGACACCATCGACACCACGACCGTGAAGCTGACCGCGACCACGACGGCAGCCGAAGGTGGCACTGTCACCTATACCGCGACCGTGGGCGCTCCGGTGACTGGCTCGCCAGTGACTGTGACCCTGTCGAACGGTCAGTCGATCACCATCGAAGTCGGCAAGACCACCGGCACTGTCACCACCACTGCGCCTAACGACGTGTTGAATGGTCATGCACCGCTGACCAATGCGATCACCGGCGTAACCGGTGGCAACTACGAAAATCTGGTGGCCGACAAGACACCGGTCAGCACCACCGTGACCGACACTGTCGACACCACCAACCTGTCCCTGAGTGCTACCAATTCGGTTGCCGAAGGTGGTTCGATCATCTACACCGCCACACTGACCAACGCTGCCGGCACTCCGGTGACCGTAACGTTGAGCAATGGCGCCGTGATCACCATCGAGGCGGGTAAAACCACAGGCACCGTGACCGTTCCTGCACCAGCCGATGACGTCTACAAGGACGCCGGCACTGTCCAGGCCACGATCACCAACGCCACGGGCGGCAACTTCGAAAACCTGGTGACCAGCAACACACCAGCGGTGACCAGCGTCACCGATACCATCGACACCACCACCGTGAAGCTGACCGCGACCGCAACAGCGGCCGAGGGTGGCAACGTTGTCTACACCGCGACTGTCGGCGCACCGGTGACCGGCTCGCCAGTGACTGTGACCCTGTCCAATGGCCAGACCATCACGATCGACATCGGTAAAACCACTGGCACCGTGACCACCACCGCGCCTAACGATGCGCTGACCGGTCATGCACCGCTGACCAACTCGATCACCAACGTTTCTGGCGGCAACTACGAAAACCTCGTGGCCGATAAAACCCCGGTTTCGACCACCGTCACCGACACCATCGACACCACCAACCTGTCGCTCACCGCGACCGGCACCGTGGCCGAGGGTGGCTCGATCACTTACACCGCAACACTGACCAACGCCGCTGGCTCGCCAGTGACCGTGACCCTGTCGAACGGCGCCGTGATCACCATCGACGCCGGCAAGACCACCGGCACCGTGACCGTTCCTGCGCCAGCCGATGACGTCTACAAGGACGCCGGCAACGTGCAGGCCTCGATCACCAACGCCACCGGTGGCAACTTCGAGAACCTGGTGACCAGCAATACACCAGCGGTGACCAGCGTCACCGACACCATCGACACCACTACCGTCAGCATCACCGGCAGCACCTCGGTGACCGAAGGCCAGACCGCCAGCTACACCGTCAGCCTGACCCACCCGGCGCAAACCGAAGTGACCCTGAAAATCGTCTACAGCGGCACCGCCGCCGACGGTTCGGACTTCACCGGCGTGTACACCGTGAAGATCCCGGCCGGTGCAAGCACCGCGACCTTCAACGTTGCGACCATCGACGACAAGATCACCGAAGGCACCGAGAACTTCGTGGTCAAGATCGACTCGGCCACCGGCGGTAACTTCGAGAACCTCGCCGTCAGCAGCACTAACGGCAGCGTCAGCACCTCGATCATCGACAACGATGCGCCACCGGTCATCGACCTCGACGCCAACAACTCCAGCGGCGCCACCGGGGCCGACTACAAGGTGACCTTCACCGAGAACACCCCGGGCGCGGGTGTGTCGATTGCCGACACCGATATCAAGATCACCGACCCGGACAGCACCATGCTGACCGGCGCCACCATCGTGCTGACCAACCGTCAGGACGGCGATGCGCTGAATCTGGGCAACAGCGTCAACGGCATCACCATCAATGCCAACAGCACCAACGGCACGATCACGCTGACCCTGTCGGGCAATGCGACGCTGGCCGACTACATGCAGCAGATCAAGAACATCAGCTTCACCAACAGCAGTGAAGACCCGAGCACCGTGCCACGGATCATCACCGTGACCGTGACCGATGGCGGCAACTACTCCAACGTCGCCACCACCACGGTCAATGTGGTGGCGGTCAACGACGCGCCGGTCGCCGCTCCGGTCAATGTCACCGGTACCGAAGACACCCCGCTGATTCTCGGCTGGTCGACCTTCGGCGTCAGCGACGTGGACAGCCCGGCCTCGAGCCTGGGTGTGAAAATCACCCAGCTGCCGGGCGAAGGCAAACTGCAGTATCTGGACGGTTCGACCTGGAAAGACGTCGCCACCAACCAGACCTTCAGCAAGGCCGACATCGACGCCGGCAAGCTGCGCTTCATGCCGGATGCCAACGAGTCGGGCGTGAACGGTTACGGCGGCACCGGCCTGGGCAACAACCAGGCTGACTACGCACAGATCAAGTTCCAGCCAACCGACGGCCAATTGCTGGGCAACACCGGCACCATCAAGATCGACATCACGCCAGTGGCGGATGCACCGACCCTGTCGGTTGCCGATAACAGCGTGAAGTCCACCGGGTTGATCAAGGAAGTCTGGACCGGCCTGTCGGGCCTGGGCACCGACGGCAGCGGCGCGAATTCGACCACGCTGAAAAACGTGATCGACGGCGCCGGCACACCGAACTCCAGCGGCACCGTGACCAACGTGCAATCCGACGGCAGCGTGACCGCCGGCACCGCATCGAAGACTTCGGGCCTGATCTATCTGGAAGCCGGCAAGACCTACACCTTCACCGGTACTGGCGATGACAGCCTGCTGGTGACCATCGGCGGCAAGAGCGTGGCGTCCACGACGTGGGGCGCGGGCGGCAACCTCAACGGTTCGTTCACCCCGACCACCAGCGGCTACTACACCCTGGACATCTACCACCACAACCAGAGCGGTCCGGGCAGCTACGACGTCAACCTGTCGGTCAACGGCAGCACGCCGATCGATCTGAGCAGTGCCGGCGTGCCGATCTACACCGGCGTGACGGATCTGGTGAACGCAGGCGTGACCGTCTCCGACCTGCACGGCAGCAACGGCGAAGGCTATTACGACGGCTACAAACTCAACACCGGCGCCGAAGGCACCACCGTGAAACTGTCGTCGATCAGCACCGCGCTGACCGACACCGACGGCTCGGAAACCCTGAGCATCAAGATCAGCGGCGCACCGGTCGGATCGGTCCTCAGCGACGGCGCAGGCCACAGCTTCACCGTGACCGCCACCAGCGGCGACGCCAACGTCACCGGCTGGAACCTCGGCACCCTGACCGTGACTCCGCCGACCTACTACAACGGCCAGTTCAACCTGACCGTGACCTCGACCTCCACCGAGGCCGTGGGCGGCTCGGCCAGCACCACCGCGACCATTCCGGTCACCGTGGTGCCGGCGGTCTACAACGCAGTGGTCGCCACCTCGGGTGACGACACCTTCACCGGCACCGACGGCAACGACATCATGGTCGCCGACATCGGCGGCCTGACCGTGGTGCCGGGCACCAATTACAACATCGCGTTCATGGTCGACAGCTCCGGCAGCATGAGCGCCTCGTCGATCAACGCCGCCAAGGACTCGCTGACGTCGGTGTTCAACACCCTCAAGCAGAGCATGGGCAACAACTCGGGCACGGTGAACATCTTCCTGGTGGACTTCGATACCCAGGTCAACAAGTCGGTGTCGGTGAACCTCAACGACCCGAATGCGCTGACCTTGCTCAAAGCCGTGCTGGACTCGATGACCTCCGGCGGCGGCACCAACTATGAAGACGTGTTCAAAGCCACGGCCAACTTCTTCCAGAGCACTGAAGCGCTGGCCAACACCGGGGCGAAGAACCTCACGTACTTCATCACCGACGGCCAGCCGACCTACTACCAGAGCGGCGAGCAGACCAACCCGACGCTGTACGGCAACGTGAAGCTCGACGACGTGGTGAAGACCAGCAACTACAAACTGGGCGACAGCTTCAGCACCTACATCGACAGCACCCACTACCTGAGCATCAACACTGCCGGCGCCGTGGTCTTGCAGACGCTGAAGAACGGCAACTGGAGCTGGAACAGCCTCGGCACCATCCACGCCCAGGGCGACGGCACCTATGAGCTGTCGAGCCTGGCGGGTAGCGGCAACAGCACCACGTCGGCCACCACCGACAACGCCAACAGCGGCTTCGCGCTGCTCAGCGGGCTGTCGAACGTCGAGGCCATCGGTATCAACAGCGGCGTCAGCCTCAACGATCTGAAACCTTACGACAGCGATCACAACCCGCAGACCAACATCGATCCCAAGGATCTGGCGAACTCGATCATCGGCCACACCGAGGCGACGATGCCGGGCAACGACACCGTCAGCGGCGGCGACGGCAACGACATCCTGTTCGGCGATCTGGTGAGCTTCAACGGCATTGCCGGCGAGGGTTACCAGGCGATGCAGGCGTTCGTCGCGCAGCAGACCGGCGTCGATGTCAGCAAAGTCACCACCAGCAACGTGCACCAGTACATCACCGAGCACTATCAGGCGTTCGATGTGTCCGGTGCCCATGACGGCAACGACACGCTGCTGGGCGGCGCGGGTAATGACATCCTGTTCGGCTCGGGCGGCAACGACCTGCTCGACGGCGGCAAGGGCAATGACATCCTGCTCGGCGGCACCGGCAACGACACGCTGATCGGTGGCCCGGGCAACGACATCCTGATCGGTGGCTCCGGTGCCGACACCTTCGTCTGGAAGGCAGGCGACACCGGCAACGACGTGATCAAGGACTTCAAGGCCAGCGAAGGCGACCGCATCGACCTGCGTGATCTGTTGCAGGGCGAGACCGGCAGCACCATCGACAACTTCCTGAAGATCACCACGGTCGACGGTGTGTCGTCGCTGCAAGTCAGCTCTGGCGGCAAGTTCAACTCGGGTGATGCCGCAGCCGCCACACCGGACGTGACGATCAAACTGGAAGGCAACAACTGGTCCACTGCCAACATTCACAACCTGATTGCCGGCAGCGATCCGACCATCAAGGTCGACCACAACAACAGCTGATGCGTGAACAAAACGGCCGCCCCAATGGGGCGGCCGTCACGTTTGCGCCCATCACCCCGGTGACGATTTCGTCGGCGCACCGCATACTCGCGCGCAGTTGGCTATGCTGCTGACAGCATGACGCGGGTTCATTTCTGAGGGATGCTCAATGTTTTACGTGCAACGCGATGCGCAGGGTCAGTTGGTTCGCGTGGAAGCTGCCGCCTGGGCCGAGGCCACGGAAACGCTGCCGGCCGACCACCATGAAATCCAGGCCTGGTTTGCCAATGCCGCGGTGGAAAACAGCCTCAAGCAGCTCAAGCAGAGCGACCTGGAAATGATCCGGGTACTCGACGACCTGATTCAGGTGCTGACCAGCAAAGGCGTGATCCGCGTCACCGACCTGCCGCCGGCGGCCCAGGCCAAGTTGATGGACCGTACCCAGGCCCGGGAAGCGCTGGGCGGGTTGAGTCAGTTGATCGATGATGAAGAGACCGGGTTGATCTGATCTTTTTGTACTGTCCGTGCCCACGCTATGCGTGGGAACGGACAGTTCATCACCAGGGTTTTGGCTCACCGAAGAGCTGTCCCTGAACCCCGTACAAGCCCATCTCGCGAATCACCGACAATTCCCCTTCCGTCTCGACCCGCTCGGCAATCAACGGCAGATCGATGCTGTGCGCCGCACGCTGGATCGCCTCGATGAACAGACGTTTGTCACTTTCCTGATCGATCGCCCGAATGTAGCTGCCATCGATCTTCAAGTACGCCAGCCCCAATCGCGCCAGGTTGCCGATCATGCTGAAGCGCCCGCCGAAGCGTTGCAGGCTCAGGGAGAAACCGAGTTCGCGCAGGCGGCGGGTCAACTGTTCCAGCACCGCTTGTTCCGGCAATTGCTCCTCGCCGATTTCCAGGGTCAGACGCGGCCCCAGATTGGAGTGCGAGCGCAGAATCTCGAAGACTTTGTTCAGCGCCTGTGGGTCGGCCAGGGTCGCCGACGACAGGTTCAGCGCCAGGGATTCTTCATGGCCGGCCATTTGCTCCAGCACCCGCTCGAGCATCAGTCGGTCCAGCCGCGCGGTCCAGCCAAAGCGCTCCAGCCACGGCAGGAAGCGTCCGGCGGGAATGGTCTGGCCCTGCTCGTCGAGCAAGCGTGACAGCACCTTGTAATGCAGCACCAGTTGCGTGTCCTGCGCCGCCACTACCGGCTGGAAGAACAGCTCGAAACGCCGCTGGCTCAGGGCCTGATCGAGCAGGCGATGCCAGGCGTGGTGATCGTCACCGACGTCCGCCACCAGGCTCTGATCGAGACACGCCCAGTTCTGCTCGCCCTGCCCTTCGGCCTGGGCCAGTGCCTGATCGCCGAGGCTGAGCACCGCTTGCGGCGAATCGCCGTGGGCGAACGGTGCGAGGCCGATGGAGGCCACGGCCGCCACGTCGGTGGCGCCTGTCGCATGCAGGCTGCTCAGCGCACTGTCGAGGCTTTGCGCCAGTTGCAGCGCTTCTTCCCGCGTCAGGCCCGGCGCCAGCACGGCGAATTCACCGCCGCGAATACGTGTGACGAGATTCTGGGTTTCCGGGTATTTGGCGCACTCGCGGGAAAGCTGCTCGCCGACTGCCTTGAGCAATTCATCGGTGCGTTGACCGCCGAGGCGCTGGTTCAGCCCGGCCAGATCCTTGACCCGCAACAGCAGCAGATAACCGGAGCTGGCCTGCTCCGGGTTGCTCACCCGGGCGTTCAGTTGCATCTCGAAATAGCGCCGGTTGGCCAGCCCCGTGAGGTTGTCCTGATAGGACTCGGTGCGCAGTTTTTCACTGCGTTCGGCCTGCTCCTGGAACAGCGCCTTGAGCTTCTCGACCATCTGGTTCATGGCCAGCACTACGCGACGCAATTCAGGTGTGCGCGGCAGGTCCGGCAGGCTGAGGAACTCGCGACGGGCGATGGCGTGGGATTGCTTGACCATGTAATCCAGCGGCCTCAGTTGCCGACGCAGCAACAGCGCGCCGAGCACCGCACTCACCGCGCCGCAGACCAGCAGCCAGCCAAGGCTGCCCAGGGCGCTCTGCCAGAGTTTGGCCAGGGCGAACATCGGGTGGCTGACCACCTCGACCCGCGCCGCCTGCTCCCAGCCACGGCTGACCAGCGCATCGCCACCGGCCGGCTCCAGACCGATCAGTTTGACGAACCAGTCCGGCACGTTGGTGACCGCCGGAATGCCGTTGCGCTCGACGATGGTCTGGTCGGTCTTCAGATCGACCACGCGGATGCTCGAGTAGTAACCGCTGTCGAAGATCGAACTGACCAGCAGCTCGACCATCGCCGGGTCGTCGATATTCGGCGTCAGCGACAGCGCCAGCGCCGTGGCGGCGTCCTGGGCGTGGGAGCGCAACTGATTGACGTACTGGGTGCGCGAGCTTTCCAGACTGACCATGAAGCTGCCGGTGAAGGCGACCACCAGGAACAGACAGATAGCGATCAACAGCTGTTTGAACAAGGACATCTGAGCGCGTGCTCCTAGTTAGTCGTCTCGACCGGGAATCCTTCGGCCTGCATTTTCTTCAACACATCCTGCCAGCGTGACAGACGTTTGGTGTCGCCGACCTTCTTGTTGCCCTTCGCTCCCGGCAGGTACAGACCTTCGGCATTGAAAGAGTAGACCGGCAGCAAATCGGTTCGCTCGGACGCCGGCTTGATCGGGTCGATCAGGCTGTCGAGCACCAGTGGCATGGCGTCAGGGCTGGAATAGTAAGTCAGGACCATGTGCGCGCGGTTCTGGCGCAAGGCCTTGACGTAGGTGATGCGTAACTTGTCACTGGCCACCCCCAGATGGCGCAGGCTGAAATACTTGGCGATCGCATAGTCTTCGCAATCGCCGGCACCTTTCCACAAGGCTTCGATGGGGGTTTCCCAATAATCGACTTCACCCCACAGGTCGATATCTTCGACGTAGCGCATCTGTTTGTTGAAAAACAGGTTCACCACTTTGAGCTTTTCCATTTCGCTGACCTGCTTCTGCGTGGCCAGCAGATTCTGCCAGGCATCGATCCGTTGCTGTCCGGCGCCCAGAGGGCCGTACAACGCCGTAGCCTTGCGACTGATCGCAGAAAAATCCCAATCGGCATGCAGACCGCCCAGCATGGCGCCGGCCAGCAGCAGCGCGCAGGCAAGCCAGCGCACAATCCGAGGGATCGCGAAACGTACCGCCAATGCAAGGCATCCAGGGCAGGGAAGAAAGGCGTTTGATGGTGAAGGTTAGTCCAGCAAAAAACAATGGCACCCTGAGATCATCGCTGGCGCGCTAAACTTCAGATATGACAGGGTTCTTCTACACGGTTTGACAACCTGTAGAGCAATCACTAGTGTCCTTTGGATCCAAATTCAGCCGTCAACAGGGTGTGCAGTTGTGACCCAGAAGCCCAAGCCACTCCACAGCATCAAAGTCGAAGGCCCGATTCCCGCGCACCTGGCGCGTTCGGTCATCGAAGAAACCCTGCGCTCGGCGATCCTCGATGGTCGCCTGCCGTGCGGCACCGCCGTGCGCCAGCAAGACCTGGCGGATCTGTTCGGCGTCAGCCGCATGCCGGTGCGCGAAGCCTTGCGTCAGCTGGAAGCCCAGGGCCTGCTGAGCGTGGTTGCGCACAAAGGGGCCGTCGTGGCGCCGCTGATTCAGGGTGACGCGACCGAAACCTATGAGCTGCGCATCCTGCTGGAATCCGAAGCGCTGCGCCAGTCGATCCCGCTGCTGACCCCTGCCGATCACGATCGCGCCGCCGGCTACATCGAAGAGCTGGAAACCGAGCACGACTACACCGAGATCGGCCGGCTCAACCGTCTGTTCCACATGGCGCTTTACTGCAAATCCCCGAACGGCCGACTGCTGCGGCTGGTCGAGGATGGCTTGAATGAAGAGGAACGCTTCCTGCGTTTCAACCTCGAGGCCATGGGCCTGGGCAAACTGTCCCAGGACGATCACCGGGCGCTGCTGCAGGCCGTTAAAGAACGCGACACCCAACAGGCGGTGATGCTTCTGGAGCAGCACCTCAATCGGGGTGTCGAGGTGATCACTCGCTATCTGGCCAGCTCCGCCTCCAAAAGCCGCCAGGCGGCACTCTGAAAGTCCCCTCCCGGGTGAGCCCCCACTCCCCCGGCGAATAACCCGCTTACAAATCCCCACGCCGATCACGCTCAATTGCCGTGGCACTTCGGCGCCTGCGCTCTAACCTCCCCCTGCTTCGAACAGCCCGGAATTTGCACCGCAAGGAAGTCATTTTCGACGATAGCCGCGGCGCCGATTTACGCGCACCCTTGAATCGCCAACCCACTATAGAACGGGGACGCGCCGCCCCGGCAGCAGTCTCCGCACCAGGAACCTACGGAAGGAGCCTTGTCACGGGAAAAGGAAGATTCGCCGCCGTATCAGGCCAACTTCATCCCCTCAGATCATTTCAATTACTTCATTAGAAAGTTGCTTCGAGTGAGGCATTCACTCTTGTTATTCAATTTTGGCCTTTAAACGCCGAAAGGAGCAACTACGCCCAAATAAAACTCAACTTAAAAGTTTTATAAGCCTCGCTCATACTTGAAAAACGGCCAACTTAAATTAATTGAAAATATACTTGTTAAGTTGTTTTGCGATGTATTAGTTTTTCTACGCCAGGTTTTGCAGCGAACCGACAAACCGGCGAGACCCAGCAATATGGCCCAGTTCACAGCCGCCTTCAGCGGTATGCCGTTGTACCTGGGCTTTCAATGAAACTTTAACTTTCATCGAAACGAATGAGGCTATCGCTCGCCTGGAAACTATATCCAACGTTGTTAGCCATTGATTGAGAAGTCCCTATATCCCTATAAGCCAGAGGCTCGCATCATGCCAACTAAAGAACAACTCGCCCAAAAGAAAGCCGAACTCAGCGTTCACCCGATCTTCTCCGAAATCGATTCGCTGTCAGTGTTGCGACGCTTCATGGAGTCCCACGTATTTGCCGTGTGGGACTTCATGTCGCTGACCAAACGACTGCAACAGGAACTGACGTGCACCCGCCTGCCGTGGCTGCCGCCGCGCGATCCGCACGCCGCGCGGCTGATCAATGAAATCGTGCTCGGCGAAGAGTCGGACGATCGGCTGTCACACGGGCATTACAGTCACTTCGAGTTGTACCTGGATGCGATGCGCGAGGTCGGTGCGAGCACCTCGGCGGTGGAGCGTTTCGTCGCGCTGCAACAGGAAGGCGTGAGCTATGACGTTGCGTTGCAAAGTGTCGACGTCGACCCGGCCGCCGCGCAGTTCGTCCGCGACACCTTGCACACCGCGCTGCATGCGCCAGGGCACAGCGTCGCCGCCGCCTTCCTGCATGGCCGCGAGAGCGTGATCCCGACCATGTTCCAGCGCATGCTCGATGCCTGGGGCATCGGTGTCGAACAGGCGCCGACCTTCCGTTACTACCTGGAACGACACATCGAGGTCGACTCCGAAGACCACGGCCCGGCAGCGGAGCAACTGTTGGAGCGACTGGTCGATGGCGATCCGCAGCGTGAAGCCGAGGTCTACGCCAGCGCCGTCGCCGCCGTGGAAAGCCGCATCGCCCTGTGGGACGGCCTGCGCCTGAGCATGCGCGAGCCGTTGGCGGAGGTGGCTGAATGAACGCCGCCGACTACCAATCCTTCGCCGACGCCTGGGAAAGCCGCGCCACCATCCGCACCCGGCCGCGCCGCGTGCTGGAGGACGACGCGCGGCTGATCTACCCGCTCAGTCGCCAGCCGTTGGTGCTCAGTGAAACCTTCCTGCGCGAATGCCCCGAGCAACGGGACTTTGCGCTGGTGCAGACGCTGTACAAATTCATCAACGACGTGGTGATTTTCGAGACTGAGATCGTCGACAAGACCGCCCGCAGCATCGCCAAGAACCGCTTCGCCGTGGCCTTCCCGTTCGCCTGTCGCTACGACGCCATGACCGTGGTGGTGGACGAGGATTACCACGCGCTGGTGGCGATGGATTTCATGCAGCAGACCGTGGCCATGACCGGCATCGAGCCCATCGAGTTGCCGAATGAAATCGAACTGAGCCGGGCGATTCCGGCCGCCGTCGAATTGGCCCCCGAGCACCTGCGCAGCGCCGTGGAGCTGATCTGCGTCGCCATCGCCGAGAACACCGTGACCGGCGATGTTGCGGCATTCGCCCGGGACGACACGGTCAAGCCGTCGATCAAGGGGCTGATGGCCGACCACTTGCTCGACGAGGGTCGCCATTCGAGTTTCTGGGCGCGGATGGTGCGCATCTACTGGCACACCGCAAGCGATGCAGATCGCGAATGCATCGCGCAGATCCTGCCGGTGTTCATCGGCCACTACCTGACCAACGACATACAGAAGTCATTCGACCTGCGCCTGATCGATGCCTTGCCGGTCAACGACGCAACCCGCCGCGCACTGAAAGACGAGATGGCCGGGCTGGCCTTCCCGATCAATCGCCACCACCCGCTGGTGGGCAACATCGTGCGGTTTTTCCACAACAGCTCACTGCTCGACACACCGTGCGTACAGCACGCCCTGCGCGACTACCTGGTTTGACAAGGAGGCTGACATGAGACGTCTCGACATTTTGCTGATGGGCCGCAGCCAGGCCTTGACCGACCTGGCGCAGGAGCTCGAACAACACGGTCATTCATTGCTGACGCAAGCGGCTCCGTCGATGGACCTGGTGATTGATGACGGCAGCCTTGCGCCACAGGATCACGGCGCGACACCGCACCTGACCTTGCGTCTGGGAATTGGAGCAACAGGCGTCGGCGGACTGCCGGTGCTCGATCTCCTTTGCGTCTGCAACTCGACACTGCTGAGCCGCGTGCCGATTGCCGACGAGTCCTCCGGCAACGGTCAGGCCCTGCGCCAGCGAACACTGGCGCTAGTGGTGGATGAAGTAGCGCTATTGGTCAGCCGTTTCTCCCGCGATGCCGAGTATTTCCAGCACGCAGAGACGGCCCGTGCGCCGGACTTCGAGCAGGTGGAAAACCTGCTGTTTCTCGACAGCCTGGCCTATGTGCATCGCTTCAACGCCACGGCCAACCCGCCGTTGCTGCAACAGGCACAGACTCCGGTGATCGAGCGGCTGCAACAGAGTCTGATCGAGCATGCGGAGCGCCCGGCGCTGCACCTCGCCGAGCAGTCGATCAGCTATCGCCAGTTGCATGATCACAGCCGGGCGATCCAGCAACGGTTGCTGGCAATGCTGGAGACACAACCGCAACCGTGGGTGGTGGGGATTTGCCTGCCGAAATGCGATGCGCTGTTCGCTTCGATCCTGGCGGTTCTCGGCAGCGGCGCGGTGTACCTGCCGCTGGAGCCGAGCCATCCGCTTCAGCGCCAGCAGTACATTCTGGAAAACGCCGGGGCGGTGTTGCTGCTGCACGACGGCGAACATCCGCTGAGCGCTTCGATGCCGGGGCTGGATGTCAGCCGCATCGACAGCACTGACGCCGATCTGTCGTTGCCGTTGATGCGTCGTCGGCCTGAGCTCGATGCGCCGTGCATGGCGCTCTACACCTCTGGCACCACCGGGCATCCGAAGGGTGTGCTGCTCAGCCAGGCGAACCTTGCGCACTTCACCGCGTGGTACGCCGATTACGTGCAGTTGCACGCCGAGAGTCGGGTGTTGCAGTTCTCGTCGCTGAGTTTTGACTCTTCATTGATCGACATCTTCCCGACCTTGCTCGAAGGCGCGGAACTGGTGGTGCCCGACGACAACCAGCGCCGCGATCCGCTGCAACTGGTGGCGCTGATCCGCCGCCGACAACTGACTCACGCCTTCCTGCCGCCAGCGCTGTTGAGCATCCTGCCGCTGGAGCAACTGCAAAGCGTCGGGCAGATCATGACCGGCGGCGATGTCTGCGAGCCGTTCGTGATTGAACAGCTGACGCGCCAGGGCAAGCTGCACAACCTCTACGGCCCCACCGAAGCCACGGTGTTGATCACCGCGCGGCAACTGCAACCGGGTGACAGCAATCGCACCCTCGGCGGACCGATCGCCAACAGCCAGGTGCTGATTCTCGATGACGATCTACAACCGGTGGCCGAGCAAACGGTAGGCGAACTGTTCATCGTCGGCCCGGGTGTATGCCTGGGTTACCTGAACAATCCACAGCAGACGGCGGAGCGCTATCTGAACCTGGAATTGCCGGACGGCCAGCGTCTGCGCGCCTATCGCAGCGGCGACATGGCCAAGTGGGACGAGGACGGCATCGAGCTGTGCGGACGCCGCGACAATCAGGTGAAGATCCGCGGCTTCCGGGTCGAGCCGGAAGAGATCGAACGGTGCCTGCGCGAGAGTCAGCTGTATCGGCAAATCGCCGTGGTGATCGACAGTCAGCGACGGATTCTGGCGTTCCTCGCCCAGCCGCAATCAGACGCCGCCCGTGATGCGCTGAAGGCACACGCCCAGCAGTTTTTGCCCGACTACATGCAACCGGTAGCGTGGACGGAACTGCCGACCATGCCATTTGCCGCCAACGGTAAAGTCGATCGCAAGGCCTTGCTGGAGCTGCCGGTCAGCGTGCAGGACAGCGGCCCCAAATGCCTGCCGGCCAACGCCGACGAAGCGCTGCTGCTGGAGATCTGGGGCGAGTTGCTGGAGCTGCCGACCAGCGACATTTCCACTGACGAAAGCTTCTTCAATCTCGGTGGTCACTCGATTCTGCTGTCGCGCATGCTCCTGCGTCTGCGGGAGGAATTCGGCCGCAGCATCTCCATCAACCGCTTCATCGAACTGCCGACCATCGCCAAGCTCGCCACACTGGTGCGCGGCACCGATGACAGCGCGGTGCTCAGTGCCCAGGCGATGGCCGATGCCGAGCGACCGCTGGAAATCGAACCGTTGCCGATCAGCCGCATGGGCGATGTGCACAAGGTGATCGTCACCGGCGCCAACAGTTTTGTCGGCGTGCACATCGTCGAGGCGTTGTTGGGTTGGGGCGCCAGCGAGGTGGCGTGCCTGGTGCGCGACGGCGGCGGGCAAACGGCGGCGCAGCGCTTTGCCCATTCGTTGCGAGAGAACCGGCTGGAGCATCTGGACCTGAGTCGGGTGCAGGTCTATTCGGCCGACATCACCCGGCCGCAATTGGGCCTGGCCGATAGCGATTTCGAGCGACTGGATCGGGAGTTCGGCGCGCTGGTACACAACGCCGCCAACGTCAATCACGTCCTCGACTACGAGTCGCTGGCGACGGACAACGTCGAGCCGATTTTCGAACTGCTCAGGCTGTGCGAAGGGCGCAGCAAGAAGGTCTTCAACTTCGTCTCGACGCTGTCGGCCTCCAGCACTGTCGACGACGCAGGCCGGGTGCTGGAATTGCCCGCAGCACCGACGCCGCCGATCTACATCCGCAACGGCTACAACCTGTCGAAATGGGTCGGTGAACGCATCCTCGAACGGGCGCGGGAACGCGGGGTGCGGGTCAATCTGTATCGGCCCGGCAACATCAGTTTCAACAGCCTCAGCGGCGTCTGCCAGCCGCACAAGAACCGTTTGATGCTGATGCTCAAGGGCTCGATCCAGCTCGGGCAGGTGCCGGCCTTCGCGCTGAACTTCGACCTGATGCCGGTGGACTTTCTCGCCCGTTTCATCGCCTTCCACGCCAGCCGTTATTCGGCCGAACGGGCGGTGTTCAACCTGCATAACCCAGAACCTCTGAGCTGGGATGCCTACGTCGCGTCATTCCGCGAAACCGGCAGCGAATTTTCGCTGGTCAGCGTCGCCGACTGGCAACAGCAATTGGGCCGGGTCGATGCCGACAACGCGCTGTTCGGCGTGCTCGGTTTCTACCTCAACGGCTTCGAGGAAGACATCGGCGACATCTCCCTGATCGGCCATGCCAACGCCCAGGCCGGCGTGCAGCAGATGGGCGCGCACTACCCGGAAAAATCCCCGGCGCTGCTGCGCCGCGGCTGCGACTACCTGAAAGAAATCAACTTCATCTGAATCAACCACCAAGGAGCAACACCATGAGCAATCTTCAACCCGACACCCTGATCAAGAACCCTCACGGCTGCCACGTCGTGTCTTCAGTGGAAGTACCGGTGGACGCCAAACAAGTGTGGGCGGTGGTCGGCAAATTCGACGGCTTCGACCGTTTCATTCCGGCGCTGTCGCACATCGAGATGACCGGTGAAGGCGTGTCTTCGCTGCGCAAGAAGTTCTTCAAGGATGGCAACGTAGTGGTCGAGCAACTCAACTCCCGGGATGACCAGGCGCTGAACATGACCTGGACCACGATCTACAACACCCTGGGCGTGGCCAATCTATGGGCGGCGATGAATGTGGAGTCGCTGGGCGCGGGCAAGTCGCGGGCGACCTGGACGATCATTGCCGAGCCGGCTTCCGGCGGCCCTGAGGCGCTGCCGGGGTTCAAGGATTTCGTGCAAGGGTTTGCCGATGACGCGATGGGCAATGTGCTGAAGCTGTTTGTATAAGGCATGAAAAAGCCCGCTGCGGATCACTCCGCAGCGGGCTGTTTTTTGATCGCAAGCGATCAGATCTTGAAGCTGTCGACCAGTTGTTTCAAACGGTTGGCCTGCTGCGACAACGCATCGCAATCCTTCAACGTTTCATTGAGGTTGGCCACGCTCTGCTGGTTCAGCAGGTTGATCTGGTTGACGTCGACGTTGAGGGTTTCCACCACCGCAGTCTGCTCTTCGGTAGCCGCTGCCACCGACTGGTTCATGCCGTCGATTTCGCCGATGCGCTGGGTCACGCTGACCAGACGCAGACCGGCCTGGTTCGCCACTTCAACGCTCTCTTCGCTGGACGCCTGACTGGCGTTCATGGTGGTCACCGCTTCACGGGAGCCGACCTGCAGCGAGGTGATCATCTTGTGGATCTCTTCCGCCGATTCCTGGGTGCGGTGAGCGAGGTTGCGCACCTCGTCCGCCACCACCGCGAAACCGCGTCCGGCTTCACCGGCACGGGCCGCTTCGATGGCCGCGTTGAGCGCCAGCAGGTTGGTCTGCTGGGAGATGCCTTTGATCACATCGAGAATGTGGCCGATGTTGTCGGTGCTCGCATTCAGGGTTTCGATCTGGGTGCACGACAGGCTGATCTTTTGTGACAGCTCGGTCATCGCCTGAATCGTCTGCTCGACCACCTGACGCCCGTCATCGGCCTGCTCGCTCGCGCCGCTGGCGTGTTGCGAAGCATCGGCGGCGTTGCGGGCGATTTCCTGGGTGGCGGCACCCAATTGATTGATCGCCGCAGCCACGCTGTTGGTGCGCGCGCTTTGCTCGTCGGAACCGATGATCGAGGCGTTGGACGATGCCATCACCCGTTGCGACAGGTCGTGTACGTGGCGAGTCGCGGAAGACACTTCGGAGATGGAGGCGTGAATCCGCTCCACGAACTGGTTGAACGAACTGCCCAGCTCGCCGAACTCGTCTTTGCTTTCCACTACCAGACGACGGGTCAGATCGCCTTCGCCCTGGGCGATGTCCTGCATCGCACGGCCCATGGTGATCAGCGGACGCATCAGCACGGTGATCAACAGGCTCAGGAAGACCGCAATCGCGCCCACTGCGACGAACATCGCGATCAGTGCCGAAGTACGGAACTGGCTAAGTGCGGCGTAGGCCTTGTCGCGGTCGATCGACAGACCGATGTACCACTCGGCATTCGGCAGACCGGTGACCGGGGTGAACGACAGGATGCGCTCCTGACCGTTGAGCACCACGTTCTGGTTGCCCTTCTGGATACGCACATCAGCGTTCGGGTAGATGTCCTTGAGGTTCTTCATCACCTGGTCTTTGTCCGGGCTGACGATCACCTGACCGTCACCGCTGACCAGGAACGCGTGGCCCAGGCCACCGAAGTCCACCGAGTTGATGATCTTCACCAGGGTTTCCAGGCTCAGGTCACCGCCCACCACACCGAGCAGCTCGCCGTTCTTTTTCACTGGCATGGCGATGGTCACCACCAGACCGCCGACGGCAGCCATGTAAGGCGGGGTCAGCATGGTCTGGTCAGCGGCCACGGCCTGCTTGTACCAGGGACGCTGACGCGGGTCGTAGCCGTCCGGCATCTTCGCGTCAGGGCGCTGGGTGAACACACCGTTGGCCTGGCCGACGTAGGTGAACTGGAAGTTCGAGGTGAAAGCCGGTTGATCGACCAGCCCAGGGAAGTCGGCGTTCTTGCCTTGATGGGCGACGTTCTGCGCGAGGTTTTCCAGCACCAGAATCCGCCCGCTCATCCAGTTCTGCACACTGCTGGCGGTCAGGTCGCCGGCCTGCTGGACGGAGGACTGGAGGTTCTGGCGAATGGTGTTTCGCTGCAGATAGTCGTTGTACAGAGTGAACAGCGCGAACGCCAGGACCACGACGCCCGAGGCGGCCAACAGGATTTTATGGCTGAACTTGAGATTCATTTCATGGGACTTCTTATGCCAAAAGTGGGGATGCGTTCCGGATGCAACATTCCATGTACAGCGCAGGCAGCGTTCTGATGGCCGCTCTACTTTGGTGCACGCATGTCTCACCAGTCTGTCGGCACGCTTCGGAGAAAACTTAGCGCTTTGTAGGAAATGGACGGCATTTCTGCCAGATTCCCGCCGAACGGCGTGCCAGAGCGTTCGCCTGTCATTTTTTGATGACTGTTTTGCAGCGCCGGTTGCAAATTCTGTAACCCTTGATGACAATGCGACTAATTATCATTTGTGACGTTCGGGCTGTCGCGTTCATGTCCTCACCTGAGTTTGCAGTACAGGCGCTTTACAGTCGTCATCACAGCTGGCTCAACGGCTGGTTGCGCGCGCGGCTGGGCAATGCGGCCGATGCGGCGGATCTGGCCCAGGACACCTTCGTGCGTCTGCTGCAACGCACCGAACGTCTCGAACTCAAGGCGCCCCGCGCGTTTCTGCGCACCATCGCTCGTGGGTTGGTGATCGACCATTGGCGGCGCGAAGAAATCGAACGCGCGTATCTGGAAACCATCGCCCACCTGCCGGAAGCCGAAACACCCAGCGCCGAATCCCGCGCACTGGTGATCGAGTTGCTGGAAAGCATTGCCCGCATGCTTGAAGGACTGAAGCCAAAAGTACGTCAGGCGTTTCTGCTGGCGCAGTGCGAAGGTTTGACCCACAAGCAGATCGCCGAGCAGATGGGCCTGTCCTTGCGCTCGGTGGAGCGCTACGTCGCCGATGCGCTGTATCACTGCTACGTGCTGCGGTACGAAAGCTGATGCCGGTGGATAATGTGTCACTCGCCCGCCGCGCCGAGCCACCGCAACAAGTGGTCAAACAGGCGATCCACTGGCTGCTGCGCCTGCGTAATAACCACGGAAATCCGCGTCTGAACCACCAATGCGAACAGTGGCGCGCCGAACACCACGATCACGAACTGGCCTGGCAGCGGGTGCAGTCGTTGCAAAGTGAGCTGACCCAAAATCTGCGCGCCGTTCCGGGTGCGCAAGTGGCATTCAACACACTGGAAAACAGTGCGCAGAGCCTGGGTCGCCGTCAGGCATTGAAGCTGCTGTCCGGTGCGTTGTTGATGGGCTCCGCCGCGTGGCTGGCCAAAGACACGTCAGCCTGGCAGCAGTGGAGCGCCGATTACGCTACCGCCACCGGCGAGCGCCGCGGATTCCAGTTGCCCGACGGTACGCGGATCGAACTGAACACGGCCAGCGCCGTGGACCTCGATTACACCGCGCAACAGCGGCTGATCAAACTGACCCGGGGCGAGATCATCGTGACCTGCGGCGGCGCCGACGAAGGTTCGGGGATTGATCGACCGCTGCGAGTGCAAAATCGTCATGGCAGTTATGAGCCGTTCAACGCGCGGTTCATCCTGCGTCAGGAAGGTGATTGCACGCGCCTGAGCGTCACCAGTGGCCGGGTCGCGATTCATTCGCCGCGGACGAGCGATGGCGCTTCCACCGAGGTGCTTGCCGGTCAGAGTTATTTGATCGACCACCATCAAGTGCGTCCCGCTCCGCCGCTGGACATGGATGCCGGCGCCTGGATCGACGGGCTTATCGTGACGCGCAATATGCGCCTGGGCGACTTCCTCAATGAGGTTGGCCGCTACCGTCAGGGCTTCCTGAATTGCGCCCCGCAGGTGGCGGATCTGCGCTTGTCCGGCGTGTTCCGGCTCGATGACACCGACAAGTTGCTGGCAATTTTGCCGCAGACGCTGCCGGTGCAATTGCGCTATCGCACCCGCTGGTGGGTCACGCTGGAACGAGCAGTCTGAAATTTTTTGGCGGGTTTTCGCGGCAAGGCCGGCTTAGTCAGTAAGCACTTCAATTCAGCCTTCGCGACTTGCAACGGAAACCTACAATGACTGCGCGCGTTACCTGTAAGAACCCTCTGAATTTCACTGCCGAATCGGGCCTTCTGCGCCACGCCGTTCGTGCCGCGTTGTTCTCCACGGCACTGGGCGTCGGCCTGCTGCCGAACCTGAGCGTCGCGGCGAGCGGCAGTGAGGTCAGCAGCCATCGCTACAACATCGCCGCGGGGCCATTGGGCGAGGCGCTGAACCAGTTCGCGCGCCAGGCCGGCATCACGTTGTCGATGACCCCACAGCAGACTCAAGGCCGGCAATCACCCGGCGTACAGGGCGAGTATTCGACCGATCAGGCACTGAGTCATCTGCTCGGTGGCTCAGGGCTGGAGGCGGTCAGTCAGGACGGCAGCAGCTATGTGTTGCGCTCCGTCACGGAAACCGAAGCCCTGGCCCTGCCGACCACTGACATCAAAGGTTTTGCCCTCGGCAACGCACTGGGCAGCATGGACGGCTACAACGCAACGCACAGTCAGATCGCCACCAAAACCAGTACCGCGCTGCTGGAAACTTCGCAAAGCGTGTCCGTGGTCACCCGCGAGCAAATGGACGATCAGGGCTCGCAAACCGTGTCCCAGGCCATGCGCTACACCCCCGGTGTGCTGACCAACCCCTATGGCGCCACGCACCGTTACGACTACGTGGCGATGCGCGGCTTCAACGATGGCTCGGTGGATAACATCTACCTCGACGGCCTCAAGTCCATGGGCGACAGCGGCACCTACAGCACCATGCAGGTCGATCCTTATTTCCTCGAGCGCGTGGACATTCTCAAAGGCCCGTCGTCGGTGTTGTACGGCCGCAGTTCACCGGGCGGGCTGGTGGCGTTGACCAGCAAGAAACCGTTGTACGAGGCCTATCATCAGGTTCAGGCCACCGTTGGCACTCAGGGCCAGCGCGGTGTTGGTTTTGACTTCAGCGGCCCGGTCGATGACGACAAGCGCATCGCCTATCGTCTGATCGGTTTGACGGATCAGTCCGACACGCAATTCGACCACAACAAGGAAAAACGCTTCGCTCTCGCGCCGACGGTCAGCATCGATTTCAACGAAGACACTTCACTGACCCTGCAGGCGTATCTGCAACATGACCCGGATGGCGGCTATCACGGTGGCGTGCCGGCCGACGGCACGATTCATCAGCGCAACGGCAACCGGATCTCACCGCACTTCTTCGAAGGCGAACCGGGAGTCGATGGTTACTCCCGCGATCAGCAGTCGTTCGGCTATCAGTTCGAACATCGCTTCAACGACATCTTCACCGCGCGGCAGAACTTCCGTTACCTCGACTCTAAAGTGAACATGGATCAGGTGTACGCCTATGGCTGGACGTCGCCGACCAGCAACGAGCTGAACCGCTACTACACCGGCGGTGACGAGCGACTGCACGCGTTCATCGTCGACAACATGCTCCAGGCCGAATTCTTCACCGGTGCGACCAAGCACACGGTGCTGATGGGAGCGGATTACCAGCGACGCAAAACCGTGGTCGACTGGACCAGCGGTGGCCTGGCGCCGATCAATGCGTTCAACCCGGTGTACGGCAATTCCGCTATTACGCCGTACGGTGAGACCAGTTACCTGCGGCGCCTGGAGCAGACCGGGGTTTACCTGCAAGACCTGATTGAGATGGACAAATGGCGCTTCTCCCTCGGTCTGCGGCAGGACTGGGTAGAGACGTCCGAGGAGAACCGGATTGCCGAGGCGGGCCGTCCGGTCGGCACCGAGATCAGCGACAAGCGCACCAAACTGACGGGCCGTGTCGGGGCGCTGTACCTGTTCGATAACGGCCTGGCGCCGTACATCAGCTATTCGGAGTCGTTCAACCCCAACTCCTATGCCGACAGTGCCGGTAATCCACTGGCACCAACGGATGGCACGCAGTGGGAAGCGGGTCTGAAGTACCAGCCACCTGGCACCGACAATCTGTTCACGGCCTCGTTGTTCCGCATCGACCAGGAAAACCTGGCGACCAAACTGCCGCAGGAAAACTTCTATCGCGCTGTAGGCGCTGTCCGCTCTCAGGGTCTGGAACTGGAAGCGCACATGCAGTTGACCGATAACCTGAAAGTGCTCGGTAGCTACACCTTCACTGACATCGAGTACTCGAAGTCGATGGTCAGCACCCTGAGCACCCCGACAAACGTGATCGAGAATAAAGGCAACTCGCCAACCCAGGCACCGCGTCACATGGCATCGCTGTGGGCGGACTACAAGTTCGACAGTGCGGCGCTTGATGGCGTGCGAGTGGGCGGCGGTGTGCGTTACGTCGGCTACAGCTGGGCGGATGCAGAGAACACCATGAAGGTGCCGTCCTACACGTTGTTCGACGCGTCGATCGGTTATGACCTGGGCAAAGTTGGCTTGAAGGGTGTGGACGTACGCCTGAATGCGAACAACCTGACCAACGAATCCTACGTGGCCTCCTGCGCCAGTCTGAACTTCTGCTACATGGGCGAGGAGCGCAACGTCGCCGCCACGGTCAGCTACCAGTTCTAAGCCTTTGTCTTGTGCATAAAAAAGCCAGTCCCTGAGATTCAGGGACTGGCTTTGTCGTATTCGTGGGGAAAATTTCATGCGTTCGTTTCTGGTTTTACTGCACCGGTATATCGGGTTGGCCACGGCTGTGTTTCTGCTGCTGGCGGGAATCACCGGGAGCATTCTGGCGTTCAACCATGAGCTGGATGAGTGGCTGAACCCTGGGTTTTACACGGCGTCGGCCGAGGGGCAGCGTCTACCGCTAGGTGAGCTGGTCGATGCGGTGCAATCGGTACATCCGAGGCTGCAGGTCTGGTACATGGAGTATCCGAATGAGGCAGGTCACACAGCCTTGCTGGCGGCGGTTCCACGTAATGATCCGGCGACGGGCAAACCGTTCGATGAGCGTAATCAGGTGTTCTACCTCGACCCGGTCAGTGGCGAGCGAAAAGGCCAGCGTTACTGGGGTGAGTGCTGTTTCCAGCGTGAGAACTTCATTCCTTTCATTCTCGAGTTCCACTACAACCTGACACTGCCCGGGAACTGGGGTTTGCTGTTGATGGGATTGGTGGCCATTGCCTGGGTGATCGATTGCTTCATCGCTATCTGGCTGACTTTGCCGCGGGGTAAACCGTTCTGGAAGAAGTGGTCGACGGCCTGGAAGATCAAGGGCGGGCATGCCTATCGGCTCAACTTCGATCTGCATCGCGCGGGGGGCCTGTGGCTGTGGTTGTTATTACTGCCGATAGCCGTCAGCAGCGTGGCCATGAACTTGCCGAGTCAGGTCTTCAAACCAGTGGTGTCGCTGCTCTCTCCGATTGAACCGAGCGTGTATGAGGCCCGAGGGCGGATGCCTGCCGACGAACTGGGGTTCACTCGACTGAGTTATCAACAGGCCTACGAAAGGGCGCAGCAGGAGGGAAAAAGGTTGGGACTGACTGCGGCAATCGGTGAGTTGTATTACAGCTTTGAGTACAACTTCTACGGTGCGGGGTTTGGACAGCATGACACCGAGGCCCATGGTAAATCCTGGTTGTTTTTCCACGGTACGGACGGGCGATTACTGGGGCAGGAAATCGCAGGAGAAGGGACGTTGGGAGAGCGGTTTTATCGGTTGCAGTTGCCGATACATGGAGGACGGATCATAGGCTTTACCGGGCAAGTGATGATCGCGGTATTGGGTGTTCTGATTGCGGGGTTGTCGGGGACTGGCGTCTATATCTGGTGGCGCAAATGGCAGGCTCGTCGAAGCAGCAAGGCACGCAGAGCGGTTTGAAGATCGGACTTTTGTAGGCTCTGAAACAACAAAACCCCTGTCTGCGTTAGCAAACAGGGGTTTCGGAATTTAATCTTGACGATGACCTACTCTCACATGGGGAAACCCCACACTACCATCGGCGATGCATCGTTTCACTTCTGAGTTCGGGATGGGATCAGGTGGTTCCAACGCTCTATGGTCGTCAAGAAATTCTGTGACCAGCCCGTTACCACGGTAACGTGCCAGCAAAAACGGGAACTTCTACTAAAACAAAACCCCAACTGCTTTCGCAATTGGGGTTTCGGAATTTAATCTTGACGATGACCTACTCTCACATGGGGAA
>NZ_JBWKOR010000006.1:0-398638 GCF_059416185.1 Pseudomonas sp. GW821-FHT09E04
ATGTGAGAGTAGGTCATCGTCAAGATTAAATTCCGAAACCCCAATTGCGAAAGCAGTTGGGGTTTTGTTTTGCCCGCGGGAAAGTTCGTACGAGATTCTCGGACGCCTTGCGGCTGTCCTCGCCTGCCGACAATGCTAAGGTTCAGCCCTAGCTTTTGTACTTTTCCAAAGGAAGCCTTCATGCCGGACACAGTGCGATTGGCGGCCATTTGCCGCCGGGGTGTCGGTATCTCATGAGAGGCCCTCCAGGGCGCCCCTGAAGAGCTGGACTACCTTGTGAGACTTGTTGGGTTGAGTCGCAATGGCGGCTGGTTACGGCGCTCTCTCGGCCTTGCCAGTGCTGGATGTATCGCGATGGTTTTGCAGTCAACGATGATGCCGCCAAGCTGCTAGGGGCTTGGTAACAAGAAATCGATAAGCTGTCGTTGAGACTGTCTCGAAAGATGAGGGTGGAGCTGTCTAGAAGAGATGGTGACATTATCCCAGGCAGCAAAAGCCCCTTGGTAATCACCCATGGCCAGATCATCGCGCAGGGGCGGGCTCAGGCCGTCTTCCTCATAAGCGAGTTTGAGGGAAGGCTGGAAAAAAGGGGGCTGATTCATTTTTTGCGAAGTGAACGCTAACGATGGGCGGCGAGATAGCAGAACAGTCACGCCGTCCGATCACATGTTGGGGAAATAATTCACCGCAAGAAACAGCAGGGTCGCCACGCCGGCGGCAACCCCACACACGGCGCCCAGCAACTGACGTGCAGCCGGATGTGCCGGTTGGCGACGATTGGCAATCCACAACCATACCCCCGCCAGAACGCTCGCGCTTGTGATGAACACCACCAGACTGCGATCCAGGTTGGGTGTCGCCATCGTCGTACCAATGACCCCGTCGTATATCAGCGTGAACACAATACCGGTTACCACGCTACTTCCGGCGCCAGCAAGGTTGCCAAGTAGCAAGTTCCACTCACCCCGTTGCTTCACCACCCACCACCAGGTTCCGGCCATCACCATCAAGCACAGCAAAGCATCCATTGGTTTATTCCCGAGTGCGTGATAACAGAGGCGGTTGATAGGCCGCCAGCGAGAGTGGACGGCAAGATATCAAAATAGTAGCTTCGCGCCACTTTCTTCATCTGCGTAACGGACTACACATGCCTGGCGTTTCTTCTGTCTCGCGCCTGCTCGGCGCTTTCCTCCTCTCGATTGGAATGACCCCGGCACTTGCCGCCGAAACCCCGGAGGTCGCCTGGAAGGGATACCTCTCCGATTGTGGGCGTTTTCAGCAAGTGGTGAACAACGTTCAAAACGGGACAATTACTGCCAGGGAAGCGATGTTCCACATCGATAGCTTGATACGACCTGTTTTCATCCATCGCAGGCACCTCACCCAAGCAAGCCTTGCCTCTCCCGATTATGCCCGTTGCGAAAACGTCATTGCCCAAGCAACCGAGATCTGGAACAACGAACATAACGTCCAGGACAAAGAGATTCTGCAGCAAGCCTTAAAGGCTGAGGCCGAACATTTGGAGTCCCCGGAATACAAGCGCGCCCGCGCTCTGGGCTTTAGTGACGTCGGCAAACTCGGCAAACTCCATGAGATCGCCGAGGATTCGGAAACGGATGGCGAAGCGTTACTGAAGACATTGATGATCACGGTCGACTGGGGTTGCGGCCGACATTTTCGTGCCGTGCGATACGACAAACCCTATGTGATCTACACCGCCTATCCCGATGAGGGCAGCTGCGCAATCTATAGAGAGGTTGCGGTGCTGGGCGGAGCAATGGTGGAGAGGGGCGATACCATCGATCGGGACGCGATTTTTCAATACGTTGGATGGAAGAAACTGGAAGGGGCAGGTGGGTTCCCCATCGACATTCAAGTGGTAAAAGTGCGCAAGTAATCCGAGGGGCTGTTCCTTCAGATCGCGTGTCTGATTACAGAATGTCCTTCAAATAACCCTTGAGCGCGAGGAGCGGCTGATCCAGTTGTTCCAGCGACTGCGCCTGACTGAGGTCGGTCGACAACTTGTGCAGTTCCCGCCCCAGCGGTTTCTCGAAGCCACCCAGCGCATCCATCGCCAGCGCCAGGCACTCGTTCATCTTGAACTGGATCGTCTCGACATCACCCCGGCGCACCAGCAATTCGAATACGTCTTTCTGATAGTCGCCCATGACCATGTCATCCCGCAGAATCGGGCTCAGGCCTTCTTCCTCGTACGCGAGTTTGAGGGAGAACAGGGCGACGGTTTCCAGTGACGTTTCCATGCAGTGAATCCTTTGAGGTGTCCTGTTGTTGTTACAGGGAAGATCAAAAGATCGCAGCCTTCGGCGGCTCCGACAACAGCAGCCACTTTCCGGCAGGCGAAAAAAAAGGCCTTGCAAAGCAAGACCTTTCTTAATTTTGGTGCCCCGAGGGAGACTCGAACTCCCACTCCTTTCGAAAACGGATTTTGAATCCGCCGCGTCTACCAATTCCGCCATCAGGGCTCAATGGCGGCGAAGTATAGAGAGGTACCTACCGTTGGTCAATCACGTTTCATGGTCAATTTTCGATATTTCCGCTAGACTTTCCGGCCCTGCTAGACGAACTCCATCATGCGCGTTGCTGACTTTACCTTCGAGCTTCCTGATTCGCTGATCGCCCGCCACCCTTTGGCCGAGCGTCGCGGTAGTCGCCTGTTGACCCTGGATGGTGTCAGCGGCGCCCTGGCACACCGTCAATTCACTGATCTGCTTGAGCATTTGCGCCCGGGCGATCTGATGGTGTTCAACAATACCCGGGTGATTCCGGCACGGCTGTTCGGTCAGAAGGCGTCTGGCGGCAAGCTGGAAATCCTCATCGAGCGAGTGCTCGACACGCACCGCGTGCTGGCCCATGTGCGCTCCAGCAAGTCACCCAAGCCGGGTTCGAAGATCCTCATCGACGGTGGAGGCGAAGCCGAAATGCTGGCTCGCCACGATGCCCTGTTCGAGTTGAGTTTCGCTGAAGAAGTGCTGCCGCTCCTCGACCGCGTCGGGCACATGCCGCTGCCGCCTTATATCGACCGCCCGGACGAAGGCTCGGATCGTGAGCGTTATCAGACCGTGTACGCCGAGAAGCTCGGCGCGGTGGCAGCGCCGACCGCCGGGCTGCACTTCGACCAGACGCTGATGGAAGCGATCGCCGCCAAGGGTGTCGAGACCGCGTTCGTTACGTTGCACGTCGGTGCGGGTACGTTCCAGCCGGTGCGTGTCGAAAAGCTCGAAGATCACCACATGCACAGCGAATGGCTGGAAGTCGGCCAGGACGTGGTCGATGCAGTCGCTGCCTGCCGTGCGCGTGGCGGTCGGGTGATTGCCGTAGGCACCACCAGCGTGCGTTCGCTGGAGAGCGCCGCTCGTGATGGCGTGCTCAAACCGTTCAGTGGCGACACCGATATCTTTATCTTCCCGGGCCGGCCGTTCCATGTGGTCGACGCCCTGGTCACCAATTTCCATTTGCCCGAATCCACGTTGTTGATGCTGGTTTCGGCGTTCGCCGGCTATCCGGAAACCATGGCTGCCTACAAGGCCGCCGTCGAAAACGAATACCGCTTTTTCAGCTACGGTGATGCGATGTTCATCACCCGTAACCCCGCACCTACTGCCCCTAAAGAAACAGGCCCCGAGGAAACAGAATGAGTCGCCAATGCCGCATGTCCTTCGAGCTCCTGGCCACCGACGGCAAGGCTCGTCGTGGTCGCCTGACCTTCCCCCGTGGCACCGTCGAGACCCCGGCCTTCATGCCGGTTGGCACCTACGGCACGGTCAAGGGCATGTTGCCGCGTGACATCGTCGCCACGGGCGCTGAGATCATTCTGGGCAACACCTTCCACCTGTGGCTGCGTCCTGGTACTGAAGTGATCAAGGAACACGGCGACCTGCACGATTTCATGCAGTGGAAAGGCCCGATCCTCACCGACTCTGGCGGTTTTCAGGTATTCAGCCTCGGCGCCATGCGCAAGATCAAGGAGGAGGGCGTGACCTTCGCCTCCCCGGTCGACGGCTCGAAAGTGTTCATGGGCCCTGAAGAGTCGATGCAGGTCCAGCGTGATCTGGGCTCGGATATCGTGATGATCTTCGACGAATGCACCCCGTACCCGGCCGACGAAGACGTAGCCCGTGTTTCCATGGAGCTGTCGTTGCGCTGGGCCCAGCGCTCGAAGAATGCCCATGGCGACAACACAGCGGCGCTGTTCGGCATCGTTCAGGGCGGCATGCACCAGGACCTGCGCATGCGTTCTCTGGAAGGCCTGGACAAGATCGGCTTTGACGGTCTGGCCATCGGCGGCCTGTCGGTGGGCGAGCCCAAGCACGAAATGATCAAGGTGCTGGATTATCTGCCGGGCATGATGCCGGCTGACAAACCTCGTTACCTTATGGGCGTTGGCAAACCGGAAGATCTGGTTGAGGGTGTGCGCCGCGGTGTGGACATGTTCGATTGCGTGATGCCAACCCGTAATGCCCGCAATGGGCATCTGTTCATTGATACTGGCGTGCTGAAGATCCGTAACGCGTTCCATCGCCATGATGATTCGCCGCTGGATCCGACCTGCGATTGCTATACCTGCCAGAACTTCTCGCGCGCTTATCTGCATCATCTGGACAAGTGCGGCGAAATGCTCGGCAGCATGCTCAATACCATCCACAATTTGCGCCATTATCAGGTGCTGATGGCTGGTTTGCGCGAGGCTATTCAACAGGGTACATTGGCCGCCTTTGTCGATGTCTTCTACGCCAAACGCGGGCTTCCCGTTCCGCCTTTGGACTGAGTTTTCTGACCCCAAGATTCAACATTTGCAACTGGAGTGCTAAATGAGCTTTTTTATCTCTAATGCCATGGCTGACGCGGCTGCACCGGCAGCAGCCGGCCCAATGGGTGGCGGCTTCGAGTGGATTTTCCTGGTTGGCTTCCTGGTCATCTTCTACCTGATGATCTGGCGTCCACAGGCCAAGCGCGCCAAAGAGCAGAAAAACCTGCTGAGCAGCCTGGCGAAGGGTGACGAAGTGGTTACCACCGGCGGCATCGCCGGCAAGATCACCAAAGTGGCCGACGACTTCGTGGTTCTGGAAGTTTCCGACACCGTGGAAATGAAGTTCCAGAAGGGCGCCATCGCCGCCACGCTGCCAAAAGGCACGCTGAAAGCGATCTAAGTTTCAACTTCTACTCAATCGACGGGGCGCGCAAGGCGCCCCGCGTCATAACGGGCGGCGTGATGCTGAACAAATATCCTCTGTGGAAATACATTCTGATCCTGGCGGTGCTGGCGATCGGTCTGATTTATTCCGCTCCCAATCTATACCCCGATGACCCGGCCATTCAGATCAGCGGCGCCAGCACGGCCCTGCAGGTCAATCAGGCCGATCTGGATCGCGTGAGCACCGCGCTCAAGGAATCCGGGATCAACGTCAAGGCCTCGAGCCTGGCTGCAAACGGCAAGGGCGGTCTGATCCGTCTGACCAAGGCTGAAGACCAGCTGCCGGCCAAGGACGTTGTGCGCAAGGCATTGGGTGATGACTACGTCGTCGCGCTGAACCTGGCACAGACCACCCCGCAATGGCTGCGCAGCGTGGCCGCGCACCCGATGAAGCTGGGTCTGGACTTGTCCGGTGGTGTGCACTTCCTGCTGGAAGTGGACATGGAAAAAGCCCTCGATGCACGCCTGAAAGTCTATGAAGGCGACGTCAAGAGCCTGCTGCGTAAAGAAAAACTGCGCTATCGCAGCCTGCCGCAACTGGGCGGTGCCATTCAGTTGGGCTTCAGCGATGAAGACTCCCGCGAACAGGCCCGTGTGCTGATCCGCAAGAACTTCAACGATTTCGACATTGTTCCGGCCGACCTCAATGGTCAACCGGTGCTGCGTCTGGCGATGACCCCGGCCAAGCTGGCGGAAATCCGTGAATACTCCATCAAGCAGAACTTGACCACGGTACGTAACCGCGTCAACGAGCTGGGTGTTGCCGAACCGATCGTCCAGCGTCAGGGTGCCAACCGTATCGTGGTTGAGCTGCCGGGCGTACAGGACACTGCCGAAGCCAAGCGTATCCTCGGCAAGACGGCCAACCTCGAGTTCCGCCTGGCCGCCGAGCCGGGTGCTTCGAAAGCCACTTCCGAGACGTTCGAGTTCCGCGAAGGCAAGCGTCCTCCTGCACAGATCGAGCGTGGCCTGATCATCACCGGTGACCAGGTGACTGACGCCAAGGCCGGCTTCGGTGAGCACGGCACCCCTGAAGTGAACATCCGTCTGGATGGCCACGGTGGCGAACTGATGAGCCGCGCGACCCGCAGCAACGTCGGTCGCAGCATGGCGGTGATCTTCATCGAACAGCGTCCGGTGACCACGTACACCAAGCAAATGGTCGACGGCGTCGAGAAAGACGTTGCCGTACAGACGTTCAAGGAAGAGAAGAAGATCATCAGCCTGGCGACCATTCAGTCGCCGCTGGGTGCGCAATTCCGTATCACCGGCCTGAACGGCCAGGGCGAGTCGTCCGAACTGGCGCTGCTGCTGCGTGCTGGTGGTCTGGCCGCTCCGATGTACTTCGCTGAAGAGCGCACCATCGGCCCGAGCCTGGGTGCGGACAACATCACCAAGGGTATCGATGCATCGCTGTGGGGCATGCTGTTCGTCTCGCTGTTCATCATCGCCATCTACCGCTTCTTCGGCCTGATCGCCACCGTCGCACTGGCGGTGAACATGGTGCTGCTGCTGGCACTGATGTCGCTGCTGGGTGCCACGCTGACCCTGCCGGGTATCGCCGGTATCGTGTTGACCATGGGTATGGCGGTCGACGCCAACGTGCTGATCTTCTCGCGGATCCGTGAAGAGATCGCCGCCGGCATGACCGTGCAGCGTGCAATCAACGAAGGCTTCGGTCGGGCATTCACTGCGATTCTCGACGCCAACCTGACCACATTGCTGGTCGGCGGCATTCTCTTCGCCATGGGCACCGGCCCGGTGAAGGGCTTCGCAGTAACCATGTCCCTCGGGGTTCTGACTTCGATGTTCACGGCCATCATGGTCACCCGCGCGATGGTCAACCTGATCTTCGGCGGTCGTGACTTCAAGAAGTTGTGGATTTAAGGGGCTGCCATGTTACGTACAATCAACTTCATGGGCGTCCGCAACTTCGCGTTCGGCGTCACAGTGTTCCTGACCTTGCTGGCTGTTTTCAGCGTATTCCACAAGGGCATGAACTGGGGTCTGGACTTCACCGGCGGTACGCTCATCGAGCTGACCTACGAGCGTCCGGCCGATGTCACCAAGGTGCGTGATCAGCTGACCACCGCCGGCTATCACGAAGCTATCGTGCAGAACTTCGGTGCTACCACCGATCTGCTGGTGCGCATGCCGGGTGAAGATCCGCAGTTGGGTCATCAGGTAGCGCAAGCGCTGCAGAAGGTCGGTGGCGACAACCCGGCGACGGTCAAGCGCGTCGAGTTCGTCGGCCCGCAGGTCGGTGAAGAGCTGCGTGACCAGGGTGGCCTCGGCATGCTGCTGGCACTCGGCGGCATCCTGATCTACCTGGCTTTCCGCTTTCAGTGGAAATTCGCGGTCGGCGCCATCGTTTCGCTGATTCACGACGTGATCGTGACCGTCGGTATCCTGTCGTTCTTCCAGATCACCTTCGATCTGACGGTGCTGGCGGCAGTACTGGCGATCATCGGCTACTCGCTGAACGACACCATCGTCGTATTCGACCGGGTGCGTGAGAACTTCCGCGTACTGCGCAAGGCTACGCTGATCGAGAACATCAACATCTCGACCACCCAGACCCTGTTGCGGACCATCGCGACTTCGGTTTCGACCTTGCTGGCAATCGCGGCGCTGCTGTTCTTCGGCGGTGACAACCTGTACGGCTTCTCCCTGGCGCTGCTGGTGGGTGTTCTGGCGGGTACCTATTCGTCGATCTACATCGCCAACGTGGTGCTGATCTGGCTGAACCTGTCTACCGAAGACCTGATTCCTCCGGCCAACACCGAGAAGGAAGTCGATGACCGTCCTTGAGGCCCTGCTTCCATAGCATTCTCCCGGTGGTACAAGACAAAAAAGACGCGAGTTGAACTCGCGTCTTTTTTTTTGCTCCAAGGCTGGGAGAAGCGCGGGCTTGTCCCGCATGTGATGGTCAGGAGGTTCATGTGAACAAGTCGTTACTGGTTGGTGCGGTATTGGGTGCTGTCGGTGTGACTGCCGGGGGTGCTGTTGCCACCTACAGCCTGGTTAAAAGCGGCCCTGAGTATGCGCAAGTGTTGGCCGTTGAACCGGTCAAGACACAGATCAAGACTCCACGTGAAGTGTGCAAGGATGTCGCTGTGACCCGGCAGGCGCCGGTCAAGGATCAACACCAGATTCTCGGTACCGCCATCGGTGCCGTGGCAGGTGGTTTGCTGGGTAATCAGATCGGCGGCGGCACCGGCAAGAAGATTGCCACGGTGGCCGGTGCGGTCGGTGGCGGTTATGCCGGCAACAAGGTGCAGGAAGGCATGCAGAATCGCGATACCTACACCACCACGCAGACTCGCTGTAATACGGTGAATGACATCAGCGACAAGGTCGTAGGCTATGACGTTCGTTACTCGCTGGACGGCAAGGAAGGCAAAGTGCGGATGGATCGTGATCCGGGCAACCAGATTCCGGTCGACAAGGAAGGCAAGCTGATCCTGTCTCAGGCGCAGCCGGGGCAGTGATCTGCTGAAAGCTGATAAGAAAGCACCCTTCGGGATGCTTTTTTATGTCTGCGATTTGAGCGAGAAATGCAGGGGGATCGAATTAGAGGCATAAAAAAAGCACCCCGAAGGGTGCTTTTTTGGGTTTCGCGAAAAGCTTAGCGCTTCAGCGAAGCCGGCAGGTGCGGCTGGATCGCCGTCAGAACTGCCTTGAAGCATTTGGTGTTGCCGGCAACGACGTGGCCTTTTTCAAGGAAGTCGTGACCGCCGGTGAAATCGCTCACCAGGCCGCCTGCTTCCTGAATCAGCAGGGCGCCAGCAGCCATGTCCCACTCGGACAGGCCCGACTCCCAGAACGCGTCGAAACGACCGGCGGCCACGTAAGCCAGGTCCAGGCTCGCCGAACCGGCGCGGCGGATGCCGGCAGTCTGGCCAACCAGGGCGCGGAACATGCCCAGGTAGTTGTCGAGGTTGTCCATCTGGTCGTCACGGAACGGGAAACCGGTGCCGAGCAGAGCGCCGTCCAGGCTGGTACGACCGCTGACACGCAGGCGACGACCGTTCAGTTGAGCGCCGCGACCACGGCTGGCGGTGAATTCTTCCTGGCGAACCGGATCCAGAACAACGGCGTGTTCCAGGCGACCACGGTATTTGCAGGCAATGCTGACAGCGAAGTGAGGAATGCCGCGCAGGAAGTTGGTGGTGCCGTCCAGTGGGTCAATGATCCACAGGTATTCTTCGCCTTCGATGCCGTTACCGGCGTGCATGCCGGTCTCTTCACCCATGATCGAGTGATTCGGGTAAGCCTTGCGCAGAGCATCGATGATTTTCTGTTCGGCGGCGCGATCGACCTCGGATACATAATCCTTGGCGTCTTTTTCGTCGACCTTGATGGTATCCAGGCGCTCGATGGAGCGGAAGATCAGTTCACTGGCGCTGCGGGCGGCGCGCAGCGCGATATTCAGCATGGGCTGCATGGATGTGTCACCTAAGGTTGTTAAAGAAAGCCGCGCATTCTATCAGAACTTTTCTTCAGGTGAAGGTCGCTGTTCGCTTTCATAGCTTAACGGTAGGCTGTTCTGTAAGATTTGCCCCCCTTTGCCGAGTCCGAGAGCGCCCGCCGTGCTGCAAAATATTCGTGTCGTCCTGGTCAATACCAGCCATCCGGGAAACATCGGCGGGACCGCGCGCGCCATGAAAAACATGGGCCTGTCGCGGTTGGTGCTGGTTGACCCGCGAGTTTTCCCGCATCACGAAGCCGACGCTCGTGCCTCCGGTGCCGGTGACATCCTTGAAAACGCACAAGTCGTCGCCACCTTGGAAGACGCCCTGGTCGGCTGCAATCTGGTGCTCGGCACCAGTGCCCGCGACCGGCGCATTCCCTGGCCATTGCTGGACCCGCGCGAGTGCGGAACCAAAGTGGTCGAGGAGGCCGGGCAGGGCGCGGAAATCGCACTGGTGTTCGGTCGTGAAGATTCCGGCCTGACCAATGACGAGCTGCAGCGATGTCACTATCACGTGCACATTCCCTCCGATCCTGAATTCAGTTCGCTGAACCTCGGGGCGGCGGTGCAGGTGTTGAGTTATGAAGTGCGCATGGCCTGGCTGGCCGCACAAGGTCAGCCGACCAAGATCGAGAAGGAAGAGGTGGCCTCCGTGAAAAGCGCCGAGCTGGCGACCATGGATGAGCTGGAGCGATTCTACGAGCACCTGGAACAGACCCTGGTGGCCATCGAATTCCTCGATCCGGAAAAACCGCGGCACTTGATGGCGCGCCTGCGCCGGTTGTACGGACGCAGCTCGGTCAGTCGGGCGGAAATGAATATTTTGCGTGGCATCCTCACGGAAACCCAGAAAGCGGCCCGTGGCGAGCTCCTTAAACGGAAGGATTAATGATGTTCGAGCGTTTGCGTGAAGATATCCAGAGCGTATTCCACCGAGACCCGGCGGCGCGTAACGCTTTTGAAGTCCTGACCTGCTACCCCGGCATGCATGCAATCTGGATTCATCGACTGGCCGGCATGCTCTGGCGCAACGATCTGAAATGGCTGGCGCGGCTGGTGTCGAACTTCGGTCGCTGGTTGACCGGTATCGAGATTCATCCGGGCGCCAAGGTCGGTCGACGCTTCTTCATCGACCATGGCATGGGCATCGTGATTGGTGAAACCGCTGAAATCGGCGATGACGTCACCATCTATCAGGGTGTGACCCTTGGCGGCACCAGCTGGAACAAGGGCAAGCGTCACCCGACGCTGGGTGATGGCGTGGTGGTAGGGGCGGGTGCGAAGGTGCTTGGCCCGTTCACGGTCGGTGCTGGTGCCAAGGTCGGCTCCAATGCCGTAGTGACCAAGGAAGTGCCGCCAGGTGCCACGGTGGTGGGCATCCCTGGCCGGATCATCGTCAAGTCCGATGATGAAGCCGACGCCAAGCGTAAAGCGATGGCCGAGAAGATCGGTTTTGATGCTTACGGTGTGAGCGAAGACATGCCGGACCCGGTGGCACGTGCCATTGGTCAGCTACTCGATCACCTGCAGGCGGTGGATGGCCGTCTGGAAGGGATGTGCGGTGCGTTGAAGGATCTGGGCAGCAATTATTGTGCGAAAGATCTGCCTGAACTGCGTGAAGAAGACTTCGCCTGCGTCAAGGGCAAGGACGAATCCAAGCTCCACTGACGCCCCGGCAGGGGCTGCTGCTGAGCGGTGTGCCATTAAGCCGCAGACCCTGCTATCATTCGCGCGCTCTTTTGCGGGTAAACCCGACTAAAGCACTAGGTCTTATAGTTGACTTAAATGCTCGGGAATTGCATACTCCCGCCCATTCCGAACTCCGTGGTAATTGTCCATGCGACTGACTACAAAAGGCCGATACGCCGTGACCGCCATGCTTGACCTGGCGTTGCATGCGCAACACGGGCCGGTGTCCCTGGCCGATATCTCCGAGCGCCAAGGCATCTCCCTGTCCTATCTCGAACAGCTGTTCGCCAAGCTGCGCCGCAGTAACCTGGTTTCCAGTGTTCGCGGTCCGGGCGGTGGCTACCAGTTGTCCCGCGACATGCAGGGCATCCAGGTCGCTCAGGTGATCGATGCGGTGAACGAATCGGTCGATGCAACAAAATGCCAGGGCCAGGGCGATTGCCATTCCGGCGACACCTGCCTGACCCATCACCTGTGGTGCGACCTGAGCCTGCAGATTCACGAATTTCTCAGCGGTATCAGCTTGGCCGACCTCGTAACTCGCCGTGAGGTGCAGGAAGTGGCCCAGCGTCAGGATCAGCGTCGTTGCAATGGCAAGGCGCCGCGCCTGGACAAGATTGAAGCGTCCGCCGTCGAATGACAGCCAAAGAGCTAGCGGCACGCCAGCCAGCCTGATTTAGGAGATAGTCCATGAAATTGCCGATTTACCTTGATTACTCTGCGACCACCCCGGTCGATCCGCGCGTTGCGCAAAAAATGAGTGAATGCCTGCTGGTCGACGGAAACTTCGGTAACCCGGCGTCCCGTTCCCACGTGTTCGGCTGGAAGGCCGAAGAGTCCGTCGAAAACGCCCGTCGTCAGGTGGCCGATCTGGTCAACGCCGACCCACGCGAAATCGTCTGGACCTCCGGTGCCACCGAGTCCGACAACCTGGCAATCAAGGGTGCGGCACATTTCTACGCCTCCAAGGGCAAGCACCTGATCACCTCCAAGATCGAGCACAAGGCGGTCCTCGACACCATGCGCCAACTGGAGCGTGAAGGTTTCGAAGTGACCTACCTCGATCCGACCGAAGACGGTCTGATCACGCCTGCCATGATCGAAGCTGCACTGCGTGAAGACACCATCCTGGTGTCGGTAATGCACGTGAACAACGAAATCGGCACCGTCAACGACATCGCCGCCATCGGCGAACTGCTTCGTTCGAAAGGCATCCTGTTCCACGTCGACGCCGCTCAGTCCACCGGCAAGGTCGAGATCGACCTGCAGAAGCTGAAAGTCGACATGATGTCGTTCTCTGCCCACAAGACCTACGGCCCTAAAGGCATCGGTGCGCTGTACGTGAGCCGCAAGCCGCGTGTGCGCATCGAAGCGACCATGCACGGTGGCGGTCACGAACGTGGCATGCGTTCCGGCACCCTGGCGACCCACCAGATCGTCGGCATGGGCGAAGCGTTCCGTGTGGCCAAGGAAGACATGGCTGCCGAAAACGTCCGCATCAAGGCGTTGAGCGACCGCTTCTACAAGCAGGTCGAGCACCTGGAAGAGCTGTACGTCAACGGCAGCCTGACCGCCCGCGTTCCGCACAACCTGAACCTGAGCTTCAACTACGTTGAAGGCGAGTCGCTGATCATGGCGCTCAAGGATCTGGCGGTTTCGTCCGGTTCGGCCTGCACCTCGGCGTCGCTTGAGCCTTCGTACGTACTGCGCGCCCTGGGCCGCAACGACGAACTGGCACACAGCTCGATCCGTTTCACCTTCGGCCGTTTCACCACCGAAGAAGAAATCGACTACGCCGCGCAGAAAGTCTGCGAGGCCGTTACCAAGCTGCGCGCTCTGTCGCCGCTGTGGGACATGTACAAAGACGGCGTCGATATCTCGAAGATCGAGTGGGCGGCACACTAAATATAGAAGCCGCCGGATACAGATCCTGTAGCGACGCGGCGGTTTACGCAGCGCAGTTGCAGGGTCTCAAGAGCGGCCCTGATGAGTGAGGATTGAGAATCATGGCTTACAGCGAAAAGGTCATCGACCACTACGAAAACCCGCGTAACGTCGGCAAGATGAATGCCGAAGACCCGGATGTCGGCACCGGCATGGTCGGCGCCCCGGCATGCGGCGACGTGATGCGTCTGCAGATCAAGGTCAACGATCAGGGCGTTATCGAAGACGCCAAGTTCAAGACTTACGGCTGCGGTTCGGCTATCGCCTCCAGCTCCCTCGCCACCGAGTGGATGAAGGGCAAGACCCTGGACGAAGCTGAAACCATCAAGAACACCCAGCTGGCCGAAGAACTGGCCCTGCCGCCAGTGAAAATCCACTGCTCGGTACTCGCTGAAGACGCCATCAAGGCGGCTGTTCGCGATTACAAGCAGAAGAAAGGCTTGATCTAAGCATTGGGCGACGAGTAAGGAGTCAACGATGGCTATCAGCATGACAGAAGCGGCTGCTCGACACGTGCGACGCTCCCTCGACGGGCGCGGCAAGGGTGAAGGGATTCGTCTGGGTGTTCGCACCACGGGCTGTTCCGGCCTTGCCTACGTGCTGGAGTTTGTCGACGAGGTGGTTGCAGAAGATCAGGTGTTCGAAAGTCACGGCGAAAAAGTGATTATCGACCCGAAAAGCCTGGCTTACCTCGACGGCACCGAGCTCGATTTCGTCAAGGAAGGGTTGAACGAAGGCTTCAAGTTCAACAACCCCAACGTGCGCGGTGAATGTGGCTGCGGCGAAAGCTTCAACATCTGAGGCTTGTCGTGGGTATTCCTTGTCATTTCGCTTTATTCGAGCTGCAACCGGGCTTTCGTCTGGATCTCGAACAGTTGGCCACGCGCTATCGCGAGCTGGCGCGCGGCGTTCACCCTGACCGCTTCGCCGACGCTTCCGAGCGCGAGCAGCGCTTCGCTCTTGAGCAGTCCGCGCGGCTCAACGACGCCTACCAGACGCTCAAGAGTCCGGCCCAGCGCGCACGTTACCTGCTGACCATCAGCGGGCATGAAGTGCCGATGGAAGTCACGGTCCATGATCCCGAGTTTCTTCTGCAGCAGATGCAATGGCGCGAAGAGCTCGAAGATCTGCAGGACAGTGCCGACCTGGACGGTGTCGCGACCTTCAAGCGTCGCCTGAAAACCGCCCAGGACGAGCTGAACGAAAGCTTCGCAGCCTGTTGGGATGATGCAGCGCAACGCGAACAGGCCGAACGCCTGATGCGACGCATGCAGTTCCTCGACAAGCTCACCTACGAAGTGCGCCAGTTAGAAGAGCGCCTCGACGATTAACCCAGTGCCGCTCCGGTCGCACGCCTGATATACAGATAAGTCCTGATCACGATGGCCCTACTGCAGATCGCCGAACCCGGCCAAAGTCCTCAACCGCACCAGCGTCGTCTGGCTGTGGGGATCGACTTGGGCACTACCAATTCGCTGGTCGCTGCGTTGCGCAGTGGTCTTTCCGAGCCGCTGGCCGACGCCGAAGGGCGGGTCATCCTGCCTTCTGCCGTGCGCTATCACGCCGATCGCGTCGAAGTCGGCGAGTCGGCCAAGCTGGCCGCGTCCTCCGATCCCCTGAATACCGTGCTGTCGGTCAAGCGCCTGATGGGCCGTGGTCTGTCCGACGTCAAGCAATTGGGCGATCAACTGCCGTACCGCTTTGTCGGCGGCGAATCGCACATGCCGTTCATCGACACCGTGCAGGGTCCGAAAAGCCCGGTCGAAGTGTCCGCCGATATCCTCAAGGTGTTGCGTCAGCGCGCCGAGGCGACCCTTGGTGGTGAGCTGGTGGGTGCGGTGATCACCGTTCCGGCGTATTTCGACGATGCTCAGCGTCAGGCTACCAAGGATGCGGCGAAGCTCGCCGGTCTGAACGTGCTGCGTCTGCTCAACGAGCCGACGGCGGCGGCGGTGGCGTACGGTCTGGACCAGCATGCCGAAGGCCTGGTCGCGATTTATGACCTGGGTGGCGGCACTTTCGATATTTCGATTCTGCGTCTGACCGGCGGTGTCTTCGAAGTCCTGGCAACCGGCGGCGACAGCGCGCTGGGTGGCGATGACTTCGATCACGCGATTGCCGGCTGGATCATCGAGAGCGCCGGTTTGTCCGCCGACCTCGATCCGGGCGCCCAGCGCAGCCTGCTGCAAACCGCTTGCGCCGCCAAAGAAGCCCTGACGGATGCCGACAGTGTTGAAGTGGCCTACGGCGACTGGAAAGCACAACTGACCCGCGAAGCTTTCGATGTACTGATCGAACCAATGGTCGCCCGCAGCCTGAAAGCCTGCCGTCGCGCCGTCCGCGACTCCGGCGTCGAGCTGGAAGACGTGCACGCCGTGGTCATGGTGGGTGGTTCGACTCGCGTTCCACGAGTTCGCGAAGCCGTCGCCGAAGCCTTCGGTCGTCAGCCACTGACTGAAATCGACCCGGATCAAGTGGTGGCCATTGGTGCCGCGATCCAGGCGGATACATTGGCTGGCAACAAGCGTGATGGCGGCGAACTGCTGCTGCTCGACGTGATTCCTCTGTCCCTGGGGCTGGAAACCATGGGCGGCCTGATGGAGAAGGTGATTCCGCGTAACACCACCATTCCCGTCGCTCGCGCCCAGGACTTCACGACTTATAAAGACGGCCAGTCGGCCATGGCGATCCACGTGTTGCAGGGCGAGCGCGAATTGATCAGCGACTGCCGCTCCCTGGCTCGCTTCGAATTGCGCGGCATTCCGGCAATGGTCGCAGGCGCGGCGAAAATTCGCGTGACCTTCCAGGTCGATGCCGACGGTCTGCTCAGCGTTTCCGCCCGTGAATTGGGTTCGGGCGTTGAAGCCAGCATCCAGGTCAAGCCGTCCTATGGTTTGACCGACGGCGAAATCGCCAAGATGCTGAAAGATTCGTTCCAGCACGCCAATGACGACAAGGTCGCCCGCGTTTTGCGCGAGCAGCAGGTTGATGCCCAGCGCCTGATCGAAGCGGTGCAGGGCGCTCTGGAGGCGGATGGCGAGCGTTTGCTCGACGCCGAAGAGCGCCTGGTCATCGATCTGCAGGTGCAGGAACTGGCCGAACTGATGAAAGGTACCGATGGTTACGCCATCGAGCAGCAGACCAAGCGTCTGTCGCAAGTGACCGATGCTTTTGCTGCTCGCCGTATGGATCAGACGGTGAAGGCCGCTCTGTCGGGGCGCAATCTGAATGAAATCGAGGATATCTGATGCCGCAGGTCATTTTTCTGCCACACGAGAAGTTCTGCCCTGAAGGCATGGTTGTCGAGGCTGAGCCCGGCACATCGATTCTCGATCTGGCCCACGAACACCATATCGAGATGGAAAGCGCCTGCGGCGGCGTCTGCGCTTGCACCACTTGTCACTGCATCATTCGCGAGGGTTTCGACTCGCTGGAAGAAGCCGATGAGTTGGAGGAAGATTTCCTTGATCGTGCGTGGGGTCTGGAGGCGCAGTCGCGTCTGGCCTGTCAGGCTATCGTGGGTGAAGAAGACATCACCGTCGAAATCCCGAAATATTCGCTTAACCATGCGGCCGAAGCGCCGCACTGACTGGTAAGACTGTCATGAGCTACGGTTGGAATGATGTTCAACGTATTGCAGAAGAGCTGGCCGAAGCCAAGCCGGATGTCGATCCGCTCTCTGTCAATTTCGTCGACCTGCAGCGATGGATCATGGAACTGCCTGATTTCGACAACACCTCTGGCCGTGTCGGCGAGAAAGTGTTGGAAGCGGTCCAGGCCCTCTGGATCGAAGAAGTAGACTGATCGTCCTTGCAGGTTAGGCAATACCCAAGAACCCGCGTATAATTCGCGGGTTTAATTTTTCGCAAATTACCGTTTCTGGAGTTACACCATGGCTGTTCAACGTACTTTCTCCATCATCAAGCCTGACGCTGTTGCAAAAAACGTCATCGGCGAGATCACCACTCGTTTCGAAAAAGCAGGCCTGCGCGTTGTAGCTTCGAAACTGAAGCAACTGTCCAAAGCCGAAGCTGAAGGCTTCTACGCTGAGCACAGCGCTCGTGGTTTCTTCGGCGACCTGGTTGCCTTCATGATCTCCGGTCCTGTTGTTGTTCAGGTTCTGGAAGGCGAAAACGCTATCGCTCTGAACCGTGAGCTGATGGGCGCTACCAACCCTAAAGAAGCTGCTGCCGGCACCATCCGTGCTGACTTCGCTGATTCCATCGACGCCAACGCTGTACACGGTTCGGACTCCGAAGCCGCTGCTGCTCGTGAAATCTCGTACTTCTTCGCAGCTACTGAAGTAACCACTCGCTAAGCATTGGCTTAAAGAGTGAAGGTGAATCCATGACTACATCGACTGTTAAAACCAACCTGCTGGGTCTGACCCAGCCGGAAATGGAAAAATTCTTCGACTCAATCGGGGAGAAGCGTTTCCGTGCCGGTCAGGTAATGAAATGGATTCACCACTTTGGCGTGGATGATTTCGACGCCATGACGAACGTCAGCAAGGCCTTGCGCGACAAGCTCAAGGCTATTGCTGAAGTCCGTGGTCCCGAAGTGGTCAGCGAGGACATCTCCAGCGACGGCACTCGTAAGTGGGTGGTGCGCGTGGCGTCCGGCAGCTGTGTCGAGACCGTTTACATTCCCCAGGGCAAACGCGGCACTCTGTGCGTTTCGTCCCAGGCAGGCTGTGCCCTGGACTGCAGTTTCTGCTCCACCGGCAAGCAAGGCTTCAACAGCAACCTCACCGCCGCCGAAGTCATCGGTCAGGTGTGGATTGCCAACAAATCCTTCGGCAGTGTTCCGGCTACCATCGACCGCGCCATCACCAACGTGGTGATGATGGGCATGGGCGAACCGCTGCTGAACTTCGACAACGTCGTGGCCGCCATGCATCTGATGATGGATGACCTGGGCTACGGGATCTCCAAGCGCCGCGTGACCCTGTCCACGTCGGGTGTGGTGCCGATGATCGATGAGCTGGCCAAGCACATCGACGTATCCCTGGCGTTGTCCCTGCACGCACCGAATGACGCATTGCGTAACCAATTGGTGCCGATCAACAAGAAATATCCGCTTAAGATGCTGCTCGAGTCGTGCCAGCGCTACATGTCCGAACTGGGCGAGAAGCGCGTGCTGACCATCGAGTACACCTTGCTCAAGGACGTCAACGACAAGCTTGAGCACGCCGTGGAAATGATCGAGCTGCTCAAGGATATTCCCTGCAAGATCAACCTGATTCCGTTCAACCCGTTCCCGCATTCCGGGTACGAGCGGCCGAGCAACAACGCCATCCGCCGGTTCCAGGATCAGCTTCACCAGGCAGGCTATAACGTGACCGTGCGCACCACCCGTGGTGAAGACATCGACGCGGCTTGCGGTCAATTGGTAGGGCAGGTGCTGGATCGCACCCGTCGCAGCGAACGTTACATCGCCGTGCGCGAATTGAGCGCCGACAGCGATCTGGCACAGAACGCCGCGAACACTAACTAAGAGAGGATCTCTATGTCCCTGCGCTTTGCGCTGCTGTTGCTGTTGGCCAGCCTGTGTGCTGGCTGTGTCCTGTCGGGCGATTACAACCCGATGAAGACCAGCAAGGGCCGCGATGAAGCGCGGGCTGCCTACGTGCAGCTGGGACTGGGATACTTGCAGCAAGGCATGACCGAACGGGCCAAGGTGCCGTTGAAAAAGGCCCTCGAGCTGGACAGTTCGGATCCTGACGCCAACGCGGCCCTCGGGCTGGTTTTCCAGTCCGAGATGGAGCCTGCACTGGCGGATGAGCACTTTCGCAAGGCACTGTCCTCCCGTCCCGCCGATGCCCGCATCCTCAACAATTACGGCAGTTTTCTCTACGAAGAAAAGCGTTACAAGGAAGCCTACGAGCGTTTTGAACAGGCCGCCGCCGATACCCTGTATCCTGAGCGTTCGCGCGTGTTCGAGAACCTCGGCATGACGGCGTCCAAGCTTGGTCAGCGTGATCTGGCCCAGCAGCAACTGGAAAAAGCATTGCGTTTGAACCGTCAGCAACCACGGGCATTGCTGGAAATGGCTGAGTTGTCATTCGAAGACAGGCATTATGTGCCCGCGCGTGACTATTACGATCGTTTCAGCCAGCTGTCCGAGCAAAATGCACGTAGTCTGTTGCTCGCGGTTCGGTTGGCAAAAGTGTTTGAAGATCGCGACAAGGCCGCCAGTGCGGGCCTGCAATTAAAACGACTCTATCCCGGTACGCCGGAATATCAGCAATACCTGTCGGAGCAATGATGAAAGCGGCGCATCCCGAAGTTGTAGCAGCGAATCGCGTTAACCCAGGTGAGACCTTGCGCCAGGCCCGCGAAAGCAATGGCTGGTCGCTGGCCGAAGTGGCCCTCAAGCTCAACCTCACCGTGACTTCCCTGACCAACCTCGAAGCCGGTGCGTTCGACAAGCTGCCGGGGCATACCTTCGCTCGCGGTTACATTCGCGCCTATGCCAAATTGCTCGGCATGGATCAGGCGGTCCTGGTCCAGCAGTTCGACCAGTCCACCGGCACCGACTCCCAGGGCAGCAACGTCCACGCCCTGGGTCGGATCGAAGAGCCGGTCCGGGTTTCCCACACCATTTTGCGGATCGTCAGCCTGTTGCTGCTGATTGCGGTCATCGGCGGCGGTTTCGTCTGGTGGCAGGATCAGACCTCGCTGCGGACCAAGGATCTGACCACGCTGGCGCCTGAGCACGTCGAAGTCGAAGGCGCTGACGGCACTACCCAGATTCACCCGCTGGACGAGCCGGAAGACCAGGCCGTCGCGGAAGGCGAAGCCGAGGGCTCAACCGCCCTGGCACTGCCACAAGCGGAAACCGCCGCTGAGTCGACGGGGGCCGAGGCTGCTGCTCCAGCAACAGCTCCGGTGACGCCTGCTCCAGCCGTAACCGCTCCTGCTCCGGTTCACACGCCAGCTCCGGTGGTGGCTGCTCCTGCCGCGCCTGCGCCAAACGTTCCGGCTACACCAGCACCTGTCGTCACGGCTCCTGTCGCTCCGACCGCTGTTGTTCCAGCACCCGCGCCAGTTGCCCCGGCAGCTCCGGTTGCGGGCCAGGGCCAGGTTCAACTGCAATTCACCGCCGATTGCTGGGCTCAGGTCACTGACGGCAGCGGCAAAGTGTTGTTCAGCGGTCTCAAGCGCAAGGGCGACAGCGTCTCCGTGGCTGGCAAGCCACCGCTGGCTGTTCGTCTGGGCGTTGCCCGGGCCGCGCAGGTCAGCTACAACGGCCAACCGGTCGATATCGCTCCGTTCACCAGTGGCGAGACTGCTCGCCTGAAGTTGGGTCAATAAGTCATGCACGGCGAATCTCCAATCAAACGTCGCGAATCACGCAAGATCTGGGTCGGTAACGTGCCTGTCGGCGGCGATGCGCCTATCGCTGTGCAGAGCATGACCAACAGCGACACCAATGACGTCGCTGCCACCGTCGCCCAGATCAATCGCCTTGAAGCCGCCGGTGTCGACATCGTGCGGGTTTCGGTGCCGGACATGGACGCCGCCGAGGCATTCGGCAAGATCAAGCAACTGGTCAAGGTGCCGTTGGTTGCTGACATCCACTTCGACTACCGCATCGCTTTGCGCGTGGCTGAGTTGGGTGTCGATTGCCTGCGGATCAACCCGGGCAACATCGGTCGTGAAGATCGCGTGCGTGCGGTGGTCGATGCCGCCCGTGACCGCGGGATTCCGATCCGCATCGGCGTCAACGCCGGCTCCCTGGAAAAGGACCTGCAAAAGAAATACGGCGAACCGACCCCGGCCGCGCTGGTCGAGTCGGCACTGCGTCACGTCGAGCACCTCGAACGCCTGAATTTCCAGGACTTCAAGGTCAGCGTGAAGGCCTCCGATGTGTTCATGGCCGTCGAAGCCTATCGTTTGCTGGCCAAGGAAATCGTGCAGCCGCTGCACTTGGGCATCACTGAAGCCGGTGGATTGCGTTCCGGTACAGTGAAATCCGCCGTGGGCCTAGGTATGCTGCTCGCCGAGGGGATTGGCGATACTATCCGCATCTCGCTGGCGGCCGATCCGGTCGAGGAAGTGAAGGTCGGTTACGACATTCTCAAGTCTTTGCATCTGCGTTCCCGTGGCATCAACTTCATCGCCTGCCCGAGCTGCTCGCGGCAGAACTTCGATGTGGTCAAGACCATGAACGAGCTGGAAGGGCGCCTTGAAGACCTGCTGGTGCCGCTGGATGTCGCGGTGATCGGTTGCGTGGTCAACGGCCCCGGCGAAGCCAAGGAAGCCCATATCGGCTTGACTGGCGGCACGCCAAACCTGATTTACATCGACGGCAAGCCGTCGCAGAAACTGACGAATGACAATCTGGTGGACGAGCTCGAAAGGCTGATCCGCGAGAAAGCGGCCGAGAAGGTCGAAGCTGACGCAGCGGTTATCGCGCGCGGCTGATCGAACGAATTAAGGAATTTCTGTGAGCAAGTCTCTGCAAGCCATTCGTGGCATGAACGACATCCTGCCGGAACAGACGCCGGTATGGCGCTACTTCGAAGGTACTGTTTCGCGTTTGCTGGATAACTACGGTTACAAGCAGATCCGCATGCCGATCGTCGAGTTCACCGAGCTGTTCAAGCGCTCGATCGGTGAAGTGACCGACATCGTCGAAAAAGAGATGTACACCTTCGACGACCGCAACGGCGACTCCCTGACCCTGCGTCCGGAAGGCACCGCCGCGTGCGTGCGTGCCGTGCTCGAACACGGCATCACTGGCGGTGGCCAGGTGCAGAAACTCTGGTACATCGGCCCGATGTTCCGTCACGAGCGTCCGCAGAAAGGCCGTTATCGCCAGTTCCACCAGATCGGTCTGGAAGTCTTCAATCTCGACGGTCCGGACATCGACGCCGAACTGATCGTGCTGACCTGGCGCCTGTGGGGCGAGCTGGGTATCCGCGATGCGGTCAAGCTTGAACTCAACAGCCTGGGCACCAGCGAGTCCCGTGGCCGTTATCGTGAAGCGCTGGTCGAGTATCTCTCGGCGCACCACGACAAACTGGACGAAGACAGCCAGCGTCGCCTGAAGACCAACCCACTGCGCGTGCTCGACACCAAGAACGCCGACACGCAGGCGGTACTGGTCGATGCGCCGAAGATGGCCGACTACCTGGATGACGAATCCCGTGCCCACTTCGAAGGCCTGAAGGCCCGCCTGGATGCCGTCGGCATTCCTTACGTGCTCAACCCTAAACTGGTACGCGGCCTCGATTACTACAGCAAAACCGTATTCGAATGGGTCACCGACAAGCTCGGTGCCCAGGGCACCGTGTGCGCGGGCGGCCGTTACGACGGTCTGGTCGAGCAGATGGGCGGCAAGCCGACCCCGGGCGTCGGTTTCGCCATGGGTATCGAGCGTCTGGTGCTGCTGCTGGAAACCCTGGAGCAGATTCCGGAAGAAATCTCCCGTCAGGTCGACGTCTATCTCTGCGCCTTCGGGGAAGAAGCAGAGCTGGCCGGTCTGGCCCTGGCCGAGCGTGTACGCGACCAACTGCCCAACCTGCGCCTGCAAGTCAATGCCGGCGCCGGCAGCTTCAAGAGCCAGTTCAAGAAAGCCGACAAGAGCGGTGCGCTGTACGCACTGATCCTCGGTGACGACGAAATGGCCCAGCAAGTGGTAGGTTTCAAACCCCTGCGTGGCCAGGGCGAACAACAAAGCATTGCCTGGGATGCGCTCGCTGCACACCTGGCCACCTGCGTCGTGCAGGGTTGAAGCTGTCTAAACAGCCGATTTAGCGATTAAGGAGTATTGGGGTGTCGAGTACCGAAGACGAACAGTTGGCGGATTTGAAGGACTGGTGGACACGTAACGGCAAACCTCTGGTCACTGGCGGCCTGTTGGCGCTGGTCATCGTGTTCGGCTGGCAGGCTTTTCACAAGTATCAGAGCAACCAGTCGCAAGGCGCCTCGGTGCTCTATCAGCAATTGCTGGAAACCACGCTGACCCCGGATGGCAAGCCTGACGCCGCACGCGTTGCGGATCTGGCCGGCAAGCTCAACAGCGAATTCGGCGGGACTGCCTACGCGCAGTACGGCAGCCTGTTCGTGGCCAAGGTAGCGGTCGACAGCGGCAAGCTGGACGACGCGGCGACCGAGCTGAAAACCATCGTTGCCAAGCCGGCCAACGCCGCACTGGGCGAAATCGCCCGTCAGCGTCTGGCGCAGGTGCTGGGTGCACAGAACAAGGCTGATGAGGCTCTGAAACTGCTTGAAGGCGATGCCGACAAGTCGTTCCTGGCCACTCGCGAAGAACTCAAGGGCGACCTGCTGGTACAGCTGGGCCGCACTGATGAAGCGAACACGGCGTATCAAAAAGCCAAGGCGGCACTGTCGGATGAAGCGGCGGTCGGTGGCCTTCAAATCAAGCTGGACGACCTGGCCAAAGGGGATGCGTGACGTGATCCGTTGGAAGCATGCAGCATTGCTGGCTCTGGCCCTTCTGGCCGCGGGTTGCAGCAGCAACAGCAAAAAAGAACTGCCACCGGCCGAACTGACCGATTTCAAGGAAGAAGTGGTTCTGCACAAGCAGTGGAGCCGCTCGATCGGTGACGGTCAGGGCGAAACCTACAACATGCTGGTGCCGGCAATCGATGGTGACACCATCTACGCGGCCGACGTTACCGGCATCGTGATGGCCATGGATCGCAGCAACGGCGACGTGAAGTGGAAAAAGGAACTTGACCTGCCTGTCTCCGGCGCCGTTGGCGTGGGTTACGGTCTGGTGCTGGTCGGCACGCTGCGAGGCGAAGTCATTGCACTCGACACCATCAACGGTGAAGAGAAATGGCGTGCTCGCGTGACCAGTGAAGTGCTGGCGCCACCTGCCAACAACGGTGACATCGTGGTCGTGCAGACCCAGGACGATCGTCTGATCGGTCTGGATGCCTCCACCGGTCAACAGCGTTGGGTGTACGACAGCACGCCAGCCGTGCTGACTCTGCGAGGCACCAGTGCACCGCTCGTGACCAACCGCCTCGCGGTGGCTGGCCTGTCGACCGGTAAAGTGATTGCTCTGGACATTTCCAACGGCGTGCCGGTCTGGGAACAACGGATCGCGATTCCACAAGGTCGTTCGGAACTGGAGCGCGTGGTCGATATCGACGGCGGTCTGCTGCTGTCCGGCGGCACGCTGTACGTTGCCAGCTATCAGGGTCGCGTTGCGGCACTGGACCTGGAAAGCGGTCGTCAACTGTGGCAGCGCGACGCGTCGAGCTACGCCGGTATCGCCCAGGGTTTCGGCAACGTCTACGTGAGCCTGTCTTCGGGCACCGTTGAAGGCGTCGACGAGCGTTCGACCACTGCACTGTGGACCAACGATTCGCTGGCCCGTCGTCAACTGTCGGCACCGGAAGTGTTCTCCAGCTACGTTGCAGTCGGTGACCTGGAAGGTTACCTGCATCTGCTGAGTCAGGTGGACGGTCGTTTCGTCGGCCGTGAGCGCATCGACAGCGACGGCCTGCGTGCCCGTCCGCTGGTGGTGGGTGACACGATTTATGTGTATGGCAACAGCGGCAAACTGGAAGCCCTGACCATCAAGTAACAATTCACTAAAGGAGCCGAGCGAAGATCAGGCAAGGCAAAAATCAGCGAGGGAGCGGAGTTGACTTTAGTCAATGAGCATCCCGAGCTGATTTTTAACGCCGCATGATCGAGTGCAGGCCCTTTAGCTATGCTTGGGGTTAACCCCCCAGGCGGCCCCGGATTTTCGGGGCTTGCAGCGCTTTTTGGCGTTGCCCCGAGCACCAGCCGCTGCCTCGCAGCGGCTTTTGTATTTTCTGAAATAACGAAGTGGAGAGCCGCATGGTTCCCGTAATCGCCCTGGTGGGCCGACCGAACGTCGGCAAGTCCACCTTGTTCAACCGCCTGACCAGGACTCGCGACGCCATCGTCGGCGACTTGTCCGGTCTGACCCGTGATCGCCAGTACGGTGAGGCCAAGTGGCAAGGGCGTTCCTACATTCTGATCGACACCGGCGGTATCTCCGGTGACGAACATGGTATGGACGAAAAAATGGCCGAGCAGTCGCTGCTGGCCATTGAAGAAGCGGATGTCGTTCTGTTCCTGGTAGATGCCAAGGCCGGTTTCACCGCCGCCGACCAGATGATCGCCGAACACTTGCGCAAACGTAACAAGCGTTCCCACGTGGTCGCCAACAAGGTCGACAACATCGACCCGGAAATGGCCCGCGCCGAATTCGCCCCGCTGGGCATGGGCCACGCGATCCCGATCGCTGGCGCCCACGGTCGCGGCATCACTCAATTGCTGGAAGCCGCCCTGAGCGATTTCCCGCGCGATGATGACGAACCGGCGGAAGGCGAAGAGGAAGAGATCGTTGCCGAAGGTGAGGAAGCCAAGCGCATTCCTGGCCCGAGCGAAAAAGACGGCATCAAGATCGCCATCATCGGTCGTCCTAACGTTGGCAAGTCGACGCTGGTCAACCGCATGCTCGGTGAAGACCGGGTAATCGTCTATGACCAACCCGGCACCACCCGCGACAGTATCTACATCCCGTTCGAGCGTAACGACGAGAAGTACACGCTGATTGACACCGCCGGTGTGCGCAAGCGCGGCAAGATCCACGAAGAAGTCGAAAAGTTCTCCGTGGTCAAAACCCTGCAGGCGATCAAAGACGCCAACGTGGTGATCTTCGTGATGGACGCCCGCGAAGGCGTGGTCGATCACGACCTCAACCTGCTGGGCTTCGCCCTTGAAGCCGGTCGTGCGCTGGTGATCGCGATCAACAAGTGGGACGGCATGACGCCGAGCGAGCGCGACTTCGTGAAGATCGAGCTGCAACGTCGCTTGTTCTTCGTCGAGTTCGCCGACATCCACTTCATCTCGGCACTGCACGGTACCGGCGTGGGCAACCTCTACGCTTCGGTGCAGAACTCGTTCAAGTCTGCGGTCACCCGCTGGCCGACCAGCCGCCTGACGCAGATCCTCGAAGACGCAGTCAGCGAGCACCAGCCGCCGATGGTCAACAGCCGCCGGATCAAGCTGCGTTACGCTCACCTGGGTGGCGCGAACCCGCCGATCATCGTGATCCACGGCAACCAGATCGAGAAAGTGCCGAAGTCCTACGTGCGCTATCTGGAAAACACTTACCGCCGTGTGCTCAAACTGGTCGGTACGCCGATCCGTATCGAGTTCAAGGGTGGCGAGAACCCGTACGAAGGCAACAAGAACACGCTGACCGACCGCCAGGTCAACAAGAAGCGTCGTTTGATGTCGCACAACAAGAAGGCCAGCAAGAAGCGCCGCGACAAGAAGTAAGGTCGCTGCCCGTTGATCGTTTCCATGCACAGCACAGGAACGATCATCGAGAGAGAAGGGGCGCCGTTTGGCGCCCTTTTTTTATGGGCGCCGGATGGGCTATCCTCGGGCTCTCCCGCGCCGTCGTCAGTGCCGGGGCAGAGCAGGGAACCCCGATGATTACCAGCAAGCTGCCGAATGTCGGCATCACTATTTTCACGCAGATGTCTCAGCTCGCGGCACAGACCGGAGCCATCAACCTGTCCCAGGGTTTTCCCGATTTCGACGGCCCGCAGTCGCTGCGCGATGCGGTCGGTCGGCACATTGCCAGTGGCCATAACCAGTATTCGCCGATGACCGGCCTGCCGGCGTTGCGTCAGCAGATCGCGGCCAAAATCGCTCGCAGCTATGGCGCCAACGTCGATGCCGACACTGAAGTGACCGTGACCCCCGGTGCGACCCAGGCGATCTTCTGTGCGATCCAGGCGGTTATCCACAGCGGCGACGAAGTCATCGTGTTCGACCCGGCTTATGACAGCTATGAGCCGTCGGTGGAACTGGCCGGCGGGCGCTGCGTGCATGTGCAGTTGGGCCTGAATGATTTCTCCATCGACTTCGACAAACTCAGTGCAGCCCTGAGCCCGCGCACGCGGATGATCATCCTCAACACCCCGCACAACCCGAGCGGCGCGCTGATCAGTCGCGCCGAGCTCGACCAGTTGGCGGCGTTGATCCGCGACCGCGACATCTATGTGATCAGCGACGAAGTGTACGAACACCTGGTGTTCGACGGTGTGCCGCACGTCAGTGTGCTGGCTCATGAAGAGCTGTATCAGCGGGCGTTCGTGGTCAGTTCGTTCGGCAAGACCTATCACGTCACTGGCTGGAAAACCGGCTACGTCGTGGCACCTCCGGCCCTGACAGCCGAGCTGCGCAAAGTGCACCAGTACGTCAGCTTCTGTGGTGTGACGCCGCTGCAGTACGCTCTGGCCGATTACATGGCCGAGCATCCGGAACACGTCGAAGAACTGCCGGGTTTCTATCAGGCCAAGCGTGATCTGTTCTGCGATTTGCTGGAGCCTTCGCGATTCAGCTTCACCCGGGTCACCGGCACCTATTTCCAACTGGTCGACTACTCGCAGATCCGTCCTGACTTGAACGATGTCGAGATGGCGATGTGGATGACCCGCGAGCATGGCGTCGCCAGTATCCCGGTGTCGGTGTTCTACCAGAATCCACCCGAAGGCCAGCGCCTGGTGCGTCTGTGCTTTGCCAAACGCGAGGAGACGCTGCGGGAAGCGGCGGCAAAACTATGCGTGATCTGAGTGCGTTACCCGATCTCAATCTGGCGCTGATCCAGACCAGCCTGGCCTGGCATGATCGTCAGGCCAACCTTGAGCATTTCGACGCTTTGCTGGAGCAGGCGCGGGGTGCGGATCTGATTATCCTGCCGGAAATGTTCACCACCGGCTTCTCCATGGAATCCGAAACCCTGGCCGAAGCCGAAAACGGCCCGACCAGCAAATGGCTGCGGGCTCAGGCGGCGAAACTGAATGCCGTGGTCACTGGCAGCGTGATCATCCAGGCCGCCGACGGCAGCCACCGCAACCGCTTGCTGTGGGCGCGACCGGACGGCGAAGTACTGCATTACGACAAGCGCCACCTGTTCCGCATGGCCGGCGAGCACAATCACTACACCCCCGGCGAACGCCAGGTGCAGTTCGAACTCAAGGGCTGGCGGGTGCGTCCGTTGATCTGCTACGACTTGCGCTTCCCGGTGTGGAGCCGCGATGCGCAAGACACCGACCTGCTGCTGTACACCGCCAACTGGCCGGGTGCACGGCGTCAGCACTGGAACCGTCTGCTGCCGGCCCGGGCCATTGAAAACCTGTGCTATGTGGCGGCGGTTAACCGGGTGGGAACCGATGGCAAGGGTTTCGCGTATACCGGCGACAGTCAGGTGCTGGATTTCCAGGGCGAGACCTTGCTCGCGGCAGGAGAGGCTGACGGGGTGTTCAAAGTGGTTCTGGAAGCGGCTTCGCTGGCGGCTTACCGCGAGCGGTTCCCGGCGAATCTTGACGCGGACACCTTCGAGTTCACCTGACAATCACGACGCGTCTGATCGTTCCCACGCGGAGCGTGGGAACGATCAGCTAGAAAGTAAAAAGGCCCCGAGGTGCGAACCCCGGGGCCTTTTGCATTGAAGCGGTCAATTACGCCGCTTTCGCTTCCGGCTGGCTCAGCGAGCGGTTCAGCGCGCTGAACAGGGCCTTGAAGCTGGCCGTGGTGATGTTTTCATCGATGCCCACGCCGTGTACCGCACGCTCGCCGTTCACACGCAATTCGATGTACGCCGCAGCCTTGGCGTTGGTGCCCGCGCCGATGGCGTGTTCGTTGTAGTCCATGATCTCCACCGGAATCGGCAGACCGGCCACCAGCGCTTCCAGCGCGCCGTTGCCCTTGCCGCGCCAGTGCAGGTTGGTTTCGCCCTGACCCTTGCTCGCGACTTCGACTTCGACGGCGCTGTTGCCGTTTTCTTCCTGCAGGCGATGGCTGACCAGCGCGTACGGAGTGTTGGCTTGCAGGTATTCGCTGATCAACAGCGAGTGAATCTGCTTGGCAGTCATCTCCAGGCCCAGGCGATCGGTTTCACGCTGCACGACCTGGCTGAATTCGATCTGCATGCGACGTGGCAGGCTGATGCCATATTCCTGCTCCAGCAGGTAGGCGATGCCGCCCTTGCCCGACTGGCTGTTGACGCGGATTACCGCCTCGTAGCTGCGACCGATGTCGGCCGGGTCGATCGGCAGGTATGGTACTTCCCACAGTGCGTCGGATTTCTGCTGGGCGAAGCCCTTGCGGATTGCGTCCTGGTGAGAACCAGAAAATGCGGTGTGCACCAGGTCGCCGACGTACGGGTGACGCGGGTGAACCTGAATCTGGTTGCACTCTTCGACGACTTTGCGCACGCCGTCGATGTCGGAGAAGTCCAGTTGCGGGTCGAGGCCCTGGGTGTACATGTTCAGTGCGACGGTGACGAGGTCGACGTTACCGGTACGCTCGCCGTTGCCGAACAGGCAGCCTTCGACACGGTCGGCGCCAGCCATCAGGCCCAACTCGGTGGCGGCCACGCCAGTGCCACGGTCGTTGTGGGTGTGCAGGCTGATGATCACGCTGTCACGACGGTTGATGTTGCGGTGGAACCACTCGATCTGGTCGGCGTAGACGTTCGGGGTCGCGCATTCAACGGTGGCCGGCAGGTTGAGGATGATCTTGTGCTCAGGTGTCGGGTTCCAGACCTCGATCACGGCGTCACAGACTTCCTTGGCGAATTCCAGCTCGGTGGCGCTGAAGGTTTCCGGCGAGTATTCGAAGGTCCACTCGGTGTCCGGCTGCATGGCTGCGTATTTGACGAACAGCTTGGCGGCGTTCACGGCGATGGCCTTGATCCCGTCCTTGTCCTGGTTGAACACGATGCGACGGAAAGAAGGGGAGGTGGCGTTGTACAGGTGAACAATCGCCTTTTTCGCCCCGCGCAGGGATTCGAAGGTGCGCTCGATCAGGTCTTCACGGCCCTGGGTCAACACCTGGATGGTAGTGTCGTCCGGGATGTGGCCTTCTTCGATCAAGGTACGCACGAAGTCGAAGTCGGTTTGCGAAGCGGCCGGGAACGAGGCTTCGATTTCCTTCACGCCCACTTGCACCAGAGTTTTCCAGAAGCGCAGCTTTTTCACCGCGTCCATCGGCTCGATCAGCGACTGGTTGCCGTCACGCAGGTCGGAGCTGCACCAGATCGGCGCGGCATCGATGGTTTTCGACGGCCAGGTGCGATCCGGCAGGTTGATTACAGGAAACGCGCGGTATTTCGAAGACGGGTCTTTGAGCATGCTCATCGGGAAATTCCTTATTGTCTGGGCCGAAAAGAGGCGGCCTGCCGGTGGAACGAATGTTCGGGGAGAAGCTTGGGACGAGGCGCAGCGATTCAGCCCGGCAGTCGTGCGCTGACGAGGCACAGGCTGCGGTGCTGGCGAAGCTGAATAAGGGTGTGAGAGGTTTTCATGCCTTCAACCCTAACCGCGGGGGATGAGGATGGCAAGCAGTCGAAAAAAATTGAGAGGAATACCCGGAAAGCGGTTTTTTCCGAGATTTTATTCTTGATATGGCGGTATTTGTTGGCGGGGATTGCGCAGACCATTCGTCGTGCGCAATCCCCGCGGGAGTAGGCTCAGCCCGGAATCAAGGCTGGAATGCACCAATGAAAATCGCCGGATCGACCCGCGCGTCGTTCAGGCTGACGTTCCAGTGCATGTGCGGCCCTGTCGCCCGACCTGTGGCACCCACCTTGCCGACTACCGCACCGCGCGCCAGTTGCTGACCGTTCTGCACATCGATCTTCGACATGTGGCAGAACATGCTGATGAAGCCCTGGCCGTGGTCGACGAACACGGTGTTGCCATTGAAGAAGTAATTGCCGATCAGGATCACCTTGCCCGCCGCCGGGGTCTTGATCGGTGTGCCGGCCGGCACCGCGAAGTCGAGGCCGGCGTGAGGGTTGCGTTCTTCACCGTTGAAGAAACGGCGCACGCCAAACTTGCTCGACAGCGGCCCGTTGACCGGTTTGTCGAGCAGCAGGTTGCTCGGCGTATTCGGGCTGAAACTGCGGTAGGCCTTGATCTGTTCGGCCAGTTCGCCCTCGATGCGCTTCAGGTTGGCCGGGTTCGGATTGACCTGCTGAGTGTTCTTCAGGGTGATGTGCTGTTCCGGGTATTTCTTGTTGCCGACGCTGAAGTTCAGGTTTCGGCCGCCGCTGCTGATCTGCTGGATGCCGGGTTTGACGGTCAGCGGTACGCCGACAATCGCCAGCCAGTTGTTCTGTTCCTTGACCACCAGCACCGGTTTGCCCTGATACGTGGCTTTCGGCGCTTGCGCGGCAGTGCCCAGATCGACGACAGCAACGCCGCCCGGTACCGGTTTGTTCAGCAGCCGGGTGATGTAGCTGTCGGCGTGGGCGTTGAAGGTCAGGCACAGCAACAACAGCGGAGCGAGAAAACGCGGCATGGATCAGTCCAGTAAAGAGAGGGTGACGGGCGTCAGGTGATTGTCCTCGACGCGCACTTGCAGTTCGCCTTCGCCCAGTCTGGCCTTCAGGCGCTGGCCGGTGTGGGTTTGCGCCGCGTCGCGGATCGCATTGCCACGCTCGTCGAGCAGAATGCTGTAGCCACGGCCAAGCGTCGCCAGCGGGCTGACCACATGCAGGGTCTGCATCTGGCTTTGCAACTGTAAACGGCGCCGTTTCAGGCCTTCGTTCATTGCGCGTGGCAAGCGCTCGGCGAGGCTGTCGAGACGCTGGCGCAACAGGGCCAGTTGCCGCCCCGGATGTTGCCCGGCGAGGCGGGTTTCCAGGCGGATCAGGCGTTCGCGGCGGGTGTTGAGCTGGCGCTCGAACGCCCGGCGCATGCGCATGTCCAGGTCATCCAGGCGTTGTGCCTGCTGGCGCAGTCGCTCGCCGGGATGGCGCAGACGACGGGCCATGCCCTCAAGACGCAGACGATCACGCATCAATCGATCGCGCATGCGCATCACCAGCCGACGATGCAGGCTTTCGACCTGGCGGATCAGGTGGCTGGAATCCGGGGCGAGCAATTCGGCCGCCGCAGAGGGCGTCGGTGCGCGCACGTCAGCCACAAAGTCGCTGATCGACACATCGGTTTCATGCCCGACCGCACTGACGATCGGCGTCACACAGGCATCCACTGCCCGGGCCACGGCCTCTTCGTTGAAGCACCAGAGATCCTCCAGCGAGCCGCCGCCACGGGCAAGAATCAGCGCGTCGAAGCCACGGGCATCTGCGAGTTTCAGGGCGCGGACGATCTGCGCGGTGGCTTCGCGGCCCTGAACGGCGGTGGGAATCAGCGTCAGTTGCACCTGCGGCGCACGGCGGCGGAACACGCTGATGATGTCGCGGATCACCGCGCCGGTCGGCGAACTGATGATACCGATGCGCTGCGGGTGCGCCGGCAGCGGCACCTTGCGCTCGGCACTGAACAGGCCTTCGGCGCTGAGCTTTTCCTTCAAGGCATCGAAGGCCAGACGCAGGGCACCGTCACCGGCAGGCTCCACGGTGTCGAGGATCAACTGATAGTCGCCACGCCCTTCGAACAGCGAGACCTTGCCGCGTACCTTGACCGCCAGACCATCCTTCAGCGCCTGACGCACGCGAGCAGCATTCTGGCGGAACAGCGCACAACGCACCTGGGCGCCGCTGTCCTTGAGCGTGAAGTACACGTGGCCGGACGCCGGGCGGGCGAGGTTGGAAATTTCGCCTTCGACCCAGATGTTGCTGAACACGTCTTCGAGCAACACCCGCGCGCGGCCGTTGAGCTGGCTGACGGTCAGGACTTCGCGGTCCAGGCCGAGTCTTGCAAAGGGATCTTTAATCATGGGGCGCAGTTTAAAGGCTTTCGCCGGTGAATGTCTGGAGGAAGTGTTGCACTAAAGGTGTGGGATTCTGCCGAAAGGCGAGGGCGACGGTGCTCTGGCAATCGCCGGTCAGTGGCAGAAATCTCACACCGGCGGGCGCGATTTCCTGCATCGATTCCGGCAGCAGAGCGATGCCGAAACCGGCCTGGATCAATTGCAACTGTGTGGTCTTGCGCGACATCACTCGCGCAGCCTGAGGGAAAAAACCGTGACGCATGCACAGGTCCGCGCACAAATAACTCAGTCCGCCGCGCTGCGGGTGCGGGATGGATATGAATGCTTCGTCCTTCAATTGCGCCAGATCGACTGCCTCCGCCAAAGCCAGTCGATGCTCCGCCGGCACGGCAAGCAGCAAGCGTTCGGTGTAGAGCGGCACAACCTGAACGCCCTCGCGCTGACGCAAAACCGGCAGGCGTAGAAGGCCGATATCGAGCCGGCCCTCGGCCAGTTCTTCAAGCTGCGCCTCCGAAGACAACGTGCCGATGTCCAGCGAAACCCCGGGCTGTTGCTCCAGGTAACTGCTCATGTCGCGCAACAGTCGGCCGCTGATTGGTACGGTGCTGGAGTGAGACAGGCGCAAGGTGCCACGCTGGCCCTGGCCGATTTCCGTGGCCAGGGTGCTGGCCTTGTTCAATTCGTTGAGCAGATTTTTCGCCCGGGGCAAGAACGCTTCGCCGGCGGCGGTGAGCCGGGGCTGGCGCGCCGTGCGTTCGAACAGCGGCGTCTGCAGGCGGGTTTCCATGTCCTTGATCTGCCGGCTCAGTGCCGACTGGGCGATGAACAACCGTTCGGCTGCGGCACTGAAGCTGCCGCTCTCGGCGATTTCCACGAAGTAACGCAATTGACGGGTTGAAAGCACGAGACATGCCTTTTCGAGATGGCTTGGCGGTTTCGATGATATTAGTCGCAACCCTCGGCGCTGGCTAAAGTCATCGCAGGCTTATATAGGAAGCGAGCGAATGAGTGTGGCGGGGTTGTTGAGCGAATGGTCGTGGGGCGTGCAGGGCTGGGTGGTGATCGGACTGGCAATCGCGCTGGCCTACATCGTGTTCGGCATTGCCGGTTTCGGTACGGCGCTGGTGGCGGGGCCGATCCTGATTCTGTTCATGCCGTTGTCGAAGATCGTGCCGTTGCTGGTGCTGCTGGATTTCGTCGCTGCGTTCGGCAATCTGCTGCCGTCGCGGCGCGATGTGGCGAAACCGGAATTGCTGCGGCTGCTGCCGTGCATGGCGGTGGGTTGCACGCTGGGGGTGATTTTCCTGCTTAACCTCAAGTCCGACCTGTTGTTGCTGTTGATGGGGCTGTTCATCAGTGCCTACGCGGTTTACAGCTTGTGGATCAAGGCCCGGCCGGCGCAGTTGTCCGCGATGTGGGCGTTGCCGATGGGCACGGTGGGCGGGCTGTTCGGGGCGTTGTTCGGCAGTGGCGGCTTTCTTTATGCGATCTACCTCAACAGCCGACTGCCCAAGGACGCGGCCCGGGCCACGCAAAGTGCGCTGATCAGTTGCAGCACGGTGGTGCGTTTGAGCCTGTTCGCCATCGCCGGGGTGTATGCCGAGCTACCCTTGTTGATGCTCGCGTTGTGTCTGTTGCCGGCCATGGCGCTGGGACTGTGGATTGGACGGCGGCTGACCATGCGCTTGTCCCGCGAGGCCTTCGTGCGGCTGGTGACCTGGCTGGTGCTGGCGAGCGGTCTGGCGCTGATCGGCCGCTATTTAAGCACTTGACCGGATTGTCTCAGGGATTAAGCTGCCGGCCGCGTTCGTCGCAGAACATCCTTTGACGCAGCAGGCTTGCACCATGAATTCCCAAAGCATCATCGTCCCGAAAATCTCCAACCTGCCGGTGCACGAACCCCGGGCCCGGGCGATCCTGCGCTGGCTGGTGCGCAAGAACATCATCAAGGAAGAGCTGAGCACCTGCGGGCGCACCGGCAATCGCATGGCCTACGCCATCGCCGATGGCGCCCGCGCGGTGGTGCTGCATCCCGAGGCGCTGCCGTTCGGTGAGCCGATCAATGGTCTGGAGGTCGTCACCAAGCGCTGCATCTACACCCCGGCCAAGGGCTTTCTCGAAGAAGCCGGTTGTGCCGAGTGTCGCCAGGAAATCGGCGAAGCGCTGTTCGAAAGCCTGGAAGACTGGATGCCGGGTCGCACCGACAACTTCACCTGCCCCGAGTGCGGGCATGAAGATGACATCAACGGTTTTCTGTATTTGCAGGAGTGCGGGTTTTCCAACCTCGGTTTCATCTTCAACAACTGGCTGGAGGCGGGGTTCAAGCAGAGTTTCATCGACGAATTCGCCGACTGGCTGGATCAACCGGTGAGCTGGGTCAAGGTCGAGTTGTAGGGTGCGCTTTTCCCGTACATCAGCAACATTGATATAAGACAAGTTTTACATTGAACCCGAAGGGGTGTCTGACTATAATGGCGCGCTTCCATTTTCCCGCTCGGGAGCCCCCGCGATGCTGCGTATCAGCCAAGAAGCTCTGACCTTCGACGACATTCTTTTAGTGCCTGGTTATTCCGAGGTGCTTCCTAACGAAGTCAGTCTCAAGACCCGCCTCACCCGTGGCATCGAACTGAATATTCCTCTGGTTTCTGCCGCCATGGACACCGTTACTGAAGCCCGTCTGGCAATCGCCATGGCTCAGGAAGGTGGCATCGGCATTATCCACAAGAACATGACCATCGAGCAGCAAGCTGCCGAAGTCCGCAAGGTCAAGAAGTTCGAAGCCGGTGTGGTCAAGGACCCAATCACCATCGAGGCTGACGCCACGGTTCGTGATCTGTTCGAACTGACCCGCATGCACAACATTTCCGGCGTTCCGGTGCTGCACGATGGCGACCTGGTCGGCATCGTCACTTCCCGTGACGTGCGTTTCGAAACTCGTCTGGAAGCCACCGTTCGTGAAGTGATGACGCCTAAAGAGCGTCTGGTCACTGTTCGCGAAGGCGCCAACAAGAACGAAGTCCGCGAGTTGCTGCACAAGCACCGTCTGGAAAAAGTCCTGATCGTCGACGACAAGTTTGCCCTCAAAGGCATGATGACCGTCAAAGACATCGAAAAAGCCAAGGCTTACCCGCTGGCCAGCAAGGACGACCAAGGTCGTCTGCGTGTCGGCGCTGCGGTCGGTACCGGTAAAGACACCGGTGACCGCGTTGCCGCGCTGGTCAATGCCGGTGTGGACGTGGTGGTGGTCGATACCGCTCACGGTCACTCCAAAGGCGTGATCGACCGCGTTCGCTGGGTCAAGGAGAATTTCCCTGAAGTGCAGGTGATCGGCGGCAACATCGCCACCGGCGCAGCCGCCAAGGCCCTGGCCGAGGCTGGCGCCGACGCCGTCAAGGTCGGTATCGGCCCTGGCTCGATCTGCACCACCCGTATCGTCGCCGGTGTCGGCGTTCCGCAAATCAGTGCCATCGCCAACGTCGCCGCTGCCCTTGAAGGCACCGGTGTTCCGTTGATCGCCGACGGCGGCATCCGTTTCTCCGGTGACCTGTCCAAGGCCATCGTTGCCGGTGCTTCCTGCGTGATGATGGGCTCGATGTTCGCCGGTACCGAAGAAGCGCCGGGCGAGATCGAACTGTTCCAGGGCCGTTCGTACAAGGCTTATCGCGGCATGGGTTCGCTGGGCGCCATGTCCCAGGCTCAAGGTTCCTCCGACCGTTACTTCCAGGACTCCTCGGCAGGCGCCGAGAAACTCGTTCCGGAAGGCATCGAAGGCCGTGTTCCTTACAAGGGCACCCTGAGCGCGATCATTCACCAGTTGATGGGCGGTCTGCGTTCCTCGATGGGTTACACCGGCAGCGCCAACATCGAAGAAATGCGCACCAAGCCTGAGTTCGTGCGGATCACCGGTGCCGGCATGGCCGAATCCCATGTTCACGACGTGCAGATCACCAAAGAAGCGCCAAACTACCGCGTAGGTTGAGGCTTCAAGCAAAACGTTAAATGACCGGGGCTGTTTTATTCAGCCCCGAGTCGTTTCTGAATCAAGACTGTTTCTGAATTACTTAGACGAGACTGAATCATGGCCCTCGACATTCACGCTCACCGCATCCTGATCCTCGACTTCGGTTCGCAGTACACCCAACTGATCGCTCGCCGCGTGCGCGAGATCGGCGTGTACTGCGAACTGCATCCGTTCGACATGGACGAGGAAGCCATTCGCCAATTCGCGCCAAAAGGCGTGATCCTCGCCGGCGGCCCCGAGTCCGTGCACGAAGCCAACAGCCCGCGCTGCCCGCAAGCGGTGTTCGACCTGGGTGTACCGGTCTTCGGTATCTGCTACGGCATGCAGACCATGGCCGAGCAACTGGGTGGCAAGGTTGAAGGTTCCGAGCTGCGTGAGTTCGGTTATGCCCGCGTTGACGTGGTCGGCAAGAGCCGCCTGCTCGACGGCATCGAAGATCACATCGACGCCGACGGCCTGTTCGGCCTCGACGTATGGATGAGCCACGGTGACAAGGTCACCAAGATGCCGGAAGACTTCCACATCCTGGCCAGCACCCCGAGCTGCCCGATCGCCGGCATGTTCAACGACGAGCGCGCTTACTACGGCGTGCAGTTCCACCCGGAAGTGACCCACACCAAGCAGGGCGGTCGCATCCTGTCGCGCTTCATCCTCGACATCTGCGGTTGCGAAGCGCTGTGGACCCCGTCGAAGATTGCCGAAGACGCCATCGCCAACATCCGCGCACAGGTCGGTACCGACAACGTGCTGCTGGGTCTGTCCGGCGGTGTGGACTCCTCGGTGGTTGCGGCGCTGCTGCACAAGGCCATCGGCGATCAACTGACTTGCGTATTCGTCGACAACGGCCTGCTGCGTCTGCATGAAGGCGAGCAAGTGATGGCCATGTTCGCCGAGAACATGGGCGTCAAGGTGATCCGCGCCAACGCTGAAGACCAGTTCCTGAACAACCTGGCCGGCGAAGCCGATCCGGAGAAGAAGCGCAAGATCATCGGTCGCACCTTCATCGACGTGTTCGATGCCGAATCCTGCAAGCTGGACAACATCAAGTACCTGGCTCAGGGCACCATCTACCCGGACGTGATCGAGTCGGCTGGCGCGAAAAGCGGCAAGGCTCACGTGATCAAGTCGCACCACAACGTGGGCGGCCTGCCGGAAGAGATGAACCTGAAACTGGTCGAGCCACTGCGCGAACTGTTCAAGGACGAAGTCCGTCGTCTGGGCCTGGAACTGGGCCTGCCGTACGACATGGTCTACCGTCACCCGTTCCCGGGCCCGGGCCTGGGTGTGCGGATCCTCGGTGAAGTGAAGAAGGAATACGCCGACCTGCTGCGTCGCGCCGACCACATCTTCATCGAAGAACTGCGCAAGGCCGACTGGTATCACAAGGTCAGCCAGGCATTCGTGGTGTTCCAACCGGTGAAATCGGTTGGCGTGGTTGGCGATGGCCGCCGTTACGCCTGGGTCGTGGCCCTGCGTGCCGTGGAAACCATCGACTTCATGACCGCGCGTTGGGCACATCTGCCTTACGAACTGCTGGAAACCGTCTCCGGCCGCATCATCAATGAAATCGAAGGCATTTCGCGCGTTACTTATGACGTGTCGAGCAAGCCACCGGCGACCATTGAGTGGGAATGATCCCGCGCAAGCCATGATGGCTTGAAGCCGGATCAACAAAAAGCCGCGTGAAACAATGTTTCACGCGGCTTTTCTGTTTCTGGCGATCAGACGTCGATTACAACGGCTTGGACCAGCCGGCCAGTTTCATGCCTCGTTCATCGAGGGCCTTCAGCAGCGCCTGGAGATTGGCGAAGCGTTTTTCATGCACGGTGGGCCATTCGGGCCGTTCAATGAATACGCGGTCGGATTCGAAGCGAATATCAGTTTCCACGATCAGGTTGGTGCGGCTGCGATGAACCAGGAGTGTGTTGCGCAGTTTCTTGGTCAAGGTATACATGCCAGGTCGGGAAAGTAACTGTTCAATCTCTGAGTTCGTCCGCGCATACCACGGCGTTTCGACTTGCAGGCGCAGGTCGCCTTTGACGAGCGCCTCATTCTTGCCCATTTGATCGCCGAGACTTTTACCGGGATCCGCTTCGATACCACCGGACTGACCTTCAGCGATATCTTCGGCGCGCAGACCGACGGCGCCTTCCAGCTCACTGACACCGGCAACGCCTTCAAAGGTGTTGGAGTGGGAATTTCCCACCAGCGCCACCCAGTTATTCGGCCCGCGAGCGGTTTGGTCGGCCTCGATCACGGTGTGCGCGTAGAAGTTCATCATTCTCTGTCGGGCAGACAGGTCAGCGGTTTTCATCCCCTCAACCCGGTAACTGGCCAGGCAATCGATGGCCTGAACGCGTATTCCTTTGCGGTTGGCTTCCTTGACCAGATTGAGAAAGGTGTAGCGTTGCAGCGGATCGGTCATGTGACCGCTGTCGAGCTGAATCAGGTAGTTCTCCAGATCCCGCGGCATGACCGACGTCCTGGCGTAGTTGTCCAGTGCGGCTTGATGGAAGTCCGTGAGCAGGTGCTCGGAGTAGAGGGTCTTCACACCCTTGTTGGCCAGGGTTTGCATATTGTCGATCAGCCATTGCTTGCTGCCGACACCGGCATGACTCTCGCCTATGACCAGCCCACGAAATTCTGCGAATACCCGCTCGATGAATGTTTGCCCCGACAGTCCTGCTGTCAGCGAATCCATCGACGGACGCACCGGCAGGCGCAATTCGGCATAGAAGCGCACGGCCGCCTCGTGCAGTTGCCCTCGCAGCGTCTTGAAAGTGTCGAGAGGCGAGTTGCCGCTCCATGACTTGAAGGCGTCGCCCAGCAGATGGCTGTCGTTGCCCCGGGCAACATTTTTCAGTTCCGCCCGCGCCTGCACCGGAATCTCATACAGCGAGGTAAAGCGAGGTGGATCCTTGACCATCAAATCCGGGGCGGGCGGCGCTTCGGTCACCGGGATGGACGGTTGAGTGTCCGGCAACTGACCGGGCGTGGCGGTTGGGTCAATACGCACGCGTACCTGTGTGAGACCTTCATGTTCAATGGCTTCCAGCAATTCATGCAGGCTGTCGAAGTGACGTCCGCTGACGGCTGACCACTTAGGCCGGAGGATGGAGAAACCGGCGGTGTCCTGCTGGATTGGCGTGCGCACCAGGCTGCCATCGCCGCTTCGGTGAACAAGGGTGGAAGGCTCCTGCACCATGAACATGCCAGGCTTGGGCAACGCCTCCTCCAGTGAGCGAGCGGTTGCCGTCGGTGGCGGGGCGACCAGTTGCAGGCGCAGGTCACTTTTCAACTCGTCCAAGGGACGTCCCAGGATGTCCTTGATCTTTTTTCCCGGGTCGGTGGTCAGTCCCTGAGTCTGACCGAGCGCGCTTTCCTCGACACGCAGTGCGACCGTTCCTTCCAGCTCACTCAGCCCGGCGACCGTGTCGAAGCGGCTGGCACGAGCCTCATCGACCAGAGCTATCCAGCGATGAGAACCCCGCGCGGCCTGGTCAGCCTGAATCACGGTGTCCGAGTAGTAGTTCATCATTTTCCGGCTGCTGGCCTCGGTTGTGCCCTCCATCCGTGGGAAACGCCCGCTGGCCATGCTGTCGATGGCTTGCACGCGGATGTGGTTTTTCTGTGCGTTTTTTACCAGTTCGGTGTAGGAGTGCGGTCCGGCCGGATCGGTCTTGAACCGAACGTCCAAAGTCTTCAGATATCGTTCGAGGGCGGGCGGCATCTTGCCGGTCTGATGGAGAACATCCAGATCCGTTTGATGGAAGTCCGTGAGCAAGTGATCCAGGTAAAGGGTTCTGACTTTTTGCTTGTTCAGTGCCTTGAGGTTCTCGACCAGTAGCTTTCGGGCACCGATCACCGAGCTGTCCTGACCGATCACCAGACCGGTGCCGTCCTTGAACAGACGCTTGGTCATTTCAGTGAACGGTGTCGTGGGTTTGAAGGCTGGAACCAGCGGCCGCGGCGGGAACTCGGCGCTGGCATAGGCGCCGATGGCATCGTCGTACAGGCCGCGACGCAAGGTTTTGAAGTCTTGGTAGAGGCGGTCGCTGCTGTCCTGAGGATCCAGGGGGAAATCGTCCACCTGCGCTTCGGCAACAGGTTGCAACGCCGGCCGTGAGGTCTGCGGGACGTCATACGCCAGCGGCTGCACCTCCACTTCGGGCAGCGGGTCGGCGGTGTGTCCGAAGGGCCACTTGCCGAAAATCTTCATGCCGCCCTTGAGGCCAGGGCGGGCAACGGGTTCCCATCTGAGTGCTTCGTTCAAACGGACCGGGACATTGCGGTAAAACGAGAAAGGATTGGCGGGATCGACAATCACCCAGCCGCGTAGTTGCTCGACATAGCGCACCTGGTAAAAGCCGTCTCTCCCCACGCGGCGCATGTAAATGTACCGTTTGCCCGACGCGGCCAGGATGATCTCCTGCAATTTGGGATCGCCGGTTTCGACGCGGGTGCCCTCCGTGATCTCAGTCTTGAATGAGGCGAGAAAATCCTCTGGCTGCGCGGGCAGGATACGTGTCGGGGCGATCTCCTCCAGCGGGGGCAGAGAGGGACGGGCAAGCACCGCTTCGGCGAGTTTTTCTTCCGGTTCGAAGACCGTACTGGCCTCGACTATTTCTGGCAGACGGCCACTGCCCTTGAGGAAGGTGGCGTTGAACAGGGTATCGATTGTCGCGAAGATGGCGCCCGTCACGGCAGCCTTGCGCTCGCCGGGTGTCTTGCCATTGACCGCCTGATCAATCTGCAGCCCGACGTTGGCAATGCCGGCACCCACGACAGCCAGCGCCACGGGCCAGCCGACAGCGGCCATCGGGCCGAACATGCGACCGAAAGCATTCAGATAGCCGACCCACAGTTTTTTCCGCAGATCGCCATTGGTGTGCATCATGAATGTGGCGTCGCTGATCATTCGGGTGTGCGTGGCATTGGCGAGGAAGGTGAAGGCATCGTTCTTGAGCGTGTCGCTCGTGTGTTCGATCAGAAAGTGATCGGCGCAGTCCCAGGTGCTGACCAATAGATCCAGGACATGATTGAGTCCGACGTTTTCGACATGCGGTGGGCGGAATATCTCGACGACCAGATTAACCCCGGGATTCAAGACCGAGAGCCAGCTCGATTTCGCGGCATCGCGCCATGAGGTGTCTTCCATGACATCGTGGTCGGCCACCTGAAAGTGCGCGAGGAAACGTTTGCGGTCTGCCGGTTTTCGGGTTTGCGACAGCACCCACCAATGCAGGTCCCTGGCCGTCTCGAAGGCGTGCAGACCCCACACTTCCCCCGGGGTGTAAAGGATCTTGCGGCCATTGCCGTCGGCGATGCACAGGATATCGGTCGCCACGTAACCGCCGACTTTCAGCAGGCTGAGACTCATCCCCTTGGCGGGTGCCGCATCCTCTTCCAGCATCTGCAGCGTGACGGGCCAGCTCACATTGCCGGCGATGGCCTTGATCACGGTTCGGAAGTTATCGTCCGACAACCGGCCTCCCTCGCGATCCTCCATGGCCTGGGCGAGAAAGGTGCACTTGGCCAGGCTGCGGAATGTGCGGGTGTGCTTTTTCCAGAACGAGGCGACCTTCTGATTGAAAAGATCGGCAAAGTTGATCGCCCAGAAATCCTTCAACACCTCGTTGCCATGCAGCCGCACTTCATTGGTCTCGTCGAAGTCCTCGACGTCCGGCCCGGCCGTGTAGAAGCCTCCGTCGACGTCCAGCATGTCGGAGTTGTCCTGGTCACCGACGCGGAAACGCTGGATCACCAGTTGCGGCAACGTCATGGACTCGGTTGGCCTGGCGCCATGGTGTTCCCACCCCGTGAAGGCTTTCCAGCTGCTGCTGGAGTACTTGAAGCGGTGCCAGTAAACCTGTTCGGGATCCAGATGATTCACACCGTGTTTGAGCAGGATTTCTCTGGCGACATCGCAGGCCATTTCGTACATGTCGGGACATGCCTGAACCAGGGCGGGCACGAGGTTCTTGAGTGCCAGTTTGTCGGCAACGTTGGGTAATGCAGTGTTTTCAGATGTGTCCACGGTCTTTCCTTGAGGGTGGTACGGATAGGGCCCGGATCATTTCAGGTGACGTAGGACGGGTCTGTCGGCAGTTGGGTGTATCAAGTGTCGGAACAATAGGCATGACGTATGGGAAATCGATCGGGCCAGGGTACGAAAGCTCTGGGAGATGGGCGCTTGAGTCCCGTTTGACCTCTTGAGGAACTGCGGCCAGTCGCCGCGCTGCCCTTACTGTTTCTCATCTGCAGGTGTATCGTATTCGCCCTTTACGGGCCTGCGGGCCTGCCGCAGATACGTGAGGTAGTTGAGTTCATGTCCTTTACCCGTCGCCAAATCCTCGGTGGCCTGGCCGGTCTTGTTGTCGTTGGTGTGGGCGCGGGGGGCGCGTCGCGTTACTGGCTGGGCAAAATGGCCGATGCCGACGCGGGTCATGACTACGAGTTGATCGCTGCGCCACTGGACGTCGAGCTGGTGCCAGGGCACAAGACCGAAGCCTGGGCGTTCGGCCCGTCGGCGCCGGGCACCGAGTTGCGTGTGCGTCAGGGTGAGTGGCTGCGTGTGCGTTTCATCAACCATCTGCCGGTCGCGACGACCATTCACTGGCACGGCATTCGCCTGCCGCTGGAAATGGACGGTGTGCCATACGTCTCGCAATTGCCGGTACTGCCGGGCGAATACTTCGATTACAAATTCCGCGTGCCGGATGCCGGCAGCTATTGGTATCACCCGCACGTCAGCAGCAGCGAGGAACTCGGTCGCGGGTTGGTCGGGCCGTTGATTGTCGAAGAGCGCGAACCGACCGGATTCAAATACGAAAAAACCCTGAGCCTGAAAAACTGGCACATCGACGACGAGGGCAACTTCGTCGAGTTCAGCATTCCGCGCGAAGCGGCCCGTGGCGGTACGGCGGGGCGGCTGTCGACCATCAACGGTGTGCCTGCGCCGGTCATCGAGCTGCCGGCCGGGCAGATCACCCGGGTGCGCCTGCTCAATCTCGACAACACCCTGACCTATCGCATCAATATTCCCGGTGTCGAAGCGCAGATCTATGCGCTGGACGGCAACCCGGTCGAGCCGCGGCCGTTGGGCAAGGAATACTGGCTCGGCCCGGGCATGCGCATCTGCCTGGCGATCAAGGCACCGCCGGCCGGTGAGGAACTGTCGCTGCGCAACGGCCCGGTGCGTCTGGGTACTCTGCGTTCGGTGGCCAACAATGACGCGCCGACCGACTGGCCGAAGGCATTACCCGCCAACCCGGTCGCCGAGCCGGACCTGGCCAATGCCGAGAAACTCAACTTCAATTTCGAATGGGTCGGTTCGGTGTCGGTGAATGTCGACAACGGCAAGCCGCCGAGCCTGTGGCAGATCAACGGCAAGGCCTGGGACATCACCGACAAGACCTGCGCCGACCGGCCGATTGCCAGCCTGAAACTGGGCCAGAGCTATATTTTCGAATTGAAGAACATGACCCAGTACCAGCACCCGATTCACCTGCACGGCATGAGCTTCAAGGTGATTGCGTCGAACCGGCACAAGATCGTGCCGTACTTCACCGACACTTATCTGCTGGGCAAGAACGAGCGCGCACAAGTGGCGCTGGTGGCGGATAACCCGGGTGTGTGGATGTTCCACTGCCACGTGATCGACCACATGGAAACCGGCCTGATGGCCGCCATCGAGGTGAAGTGATGCGCCAGATTCGCCCCGCGGCGATCATCGACCGCAGCCGTGACCGCGATTTCATGCGTGAAGCATTGGCGTTGGCCGCCCAAGGCGCGGCCCTCGGCGAAGTGCCGGTGGGCGCGGTGCTGGTGCAGGATGGCGAGATCATCGGTCGTGGCTTCAACTGCCCGATCACGGGGAGCGATCCGAGCGCGCATGCGGAGATGGTTGCTATCCGTGCTGCCGCTCAGGCAGTCAGCAATTATCGCCTGCCGGGCAGCACGCTCTACGTGACGCTGGAACCGTGCAGCATGTGCGCCGGGCTGATCGTGCATTCACGGATTGCGCGGGTGGTGTACGGCGCGCTGGAGCCCAAGGCCGGGATTGTGCAGAGCCAGGGGCAGTTCTTCACTCAGGGCTTTCTCAACCATCGAGTGCTGTATGAAGGCGGGGTGTTGGCGGAAGAGTGCGGGGCGGTGCTGACTGAGTTCTTCAGGGCGCGACGCGCGAAACCTGCAGACTGAATAAAAAACTGTGGGAACGAGCATGCCCACTCCCACAGTTTTTTTAGTGTTCGGAAGATTTACTTCTTCGCGACGATTACGGCCCGCATCGGCGCCGGCAACCCTTCGATCGTCTTGCTGTGATCTTCCGGATCAAGGAAATCGCTCAGCGACTGATACTTCATCCACTCGGTCCCACGCTGCTCTTCAACAGTGGTGGTGCTCACGTCCACGCATTTCACATCCGTAAACCCGGCACGGCGCAACCACAGTTCCAGCGCTGGCACGGACGGCAGGAACCACACGTTGCGCATCTGCGCATAACGGTCTTCCGGCACCAGCACCTGATGCTTGTCACCTTCGACCACCAGCGTTTCCAGCACCAGCTCGCCACCCTTGACCAGGCAATCCTTCAGCGCCAGCAAATGCTCGATCGGCGAACGACGGTGATAGAACACGCCCATGGAAAACACCGTGTCGAAGCCTTCCAGATTCGGCGGCAGGTCTTCAAACGGGAACGGCAAGTGCCAGGCATTCGGCTCTGACAGATAACGCTGCACCGCCTGGAACTGGCAGAAGAACAGCCAATTCGGATCGACGCCGATCACGCTGTCGGCGCCGGCACCGAGCATGCGCCACATGTAATAGCCGTTACCGCAACCGACATCGAGGATGCGTTTGCCCTTCAGATCGAGATGCGGAGCGACTCGCGACCACTTCCAGTCCGAGCGCCATTCGGTGTCGACGTGCACGCCAAACAGATTGAACGGCCCTTTGCGCCACGGCGACAGGCCCATCAGCGCGGTGCGCATCTGCGCGCGGGTTTCGTCGTCGCAATCGGTGTCCAGCTTCAGGCCATCGAGCAGGTCGACTTCGGTCGGCTGGATCTTCGGCAAGGCGTCCAGCGCACTCTGCCAGCGCTCCAGATCGCCGTGACCCTTTTCCATTTTCTTGTCGAGCTGTGCTTGCAGGGTGTTGGCCCATTCGGCCAGCGGCGAGCCGGCCAGACGGCGGGCGAGGGGGGACAGATCAATCATGGCAAGGCAATCAACGAGGCAAAGTTAAGACACTGGAACCACGGCACGACTTTCGAGAACCCGGCGGCCAGCAGGCGTTCGCGGTGTTCTTCGAGGCTGTCGGGCTTCATGACGTTTTCGATGGCGCTGCGCTTCTGGGCGATTTCCAGTTCGCTGTAGCCGTTGGCGCGTTTGAACGCGACGTGCAGGTCGGTCAGCAGCGCGTGTTCCTCGGCATCGTTGAAGCGCAGCTTCTCCGACAGGATCAGCGCGCCGCCCGGCAGCAACGATTGGCGAATGCGCGACAGCAACGCCGTACGCTGCTCCGGGGCGATGAATTGCAGGGTGAAGTTCAGCGCCACCACCGAGGCCGGTTTGAAGTCGAGGGCGAGGATATCGCCTTCAATCACCTCGACCGGTAGTAACTCCTGGAACATCGAATCCTGACCGTTGAGGTATTCACGGCAGCGCTCAACCATCGCTGCCGAGTTATCCACCGCGATCACCCGGCAACCGTCTGTGCGTACATGTCGGCGCAGGGCCTGAGTCACGGCACCCAGCGAAGCGCCGAGGTCGTAGAGCACGCTGTTTGGCTGAGCGAACTGCGCCGCAAGCACGCCGAGGTTCTCGACGATGGTCGGGTAGCCCGGCACCGAACGCTTGATCATGTCCGGGAACACCCGCACCACGTCTTCGTTGAAGGCGAAGTCAGGCACCTGGGCCATCGGCTGGGCGAAAATGCGATCGGGTTCTTTGCTCACGGCGGTTCCGGCGGTGTCGATGAAAAGGCCGGCATTTTAGCCAAAGTAGCGCGCGGGTGCTTGGGTGTCTGATAAAACGAGGGGATGGCGAAGCGTGATGACTCAAAAAAATGATTGGGTGGCCAAACAACGGATAAAGATGTTTGGCCACTCAGGATTCAAGCGTGAATCATTTGTCGTTGAACAGGACGATAAAGACCGATTTGCCGGTGATCTTGAGCTCCTCTGTCCTACTGTCTTCACCCTTGAAATCAAAATCGAGTTCTAAATGCAGCTTGTCTGTACTGTTTTCCACGACCTCCAACGTCAGGGAACCGCTTTTGGCGTGATACTGATATGAAGTCGTGAAGTTCTCATTTTCACCCGTCTCAAAATAGTAAAGGGAGGGGAATTTTGGATCTGTCGCTGAGTACTGGCCGGTCGGGGTATCTTTATCCAATACAAGCACGATGCCTTTTTTGTTTCGCTCGGAGTAATCGCCAGTATTGGCCCGTGAAGCGAACACAACATTGTTGCTGTGTTCGTCAGCCTCGAACTGAACAACCTGAGTACTAAGATCTACTCGGTTGGAAACCGTTGCAGTGGTTTCTGCGCTGACAGTAATGAAACGCTGAGCAGCGCCCCGTTTTTTGTTGCTTTGAAAAAAGCTCATGTTGTTCTTCCTTGGGTTAGAGAGGTGGTTGATGACGCCACTCGAATCCTAATTCCGCAGGAGGAGGCGGGGGTACTGTCAGATATGACAGTTTTTAAGAGCTTTTAGCGATAGATGAAAGCAGCGTTCTCATCATTTTGATTTCTGATTGAATGCCGACGCTGCAATCCCCCACTGCCCCAGCCAGTAACTGAGGATGATGATGTAGGGCGCTGCGTTGAACGGTGAGACAAACCGGTTGATGCCGATCACGCTGTCGGAGAACACGAACGCTACCGCGCCGCCAGCCGCCAGCAGCGCCGAACGTTGCGGTACGCCGCTGCCGAGTCGGGCCAGTGCGCGCCAGAGCATGGCGCTGATGGCTGTTCCGTAAACGATCACCGGTACGGTCAACGGACCGAGTCCGCTGCCGATCAATATGCCCAACAGCACGGCGCCGACGCTGAGCGCCAGGATCAGCGGGAGCAGGGCCAAGCGTCGGCAATCGCTGAGGTAAGCCTTGAGATACGCCAGATGCGCGACCAGAAACGCACCGAGGCCGAACACGAACAGATCCCCCGGCCACGCCAGCAACACATCGCCGATCAACGAGAAAATCAGACCGAGGCTGATCCAGCGGCGATAGTCGCTGGGCGGCGCATCGTGCAGCCAGCCGAGCAGGGCCAGTACCGGCAACGGTTTGACCAGCAGGCAAAGCAACGCCGCATGGGTGCTGACGCCATAGAGAAAGGTCACTGCGCCCATCAGCGCGAGGATCAGCCAGCCCACGGTCAGTTCACCGAGATCGCGCAGTCAAAGGTTTCCACCGGCTCGACTTCAGGTTCCCAGGGTTGCTGCGACGTCAGGCGCAAGCGCCCGGTGCCGGGAGCAAAGGCCTGGAAGCGCCAGGTGGAGAAACCGCCCGCGCCGACCATGCCGGAATCTTTCGGACTGCTGTAAACCTCGGGGCTCAGCGCATGCAGCACGCCGCCGGCCGAGTCTTGAATGGCCCAGCGGTAGCCGGTGGTCGGGTTGCTCGGGAGCATGACGATCAGGTTTTGCCCGTTGGTCAGCCGTACCGGGCATTCGCTCTGTTTTTCCACGGTCACGTTGGTTTTCGGTTGCGTGGCGCAGGCTGCCAGCAGGGCGAGGGACAGGGGGACAAACAGGCGAAGGGGGGACATGGATTCAGTGGCTCCGGCGTTGGCGACGAACGGCGAGCATAACTGAAGATGAGACAAAGTGTGACAACGCCAAGCTTGGCGTGATCGTTCCCACGCTCCGCGTGGGAATGCATCCTGTGACGCTCCGCGTCACGCTTGTGAAGGGACGCAGAGCGTCCCGGGCGGCATTCCCACGCAGAGCGTGGGAACGATCATCAGCAGGGTAGGGTTAGAAAAGCACCTTCGCCACATCCGCAAACTTCTTGGCGAAATGCACGGTGATCCCCTCTTTCAGATAGTCCGGCAACTCTTCAAAGTTACCCCGATTCGGCTCCGGCAGAATCAGCTCGAAAATCTTCTGCCGCCGCGCCGCGATCACCTTCTCACGTACCCCGCCAATCGGCAGTACATGCCCGGTCAGTGTCAGTTCGCCGGTCATTGCCACGCCTTTTTTCGGCGGCTGATTACGGGCGAGGGAGAGCAGGGCACTGGCCATGGTCACGCCGGCGCTCGGGCCGTCCTTCGGCGTTGCGCCTTCCGGCACGTGCAGGTGGACGAAAGCCTCGTCGAAGAATTTCGGGTCACCACCGAAGGATTTGAGGTGCGAGCTGACGTAGCTGTAGGCGATCTCCGCCGACTCCTTCATCACATCGCCCAATTGCCCGGTGAGTTTGAATCCGCGATTCAGGGTGTGAATCCGCGTCGCTTCAATCGGCAGAGTCGCGCCACCCATGCTGGTCCAGGCCAGGCCGGTAATCACCCCGGTGCCGGACAGCACTTGCTCGTTGCGAAACACTGGATGGCCGAGTGAGGCTTCGAGGTCTTTCGGACCGATCTTGATCACCGCTTTCGGATCGTCGATGAGCTTCATCACCGCTTTGCGCACCAGTTTGCCCATCTGTTTTTCCAGCTGGCGCACGCCGGCTTCACGGGCGTAGCCGTCGATCAAGGCCTTGAGCGCCGTGTCGCTGATGCTCAGGCTGCCTTTGGACACGCCGGCCTTTTCCAGCAGTTTCGGCCACAGATGACGCTTGGCGATGGCGACTTTTTCTTCGGTGATGTAACCCGACAGGCGAATCACTTCCATCCGGTCAAGCAACGGGCCGGGAATCGAATCCAGGGTGTTGGCGGTGCAGACGAACAGGACTTTCGACAGGTCCATCCGCAGGTCCAGATAGTGGTCGAGGAATTCGACGTTCTGTTCCGGGTCGAGGGTTTCCAGCAGCGCCGAGGCCGGGTCGCCCTGGTAGCTCTGGCCCATCTTGTCGATCTCGTCGAGCATGATCACCGGGTTCATCACTTCGACGTCTTTCAACGCCTGCACGAGTTTGCCCGGCTGCGCGCCGATGTAGGTGCGGCGATGGCCCTTGATCTCGGCTTCGTCGCGCATGCCGCCGAGGCTGAAGCGGTAGAACGGCCGGCCGAGGGATTCGGCAATGGACTTGCCGACGCTGGTTTTACCCACGCCGGGCGGGCCGACCAACAGCACGATGGAACCGCTGATCTCGCCTTTGTAGGCACCGACCGCGAGGAATTCGAGGATGCGGTCCTTGATGTCGTCGAGGCCGGCGTGGTGTTTGTCCAGCACCTTGCGCGCGTGCTTGAGGTCGAGTTTGTCCTCGCCATACACGCCCCACGGCACCGAGGTCGCCCAGTCGAGGTAGTTGCGGGTGACCGCGTACTCCGGCGATCCGGTTTCGAGGATCGACAGTTTGTTCATCTCTTCTTCAAGGCGCTTTTGCACCTGCGTCGGCAGGACTTTGCCTTCCAGACGCTGCTCGAACTGTTCGAGGTCGGCGCTGCGGTCGTCCTTGGTCAGGCCGAGTTCCTGCTGGATGACCTTGAGCTGTTCTTTAAGGAAGAACTCGCGCTGATGCTCGCCGATCTTGCGGTTCACCTCGGCGGAGATTTCTTTTTGCAGGCGCGCGACTTCGACTTCCTTGCGCAGCATCGGCAGGACTTTTTCCATGCGCTTGAGCATCGGCACGCAGTCGAGCACTTCCTGCAGCTCGGGGCCGGTGGCGGAGGTCAGGGCGGCGGCGAAGTCGGTCAGCGGCGACGGGTCGTTGGGGCTGAAGCGGTTGAGGTAGTTCTTCAGCTCTTCGCTGTACAGCGGGTTGAGCGGCAGCAGTTCCTTGATCGCGTTGATCAGCGCCATGCCGTAGGCCTTGACCTCGTCGGTCGGCTCGGTGGGCTGGTGCGGGTATTCGACTTCCACCAGATACGGCGGGCGATGGTGCTTGAGCCAGGTCTTGATGCGGACGCGGCTCAGGCCCTGGGCGACGAATTGCAGTTTGCCGTTTTCGCGGCTGGCGTGGTGCACCTTGACCAGGGTGCCGTATTGCGGCAATGCCTTGGTGTCGAAGTGGCGCGGGTCTTCCTGGGGCGTGTCCATGAAGAACAGGGCCAGGGAGTGGTGGTCGGATTTGCTGACCAGTTCGAGGGTTTCGGCCCAGGGTTCTTCGTTGACGATGACCGGCAGGACCTGGGCCGGGAAGAACGGGCGGTTGTGGATCGGGATGATGTAGACCTTGTCCGGCAGGTTCTGGCCGGGCAGGGCGAGGCCTTTGCCGGGGACGTGGTGTTCGATGTGTTCGGCGTCGGTTTCGGTGATGTCGTCGGGGTTGTCCGGGAATTCTTGCTGGTCGCTCATGGGGCACCTGCGCAATGGGGTATGGGTGTTAGATGGGGCAGGGTTTTGGTGGTTTCAATGGGGTGGGGTGTTTCTGGTTGTGTGTTCAGGGTTTTGACAGGGTTTGGGCTTTGGGCTTGGCGGCCTTTGGGCCGACCATGCTCTGGGTGTTTTGGGTGAATATCCGTTGCTTCGGGTGCTGCGGCTGGCGGTTTCGCCCTTACGGCGAGTCCCTTTTGGCAAACGCCCCAAAAGGAACCAAAAGGTCTCGCCCCGGCGTTCGGCCCTCGCAAGCTCGGGTCCCTTCGCTCCGGCGTCCCTCCGGGGGCATCGACTTCGTCGATGAGTTCGGCTTCGCCAAACGGCGCTGCGCGCCAATCCCCGGATGAACACCTCCACTCAGCCTTCCGAAGGGGCGGGTGGATCAAGATCAAAAGCGTTGTCGAGCTAACGCTCATCCGGTTTGTTTGGGGGAGCCATGCGCGGGTTGGTCGACCGGGGAATGGAACCTGGCAGGGCGTAGGCCCTCCCGCGCATGGCTGTAACGTGATCGTTCCCACGCTCCGCGTGGGAATGCAGCCCGGGACGCTCCGCGTCCCAATCGATCTGCCAGCGAATGTGGTCTGTGGCTGGCAGGTCGATTTCGTCAGGGCGACTCAGCTGTGTGTTGGGTAGCGCTGTACTTCGACGTTATCCAGCACCCGATTCACCGCCAGTTCAGCCAGCATGATGATTTGCTGAATGGCCAGAATTGTCCGCCGCTGCGGGAGGTCGATGTGTGAGGCGATGTCACTGGTCATGAGGCTGGCCTGTGCCAGTGATTCGCAGGCGTGGACCAGCAGGCTTTCACTGTCCTGATCGGGTGCGACCTGGAACATGGTGCTGGGTTTATGGAAGCGCAGGGTGGTGGCGTTGGGTTTCAGGTAGTGGTCGAGCGCGCGCTCGGCAGCGTCGTGGAGTTTTTTGGAGTCTGGCGATTCGTAGGGCGATGCGTCGTTTGATTCGGGGGGATTGGGTGTTGGTGTTTTCATTTTTTACTCCTCAGGAATTGGTCCATTCCTCTAATTGCCGCGACGCAAAAAGAGGGGTGGCAGCTGTACGCGGGTTCGCGGACCGACCTGAGGCATTCGGCATACCCGAAGGTATCCCGCGCACAGCCACCATAAACAAGCACTTGAGGTGCTGCTGTTAAGCGGCGGCAATTATGCCTCAGAAGTCGGGCCGCGACGCCCGTTCGCTGAATTTGCAGCGACCCCCAAAGCCTATCCACCCCATTTCCGAGCGACAACCGACGCGACATGTCAGAAACATCCCCTCCAAACACCCTGTCTGTAGGACATACACACCCCGTGTAAAAACGCAGCCCACAAAAAAGGCGACACCCCTCACAGGGCATCGCCTTTTTCCTTACTGCCGTTACAACTTATTCCGGCAGTTTGTACGCAATCACATAGTCACCCATCTTGGTGCCCAGCGAGCCGTGACCACCCACCACGAGCAGGACGTATTGCTTGCCGTCCTTGCCGGTGTAGGTCATCGGGGTCGCTTGGCCGCCCGCAGGCAGGCGCGATTTCCACAGTTCTTTACCAGAGTTCACGTCGTAGGCGCGCAGGTACTGGTCGAGGGTGCCGCTGAGGAAGCCGACGCCGCCAGCAGTAACGATCGAGCCGCCCATGCTAGGCACACCCAGGGTGAAGCCGATCGGGATTGGCGAGCTGTCGCGGCTGGTGCCGTTCTTGCGTTTCCAGACGACTTTGCCGGTGGTCAGGTCGATACCGGCGACGTAACCCCAGGCCGGGGCCTGGCACGGTACGCCCAGTGGCGACATGAACGGATGCATGATCACCGCGTATGGCGCGCCGGTGTTTGGTTGCACGCCAGCGGTTTCGCTCTCGCGTTTGCTGCCGGCCGCGACTTTTTCGCGTGGCACCATTTTCGAGACGAAGGCCATGTAGTTCGGGCTGGTGAACAGCATCTGGCGAACCGGGTCGACAGAAACACCGCCCCAGTTGAACACGCCGACGTTACCCGGATAGATCAGGCTGCCCTGTTCCGACGGAGGCGTGTATTGGCCTTCGTAGCGCAGTTCCTTGAACTGGATGCGGCACAGCATCTGGTCGAACGGGCTGGCGCCCCACATGGCTTTTTCGGTCAGTTCCGGGGCCAGCAGGTTCAGGTCCGAACGGGCCTGGGTTGGTGCGGTGTGGTCGCCTTTCACGGCGCCTTGCGGAACCGGGATTTCCTTGATCGGGATGATCGGCGTGCCGTCACGACGGTCGAGGACGTACAGGCTGCCCTGTTTGGTCGGGGCGATCAGCGCAGGCTTGATGCCGTCGGCGGTTTTCATGTCCAGCAGGGTTGGCTGGCTGCCAACGTCCATGTCCCACAGGTCGTGGTGGGTGAACTGGTAGTTCCAGCGCACTTTACCGGTGGTCAGGTCCAGGGCGACGACGCCGGCGCTGAATTTCTCGGCGCCCGGGGTGCGGTCAGCGCCCCACTGGTCTGGGGTCTGGTTGCCCAGTGGCAGGTAAACCATGTTGAGTTTTTCATCAACACTGGCCAGCGACCACATGTTCGCCGAGTTGCGGCTGTAGATCTGGCCCGGGGCCAACGGTTCGGTGGCGTCCGGGTTGTTGCTGTCCCAGTTCCACACCAGGTGACCGTCGCGAACGTCGTAGGCGCGGATCACGCCGGACGGCTCGTTGGTCGATTCGTTGTCGGTCACGTGGCCACCCATGATCACCAGATCACGAGTGATCGCGGCTGGCGAGGTGGAGTAGTAGCCACCCGGGGTGAACGGGCCGATGCCCTGGGTCAGGTCAACCACGCCTTTGTTGCCGAAGCCTTCGCAGATCTTGCCGGTGTCGGCGTTCAGTGCGATCAGGCGGGCATCGGCGGTCGGCAGGTACAGGCGACGCGGGCACGCCTGGGCGACGGCTTTGCCGGCCTCGGAGATGACGGCGGAAGCGGCAGTTGCAGACTTGGCGTACGCGGCTTCGTCGTAGTACGACACGCCACGGCAGGTCATGTGGGCGAAGCCCTTGAAGCCGACCGGGCTCTTGATCTGCGGGTCGAAGCGCCACAGTTCCTTGCCGGTGTCCGGGTCCAGCGCCAGCACTTTGCTGTGAGCGGTGCAGGCATAGAGCATGCCGTTGGCTTTCAGCGGAGTGTTTTCGTTGGTGAGCTCGACCGGGTCATCAGCAGTCGGCAGGTCGCCGGTCTGGATGCGCCAGGCTTCTTGCAGCTTGCCGACGTTGGCCGGGGTGATCTGCTTCAGTGGCGAGTAACGGTCACCGAATTCGCTGCGGCCATAGGCCTGCCAGTCGCCATCGGGCATGGCTGGCGCGGTGCTGGTGGTGTCGGCGGTGTCGCGACCCAGTTCGCCAAAGGTTTCGCCCGGGTGGGTGAACAGGCTGGCCAGGGCGGTGACGCCGGCCAGGATCACGGCCACGGTCAGGCCGCCGGTGCCCATCGGTGCAGGACCGTTGAGCAGCAGCGGACGACGGAACCACGGCAGCAGCATCACAAAGCCGAGGACAAACCACAGTGCCAGACGCGGCACCAGTTGCCACCAGTCCAGACCGACTTCCCACAGCGCCCATACGGTGCTGGCAAACAGCACAATGGCGTACAGGCCCAGTGCTGCGCGGCGACGCATCAGCATCAGAATGCCGGTCAGCGTGATGCCGATACCGGCCAGCAGGTAGTACAGCGAGCCGCCGAGCGTGCTCAGCTTGATTCCCCCGGCCAGCATGGCCAGGCCCATCAGTAGAAGCAGAATGCCGAGCAGACTCGGAAGCAGACGGCCTCGACTCGAAGCACTTTCGGTGCTCATAGTGTGGTTCTCCGTGACGTTTCAAGTAGTCCCGCGCTGTAGTCACTGTAGATGACGATTGGGCGCGGGCATGGTTCATATAAAACTTGTTCAGCTAAGTGAATCTTCTGCGGGTACCGGTCAGAACGACGACTGGATCTTGATCCCGCCGATCAGCGCGTCATCGACTTTGTCCACGCCCCCCGGATGGCGGATGTATTGCAGGTTCGGGCGCACGGTCAGCCAATTGGTGACGTGCACGCCGTAATAGAGTTCGGCGCTGTATTCGGTGTCCTGCGGCGGCAGGTAGGACGGATCGTCGTAGTCGTAGACGGCGCGGGCCTGGTTGGTCGCTTCGGCGTTCTTGCGGTAGGCCGGGTTGACGTGGACGCGAGCCAGGGCAAAGCCGATGTCGTCCTTGGCGCGGGCGTCGAACAGGCCTTTGTAGACCACGCCGGCCTGAACGTAGTTGTCGACGGCGTTGGTCTTCTTGTCGTGCATCGTGCCGTTGGCAAACACGCTCAGGCCACGGGAGTTGTCGCTGGCGACGCTGGTGATCTGCTGCTGCACGCCGAGCCACACGCCGTGTTTGCTGGAGGCGCTGCGATAGGCTTCGCCGCTCAGGGCCGCCGGCTGGCCGTTGCTGTCTTTATAGGCGTCAGTGGCCTTGGCGTTGCTGTAGTAGTAACCGGCGCGGTATTCGCCCGGCAGGCCGTTCAGTTTCGGCGTCCACACCAGTTCGATCGGCAGGATCGCGCCCTGGGTGCCGCTGCCGCTGAGTTTGAAGCCGTTGCCGCGATCGAGGTTCGACGGGTTCTGCTCATAGGCGCCGACCTGCGCGTACAACTCTGGTGTCAGGTGATATTTGACGCGCAGCGCCCATTGGCTGACCGGCCAGTTGTACCAGATGCCACCCACCCAGTTGCCGACCTGCGAGCCGCAGAACGCCAGGTTCTGGAAGTCGCACGGGAAGCTGTTGAAGTCTTCGCCTTCGCCGAAGCGGCCGACCTTGATGTCGAGCTTCTGGTCGAAGAATTTCTGCTGATACCACATCTGTGTCAGGCGGGTGGTCTGGCCACGGCCCCAGACTTCCTGGGCCGAGGTGAAGCCGCCGACGCGCGGGTCGTTGATGCGGTCGTTGCTGATGTTGTTGCCGCTGCGCTTGGTCACGGTCAACTGGAATTCGGCGTCGTTCCAGCCCAGCAGTTTTTGCAGGTCCAGATGCGTGCCGAGGCCCCATTGATCGCTGTAGCGCGCAGTGCGGTCGTGGTCATAGCCGCCGTGCAGGTTGCTGCCCATTTCGCCGGTGTAGTCGAGCTTGAAGTCGATGCCTTTGGCCGAGAGTTCGCTGCGGGTGCCGTTCCAGTCACCGAGCATATACGGTGATTCACTGTCGAAGGCCGGAGCGGCCTGGGTGCAGGTGGCGAGGCCAAGGGCGGTGCAGCCGCCGATCAGGCGCAGGGTTGAGATAGCGCTGTCTCGGGAGAACGGAAAATCAGGCATGAAATGGGTCTTTCTTGATCTTTTTGGGGGGATGGGCTGACCGCTACGATTTGACGCAGGCAGTGAAGCGATTCAGCAGAAGGGCGGCAGGATAATGTCCCGTTACAAAAACACAAAGTGCTTTTGCAGACATGAACCCTTTCGGATTCGGTAACAGTGCGGCAATCGATCACATTGCCGCTGTCGACGGAGCCTGCGATCTTGCGCGGTTCACCTACATTTGAAGGAAGGCCTTCCACCGGCTCAGCCCCTCGGCTAAGGTGCGCGGCTTCTGCATTTTCACTTCGCCCAAAGGCCCGGCATGAACGACCACAACCCCGATCCGCTGCACGGCGTGACCCTCGAACAGATCCTCAATGCACTGGTGACCCACTACGAATGGTCGGGCCTGGCCGAGCGCATCGACATCCGTTGCTTCAAGAGCGATCCGACCATCAAGTCGAGCCTGACCTTTTTGCGCAAGACGCCATGGGCGCGGGAGAAGGTCGAACGCCTGTACGTTAAGTTGATGCGCACCAAGCGTCCGCTCTGAGATGAACGCCGTGCGGCGGCGACGCCTCATCACTTCGGCCGCGGTGCTGGGCTGGGCCGGGCTGGGGATTCAGCTGTACCTGATTTTCTTCGCTCGCCTGAGCGTTGGCGCCAGTCTGCTGGGCGGGCTGGTGAGTTTCTTCAGTTACTTCACCGTGATCACCAACACTCTGGTGGCGGTGGTGCTGACCTGCGCGGTAACGAATCGCGAATCCGCTGCGCGCCGCTGGTTTCTGCAACCCTGGGTCAGCAGCGGGATTGCCGTCAGCATTGCCGTGGTGGGCCTGGCCTACAGCCTTTTGCTGCGGCATCTGTGGCATCCGCAGGGCTGGCAGTTTCTCGCCGACGAATTGCTGCACGACGTGATGCCGCTGCTGTTCCTGGCTTACTGGTGGTTTTGCGTGCCGAAGGGCAGCTTGCGTCTGAAGCACCTGCCGCTGTGGCTGATCTATCCGCTGGTGTACTTCGCCTATGCGCTGTTGCGCGGGCATCTGCTGGGGGCTTACGCGTATCCGTTCATTGACGTGGCACTGCTGGGTTATCCACAGGTGTTCGTCAATGCAGGAGGGATTCTGCTGGGGTTTGTGCTGATTGCGTTGTTGGTGATCGGGATTGATCGCTGGAAGGGGCGGCGCCTTTAACAGCGCCGCCGCTCGTTTCACTCTTCTTCGGAGCCTTCGGCGCGCCAGTAACCGACGGCTTTGACAAACTGCTCGTCCAGCCCGTGCTCATCGAGCAGCACCCGGCGGATCTGCCGCGAGACTTTCGTTTCTGTCGCTACCCACGCATACAGATTGCCCTTTGGCACCTGCAACTGTTTCACGGTGGTCAGCAGGCTGTCCTTGTTGTCTCCGCGCAATACCCAGATCACATTGACCTGCGCCGCGCTTTCCAGCGTTTGCTGCTCCTTGCCGTTTTCCACTTCGATCACCACCAGCGCCTTGCGATTGGCCGTCAGGCCTTCGAGGCGGCGAGCGATGGAGGGCAGGGCGGTTTCGTCGCCGATCAGCAGGTAGCTGTCGAAGATGTCCGGCACGATCATCGAACCGCGCGGGCCGCCGATGTGCAGGAATTGCCCAGGCTTGGCCTGTTCCGCCCAGGTCGAGGCAGGGCCGTCTCCGTGGAGGACGAAGTCGATGTCCAGCTCAAGCTTGTCGAGGTCATAGCGACGCGGGGTGTAGTCGCGCATTTCCGGCATCGGTACGTCGCTCTTGCCGGCGCCGAGCACCAGGGTTTCCAGCGCGGCGGCCTGTTCGGCGTTCTGCGGGAACAGCAGTTTGACGTGATCGTCGGTACCGAGGCTGATGAACCCGGCCAGTTCCGGCCCGCCGAGGGTGATGCGGCGCATGCGTGGGGTCAGATCGACCACGCGCAGGACTTCCAGGCGACGGCGTTTGATTTCATGCATGACGCGGTGAATGGTTTGGGTATCGACTGCAGTCATTCGGCTTTCTCCGGGGCAGGTTGAACGGCGGGGCCGTCGACAATGGCTTTGGCGGTGTCGTTGAGCAGGTCACGCACCCGCAGGATTTCTTCCGGGCTCCAGCGCCCGTGGTGCATTTGCAGGGCGTGGCGCAGGTTATGCACCGCTTCATGGATTTCCGGCGGCCGGTCGTGGCCGCGCAACGAGCGCTTGCTGACATCGATGCGCATGCGCACGCCGTCGAGGGCCACCGCCTGTTCGCTCAGCGATTGGCGACCGGCATCGGTGACCGCGTAACGCTTTTTGCCGCCCTCGGCATCGCCGGTGATCATTTCGCTTTCTTCGAGAAACGTCAGGGTCGGGTAGATCACGCCGGGGCTGGGGCTGTAGGCGCCGTCGAACATGGTTTCGATCTGGCGGATCAGGTCGTAGCCGTGGCAGGGCTGTTCGGCGATCAATGCCAGCAACAGCAATTTCAGGTCACCCGGTGCGAATACCCGGGGGCCGCGCCCGCCGCGTTCACGGCCGTGGCGTTTTTCGAAGCCGTCACGGCTATCGCCGTGGTCGCGGTGGGGGGAATGATGGTCTCTCATTTCAGTCTTCTCTCGTCGTGTTTAGATACAACTTAAGATATATCTTTACGGCTGGGCAAGGTCTTTTTGCCCGAGAAGAAATGGCAGCTGACGAGTGGTCAGCAGGTGCAAAAGGAGCGCAGCCGGACGAATATGGGTTACTTGTTCATCCAGACAAGAATAACCAGAAGGTTAAAGCTCACACTCTATTAATGCTTGAGCTTATATTCTAAAAACAATAGAAAGTGCCGTCTCGCCGTACTCTAGATGTTGTAATGTTTTTTCTTTTTAACTGTGGGTAGGGTATTGCTTACAGTCGCTTTTATATATTTTGATATTTTGATGTTTTTTCTTTCGTGTCACGAGGTTGTTGAACTACGAGCTCGTGGGAAGTTGCCTGCTTACATTCTTGAGCCAAGAGTCGATCATGCCCCGGCGTTGAACTTTCATGTTTCGGTTCTTATCGACCGGTATGACATGAACTTCAATGTTTCGATTCCTTAAAAGAAAACAGGTACTGACCGATGTTCAAGAAAATCGCAATCACCGCTTCTCTCGCCGCCCTGGCCCTGAGCTCCTCCGTGACCTTCGCCGCCGGTGAAGCGCGTCACTCCATCAGCCTCATCGCCCACGTACCTACCAATGGTTTCTACGTGGTGCCGACCGATGCAGATCTGGTCAACAAGGACCAGGACATGAGTTTCCAGCCAAGCACCGGCAAGATGCGCGAAATCAATGGTTTCTTCGATGTACGCAACAATAACGGTTCGGTTCATGCCAGCCTTGAAAGTGTTCCGCAGTTGATCTACGGGAACGAAACCATCGCACTGGAAGTACTGTTCAATAACAAAGTGCTGACCCAGACTCCGCAAATGGTCGTGGGTGAGTCCGAGTCCGATGTGAACTATAGAGCTCCGCTGAAAATCAGCGCCAAGGGCACCACGTTCAACCCGGGTGATTACACCGGTACTGTCGCAATGACCTTTGATGCCGTACCGCCGGTGGCTGGGCGTTGATCAAGAATCTGCGCTGACTGCCCGGTAGCGTTTCCCGGCGGGACAACCACTCCCCGATTTGTCCCGCCGGACTTCAACTTGTTCGAAATCAGAGTAAGAGTTCATGTTCCCGATGACACCCATCGCGGTTGCGCTTGCACTGCTGTTTTGTGCCGGTGCGATGGCGGCCCCTGCTCCTGCGGGTACGACACCTCGCAGTCTGCTGGCGCAAGCCAAAGGTTTGCCGGCGGATTTCGAGGAGCATTTCTTCGACGTACCCCTGGCGGTGCGGGTCGAGCTTGACCAGCAACCGCTGGGCGAGGCCCTGGTGGTGCTGTCGCGCGATGATCGCATCACCCTGCTTGAATTCACCGATACCAGCGAGAACCGCTACGGCCCCGCCGAGCGGGAAAAGTGGGCTGCTTTCCTCAAGCCAAGTGTGCCGCTGGGCGATTGCTCCGGATCTTGTCCGGATGATGTGCTGGCGGTGCACTACAACCTGGAAAACTCCCTGGTCTCGATCCTCACCCGCAATGCCGAGCGCGATCTCGAGGCCAAGCGTTATCACGACCAGCCTCTGGAAGGCAGCAGCGGTCTGATGGTGCGCAACCAGCTCAATCTCAATGGTGGTCAGGATCAGGACCTGGGCGGGCGCTATGGCCTGGAGGCCAGTGGCAGCCTGGGCAACTGGAGCCAGACGTTCAACATGCAACTGGCACGCATGGGCGGCCCCGACGACAAGCTTTACCACGCCGTGCACGAGCTTTACACCCAGCGCGAGCTGCAAGGCAGCTTCTTTCGCCTGGGCTATTTCACCCCCAATTCCGAAGGCCTGACCCGTCAGCCGCGTACATTCGGCACCAGCCCTGACACGGCTGTCGGTGTGATGTACGGCAGCTCCGACAGTCTGGCCATCAACAATGCAATGCCCAGCGTTTACCCGATTTATGTCACCGCCAACCGTCAGGGTTCGGTGGAGATCTATCGCGACGGCCTGCTGATCAACACCCAGTCGGTGCCCGCCGGTTTGCAGACTCTCGACACCCGGCCATTGCCTGGCGGCATCTATGAAGTGGAAGTGCGGCTGGTCGAAGACGGGCAGATAACTTCCAGCACTCAGGAACTGGTCTACAAGCCGAACAACTGGCGCAACCTCGACGAGCGCTGGCGCTACAACCTGTTCGCCGGTGAAGAGAGCAAGCTGCTCAGCAACTGGGATCAACAGGCCAGCGGCAGTCCTACGGCTGGAGCATCGATCAACTACCTGGCGCACCCTCGGGTGATTCTTGGACTCTCGGCGCGTCAGATCCGGGAAAAACTGCAATACGGCACGTCCATCGACTGGACCCTGGCCAACCACCTCAGCCTGTACGCCAACGTCTACCAGACTCGGGATTACGGCACAGGGCTGGATCTGCAAAGTCTTTACAACTATGGCGCCGGCAGCCTGATCCTCAGCCACAACCGAAGCTGGCTGGACACTACCAACCTCTACGACACCCTGCCTGACGGCACTCGTGTGCGACAACGCAACGTGTTCGTCGGCCAGACCAGCAACTCGTCACTGGCGATCAACCATCGGCTCGATCAGCGCAACTCCCTCAACGCCCGGGTTTCTCACAGCGAAGGTAACGTCGAAGGCGTCGGCGTGGATCTGGGCTGGAACCGGCGCACGGTGCTGTTCGGCAACGACGCCAACTGGCGCCTGTCGCTGTTCGACCGGCCGGGCAGTTTCAGCAGCGGCAATGATCGCAACCGTGGTGTCGATCTGAGCCTGAACCTGGCCATCGGCGCACCAGGTCAGCAGTTGACCGGCAGCATCGGCTCTCGTACCGACCGTGACGGCGGACGCGACAACAATGCCTCGATCGGCTGGCGCAAGGACTTCAAGGATCACGTGCTGCAAAACGTTTCGGTCACCGCGTTGAGCGACACCTACGGCATGGGCCTGTCGAGCCTGGCCAATTTCCGCACCGACACGGTCAATGGCGACGGTTTCGTTCAGCGTTCGTCCTACAACAACAATTTTACCGGTGGCCTCAACCTCGACAGCACCCTGGTGGTCGGCGGACAAAAGATGCTGATGACCAGCGAATACGAGATGCGCGGCGCCGGCATGATCGTCGACGTGGAGTCGGACATCGACGGCATTGTCCTGCGGGCCGATGACCTCAGTGGCGGTGGTACGGCGTTGAAACCGGGGCGCAATTTCATTCCGCTGACTGCGTACCAGAACAGCTCCGTGAGCTTCGACTTCGAAGGCAACCATGTGCCCGCCGCGACCATTGCCCCGGCCCGGACCCGCTATCACCTGAACAAGGGTGGCGTGGATTACCGGCAGATCCGGGTGATGAAAACCCTGACCGTGCTCGGCCGCCTGATCGATGAACAGGGCCGGCCACTCAAGGGGCATCACGTGATCAACCACGCCAGTCGCGGGGTGACGGAAGTCGACGGGTTCTTCTCGATGGAAATGAACGCCGGCTCCCCGACCCTGGAAGTGCGCCGCGATAACAACCTGCTGTGCCAGTTCCGTCTCAACGAAAAAGACCATCGAAGTGAAAACAGCGTGCTGATGATCGGCGACCTGCGCTGCACGCCGGACACCCTGGCCGATCTCGCATCCATCGAACAGAAGGCGGGTTGAGACCATGAAAAGATCTCCGTACTGGCTGGGCCTGCTGGCAGCGCTGAGCCTGCCATCGGCCGAGGCGGTCAATCAGGAAATCCGGGCGCTGTTCCAGCCCGATTCCTCGCAGCCGAACAAAAATGTGTTCGTCAACAAAACACCGAACAGCGGTTATTGCGCGACTTATCCCGGTCAGTGCTCCGTGAGCAATATGTTCAGCATTCAGATTCCGGTGCGGTTCGAATCCACACGCGCCATTGCGCCTGGCGATGGTTTGGGAGTGAGGGCACCGGCCAATTGGCGGCGGTTGATGGTCACGAACCGGGACACACAGGAAACCGAAACCGTTGAAGTGCGAATCATCGGTATAGGGTCCAACTTTATCCTGAGCGATTCGGCTGCCAATCTGGTGGGGGTGACAAACATCCTTGAAGGGCATCAGAGACTCTGGACCAGCAGCAGTTGGGTCTATGTTCCGTCACCCTGTGCATACAGTGGCGTAGGTGCCTATTCCCCTGCGGCCTACAGGTTTTTCTGGAAGGCACCCGTAGAGGCCGCGTGTACCAAAGTGGCCGCCTACCGAATCCCGTCGATGTCCTTCGACACCCTCGATTTTGCCTATGAGTTGCGTACACCCAATCCTCTGGGCATGTCCTCCGGGCTGTACACCGGATCGCTGTCCTACACACTCGGTCCCACCGGCGACTTCCAGATGGGGTCGATGATGGTGCCGGATGACGGCAATCTGACCCTGGACTTCGTACTGGACGTGCAACACACGCTGAAAGTCGATCTTCCGCCCGGTGGAAACAAGATTGCGCTGGAGCCCGCCGGAGGCTGGCAACGCTGGATCGACAGCGGTCGCCGGCCGACAGAGATCTTTCGTGATCAGCCGTTTTTCCTGTCCTCGTCTTCGCGATTCAAGGTGATGCTGCAATGCAGCTCTCTGGGGGGGGCGGACTGCGACATTGGCAATAACCAGGTGGGTTACTCCAAGTTTCAGGTCCGGCTCACGGTACCGCCGGGCATCGTGGGACCCGGAAATCAAGACGGTTGGTCCAGCACTCTAAGCCACAACACGTGGATTGGCCCGTTCGAACCCAGCCGGTACATCGACCGCAAACAGGGAATGCTGCGCTTCTTCATTTCCCCCCGATTCATGGATTTTCTCAGGCCCGGCATGAACGGCACGCTGACGGGCAACGCCACGATCATTTTCGATTCGGAAGTATGACTGCCCGACACGCGGCCATTCCGGTTTCTCATGAGGTTGAAACGATGACACGACTGTTTTTTCTGTTGCTGTGTGCGATGTTCTGGACGACGGCCAACGCCGGGCCGCAGATCAATGTGGGGACGGTGTACGACTACCTGGACGGCGAGAAGAGCACCTACCTGAAACGGGTGTTCAACAGCGGCGACAGCACCGCATTCGTCAAGGTCAACGTGCTGGAGATCGTTTACGGCAGCGACGGTCAGCCCAAGGAAATCCCGGTCACCAATGCCGCTGATGGTGCGTCGCGCAACGGCCTGATGGCCAGCCCGGCACGGCTGATCATCCCGGCCCAGGGCATGCAGGGTACGCGCTTGCTGTACATGGGCGAGCGCGATCGCGAGCGCTATTTCCGGGTGCGATTCGTGCCGGTGGTACCGGAGAAGGAGGACGACTTCGTGATCTCCAGCGAGGAGCGCGAAGACTACAAGAAGACGCTGTCGGCCGGCGTCAATGTGATGACCGGATTCGGCACGGTGTTTTTCGTGCGCCCGAAAGATGCCCGCTACGACACCGTCCTCAATGACACCGGTAGTCGGTATGAAGTGCGCAACAACGGCAACACGGTGGTGGTGGTCGACGAGTTCAAGAGCTGCTCGCTGGACAAGGAAACCGATTGCGGTGCGACCGTCAAACACCACGTCATGGCCGGCCGTACGTTCGGTTTCGATAAGGAAAAAGGCCGCGAATACCGCTTCAAGCTCGTCGAAGGCGAGCGCAGGCAGGATCTCAAGGTCGTCAGCCGCTGAATACGGATAACCCGATGAACAGACATTTTATGGCCGCCACACTGGCAGCAATCAGCGCATTGTCTTGCACCACGGCGTGGGCGGCCCGGGAAACGCTGCAGTTCGAAGTCACGCTGACGATCCCCAGCCGATCGTTCTACATCCTGCCGTCGGAACCAGGCTGGATTCATCGGCCACAGGTTCTGCTCTGGAACTACCCGGACTCAACACTTGGCGGCTTCAGCAAGAACTTCGATGTGCGGCATGACACCAGTGCCATCGAGGCTCGCCTGGAAAGTGCGCCGTACCTGTCCAATGGCAGGCCTGGTGAAAACATCGACCTGCGCGTGCGCTTCAACAATGTAGAGCTGAGTGCCGATCCGGCATTTCGTCAGGTGCTGTCAAAAGAGGAGGCCGTGACAGGCAAACGTGTTCCGCTGGAGATAGACCCGATCACACCGGTGGGCGGTTACAAGGCCGGCGAATACGTCGGCAACGTCCTGGTGCTGTTCAACGCCAGGGCCCCAGGCGAATAAGTGGTGACGACCGGCGTCCGTTCTTCGTTTACGGAACATGAAAGGTCGCAGTCAACACCTGCCACAAAGCCCCCAGGGAGGCGGCTTTTTATCGATGCAAAGGGAAGTGACATGATCAAGCAAGCGGTCATTGCCGTGTCCGTGGGCGTTTCGACGCCGATGTCCGGAGGCGTTTTCGCGGCGCAGGAGAAACACATCTTTGAAGTCTCGGTGGACATTCCGACCCTGGAATTTTATGTGATACCCAGCGAATCGGACTGGATCCACCATCAGCAGACGCTGCCCTGGGACCTGAGGACGTCCACCCTCGGTGGTCTGCGCAAGAACTTCGATGTACGCACCGACAGCAGCGCCATCGAAGCCCGTCTCGAAAGTTTCGCCATTCTTTCCAGCGGCCAGGACTCGCGGGATGACATCAGCCTGCGCGTCACCTTCAACGGCGTCGAACTGAACCACAACCCGGTACCGCGTCAGGTCGTGTCCCGCGAGGAGGCGGTGGCGGGCAAGCGGGTGAGCCTTGAAATCGAACCCCGTGTGCACCCGGACGGGTATACGCCGGGAGACTACTACGGCAGCGTCAACATCATTTTCAACGTGGCGGCCCCGGCGGGTTGAACGCTTGAAACACAGCAGACCGATTGCTGAGCAAGGAGTTGGTAATGGTTTCAGGGTTGCGAAAGATCCACAGATTCAATCAGGCAATTGGGTGGGGCGGGGTATGCGGGTGGTTGCTGTCGAGCGCCGCGTACGGAGTGTCTCAGGAAATCCGTGCGGTCTACATTCCCGATCCGGCCAATCCACAGACCAACACCTTCATCAACCAGACACCCCAGAGCGGCTACTGCGGCACTTATCCAAACGATTGCAAACCCATGTCGGGTGTTCGCCTGCCACTGCGTTTCGCTTCAATACGAGCGATCGAACCGGGTGCGTCCGAGCGTAACGGCGCGATGTTCAAGATGCCGGCGCAATGGCGCAGCCTGGTGGTCACCAATGTGTTCACCGGTGAATCGGCAACGGTGGAAATGCGCATCGGCGGATTTGGTTCCCAGTATGTGCTGAGCGACACAGCGGCCAGCCTGACGGGCGAAACCGATGATCAGCAGGCGCATTTCAAACTCTGGGGAACCAGTTGGGGATTTGCGCCGTTACCTTGCCGCGCCGGAGCGATGTCATCGTACGGGCCGGACTTCTATCGCTTCTTCTGGAAAACACCTGCCGAAGGGACGTGCGCCAAACAGACGGCATTCATGATTCCGTGGATGTCGTACGGTTATCTGGACGTGGCCTATGAACTGCGTACGCCGAATCCGCTGCAGATGTCGGCCGGCCTGTACACAGGCGCATTGACCTATGGCGTCGGCCCCGGGATGGACATGGACACTGGCGACAATCTGTTGCCGGACAATTCGGCCGTGACCTTCAGGTTCGTGCTGGATGTGCAGCATGTGCTCAAGGTCGACATTCCCCCCGGCGGTAACAAGGTCGTACTGGTACCGCAAGGCGGCTGGCAGGCCTGGCTGCAACAGGGGCGCAAACCGGTACGATTGTTCCGCGATCAGACCTTCAACATTTCGTCGTCGTCGCGATTCAAGATGTTTGTCGAATGCCAGTACGGCGGTGTGCAGTCCTGTGGGCTACGGGATGCCGAGGGGGGCGTGACCGATGCGCAAGTGTTCGTGAGTGTCAGCCTGCCCGACAGCATCACCGACAGCGCGGGCCAGCCTGTGCGTCGTCGGCCGTTGACGTCCAGCCCCGATGCCCCGGGATTTCAGCCGGGCCGGTTTCTGGAACGGGCAGCGGGCACGTTGCATTTCGAAATACCCAGGGACTACGTCGAGCAGATGCTGCAGCCCGGCCAGGCCAGGCGGTACGCCGGTAATGTCACGGTGATCTGGGATTCAGAGGTCTGACGCCCACCCTGAAGGCAACCGGTCCGGTTGCCTTCAGGTGACTCCGGTCGGGTCAGATCCTTGCGCGGGCCATGGCCTCGCGAGTCAGTCTTCGTTTCAACGCTTTCTCCTGCCGGCCAATGTCTAAAAGCAACTCGTCGTAAGTTTTCTGGCTCATTTCTTCCGGCGTGAAGACCGCTGCGTCCGGTATGGAGAGTTTGCGCGCCAGTTCGGCGAGTGCCCGCCTGAGTGGCGGTGAACGATCAGCGGATTCGACCCAACTCGCCTGGGCTGCCCGCAAATCGATCAGCAGATCGGCCTTTTCCTGATGCGCACGAGTGTTGGCTTCGATTTCTCCCGGCCAGGTCTCACGCAGATACTGATCCCAGAAGGGTTGGTCGAGCATCTGGTCGATCAGACCGTCACCGGCTTCATCATCGACAATGCTGTCGTAGGCGTCATCAATGGTTTCATCGCTGACCCCGGCAACCTGACGGAATTTCATGGCCTCGGACTGCCAGGGCAGTTCAAGGCGTCTGGCCAGGCCTGTTTCATAGGCCAGATGGACTTCAACCTCGTCCGGTTCGCCTTCTCGGGACGCGATATCGGCTCGGGCGATCTCGTTCACCTGCTTGAGTCGTGCAGCGCCTTTGGCCAGTGTCGCCAATCGGCGTTCAAGCTCCTCGGGAGAGCTGGAAAAGGTGCGTGCCTCCGACTCCAGTACGCGTATTCCCATGCTGTTGAACAACTGGGCCCCGGCATCTTCGCAACCTTCGGGATCGGTGGACATCAGGAACAGCTCTTCGCGCAACCGGGTGTCGATGTCCATGGCGTCGACCATTCGCCAGACACGGTCGGTCAACTGATCCAGCGCCTCGCCACCCTGTTGGTAGTCGGCAGAACGGGTCAGCTTGTGCAGAACTTTGAAAAAACCATCGGAACCAGGCTCGCTTGCCAGTTCGTGCCACGCTTCTGGACGAAGAGCCCCGATGCCGGGCGTTTCATCAGCCAGTTCGGTGTCCACGGAAACCGGCCATTGCTCCAGCAAATCTTCAGCAATGGTCGCGTAGCTTTGCGAAGGGCGCATACCCACTGACCTTCGATATTGCTCGTAGGTGGATCGGGCTCGTCTGGTGAGTTGATCCAGATGGACGCGAGTACGGGCGATCAGTCGTGCTTCATTGGAACCGGGCGCCACTTCGGGGATGTACCTGAGCGGATTGTTGCCCAGATCGAGAAAGAATCCTCGGGAGCGGGAAACATCGAACAGGCCCAGCGGCCAGGCGTCGATCTGCGTATTGATCAGGCTCAGGATCCGCAACCTTGGCATGCGCCCGACCGACAGGGGCATGCTGACGGGATTGTTGTCCAGCCTCAGGACTTCCAGGCGTGTCAGCGTGTTCAATTGCTGCGCATTGGCGGGTGTCAGTTGCAGCTGGTTGTCGTTCAGACGCAGGGTTTCCAGACGCTGCATCTGACCGATACTGGCCGGCAGGGTCTTGAGACCGCAGCGTCTGGCGCTCAGTTGTCGCAACTGAGGGAAATCCTTCAACAGCCCGTTCGAGGCCGAAGAGAACCCCTGACCGTCCAGGTTCAGTGTCGTGACCTGATCGAGCCAGGGTTTGAGGCCTTCGGGCAACTGCCTCCACCAATCCTGAAGGTCATGGGGCAGCATCTCTTTCGACAGGTCCAGCGCGTACCCGCTCTCAAGGCTGGTGCTGCGCTCCTGGAACACCTCGGATCTGCGTTCGAAACACTCCAGAAGACGGTCGGCGATAAAGCGTCCTCCCTTGTGTTGATATGCCCAATAGGTTTGCGGCACCCCCATGCTCTCGTAGTCAACCGGCGCACTCTCTGCCCGGAGTTTATGTTCCCAGGATTTTAGTATTTCCTTCAAAGCTTTGAGTTCACGTTCCAGCCGTTCGACTTTCCAGTGCGCATCGCCGGTGCCGTGCAACGACCGGGTGAACGCCGTCACTTCTGTTTCGCTGAAATGCGGGTAGAGATTTCCGACTTTCTCTTCCACGGTCAGCGGCCCCTTGGATAGCCTCGGGCCGCGCAACAGCAGTTCCGTTTCCAGCGGGACGAATGGGTGGACGGAGGGGCGGGCCAGCAATGTCCTGCGTTCGGCCGGCGTCTCGCTCATGAGCATCACCCATTGCCTGAACATTCGCCCTTCACCGATGCGATAGCCAAGGGCCGTGCGCTTGGCTGAGGGCAAGGCTGACAGTACGGCGTCGTAGAAGCCGGCAGCCTCGTGCAGTCTGTTGTGAGCTGCGTCATGCACCTCATAGCGGCCGTGTTCGTCCCTGATCAGCCTGCGCACCGTGGTGGCAGCATTAGGGCCCGCGCTGCAGCGCAGCTGGCCGTCGTCCGTGCCTTCGCGCACCTCGATGCGCCAGTCCTGGTAAGTGTCGGTGTGGATCTTCAAGGCATTCAGGGCGAGGCGTTCGGTGTCGGGTATCAGCAGTGCCGGATCATGCACGCCCTCATTGGCCCGGGTCGCCAGAACCTCGAATTCGATTTCGCGAGCCTGACTCTTCAGGCGCAGCGGGAGGCGTTGCTGGTCGGTCATGATGCTGTGTTCGGCAGCTGTCGCCTCGCCTGCCACCGATTCGGCAAGCCGTGCAGGCAACCGCGGAAAGTGGCGCTGGATCAACTGGGCCCCGGTATCGGGCGTGCGATTCTTGAAGTTGTACTGATAGTCGAAAATCTCCATTCGCCGGGTAACCGCGAGTTCGGCCAACTGGTTGCGCAACACTTGCACCCGTTCGGCCTTCGGGTAGTTCCCGCCGAGCAGGGATTGCATGTCGACGTCGTCGAGAAAGTCCACCAGCCGCTCAGGGAGTTTGTTGGCCATTACATCGGCAATGCCGATGGACAGTGTCTGACCGTCAGAAGCCTGGGGATTGCCGTATTGCCTGTAAGCACCGGTCAGATCGTTGTTTTGCCAGACCTTCAGGGCCTTGTCGGCAGGCCAGCCCGGCATGTCAGGGACTATCCGGTCGAACCAGTGCGATTCTGGATAGAGCGGCTGTCCGGTACGAATGAGTTCGCCGACATTTTTGGCTTCCTGCCAGGTCTTGAAGCGGGTGAGCGTATCGTCCAGTAACGGCGGTGGCGGGGTGTTTTCCACATGCATCCGGCGCAGCGAGTCGAACGGCGTGCCACTGATGCGGCGTATTCGTTCCAGCTCGGCGTCACTCAAACCGTCGACCGGGTGACCCATTCGGCGCATCAGGCGTGTGCCTTCCCACTCATGGGGGGACTCGGCCTCGTGAGTCCAGGCCCCCCGGCCGTTGTGCTGCAGTCGTGGTGAATAAGCCTGCGGTCGGGAAGGGTGCTCGACACGATAGTGACCACTGTTGCGATCGAGCCTGACCGCATAGTGCCTGCCCTCCAGCGGCAGTACAGACTTGCCGGCGTGTTGGTGCAGACCCAGGGCATCCGGTCTGGAGCCAACCGGAAGCGTCAGTTGCGACTGCTCGTACGGTTTGAGATCCGGGTGCCACAAGCGCGTGCTGCCATCGAACGAACGCACCGCTTTCATGTTTTCAATCAAGGGAGACAGCTTCAGCAGCAACGGCTTGGCGATCAGGGCGCCACTGGCGAAAGCCGCCAGTTGAAGAACATCGTTGACCACCCCCACCACATGCTCCGCGGCTTCTTCCCAATGGGCCAGCGTCAGATCCACCACACCTTCGATGACTTCATTGGTCAATTGCCAGGCGGTGTAGCCAAGCATTGCAAGGCCGACGACAGGCACAAAGGGCGCAGCCACCATCACCGCCACGTTCAGGATGTCCTGGACAATCTTGAAGACGTTCGCCCACCAGTCTGCGCGCGCGCTCTTGTCCGCATCGGCGGTAGGCACGGCAATGTTGCGTGCATCGTTGAGGATCTTGTCGAGCTGCCGCTGATAGAGAGATTCCCACAATGGCCCGGTGATGGCTGTCGCGCCGTATTGCAGGTTCGGGTTGCTGATCGGTGTTTCGCGCCAGGACGGACGCGAGTCTCCACGTTCGTGTGGATACCAATTCACATGCGTCAGACGCTGTTTGAGATCGGCGAAGAAGTGCCCGCGTTCATGGTGATCGACGAACTGGCTGAAGAACTGCCAGTAATTGCCACCGGTGGAGGCCAGGGTTTCGTTCTTCTGCAACTGACGGGTCAGTTCCTTGAGAAAGGCGAGGTGGGAGTCGTATTCCTTCAACGGATGTTCGGGATCGTGCGGGACGTAGACGATGACTCGCGAGGAATGCAGCGGCTGAGCGGGCTCGGGACGCAGGATCAGGATACCGGTCAGCTTCAGATCCATGATGTTCAGCTCGCAGGCTTGCATCGATTGTTGGCCAAGCTTGAGTGCCACGCGACCATCGAGCAGGGCGCGAATCAGTTGAAAACCTTCGCGGCTGATCTCTTTTTTCGCCAACGCCATGTGCGCGGCGGCCTGCAGCGTGGCCTTGTGACTCTGCACAACCCGTGACTGCACATAACTGCGCGCCACCGGCTCGTCGTTCAACAGCATTTCCTGCAGGTGCGCTTGATAGAGTTTGCCGATATCCAGTTCCCGACACAGCGTCTGGAACTGGGCAACGGTCATCAGTCGATCAAGTGGCGAAATATCGTACTGATCATCCACATGTTCTCTTTTGACGAGAAACGCGGAATTCGATGCGTAAGTTTCGTTATAGGAAAAGTTATTCAACGCGGCTTCGAGCAATGACACTTTTCTTGTAGTTGAACCCCCTAATGTCCCTATCACGTACCAAGGCGATGTGGCTTCGCGATACAGCATCAGAAACGTATTTCCGGTGTCGACATCAATGCCGGTTTTTTCCCGTAAACGGGCCTTGAGCAGCGGTTCGGCAAACGAGTGAATGTCTTTCAGTCGAGTCAGTGCCTTGTCGGCGCTGTTACGGGTTGCCCAGGCGTTTTTATTGACCCTGGCCAGTTGCGGCGTCATCCACGATTCACGACGAGGTTTGATCTTTCTCAACGCTTCGCCGTGTTGCGGCTGCATATCGATAAATACCGGATCGATCCGCGATTTGATTAATTCGTAATGTTGCCCTTTGTATTCAGTTGTTGCGGTCATGGGTACAGCCTTGAATAAGTCAGGAAGGTTCAGCCTAACGTTCAAGAGTGCAGAGAATTAGTTCAAAAGCCTGCTGTTCGAGTGCGAACCTGGCAGGCAAAACATTGAATATTGGAATGCATAAAATAATTAGTTATTGCCTCCACAACTTCAATCGGGGTTAAGCGATGGCAGGTTCATCAGGGCCACCTGGGGAACCTGCGGTGGCCGACATTGCGAATCACTGCCCGGTTGCAGATAGGGCATCAAAATCGGCGCCATGCCCTTGAGCACCTGCACTGGCAGGGCCGAGGTGAACTTGAAGTTCTCCGCCGAGCGTCCCGGAACGAACGCAGTGAGTGTGCCGAAATGGTGGTCGCCGATGTAGAACACGAAGGTCGCCGTACGGTTGATCGACTTGGAACTCAAAATGCGTCCGCCAGAACCGATGGCTTCGATACGGTTGTCGCCGGTGCCGGTTTTACCGCCCATGGTCAGCGGTGTTCCATCGTTCAGTTTGAAACTGCCGGAAACACGTTTGGCCGTCCCCGAGTCCACTACTTGCGACAGTGCCTCGCGCATTGCAGTGGCCACTTCCGACGGCATCACCCGTTTGCCGACATGAGGGTCGTTGACCAGTTTGGTTTCGTAAGGCGTGCCGGCAGCAAAATGCAGGCTGTCGATGCGCAGCGTCGGCATGCGCACACCGTCGTTGAGGATGGTGCCGATCAACTCGGCCAGCGCGGCGGGGCGGTCGCCGGAGCTGCCGATGGCGGTGGCCAGCGACGGCACCAGGTGATCGAACGGATAGCCGACTTTCTGCCAGCGCTGATGGATGTCGAGGAACGCCTCGATCTCCAGCATGGTGCGGATACGGCTGTCGCGGGCTCCCTTGTGCTTGCTCTTGAACAGCCAGCTGTAGACTTCCTGACGCTCGAACTGGCTGGCCTTGACGATCTGGCCCCAGGTAGCGTCCGGGTGATTGAGCAGGTAGCCGATCAGCCACAGGTCCAGCGGGTGGACCTTGGCGATGAAGCCTTGATCCGGCAAATCATAGGTGCCGGGACCGTAGGCGAGGTAGAGGCGTTCCAAGCGCTCGTCGGTGAGCTTTTCGGTGATTTTGACGCCCTTCAGGTGCGAGCGCACGAAGGTGTTGAAGTCTTCCTGACTGGCGTTGGGCAGCAGATAGCGGTGCACGGCGGCCATGCGGATCGGCGTCGGGCGCATGCTGTCGAGGAACGTATCGAGCCGGGCCTGGGTGTCCTTGTTCTTGTACTTCTTCCAGAACTTGAGCAGGAACGAGGTGCCTTCGCGGTCGGCGAACGAAGCGAGGTATTCCTGACGACGCGGGTCGCGGTCGTCCTTGAGCAATTCGGCGCTGTTGTTGGGGCCGGAATAGGTGGTGTAACGCACCAGATCGCGCATCAGGCGAATGAACGGCAGGTTGATCGACTCGCGCAGGGCATCGCGCAAGGTCGGCATGCGGCCGTTGTCTTCCTTGCGGAAGTTGTGGAACACGTGCAGGCCGCCACCGGTGAAAAACGCTTCGCCGGGGCTGGCGGAATATTTGCGGTCGAGGGCGGCGCCGAGCATTTTCGACAGATCGTGATCCTTGTTCTGGATCAGGTAATCGATCACCCACTGGGTCAGGCGATCCTGATCCGGCACGTCGACTTTCTTCAGTTCCGGCACGGTCATGGCGCCGTACTTGTCATGCAGTTCCGAGATGATTTGCAGGTAGGTGGTCAGCACCCGCATCTTCGCCGTGGAGCCCAGTTCCAGTTTGCTGCCCTCGTTGATGTCGAACGGCTGGTCGGTGCTGTCGGTCTGCACCCGCACTCGCGAACCGTCCGGAGTCAGCTCGAACAGGGTGAAGCTGTAGCGCACCTGAGTGGTGCTGGTGGGCGTCAGCAGGCGCTCGCCTATCAGCCCGACTTCGGTTGCATAGGCCGGGTCGGCGAGTTTTTTCAGGTAGGCGGTGGCCTGGGTTTGCAGCTCGCCTTGCAGGGTGCTGGTGGCCGAGAGGTCGAGGCGGTCGAGGTCGTACAGCGGACGATTGAGCATCGAGGCCAGACGGCTGCGCGCGACGCTGATGCCTTTGTTGGTCTCGATCGGCTGAATGGTCGGCTGGGTCTGCCAGTCGCGGTAGGTGACCTTGCTGGCCAGGGAAGCATCGGCCAGCGCCGCGTCGATCACACCGTTCTGCTTAAGCAGGCGCAAGTGGCTGTCGGTGAGATCGGCCAGTTCTTCGCGGCCCTTGGTCAGGTAATGCGAAGGGCGGCGTTGGGCGATCATCAGCGAGAGCATTTCGCGCAGGGCCAGGCCTTTGTCCGCCAGGGTCTTCGGATCAGTCGCAGTGCTTGCCAGTTTTGCGTTGGCTTCATTGAAGTCGGCGCCGTACCAGACCCGCAAACCCTCGGCCATGCCGTGGACTTCGCCATGCCCCGGCACCGCCGACAATGGCACGCTGTTGAGGTAGTCACGAATGATGTTGCGCCGGGCCGGCAAGGTATCCGGGCCGGCCTGGTAGGCGCGCACGCTGGCGGAAATCATCTGGCGGATTTTCTCGGCACCGTTCACCGTCAGTCCGTCGGGCGAGTGGCGATATTTTTCCAGTTGGGTGGCCAGGGTGCTGCCGCCCGCCGACTGCCCTGGCAAGTGCAAGAGTTTGGCGACTTGCGACCACGCGGCCATGCCGAAGCGCGGCCAGTCCACCGCCGGGTTGGCCATCGGCTGTTTGGGATCCAGCAGGAAGCGGTTTTCGATGAACAGCAGGCTGTTGACCACCACCGGCGGAATCGACTCGAAACTCGAATACAGCTGTTGCGGATAGTTGTACTGATACAGCGGCGCGGCGCGGCAATCGGTGATCGACAGCCCGGCCTGGATTTTCTCGGAGTAGGGCACGAACAGACCCTTGTCGGTATAGCCGAGCAGCGCTGGCGAGAAGCGCGTCTGTTCGGTGATCACATAATTGCGCTTGAGCAACCGAGGCAGAAATTCGTCCAGCGAGCTGTAGCCCAGACGCAGATCGAACGGCCCGTTGCCCGGATAACGAATGGCTTCGCTGGGCCCCGGTTGCAGTTCATAGGTCAGTCTGGCGGCGTACTGGCTGACCTCGCGGGATTGAAAGCGCGAGGTGCGCATTTCCTTGGTCGCGGCCAGGCCCACCACAATTGCAATGATCAACAGCAATAGCCAGAAAGCCTTCCACCCATGCCGATTACGACGGGGTTTCTCAGGTGCAGGCGCTTCATCCACACGTTCAGTCGGAACCACTTTTTCACTCGAATCGGTTTGCCACAAAGCGCCCATAGTCGATTGATCCATTCACGCAGATTGATCGGACTTGTCTGAAGCTTAGTCGGTGGTTGGCGCGGGTGAAAAAATTGTGAAGGGGCGAGCCTGAACAAATCTGCAAACCGGGCAGTCGCTTCGCAATGCTGGACTGCAAGCCCGACAGGGCCGGATTAGAGCAGTGCGCGGGTAAATACGACTTGGGTAGGGGCATGACGCTGCACCATTGCTGTGCAATACTCGGCGCCCATTTCGGCAGTGAATAATCCGGTTTTTTCAGGAGTGTTTATCTCGAAAGTCCGATGATTGGCGAATTATGTCGCTGAATATCGCGTCTTTTAGAGTGAAATTTCCTGCTGGAAGCTTTTTATACTGCCAGCCCGCTGATCCTCCAGGTCTGGCCCTGCAGGACGCATCTGCCCACGAGGCAGGCGCGGTGTCGGGAAGCCAAGGCCTATCGGCCGACGCTTCGACACACGGTGGTCTATCCAATAACAAGACGAGGATGTCCCCAAATGCCAACAGGCAATCACCTGCCTCATGGCGAGACCGCTCAAGGCGGCCCGCTCAAACGCGAACTCGGCGAACGGCACATTCGCCTGATGGCGCTCGGCGCCTGTATCGGTGTCGGTCTGTTTCTCGGTTCGGCCAAGGCCATCGAAATGGCCGGCCCGGCGATCATGCTGTCTTACATCATCGGTGGTCTGGCGATCCTGGTGATCATGCGCGCCCTCGGCGAGATGGCCGTGCACAACCCGGTCGCCGGCTCCTTCAGCCGTTACGCACAGGATTATCTCGGCCCGTTGGCGGGCTTTCTGACTGGCTGGAACTACTGGTTCCTGTGGCTGGTGACCTGCGTCGCGGAAATCACCGCGGTGGCGGTGTACATGGGCATCTGGTTCCCCGATGTGCCGCGCTGGATCTGGGCGCTGGCGGCGCTGATCAGCATGGGCTCGATCAACTTGATCGCGGTGAAGGCCTTCGGTGAGTTCGAGTTCTGGTTCGCCCTGATCAAGATCGTCACCATCATCGCCATGGTACTCGGCGGCATCGGTATCATCGCCTTCGGTTTCGGCAACGACGGCGTGGCGCTGGGGATTTCCAACCTGTGGGCCCACGGCGGCTTTATGCCCAACGGCGTGACGGGCGTGCTGATGTCCCTGCAAATGGTGATGTTCGCCTACCTCGGTGTGGAAATGATCGGCCTGACCGCCGGTGAAGCGAAGAACCCGCAGAAGACCATTCCCAATGCGATTGGCTCGGTGTTCTGGCGGATTCTGTTGTTCTACGTCGGCGCGCTGTTCGTGATCCTGTCGATCTACCCGTGGAATGAAATCGGCACTCAGGGCAGTCCGTTCGTGATGACCTTCGAGCGTCTGGGCATCAAGACCGCTGCCGGCATCATTAACTTCGTGGTGATCACCGCCGCACTGTCGTCGTGCAACGGCGGCATCTTCAGCACCGGGCGCATGCTCTACAGCCTGGCGCAGAACGGTCAGGCGCCGGCCGGTTTCGCCCGCACGTCGAGCAACGGCGTGCCGCGTCGGGCATTGCTGCTGTCGATTTTCGCCCTGCTGCTGGGTGTGTTGCTGAATTATCTGGTGCCGGAAAAAGTCTTCGTCTGGGTCACCTCGATCGCCACCTTCGGTGCGATCTGGACCTGGGTGATGATCCTGCTGGCTCAGCTGAAATTCCGCAAAGGCCTGAGCGCCAGCGAACGTGCCGGCCTGAAGTACAAGATGTGGCTGTTCCCGGTCAGTTCCTATCTGGCGCTGGCGTTCCTGGTGCTGGTGGTAGGTCTGATGGCGTACTTCCCGGACACTCGCGTGGCGCTGTATGTCGGCCCGGCGTTCCTGGTGCTGCTGACCGTGTTGTTCTACGTGTTCAAGCTGCAACCGAGCGATGCGTCCCGGGGCGCGGTGCGTTCGGCGTCGTAAAACGCCAGTGCTGAAACGCGAAAGCCCCGGTCGATTGGCCGGGGCTTTTTCGTTGGTGCAGGTTTAAAACCGCTGGTCTGAAAGACCGGTGAAAACGACTTCTGATCCTTTGTCATGTTCCAAGCTTTATCACTGTCGAAATCAGCACAGCAGTGAACAGAGGCACTGAAATGAGGATGAGCGATTTTCTCGTACGAGAACTCGGCCGCCGTCAGGTCGTGCTGTTTTTCCTGCTTGCCACGACGCTGTACATCCTGCCGCTGATCCTCGCCGACTTCCCCTACATCGACGACAACTGGCGCACCCTGGCTGCCGGCAATGTCTGGGCCGGGCAGGGGCGGTTGTTCATGGACTGGCTGTATCAGGCGCTGACGTTCACCGGCGCTGCGCCGAACATCTTTCCTTTGCCGTTGTTGCTCGCCACGGTGGCCATGTCATTGGCCCTTACTCGTCTGACCTTTCACTATTTCCCCGAACCGACCCTGGCCTGTTGCCTGGTGCCGTTGCCGCTCTGGTACAACCCGTTCCTGTTGCAGAACCTGTCCTATCAATACGACGGGGCCGGCATGGCCCTGAGTCTGGTCGCGGTGATTTATGCGATCACTTTTTGTGGTAATTCCAAAATACAGCGATGGCTGGTGCCGTCGGTGTTACTGGCGCTGGCGATCGGGTTGTATCAGGTCAGTCTCAATGTGTTTCTCGGGCTGTGTTGTGTGGAGTTGCTGAGGAATGTTCATCGGCGAGTGCCGTGGGCGGAGTTCTGGCGCCTGTCGGGATGGAGGCTGGCGCAACTGGTGCTGGCGGTGCTGATCTATGCGGTCACGGCCTATCCGTTCACGGAATCCGGGCGCACGGAGTTGCTCAACGGTAGCGCTGATCCGCTGTTGCAGATCGGCATCAATATCGGTCGGGTGATGGAGAAAGTTGCGCTGCTGTTTCACGGCGGCTACACGGCTGTATTCGTTGTGTTGGTGCTGTGTGCACTGTTCGGTGGTGTGCGGTTGGGACGGCAGATTCGCCTGCGCAATGAGCCCACCGCACAAGGTTTGCTCCTGAGCTTCATCTGCCTGCTGACGCTGCCGTTGATTGTGCTGCTGGTGCCGGGCATGACGCTGCTGTTTCGCGACTTCAACGAAGGCGCACGCACCCTGATGGGGTTCGGCGTGCTGCTGATCTTGCTGTTCTATCTGGCCTATGTCGGGTTGACGTCGCTGCACTCGCGGCTGCCCCTGTTGTTGGCCATTCCGCTTCTGGCAACGTTGTCGCTGTCCTTCGCTTACGGGCGGGTGCTGATGATGGAAAAAACCTTCGCCAATAGCGCCCTGTACAGCCTCAGCCAGGACATTTCCTCCCATCGCGAACTGCGCGAAGCCAAACGGATTTATATGTCAGTGACTTACTCCGACCGCTGGCTGGCGGGTGCAGAGGGCACCTTCAGGCAGCTGCCGGTGCTGCGCTACTTGCTGAACATCGACTACTTCATGCTCGCGGAAAACCTGCCGTCGGCCGGTATCACCAACGTGGTCGCGGAACGCGAACGGCGCAACGCCACCCGCGTCGGCTATCAGGGGTTTCCAGCGTTGGTGGATCGACTCTATTACCGCATCTACCTGATCGGAGATTACGGCTTCATCGTCATGAAAGAGCCGCCTCACGGCCGGTTGCTGCAATGGTGACCGTTGGTCAGAAACCACTACCGACCTGTAATTTCTGACAGTAGACCCCGCCCGCGCCTTGCCCTAGCGTGAAATCCCGCCTTGAACCGCAACAACAGGGATCTGCGATGAATGTCTTGTGGAAGGGATTTTCCGCGCCAATGATCATTGGCCTCGCCAGCATGCTGATCCACTGGCAGATCTTTTTCGTACTGATCACTGCCGCTGAGTTTGATCAATCGGCGAGCAACTTCGCGGCATTCTGTTTCGCCGCAGCGTTCTCGTTCTACATGAATGCGCTGTATACGTTCGAGCTTGAAACGCCCTTATGGGTGTACCTGGCGTTTATCGGTGTGATGAGCATCCTGAGTTACGGCGTCGGGTGGGTCGCCGATGCCCGCCATCTGCCGGGGTTGATGACGGTCGCGGTGTTTTCACTGGTGAATGCGCTTCTGGGGTACTGCTTTTTCCGCTTTGTGCTGTTTCGCGAACGTCATACCTGAGGGCGCCAGCCTGATCGGACTGGCGCCTCGGTCAATGACTAGGCGGCCGCTATTTCCTGCGGCTCAAAACTGTCCGCTCTAGCCATCTGCCACATCCGCGAATAGAACTCGCCGTTCACTTCCCCGGTGAGCAACTCCCCCGGTTTCAGGAACACGTGCAGCTGCGAGAACAGTTTGATCTCGGTCGCCGACATGCGCCGAACCAGATGCTTGGCCGACAGTTGCGATGGATGTTCGAGGCCGGCGGCGGCGAGCATTTCTGCCAGCGCCTTCAACGTATTGCGGTGGAAGTTGTAGACCCGCTGCGCCTTGTCCGGCACCACCAGCGCGCGCTGGCGCAGATTGTCCTGGGTGGCGACGCCGGTCGGGCATTTGTTGGTGTGGCAGCTTTGCGACTGGATGCAGCCGATGGCGAACATGAAGCCGCGCGCCGAGTTGGCCCAGTCGGCGCCGATGGCCAGGACGCTGGCGATGTCGAAGGCGCTGACGATCTTGCCGCTGGCGCCGAGTTTGATCTTGTCCCGCAGATTCAAGCCCACAAGCGTGTTGTGCACAAACAACAGACCTTCGCGCATCGGCACGCCGATGTGGTCGGTGAACTCCACCGGCGCGGCGCCAGTGCCGCCTTCCTTGCCGTCGACCACGATGAAGTCCGGCAGGATGCCGGTTTCCAGCATGGCCTTGGCGATGCCCATAAACTCCCACGGATGGCCGAGGCAGAACTTGAAGCCCACCGGTTTACCGCCGGACAGTTCACGCAATTGCTGGATGAAATGCATCATCTCGATCGGCGTGGAGAACGCGCTGTGGCGGGACGGTGAGATGCAGTCTTCGCCCATGGAAATGCCGCGGGTGTCGGCGATTTCCTGGGTCACCTTGTGCTTGGGCAGAATCCCGCCGTGGCCGGGTTTGGCGCCCTGGCTCATCTTGATTTCGATCATCCGCACTTGCGAGGTCTGCGCCTGGGCGGCGAAACGTTCCGGGTCGAAACGGCCGTCGCTGGTGCGGCAGCCGAAGTAGCCGCTGCCCAGTTCCCAGGTCAGGTCGCCGCCGTTTTCGCGGTGATACGGGCTGATGCTGCCTTCACCGGTGTCGTGGGCGAAGTTGCCGAGTTTCGCACCCTGGTTCAGCGCGCGGATCGCGTTGGCGCTGAGGGAGCCAAAACTCATGGCCGAAATGTTGAACACCGACGCCGAGTACGGCTGGGTGCATTGCGGGCCGCCAACGGTCACGCGAAAGCTGTTCGGGTCGCTCAACGGCGCCGGGCGCATCGAGTGACCGATGAACTCGAAACCGGACTGATACACATCGATCAGGGTGCCGAACGGTTTGTCGGCGCTTTCGTTCTTGGCCCGCGAGTACACCAGCGAACGCTGGGCGCGGGAGAAGGGCAGGGCATCGCTGTCGGATTCCAGCAGGTACTGGCGGATTTCCGGGCGAATACCCTCGACCAGATAGCGGATGTTGCCCAGGATCGGATAGTTGCGGCGTACCGCGTGGGGGCTCTGCATCAGGTCGAACAGACCGATCAGGCTCAGCACCCCGGTGACGGCGGTGATCGGCCACAACCAGTCATGGTCGAGAAAGGGCAGGCTGGCGAGGGTGAAAATCACGCAGACGGCAAAGAAGGCGTAGCGGCTCAGGAGTGACAGGCTCATACGGTTTCCTTGGTTCGGACGGTTTTTTTGCGGCAGTCAGGCGTTCTGCGCCTGCAGAAAGATCGAAAACAGCTCCGACTGGGACTTGATCCCCAGCTTGCTGTACATGTGTTTCTTATGGACTTTCACGGTTTCAACAGAGATTTCCAGCTTACGGGCGATTTCTTTACTGGAGCAACCGCTGAGCATCAAACGCCCGACATCCAGTTCCCGGGCGGTCAGTTGCGCGCCCTTGAGTTGCTGCACCGACGCTTCAAGCTGCACCCGCCAGTCCGGTTGCGCCGGCGACGGGGCGAGGGCGACGATTTCATTGATTTCGTAGGGCAGGCGCTGGCGCAACAGGCCAAGCACCCACGGCTGGATCAGCGACAGCAGGGCGATCTGCTCGCCGCTGAAGCGCTGCTTGCTGCCCAGTGACAGGCACAGCGTGCGGTCGCCTTCGAGCTGGCAATTGAACTGGATTTCGTCGGCCACCACATTCAGACGAAAGTATCGCTGGTAATACTCGGTCAGCTCGAAATGCTCCGGCGCGACCTCCGACAGGCGATACAACCCGGTGCGCGATTGCTCGCGACAGGCGATGTAGAACGGGTCGAGCAGGTACAACCCGCGCAGATAATCCTGGAACAACTGGTCGGGACTGCCGTCTTCGCCCGGGCATTCGGCGAACACCTGAGGGTGACGGTCGGCGCTGAACAGCAGCGCCACCCAGCTATCGAACGGGACGTACTGGTCGAGCAGGCGCACCAGTTGCGCCCAGAAATTCGGCTTGTCGAGGGCGTCGATCAACTGCCCGACGGCGCGGTGCCAGGTGATGTCGTCAAACGAAAGAGTCATGCCTCTACCCCTATCGGGTTACCCCGGCCGCGTAATTCCCTGGCCAGTCGAATGCGAAGCATACTGGCCCACAGACAGCCGCCGGGCAATCTTTCGGCGCCCGGCGCTCATAACAAGGACTCCCCATGAAAGTCGAACTCGCCCAACTGGCGGGCCGTGACAAAGACACGGCGTACAACCTCGAACGCGCCCTGGCGGCGATTGCCGCGTGCCCGGCCGACACGCAACTGATCGTGTTCCCCGAGACCCACCTGATGGGCTTTCCGACCGCTGACACCGTGGCGCAGATCGCCGAGCCGGTAGACGGCCCGACCGTCAGCGCGGTGCAGGCCGCGGCTCGCGAACGCAACATCGCCGTGGTGATCGGCATGGCCGAAAACGACAACGGCCGTTTCTACAACACCACGCTGCTGGTCACCCCCGAAGGCATCGCCCTCAAATACCGCAAGACCCACCTCTGGGCGTCGGATCGCGGTGTGTTCGAGGCCGGCGACCGTTACGCCACCTGCCTGTGGAACGGCGTGCGGGTCGGCCTGTTGATCTGCTACGACATCGAGTTCCCGGAATCGGCCCGCGCCCTGGCGCAACTGGGCGCCGAGTTGCTGATCGTCACCAACGGCAACATGGATCCGTACGGGCCGACTCACCGCACCGCGATCATGGCCCGGGCCCAGGAAAACCAGGCGTTTGCGCTGATGGTCAACCGTGTGGAAGCCGGGGATGACGGGTTGATGTTTGCCGGCGGCAGTGCGCTGGTGGATCCGCTGGGCACGGTGCTGTTCGAGGCCGGGCGTGAGGAAGGGCGGTTCGGCGTTGAACTGGATTTCGGCCAGTTGGAACTGGCGCGCAAGGATTACCGCTATCTGGATGATCAGCGGTTGAGGTTGCCGGGGGAGGTGGTTGAACACGCCTCGGGAGTACGAGAGCTGCTGATCCCTTGACCCGTTTTACCCGATCGTTCCCACGCTCTGCGTGGGAATGCAGCCCGGGACGCTCTGCGTCCCAAGAGCGGACGCAGAGCGTCCATTGAGGCATTCCCACGCGGACGGTTCGACGCCTCGACGTGGGAACGATCAGCAACACCCGAAACATTCGCCGAACTCGGCCTCTGCCATAAATCCAATAAAATCCGGAGTAAGTCGCCCATGGCTCGTTTGCAACGCACCCTTTCGCTGGGGTCGGTGGTGCTGTTCGGCATCGCCTACATGACGCCGATCATTGTCCTCGGCACGTTCGGCATCCTCGCCCAATCCACCGCCGGCATGGTGCCGGCCGCGTATCTGGCGGCACTGGTGGCGATGTTCTTCACCGCCATGAGTTACGGCCACATGGCCGCCGTGTTTCCGGTGGCCGGTTCGGCCTACAGCTATGTGCGCAAGGCCATCAGCCCGAAACTCGGTTTCATCGCCGGTTGGGCGGTGCTGCTCGATTACCTGTTTTTGCCGATGGCGATCTGGCTGATCGGCGCCGCGTACCTCGCTTCGGCCTTCCCGTCGATCCCGCAGTGGATCTGGGTGCTGGCGTTCATCGGCATCACCAGCGCGATCAACATCATCGGCCTGAAACTGGCCAACGGCATCAACGCCTTGCTGATGCTGGTGCAGTTCCTGGTGCTGGTCGCTTTCGTCGCCCTGTGCGTGCATTACATCGGCGGTGATGCCAGCACACCGCTGTGGTCGATCAAACCGTTCTTCAACGGCGACATGCAGATGCCGCTGATCATGAGTGGCGCGGCCATCGCCTGCTACTCGTTCCTCGGTTTCGATGCGGTCAGCACCCTCACCGAAGAAACCCGCGACCCGCGCCGCACCATCCCTCGGGCAATCATGTTGATCACTCTGATCGGCGGGCTGATTTTCGTCGGTGTGTCGTACTTCGTGCAGATCGCGCATCCATCGTTCCAGTTCGACAACGTCGACTCGGCGGCCTACGAAATTGCACGCAACATTGGTGGTGACCTGTTCGTCTCGATCTTCCTGATCGGCCTGATTGTCGGTCAGTTCGCCTCGGGTCTGTCCGCCCAGGCCAGTGGTTCGCGGCTGCTGTTCGCGATGGGCCGTGACGGTGTGTTGCCCAAGTCGTTCTTCGGCACCTTGCACGAGCGCTTCGGCACGCCGGTCAACAGCATCCTGCTCTGCGCGGTGGTGGCGTTGCTGGCGCTGAAACTCGATGTGACCACCTCGACCTCGTTCATCAACTTCGGCGCGTTCCTGGCCTTCAGTCTGGTCAACCTGTCGGTGATCTTCCATTACTGGATTGGCGGCGAGAAAAAAGGCCTGCGCGAGCTGGTGCTGTTTCTGGTCTTCCCGTTCATCGGTCTGGTCGCGGACTTGTGGCTGATGGTCAGCCTCGATCACCTGGCGGTGTATCTGGGCCTGAGCTGGCTGGCGATTGGCGTGGTGTATCTGGCGGTGCTGACCGGCGGATTCCGTCGCCAGCCACCGGAAATGGATTTCCAGGAAGCGACCTGAACTGACCTGACCTCAGGCCGCAGGCCGGGTCTGGCGCAATGGCAGTTGCACACGAAACGTTGTTCCGGTGCCCGGCGTGCTGCTGACGGAAATGTCCCCGCCGTGTTTCTTCACGATGCCATAGGACAGGGACAACCCCAGCCCTGTCCCCTGGCCTACGGGTTTGGTCGTGAAAAACGGGTCGAAGATTTTCTGCAGGGTCTCGGGCGCAATGCCCGAGCCGTTGTCGGCCACTTCGATAATCGCCGACTCCCCCTGCACAGCGGTGCGCAGGGTAATGGTGCCGCGTTCGGCGCCCATGGCCTGCGCCGCGTTGACCACCAGGTTCATGATGACCTGATTGATCTGCGAGGGCAGGCATTCGATGTCCGGAAGGTCCTGATACTCCTTGACCACATCGGCCTTGTACTTGAGTTCGCTGGCGACGATGTTCAGGGTCGAGTCGATGCCCTGTTGCAGGTTCGCCCACTGCCATTGCTGCTGGGTATCGACCCGGGAGAAGTCCTTGAGGTCCTTGACGATCTGCCCGACCCGGCCGATGCCTTCCTTGGATTCGCGGATCAGCACCGGAATGTCTTCGAGCAGAAAATCCACTTCGAGGTGTTCGCGCAGTTGCTGCAACTGCGCAGCGGGTTCGGCGGCCAGAGTCTGCCCGGCGGCGTGATAGGCGCCGAGCATGGCCAGCAACTGCTGGAAGTAGCCGTCGAGCGTGCCGAGGTTGGAGGAAATGAACCCGATCGGGTTGTTGATTTCATGGGCAACCCCGGCCGCCAGTTGCCCCAGCGAGGCGAGTTTTTCCGACTGCACCAACTGGCCTTCCAGTTGCTTGCGTTCGTCGATCTCTCGCTGCAAGGCTTCGCTGGCCTGCTTGAACTGGGCGGTGCGCTGGTCAACCAAATGTTCCAGGTGATGCATTTGCAGCGACGCGCGTTCGGTCATCTGCCATTTGGTCAGCAGGGTGTTGGCCATCTGCTGGACTTCGATGTTGTCGAACGGCTTTTTCAGGATCAGCAATCGGTCATGGGCGTGCAGGCGATCCAGCAGTTCGTCCCAGGAATAGTCGGAATAAGCGGTGCACACCACCACCTGCAATTGCGGATCCTGTTGCCAGAGGTGCTCGATGGTTTTCGCCCCGTCCCAACCGTCGGGCATGCGCATGTCGACAAAGGCCAGGGCGTACGGGCACTGCTCCTGCAAGGCCAGGTTGAGTTTGGCCAGACCTTCTTCACCGCCATAGGCCGAGTCCAGTTCGAACGTTGCTCGCCGGGGCTTGGCAGGTGCGCCGAACAGGGCCGCTTCCATCTCGTCCAGTTCCGCTGACTGCGCCTGTGTCGGGGCGAGGATCTTGCGAAAGTCTTCGTGGATTGACGGCATGTCGTCGATCAGCAGAATGCGGCGGTTCGACAGTTCGCTCATGCGTTCTCCGTTACGGTGATCAGCGGAATCTGCAGGGTGAACATGGCGCCCAGCCCCGGCCCGTCACTGTGGGCGGTGAGATGGCCGTTCATCTCGATGGCCGCCAGGGCGCAGCTGTGCAGGCCGAAGCCATGACCCTCCTTGCGGGTCGTGAAGCCGTGGGCAAAGATCCGTGTCATGTTTTCCGGGGCGATGCCTTCGCCATCGTCCCTGACGCTGATTTCCAGAAAACTCTCGTCGACGATCTTCACGCCCAGGGTCATGGTCCGTGGGCGGTTGCTGAGGTCGGACATCGCGTACTTGGCGTTGCTGATGAGGTTGATCAGGATCAGCAGCAAACGGTGTTTGTCGCCCATCACCTGAGGCACGTCGCCGTACTCCTTGACCACCGTGACATGGTGCCGGGTGAGTGCGCCGGCATTCATGCGCAGGGCGTCTTCGAGCAGCTCGTTGATGTACAGCGGCTCTGTCATGCTGTTGGCCCCGGCATAGGATTGCTGGGTGGCGACGATGTCCTTGATGTGATCGACGCTCTTGTTCATCTGGGCCAGTTCGTCGGCCATTTCCTGCTGTTCCTGGGCGATGGCGCCTACCAGTTGGTTGAGATAGCCGGGCAGCAACTTGCCCTTGGCGTCCTCGGTCAGGAATGGCCCGAGGTCGTCCGGGTGTTCGTTGATCAGTTGCATGGCCTTGCCCAATCCCAGGGCCTTGCTGCTGCGCAGTTTTCGCGAGATCAGGTCGGAGGAAATGTTCACGCTGTTGAGCACGTTGCCGACGTTGTGCAACACGTTGGTCGCGATTTCGGCCATGCCGGCCTGGCGCGCGGCGTCGAGCAATTCGCTCTGGACGTTCTTGAGCTCGCGGGTCCGTTCATCGACCCTTTGTTCCAGCACATCGTTGGCGGTTTGCAGGGCCGCGTTGACCCGGTTGATCTCGGCGAAGCTGCGGATCAGGCGGATGGCCAGCCACAGCAGTGACAACATCAGCAGGACGGAAAACAGCAGCAGGTAGAAATGGTATTTCTGGTCGATCTTTTCGACCCGCTGCTGATCCTGATCGAGCATGTTGGTGATGGTGTCCAGGCGCTCGGCCACGGGAATGGCTTCGATCTGGTCGAGCAGGCGGTTGACGATCGGCTGCTCGCGCAGGATCAGGGTGATGTGATTGCTCAGGATCCTGATCGGCGTCTGGAAGTCCCGGGGCAAGCGTTGCGCGTTCACCGTCAGTTTGTTCAAACCCAGCTCGATATCGGCCGCCTTGTCGTCGGAGGCGACCTGGGCGAATTCCAGTGCGCTGAGCAGCAGGTCATAGGTGTCGGTGACGATGTTCTGCAATTGAATCTTGTCGAGGTCGGACAGATTGGTCAGCTGCGCCTGAATGTCATCCTCGGCGGTCGGCAGAAACGCCAGGGAGTTGCGCAACAACGCGTTGTGCGACTTGAACTGTTCGACCAGACGGGTCTTTTCCTGCATGGCTTTCAGGAACCCTTCGTGGGCCTCATCCCATTGCGTGGAGTCGTTGCGCCCGTGCCCGGACTCCATGGTGTCGAAGCGTGCCCACAGGCGGTTCATCTCGTTCATCGGTGAGACCAGCGGGTCGTAATTGTGCGAGATCGCCACCCGGGCCTTGAGGATTTCGCTTTCCCACAGGGCGTCCTGTTGCTTGATCTGGCGGATCAGGTCCCGGGATTCGGTGTAGGTCGTGGTCTGCTCGGAGCTGGACTTGAGGTACAGAAAAACCAGGGTCGAGGCCAGCAGCACGGCGACAAGCCCGAGCAATATCAGGCTGACCCGGCGTGACATCTTCATCATGGCTTGCCCTCCCAGTGCCCGGTCAGGGTCTTGAGAAACTCGATGATCAGTGCCTTGTCTTCCTCGCTCGGCATGCGGCCCAACTGATACTGGAACATCACATCCACGGCCCGTTCGAGGGTGGGCGCCGAGCCGTCGTGGAAGTACGGCGCGGTCAGCGCGACGTTGCGCAGGCTCGGCACCTTGAACACGGCGCGATCGTCTTCGTCGCCGGTCACGTTGAACCGCCCCTGGTCGGCCAGCGTCGGGTTGCCGCGATCGGCGATGTAGTCGCCGAACACCCCGAACTTCTGGAACATGTTGCCGCCGATGTTCACCCCCTGATGGCAGGCGATACAGCCGTAGTCCTTGAAACGCTGATAGCCGTATTTTTCATCCAGGGTCAGGATGTCCGTGTTGCCCAAAAGGTACTGATCGAAGCGTGAGTCGGGTGTCAGCAGCGTGCGTTCGTAGGCCGCCAGGGCGTTCTGGATATTGGCTTTCGTCACGGCATCCGGGTAGGCGGCGCTGAAAGACTGGCGATAGTCGGGTTCGTCGGCGATCCGTTGCACAACGGTTTTCCAGTCGCTGCCCATTTCGTGGGGGCTGGTGATGACGACATTGGTCTGCTCTTCCAGCGTTTCGACGCGACCGTCCCAGAACTGGCGGAAATTGAGGCTGGCGTTGAGCACGGTCGGCGTGTTGACCGCTACCGGTTGTCCATCGAAGCCCGGGGAAAAGGCGCGGCTGTCGGCCCCGTTCTTGTCCAGTTGATGGCAACTGGCGCAGGACAGGGTGTTGTTGACCGATAGCCGTGGATCGTGGAAAAGCTGGCGACCCAGTTCGACGCGCTTCGGGTCCTGTTTCGGAATCTCGGGCAAGGGTTTCAGCGGCTCGTCCAGCGGCGCGGCAACGGTATTGGCGCAGGGAACGAACAGCAGCAGGAACAGAACGCTGCGGGACGGGCACCTCGGCGGCGTGTTCATGATGCGCTCCATGGCCCCGGCAACCCGGTCATCAGCAGGCGGGCGAAGGCGTCCGCCGGCAGGGCCTTGCTGAAGTAGTAGCCCTGGCCTTCCTCGCAGTGGTGGGACCTGAGAAAAGCCAACTGTTGCGCGGTCTCCACCCCTTCGGCGATGACGTTCAGGTTCAGGCTCTTGCCCAGGCTGATGATCGCGCCGACCAGCGCGGCATCGCTGCTGTCATGGCTCAGGCCGCGAATGAACGACTGATCGATTTTCAGCACATCGATGGGGAACCGCCGCAGGTAACTCAGGCTGGAATACCCGGTCCCGAAATCATCGATGGCCAGCTTGACCCCCAGCGCTTTCAACCGGTTCAACGCGCTCATGGTCGCGTCGACGTTCTGCATCAGCACGCCCTCGGTGATCTCCAGTTCCAGCAGGACGGGATCCAGCCCGGTCTCCTCCAGCACCTGTTCGATGCCCTCGACAAAGAGGCGCTGGCGAAAGTCGATGGCCGAGGTGTTGACCGACATGCGGATCGGCGGCAGCCCGGCTTTTTGCCAGTCTCGCGTCTGACGACAAGCTTCGCCCAGCACCCATTTGCTCAGTGGCACGATCAGGCCGCTGTCTTCGGCCACGGGGATGAACTCCGATGGATACACCCAGCCATGTCCCGGTTTTTGCCAACGCACCAGCGCTTCGGCGCCCACCACCCGGCCGCTGCCCAGATCGATTTTCGGCTGGTAGTGCAGGACGAATTCGTGCCGTTGCAGGGCCTGGCGGATGCCCGACTCGATGCCTTGCTGTTCCCGGGCACGCTGGTTCATGGCCTCGATGAAGAAACCGATCTCGTTCGGGCCGCTTTCCTTGGCATTGCGCATGGCCGTTTCGGCTTTTTTGATCAGGTCGATGGCTTCCAGTCCGTCGTCCGGATAAATACTGATGCCCACGCTGGCGGTGACACTGACGTCGTGACCGACAATCGTCTGTGGCTCACGGATGGCCGCCAGCAGTTTTTCGGCGATGCTGCGCGTCTGCTGCGGGTGGTTGATGTCGCTGAGCATCACCACGAACTCGTCGGAGCCATAGCGAAAGACCGAGTCCGATTCGCGCACGCAGGCCAGCAGTTGCTGGCCGACCCGTTTGAGCATCTCGTCGCCCGCCGGATGGCCCAAGGCATTGTTGATGCGCTTGAAACGATCCAGGCCGAGAAACATCACCACCAGTTGTTTGTCATGGCGCCGGCATGCGGCCAGTGACTGGGTCAGACGGTCGCCGAGCAAGGTGCTGTTGGGCAGGCCCGTGAGGCTGTCGTACTGCAACAGGTGCGAGACCTTGAGCAACTCGTGCACGCGCGCCTCGATGGTTTGTTCGAGGCTGAGCATCTTCAACGCCGCGTCCTGGGCCAGTTGCCATTTCCAGGTCAGGGCATTGGCCATCTGCCGGATTTCCAGGGTGTCGAACGGTTTTTTCAGGATCAGTAACTGATCGCCGAACTCCAGGCGCTCGGCCATGGCTTCCCAGCTGTAGTCGGAGTAGGCGGTGCACAGCGCGATTTGCAGGTTGGGATCGACCTCCCACAGTTTTTCAATGGTTTCCAGACCATCCCAGCCGGGCGGCATCCGCATGTCGGTGAAGGCGAGGGCATAGGGACGGCCTTCGTCCAGCGCGTGTTGCACCAGTTTCAAGGCTTCCTGGCCCTGGTAGGCAGAGTCGAGCTGGAAGGTCAGATGCGGCGACTGGCGGGTACCGAACAGCGTTTGTTCAAGACCGCTCAGATCCGCTTCGCCACCGCTCTCGGGGGCGAGGATCTTGCGGAAATCGGCATGGATCGCTGGCGTATCGTCGACGATCAGAATCCGCCGGTTGGTCTGGGGAAAAGGCGTTTTCATCCTTCATCCTCCTTGGGCAGCGGGGCGGCCGCACTCCAGTCCTTCAGCAGTCGGGCTGCCTGTTCAGGGCTGACCGCTTCGCTCAAGCTGAAGCCCTGCACGTTTTTCAACGGTGCGCAGGACACCAGGGCACTGCCCTGATCCTCAGGCGTGACGCCTTCGGCGCTGATGTCGATTGCCAGGTCCCGGGCGAAATTGACGATCGCCCGCAGCCGATTGGCGCCGTCTTCATCCTGAGCCGCATTGTCGATCAGGGACTGGGCGAGTTTGAGGTGATTGACCCGGTAGGTTTTCAGGTAGTCGAACGATGAGTATTCGGTGCCGAAATCATCGATGGCGATGGTCACACCCAACTCGCGCAGGCGCGGCAACGCATCGTTGTGTGTCCATTGGGTCTGGGCCAGTGTGGCTTCGGTGACATCGAAACGCAGATCCCATGGCGCCAGCTCCCAGCGGGCCGTGGTGCGCAACACGTCGTAGATCAGTTCGGGACCGGACTTGAGCTGTGCCAGGGAAATCTTGATCGCCATCACCGGTGGCGCCACTCCCTCGTTTTGCCACTGACGCATCTGCCAGCAAGCGTGATCGAGGATCCAGCGTCCGAGTGGAATGATTGCGCCGGTCTTTTCTGCCGCCGGTACGAAGGCCGACGCCGGCAGCAGGCCAAGCCTGGGATGTTGCCAACTGACCTGCGCGGCCATGCCGAGAATCTTGCCGCTGTGCAGGTCCACTTCCGGCATGTAATCGAGCTTCAGCCCTCCTTGGGTGAGGGCCGTCGTCAACTCTTCGGCAAGGACCATGCGCTCGGCCACCTCCCGGGTGATTTCCTCGGAGTGGAAGTGATACTGATTGCGTCCGGACTCCTTGGCGCGGTACAGCGCCATGTCGGCCTGTCCCAACAGGCTGTCGGCATCGAAGCTGGCGGGGCTGTAGCTGCTGATGCCGATGCTGACCGAAATGCGCACGGCGTTGCCGGCCAGTTGATAGGGCGCCTGCAGAGCCTCAAGGATCTTGGTGGCCATGGCGGCGGATTGGGTCGGTTCGCTGACGTCCAGTTGCAGGATCGCGAATTCATCGCCACCCAGACGCGCCACTACATCGTTTTCCCGAACGCCGGATTTGATCCGTTGTGCCACTTGCTGCAACAGCAGGTCGCCGACCGGATGACCGAGGGTGTCGTTGATTCGCTTGAAGTGATCCAGGTCCAGGTAAAACACCGCGAATGGCGCCGCCCCCCGACGTGCGGCGGCAAAGGCTTGATGCAGGCGTTCGATCAGTGTGGCGCGATTGGCCAGCCCGGTGAGGCCGTCCGTACGGGCCAGCTGGGCCATTTTCTCCTCGGCCACCCGGCGTTCGGTGATGTCGAGGATGATGCCTTCCACTTCCAGCAGCCGGCCGTCGTGGTCGCGCACCGGGATGTAGCGGTTCTCCACCCAGCGCCAGGTGCCCTGACCGGTGCGCAGGCGAAACTCGATCGAAGCGCCCAGGGCATGCCGGTCCAGCACCCGCGCCATGGCGGCATCGACATTGGCCTGATCGTCCGGATGGATCAGCACCTGCGCCCAGTTGGCCGCCCCCACCAGATCGGCCGCGACATGCCCGTAGCGGGTGATGTTGTGGGAGATGTACATCAGCGGAAACGATGGCTCGCCGCGCAACCGGTAAAGGATGGTCGGGCTGTTCTGCACGATGATGTTGGCGTCGGACAGCTCCCGCGTGCGGTCCTGCACGGCTTGTTCCAGCAGGTTCATCTTCAGCGCGGCGTCTTCGGTCATTTGCCATTTGACGGTCAGAGCGCTGGCCATCTGGCGGATTTCGATCGCATCGAAGGGTTTTTTCAGGATCAGCAGGCGATCGTTAAGCGGCAACCGCTCGTCGATGTCTTCCCAGGAGTAGTCGGAGTAGGCGGTGCACAGGGCCACTTGCAGCTTGGGATCGACCTGCCAGAGCCGTTCGATGGTTTCCAGGCCGTCCCAGCCCGGTGGCATGCGCATGTCGATGAAGGCCATGGCGTAAGGACGACCAGCGGCCAGGGCGGCCTCGACCTTGTCCAGGGCTTCGCGCCCCTGAAAGGCCGAATCCAGCTCGAAATGTTCTTTTTGCGTGGTAGACGCGGTGGACGGGGTGCCGAACAGCAGGCTTTCGGTTTCGTCCAGGCTGTCGTCTTCAATCGTGGCGGGTTTGAGGATTTTCTCGAAATCGCCGTGGATCGACGCCGTATCGTCGACGATCAGTACGCGACGATTGATTTGCCCGGGTTGCACACTCATGGCGCAATACCCGCAAGTTCACGCACGTTCGTCATCGGGAGCATCCTTTTCCCCTCATCACACGCCTGCGCGCAGGCCGATGGTGTCGTCCAGCGACTTGAGCATAGTTGCCCCTTCGGCACTTCGCCTTACCCGATGATTTGTGCGGTCTGCGCGAAAAAATCATCTAGCCTGTCACTGAGGCGCGGGCAAGCGAGGAGGTCTGCCGAGACGCCTGTCATGTCCACCGTTTCCCGTGAGGCCTCGCCATGGAAGAGCAATCCGCCCCGACTTTGACCCACCGGCCCACCGTGTTGCTGGTCGATGACGAGGAGTCGATCCTCAACAGCCTGCGCCGTCTGCTGCGTGGCCAGCCCTATGATGTGTTGCTCGCCACCAGCGGTACCCAGGCACTGGAAATGATGGCGCAACGCCCGGTCGATCTGGTGATGAGTGACGCGCGGATGCCCAACATGGACGGCGCCACCTTGCTGGCCAACGTTCACCAGCTGTATCCGGCGACCACGCGGATCATGTTGACGGGGTATGCCGACCCTTCGGCGATCATCAAGGCCATCAACGAAGGGCAGATCGACCGCTATATCAGCAAACCCTGGAACGACGAAGAAATGCTCCTGATCCTGCGCCAGGCGCTGGAACATCAACATCTGGCCCGTGAGCGCGAGCGCCTGGAGCAACTGACCCGGGTGCAGAACGATCAGTTGAAGTTGCTCAACAGCACCCTGGAAAAACACGTCAGCGCCCGTACCGCCGAGCTGCAACAGACCGCCGACATGCTCGACCTGGCCTACGAGGAGCTCAAGCACAGCTATGTGACCGGCACCGAAGTGTTCTCGTTGCTCGCCAACCTGCGCCTGCCACCGGCCAAGCAGACCAACCGGCAGATCATTGAACTGGTGCGCGGTTACTGCAAGGTGCATCGTCTGGACGAAGCCGCCAGCCGTGACCTGACCATGGCCGCCGCGCTGTACAACATCGGCAAGCTGAGCTGGACCGACAGCATGATGACCACCCCCTCGGACCTGCTGCACAGCACCGAACGCGACCGCTATCGGGGTTATCCGAAGCAGAGTGAGTCGCTGCTGATGACCCTGGACCCGATGAAGGATGCCGCGCGGCTGATCCTGCACCATCAGGAGCATTGGGACGGCAGCGGGTTTCCCGACCGGCTCAAGGGCGAGGCGATTCCCCTGGGCTCGCGGCTGTTGAAACTGGCGGTGGATTTTGTCGAGTTGCAGCGCGGGTTGATTCTCGAGCGGCAGATGAACAGCGATGAAGCGTTGCTGTACCTGCGTCAGTACGCCGGCAAACTCTATGATCCCGAGCTGATCGAGGATTTCATCAAGGTGTGCGCGATGGTCAGCGACATCACCCTGACCGATCCGAGCGTCAAGGTGCTGGGCACCCGGGAACTGGCGGCGGGGATGATGCTGGCGCGCAACCTCAATGCCGATAACGGCATGTTGCTGCTCAATGCCGGCAAGGTGCTGAGTGCACTGCTGGTGGACAAACTGATCAGTTTCGAAGCCATGGAAGGTGGCAAATACAAGGTGTTCGTAAAAGTGCCGGAGGAGGGCGAGGCGGCGCTTCTGGCCCAGTCTTGAGACCGTATGAGGTGACGCTGGCGCCGCCGGCATGGGATCCTTGCGGTTTTTCTCAAGGCCGGTGGCTGTCCCATGACCTCTGTATCCGCTGTTTTCCCCCGCATCATTCGTATTGCCGCCGCGCTGCTGCTCAACCCCGACGGCCAGACCCTGCTGGTGCGCAAGCGCGACACCACGGCGTTCATGCAGCCCGGCGGCAAGATCGAGGCCCATGAGCTGCCGGTACATGCGCTGGCCCGTGAGCTGGAGGAAGAACTGGGGCTGGTGATCGATACGGCGCAGGCGACTTTTCTCGGCCAGTTCTCGGCACCGGCTGCCAACGAGCCGGGGTTTGTCGTGCAGGCCGAGATCTTTCAACTGACCATCGACGCCGACGTCTCCCCGGCCGCCGAGATCGAAGAGGTGATCTGGATCGATCCGGCCACCGATGGCGATGTCGTTCTCGCCCCATTGACACGTGACCTGATCCTGCCGTTTTATCGAGCCTCGCTGACTGCGATCGCCTGATCATTCGTACAAAGGACTTCGTCATGATCCCGCTTCAAGACCTGCTGATTTTTGCTGCCGCTGCACTGCTGATGGTACTGACGCCGGGGCCGAACATGATCTACCTGATCTCCCGTTCGATCTGTCAGGGACGCAAGGCCGGAGTGACCTCTCTGCTCGGCGTGGTGGCGGGGTTCTTCGTGCATCTGTTCGCGGCGGCCGCCGGTTTGACCGCGGTGTTTCTCGCGGTGCCGATGGCCTATGAAGTGTTGAAATGGGCCGGTGCGCTGTACCTGCTGTGGCTGGCCTGGCAGGCGGTGAAGCCCGGCGCGCGTTCGCCGTTCGAGGCGCAGCAACTGCCGGCGGATTCGTCGCGCAAACTGATCACCATGGGCTTTCTCACCAGCGCCCTGAACCCGAAAATCGCAGTGTTCTACCTTTCGGTATTTCCGCAGTTCATTACCCCGGAACACGGCTCGGTGTTCACTCAAAGCATCGTTCTCGGCCTGACCCAGATCAGCGTCAGTTTCAGCGTCAACCTGTTGATCGCGCTGTTCGCGGCGGGCATCGCGTCGTGGTTCGTCAGCAATCCGACCTGGCTGGCGGCGCAGCGTTATTTCATGGGATTTGTGCTCGGCGGTCTGGCCGTACGGCTGATGCTTGAACAACGCCGGTCGGCTTGAACATGTGGATCGAACGGCTGGACGCCAGTCATGCGCTGGCCTATCGCGAATTGATGCTGGAAGCCTATGACCGGCATCCGCAGGCGTTCACCTCCAGCGTGCGCGAGCGCGCGGCGATGCCCTTGAGTTGGTGGGAATCGCGCCTGACCAGCAAGCTTGATGCGGTGTTCGGCGCGTTCGAAGAAGGCCGGCTGGCGGGTATCGTCGGCCTGGCGTTCGAGCCTCGGGAAAAGGCCCGGCACAAGGCAACGGTCTTCGGCATGTATGTGTCGGCTGAGTTTCGTCTGCGCGGGCTGGGCCTGAAACTGATGGAGGCCGTGCTGGGGGAAGCGCAGCAGCATCCGGCACTGAAAGTCATTCAACTGACCGTCACTGCCGGCAACGAGGCGGCGTTTCATCTGTACCAGCGCTGCGGCTTCGTCCAGTTCGGCCTGGAGCCGATGGCGGTGCGGGTCGGCGAGGACTACTTCGACAAGATCCACATGTGGTGCGCGCCTTTCGTGCCAACCGCCAGCCTCAACGAACCGCGCTGACCCCATCCAGCGTCGAGAACGACGTGTCCTTGGCCGTCAGCAGGAAATCGCGCATGTACGGCGCGTCCAGCATGTCGGCACGGATCGCCGCATACAGCGTCGCAAAAAGACCTTTCTCGCCCAGCCGCTTGGCCTTCACGTAACCCCGTGAGCTGTATTCATGCAGCGCCCAGTGCGGCATGCCGCACACGCCACGACCACTGGCCACCAGTTGCATCATCATCACCGTCAGCTCTGACGTGCGCACCTGCGCCGGTTCGATGTCGGCCGGTTCGAGGAAGCGGGTGAAGATATCGAGGCGATCTCGTTCGACCGGGTAGGTGATCAGGGTTTCGGTCAGCAGGTCTTCGGGGACGATGTACGGTTTGCTCGCCAATGCGTGCTGGTTGGCGACCGCGAGCATCGCTTCGTAGGTGAACAGCGGCACGTAGGTGATGCCGGCAATTTCCAACGGATCGGAGGTCACTACCAGATCCAGGTCACCCCGGGCCAACGCCGGCAGCGGTGCGAAGGAGAAACCCGAGGCCAGGTCGAGTTCGACTTCCGGCCACGCATCGCGGAACTGGTCGATGGTCGGCATCAGCCACTGGAAGCAGCTGTGGCATTCGATCGCCATGTGCAGACGCCCGGCGGTGCCACCGGCCAGGCGCGCGATATCACGTTCGGCACCGCGCAGCAGCGGCAGGGTCGCGTCCGCCAGTTGCAGCAGGCGCAGGCCGGCGCTGGTGAAACGCACGGGTTTGGTCTTGCGCACGAACAACGGCATGCCCATGCGTTCTTCCAGTTCCTTGAACTGGTGGGACAGCGCCGACTGGGTCAGGTGCAGGCGGTCGGCCGCATCGACCAGGCTGTCGGCTTCGCGCAGGGCGTGCAGGGTTTTCAGGTGACGGATCTCAAGCACTGCAGGCTCCATGAGGAAAATTTGTGATCAACACGAAAAGGTTGAGTTTGTCTCATGTTGCCCTGACTGTCGACAATGGCGCCATCTTTTACGCAATGGAGAACACTCGACATGGCCGTGGCCCACACCCTTGGTTTCCCGCGCATCGGCGCCGACCGCGAACTGAAAAAAGCCCTCGAAGCCTACTGGAAAGGCGATCTTGATCAGGCCGCTTTGAATCAGGTCGGCCGTGAGCTGCGCGCCAAACACTGGCAACTGCAGAAAGATGCCGGCATCGATCTGCTGCCGGTCGGCGACTTTGCCTGGTACGACCAGGTGCTGACCCATTCGCTGACCTTCGGTGTGATCCCCGAGCGCTTTGACGGCGTGCGCGATGAACGCGGCCTGCCGACCCTCGACACACTCTTCGCCATGGCCCGTGGCGCCACGACTTCCTGCTGTGGCGGCGAACATGGCAAGACCCAATATGCGCAAGAACTGACCAAGTGGTTCGACACCAACTACCACTACCTGGTCCCGGAATTCACCGCAGACCAGTCGTTCAAACTGAGCTGGGAACAGCTGTTCGATGAGGTCGAAGAAGCCAAGGCCCTCGGTCACAACGTCAAACCGGTGATCATCGGCCCGCTGACTTACCTGTGGCTGGGCAAGGCGAAAGGCAACGACTTCGACAAGCTCGACCTGCTCGAGCGCCTGCTGCCGGTCTACAACGAAATCCTCGGTCGCCTCGCCGCGCAGGGCGTGGAGTGGGTGCAGATCGACGAACCGATCCTGACCCTCGACCTGCCGCAGGCGTGGAAAAGTGCGTTCGAACGCGCCTATCACATCCTTCAGTACTCGCCGTTGAAGAAACTGGTGGCGACCTATTTCAGCGGTCTGCAAGACAACCTCGGCCTCGCCGTCGGCTTGCCGGTGCAAGGGCTGCACATCGATGCGGTGCGTGCGCCGGATCAGCTCGGTCAGGTGCTGGATCGCCTGCCGACCTACAAGATTCTTTCGGTGGGCCTGGTCAACGGTCGCAATGTCTGGCGCTGCGAACTGGAACAGGCGCTGGCACAACTGCAACCGGCCCAGGAGCGTTTTGGCGACAACCTGTGGGTCAGCAGTTCCTGCTCGCTGCTGCACAGCCCGGTGGATGTCGAGCGTGAAGACAAGCTCGATCCGGAACTGAAAAGCTGGCTGGCCTTCGCCGTGCAGAAGTGCAGCGAAATCTCGGTTTTGCGTGATGCGCTGAACGATCCGCAAGCGCCGAAAGTGCAACGCGCACTGGCCGAAAGCCGCGCCATCCAAGAAAGCCGCGCCCGCTCGCCACGTATTCACAAGGCCGACGTGCAGGCGCGGATCAACGCGATCGGCGCCAGCGACAGCCAGCGCCATTCGCCGTTCGCCAAACGCATCGCCGCACAACAGGCGCGTCTGAAATTGCCGACGTTCCCGACCACCACCATCGGTTCGTTCCCGCAGACCGGCTCGATCCGTCTGGCCCGTCAGGCGTTCAAGCAGGGCAAGCTGTCGGCCAACGATTACCACGATGCCATGCGCAGCGAAATCCGCCATGCGGTGCAAGTCCAGGAACGTCTGGGCCTCGATGTGCTGGTGCACGGTGAAGCGGAGCGCAACGACATGGTCGAGTACTTCGCCGAGCAGCTCGATGGTTACCTGTTCACCCGGTTCGGCTGGGTCCAGAGCTACGGTTCCCGTTGCGTCAAACCGGCGGTGATTTATGGTGATCTGTCTCGTCCGAACGCCATGACCGTGGACTGGATCACCTACGCCCAGAGCCTGACCGACAAGGTCATGAAAGGCATGCTGACCGGCCCGGTGACGATGCTGATGTGGTCGTTCCCCCGCGAAGACGTGTCGCGCAAAGTCCAGGCACAGCAACTGGCGCTGGCCCTGCGTGACGAAGTGGTGGATCTGGAAAACGCCGGGATCAAGATCGTCCAGATCGACGAAGCCGCGTTCCGCGAAGGCCTGCCGCTGCGCCGTGCGCAATGGCAGGAATACCTCGACTGGGCCGTGGACGCGTTCCGCCTGACGGCCTCGGGCGTGAAGGATGAAACCCAGATTCACACCCACATGTGCTACAGCGAATTCAACGACGTGATCAAGGCCATCGCCGACATGGACGCCGACGTGATCACCATCGAAACCTCGCGTTCGGACATGGAACTGCTGGAGGCCTTTGAAGCGTTCGACTACCCGAACGACATCGGCCCGGGCGTCTACGACATCCACTCGCCACGGGTGCCGGACACGGCCGAAATGGTCAAATTGATGAGCAAAGCCGTGAAACGAATCCCGGCAGAGCGTCTGTGGGTCAACCCCGATTGCGGCCTCAAGACCCGCGCGTGGCCTGAGACTGAAGCGGCACTGATCAACATGGTCGCGGCAGCACGGCAACTGCGCAGTCAGTTGGCGTAACCCATAACCCTGCGGGAGCGAGTCTTTTCGCTCCCGCAGATTCGACCGCTCGGCACTCTTCATCAAACTGTCATCGAACTGTGGCAGCGCGCTTGAACAAACTTCATCAGACTCGCGCTCTACTGGGGTTCTGCGTTTCGGTGTTTTTCATGTTCAAGGGATTTTTTGCAATCGCGGCGTTGTTGGCCGCGGTTTTTTTCGGGCAGGCGTCTTATGCGGCGTCGCGTTGCGACGTCAATGTACCGACCGAACGGGTCGATCTGCAGCAGGTGAGCCTGGCGTACCAGAGCATTGGTCGTGCGTCGGATCCGGCGTTGTTGCTGGTGATGGGGCTGGGCGGGCAGTTGATTCACTGGCCGGATGAAGTGGTGATCGCCCTGTGTCAGCAGGGTTTTCGGGTGATTCGTTATGACAACCGCGATGTCGGCCTGTCGACCTGGCGCCAGGCGCCGGCCGAGGCCAACCTGACGTTTGAAGTGCTGCGTTACAAGCTCGGTCTGCCGGTGGCGGCGCCTTACAGCCTGACCGACATGGCCGAGGATGCGCTGGGCCTGATGGACGCGTTGCACGTCGAGCAATTCCACGTGCTCGGCGCGAGCATGGGCGGGATGATCGCCCAGCACCTGGCGGCCATGGCGCCGCAACGGGTCGAGAGCCTGACGCTGATCATGACCAGCTCCGGTGCCGAAGGCCTGCCGGCACCGAGCGCGGCGCTGGTGCAGTTGCTGTCGCGACGCGGCGCACCCAATCGCGAAGTGGCGCTGGAGCAACAGGCCGATCTGCTGGCAGCGCTGGGCAGCCCGATGGTCACCGATGATCGTCAGATGCTGTTGCATCAGGCGGCGGTGTCCTATGACCGGGCGTTCAACCCCGAAGGCGTGAAGCGTCAGATCATGGCGATCCTTGCCGAGCCGAGCCGCGTGGCATTGCTCAATCAATTGCGGGTGCCGACGCTGGTGGTTCACGGCACGGCCGACCCATTGCTGCCGGTGATGCACGGCGTGCATCTGGCGGCGCACATTCGCGGCAGCCAGTTGAAGCTGATTCCAGGTCTGGCCCATCGTTTCCAGGAGGCGTTCAAGGCGCCGTTGCTGGCGGCGGTGTTGCCGTATTTGCAGCAACACCGTGAAGACACCTCGCACTGGGCGCAGATCGAACCGGTGACCGAGCGCAATCTGCTCTAGCGGGTGTATCGTGCAGGTCTTTGGCCACGATTGAACGCGCGAGGTGAGTCATGAGTTCTGCCCTGAAAATCGATTTTGTCAGCGACGTGTCCTGCCCGTGGTGCGTCGTCGGTCTGTACGGTCTGCTGCGGGCGCTAGAGGTTTTGCGCAACGAGGTGCAGGCCGAGATCCGTTTCCAGCCGTTCGAACTGAACCCGAAGATGGGGCCGGAAGGGCAGAACATCGGCGAACATATCCATGAAAAATACGGATCGACCCCGGAGCAGTCACAGAAGAATCGTGAAGTGATCCGCTCCCGAGGTGCCGATGTCGGTTTCAGTTTTCGCACCGATTCGAACAGCCGCATCTACAACACCTTCGATGCTCATCGGTTGCTGCACTGGGCCGGGGAGGAGGGCTTGCAGTTGCCGTTGAAAGAGGCGCTGTTCAAGGCGTATTTCACCGATGGCGGCAACCCGTCCGATCACGGGCAACTGGCGCAGATTGCCGAAAGCGTGGGCCTCGACCGACAGCGTGCCGAGGCGATTCTGGCATCCGACGAATTCGCCAGCGACGTGCGCAAGGAAGAGCAATTGTGGCTGTCGCGCGGCGTAAGCTCGGTGCCGACCGTGGTGTTCAACGGGCAATACGCGGTCAGTGGCGGGCAGCCGGTCGAGACCTTTGTCGGGGCGATCCGGCAGATCATGAGCGAGGCGAAGGGTGGCACGGTGAACTGATGCTGCGAGGGTTCCCGGGCATTGTTCGGGAACCGTGGCTAGCGGACGATCTTGTCCACGTGAATCCCCAGTTTTTTCAGTCGATACCAGAAACTGCGCTCGGAAATCCCGATCAACTGCGCTGCCGCAGCCTGCACGCCGTTGCTCTGCGCCAGCGCGGCGAGGATGTAGGCTTTTTCCACCTCGGCCAATGCCGCTTCCAGGTCGGCCGGCACGCTGCCTTCAGCGACCAGGGTGCCGGGCTCGGTCGGCTGTGAGGCAAACAGATAGGCCGGCAAGTCCTGCTCTTCAATCTCTGCGCCGGACGCTACGATGGTCGCGCGTTCGACGCAGTTCTGCAGTTCACGAATATTGCCCGGCCACGAATAGCGGGCCATCGCCTGCAACGCTTCGGCACTGAAACCGCTAAAGCGTTTGCCCGCCGCAGCGCCCAGGGTGTGGGCGAAATGCCGGGCCAGCGGCGCGATGTCTTCGACCCGCTCACGCAGGGCCGGCAACGGAATCGGGAACACGTTGAGGCGGTAATACAGGTCTTCGCGAAACTCCTTGTTGGCCACCGCATCCAGCAGGTTCTTGTTGGTCGCGGCGATGACCCGCACATCGACCTTGCGCTCGCGCGGATCGCCCACTGGTTCGATGATGCGTTCCTGTAAGGCGCGGAGGATTTTCGCTTGCAGTGCCAAAGGCATCTCGCCGATCTCATCGAGAAACAGCGTGCCCTTGTCCGCCTGCTGGAAGCGCCCGACCCGGTCCGCCACCGCACCGGTGAACGCGCCTTTGCGGTGGCCGAACATTTCACTTTCCAGCAAACCTTCCGGGATCGCCGCACAGTTGACCGCGACAAACGGCTTGTCGGCGCGGTTGCCGTGCTTGTGGATGGCCCGGGCGACCATTTCCTTGCCGGTGCCGCTTTCGCCGGTCAGCAGGATGGTGGCGTTGCTTTCGCGCACCGAGTCGATCGCGCTCAGTACCCGACGAAAGCTCGGGCTGTCGCCGACCAGGCTGTCGATCTGCTGGTGTTCGTCGAGCTCGGCGCGCATGCGCTGGTTGTCTTTGAGGATGTCGCGAAATTGCAGGGCCTTGCTGACGGTGATGTCCAGTTCATCGATGTCGAAAGGTTTGGCGATGTAGTCGAAGGCGCCGTTGCGCATCGACTGCACGGCGTTTTTCACCGTGCTGTAGGCGGTCATGACGATCACCGGCAACTGCGGGAAACGGTTTTTGATTTCCGCCAGCAGTTGCGGGCCGTCCATGCCGGGCATGCGCCAGTCGCTGATCACCAGATCGATGTCTTCGGCTTCCAGCACCTTGAGCGCGTGCAGGCCGTTGCCGGCGGTGAACACCACAATGTCGTTCTGACTCAAGGCCGATGCCAGCAGGTCGCAGAGCTTGGGCTCGTCGTCGACCACCAGTACGTTATGTGTCATCGCTGTCCTCGTCGAAATCTTCACCGTTGGCCGGAATGTACAGGCTGAACGTGGCCCCGGCATCTTTTTCGCTGACGCATTCGATGCGCCCGTCATGGCTTTCCATGATCGAGAACACCTTGGCCAGGCCGAGCCCGGTGCCGGACGCCTTGGTGGTGACGAACGGCGTGAAGATCCGCTCGAGCATGTCTGCTTCGATACCCTGGCCCGTGTCGCTGACGCTGATGACCGTATTGTGCTTATCGCTGTGGATGCCCAGGGTCAGGCGACCGCCGTCGGGCATGGCATCGATGGCGTTGACGATCAGGTTCAGGCCGGCCTGCTTGAGTTGCCGGGCATCGGCATACAGGGTGGCGGCGGGAGCGCGGTCGTCGATCCGCACATCGATATTGTGGCTGGCCAGTTCCGGGGCGCAGAAGCCCACCAGCTCATCCACCAGCGGCCGCGCCAGTTGGGTCGAGCGTAGCGGCGCGCTGGGCTTGGCGAAGTCGAGAAATTCGGTGATCAGGTCGTTGATGCGGCTGACTTCGCTGACCACGTATTCCAGATGACGCTTGTCGGTCTCCGGCAGGTCGGCGCGCCGGTGCAGCAGTTGCGTGGCGGTCTTGATGATGCCCAGCGGGTTGCGGATTTCATGGGCCAGGCCCATCGCGACTTCACCCAGCGCATGCAAGCGGTCGCGGCGTCGCAGTTGCGATTCCAGGTGTTGCAACTCGCCGAGGCGTTCGCTCATGTGGTTGAAGGTGCTGCTCAGTTCCGCCAGTTCATCGCCGCCGGTGACGGGCAGGCGCTGACGGTAGTCGCCGGCGATCACCGCTTGCACGCCTTTGGCCAGGCCGCGCAGCGGCATGGTCAGGCGCTGGGATACCAGCCAGCCCACCGCGAGCGAAGCCGCCGAGCTGAGGATGAAGATCAGGATGAACAGGTTGCTCTGGTTCACCAGCCCGACCAGTGTCGTGTGGCGCAGCAGACCGCTGAAGACCACGCCTTGCAGTTCACCGTTTTCGTTGAGAATCGGTCGGTAGATGCCGCTGTAGCGGTTGGTCGACTGCTCGATCGGCAACTTGGTGCTGCGCAGTTGGTCCTCGATTTTTGCAGGCACGATCGCCGGGTGATCTTCAAAACGCTGAGTGGAAAAGATTTCCGAGAAGTCGGCGCCCTTGGCCAGGTACAGGCGCAGATCCAGAGAGTGCACGTCGGCGACGCTGGTGAGGAAACTGTTATCGAGGTAGGTCACGACAATCAGTTTGTAGTCGGTGCCGTCCTGATCGCTTTCGAAGGTTGAAACCACGGCGCCGGTCGCCACGCCGCCGACCTGCAGAGTCTGCAGCACGGCTTTGGGCGCGGTGCTGATTTGCCGCACGATGTCATCGGCGGCAGTGCTGAATACCACTTTGTGATCGCTGTTGCGCACCAGGGCGACCACGTCGATGCCCATGGAGTCAGCGATGTCAGCGGTGAGCTTGTCGCGTCTGGACGACTGCCGGTCCGTGGGCGGGCGGGTGTAGCGCAGGAACAACTGTGCGACGCGGGCGTTGTCGCGCACGATCTCGCGAATCTCGTCCTCGACGATCTTGGTCGATTCCTGCAGCCAGATCCGCACGTTGCTGTCGAAAATCTGCGACAGGGTGGTGGCCGCCAGTTCCGCGGCGATCATGGTCGGGATCACGCTGACCAGCCAGAACGCCAGCACCAGCTTGCGTTGCAGGCTCCAGCCGGAGAGGGCGAAGGGTCGGGCGGTGGCGCGTCGGTCGTTGATCATCATGCTCGCTTATTGTTGTTCGCTTATCGCAGTCGCCATGGCCGGGTCGGTACGATCCGGGCGGATGAATAACTTCACCAGCCGCAGCAGTTGATTGAGCACGGGATGGCGGTGGCGGAAAAACACGGTGTTGCCGACGAACGAGCAACCCAGGCGCAGCTTACTGGCATAACCGGCCTGGCCGCACGCGTAGATCGGGATGCGATGTTCAATACAGTAGCCGACATTGGCCAGCCAGCTGCGCATGTACAGTTTGTGCTCGCGGGTCCGGGCCAGATCATGGGCGAAGAACTTGTCGACCAGCCGTTGCTCGTCCAGCAGCACCAGGTTGAACGCTACCAGCTCATCGCCGACCCAGTACAAAACACAGGCAGCACGCTCGTCGAGGTGTTCCAGCACCTGGCGAAAGTACGCAGCCGGCAGGCACTCGAACGTCAGGTCGCTGCGGGCCAGGGTCGCTTCGTAGAGACGCATCATGGTCGGCAGCAGGTCGTCGACCGAGCGCCGCCATTCGATGCGCGGGCCCGAACCACGCAGGGTCCGGCGCAAGTCCTTGCGGGTGGATTTGCCCAGGGTGCCGAGGTAGGCGTCGACCGATGCGAAGGTGATCGGCAGCTCGGCACCGGGCAACCCCGGCATGCTTTGCAACCCGGCCTCGCGACAGGCCTGGAGCCATTGCGGATTGCGGTGGGAAGCATCCTTGACGGCCAGCAGGCCGACCCCGGCCTGGTCGGCATCCTCACGGGCCAGATTCAGCAGACGTGAGAACAGAGACGGCAAGCGAGCCGGATCGATAGACGGGAGGGTGCCGACGTGGCACTGCTCCGCCACCGGCGAACCGAGGGCGTACAGGCGGATGTCGAACAGCCCCGGCCAGCAACTGCGCAGCCATTGGCTCAAGCGTTTGCCGGTGCCCTGCAGGGTGGTGTCGAGCGAATAGGCGGTCGTGAAGGCCACGACCGCCGCAATCAGGTGGTTGTCTTCAAACAGCGCCAGGTAGCGCCACTGGAAGCCGTCGATGCCGGCCTGTTCGACGGCGCGATAATAGGCCCAGTCTTCGAGCTCCTCGGGAAAGCAGGCATTCCACGCGTCGCGATCAATCGCTTCGATGGTTGAAAAGGCTTGGGCCGTGATCACGTCGTTTCCTTAACCGGCAAGGCATATCGTTTTGCAGTCGACTCACGCCCGCTGCCGGTATTCCTCGGTTGGCAGGGAGGGCGCGGTGAGCGGCAGGTCGGTGCGGTGGTTCTGGATGAATTGCACACTCAGTTCCACGACGCGTCGGTACTGCAAGTCGACCGTGATCATGTGATAGCAGTCGTCCAGCAGGATTTTCACCACTTCGCCACCGAGCTTGCGTTCCACGTAGTCGGCGTTCCAGCGGCTGGTGATGTCGTCCTCGATGGAGTGCAGCACCAGGGCCGGCACCGTGATGGAAGGCATGCGTTTGCGCACCACGGCGTTCATCCGATGCAGTTCGCGCACGGTCACGCCCTCCATGGTCAGCAGGCCGGCCTCACTGCTGTGGCCTTCCTTCATCTGCCGTTCGACGATGGCTCGCAGGCGTTCATTCTTGATGCCGTAGGGTGGTTTCTCCTCGAACTTGCAGATGTGCACGCCGAACGGGATTTTCATCAGCAACGGCGTCAGGAACGCCAGTTTGTGGATGCTCCAACCGTCGTATTTCAGGGTCGTGGAATACATCAGCAACCCGGCCACCTGGCCCGGATGCTCGGACGCCACGTACATCGACATCACCGCACCCATCGACAGGCCGCCGACAAACACTTTGCTGTGCTGGCGACGGATGCCGACGAAAGTCTTGCGCACACCTTCGTACCAGTCGCGCCAGCCGGTGGCCTGCAAATCGGCATTGCCGCCGCAGTGCCCGGCGAGGGTCGGCACGTACACCGTGCAACCGGCCTTGGCCAGTCCCACGGCGACCCGACGCAACTCCGTCGGGGTGCCGGTGAGGCCGTGGATCAACAACACCGCGACCTCCCCTGTGCCGAGAACGAAACCGGCGTCGCCTTCGCCCAGATCGATCCCGGCCGCGTTCATCGTTTCATCGCCCGGGCCAGCAGACGGTCGAGCAGGGCGATGCCCAGGTCGATTTCCGGGTAGCTGATTTCCAGCGATGGCGCGAGGGTGATCACGTTCTTGTAGTAGCCGCCCACGTCGAGGATCAGGCCCAGTTTGCGGCCGTCGATCTCGATGTCGCCTTTCATGCCTTCCTCGACCATGAAGTCCAGGGTGGCCTTGTCCGGAGTGAAACCGTCCGGGCCGCAGATTTCGCAGCGCAGGGCCAGGCCCAGGCCATCGACGTCGCCGATGATCGGGTAGCGTTTCTGCAGGTCCTGCAGGCCTTCGAGGAAGTATTTGCCCTTGGCCATGACCATCGCGCCGTAGTCGACTTCGCTGGTCATCTTGAACATTTCCAGGCCCACGGCGGTGCCCAGCGGGTTGGAGGCGAAGGTGGAGTGGGTCGAACCTGGCGGGAAGACTTTCGGGTTGATCAGTTCTTCCTTGGCCCAGATGCCGCCCAGCGGGTTGAGGCCGTTGGTCAGTGCCTTGCCGAAGACGATCACGTCCGGTTTGACGTCGAAGTGTTCGATCGACCACAGCTTGCCGGTGCGATAGAAGCCCATCTGGATTTCGTCGACCACCATCAGGATGCCGTGCTGGTCCAGCACATGCTTGAGTTCGCTGTAGAAGTTCATCGGTGGAATCACGTAGCCGCCGGTGCCCTGGATCGGCTCGACGTAGAACGCTGCGTATTCGCTCTGGCCGACTTTCGGGTCCCAGACGCCGTTGTATTCAGTTTCGAACAGGCGGGCGAACTGCTGCACGCAGTGGCTGCCGTACTCTTCCTTGGTCATGCCTTTCGGGCCGCGGAAGTGGTACGGGAACGGGATGAAATTGGCGCGCTCGCCGAAGTGGCCGTAGCGGCGGCGATAGCGGTAGCTGGAGGTGATCGACGAGGCGCCGAGGGTACGACCGTGGTAACCGCCCTCGAAGGCGAACATCAGGCTTTTGCCGTTGCTGGCGTTACGCACGACTTTCAGCGAGTCCTCGATGGACTGCGAACCGCCGACGTTGAAGTGCACGCGACCGTCGAGGCCGAACTTCTTCTTGGCGTCCACGGCGATCATTTCCGAAAGCTCGATCTTGCCTTTGTGCAGGTATTGGCTGGCGATCTGCGGCAGGGTGTCGATTTGCTGTTTCAGCGCGTTGTTCAGGCGCGGGTTGGCGTAACCGAAGTTGACCGCCGAGTACCACATTTGCAGGTCGAGGTAGGCCTGGTCTTCGGTGTCCCAGACGTAGGAGCCTTCGCAGCGGCTGAAAATGCGCGGCGGTTCGATGTAGTGAACGGTGTCGCCGTAGGAGCAGTACTTGGCTTCTTTTTCCAGAAGAATCTGGTCTTCCGCAGTAGCAATTCGAATATCAGACATGGTGGAAGAGTTCCTGTGTTTCTGTATTGAAAGTTTCCGAGTTGAAAGCTTCGGCATTGAAAGAGGTGGCGTTGGCGGCGCTGGCCTTTGGCAGCAGGGCCAGCAGCGCCGGCAGTTCAGCGAAGCTGTCGAAGCGGGCGTAAGGGATCGCGTTGCGTTCGCAGTATTCGGCGAGGCGACCCTTGGCGAAGACGAAGTCGGCGGTGGACGACACGCACATGTCGGACTGGCCGTCGCCGATCACCAGCACCCGTTTGTTGCCGGGCGTGGATTTGCATTTGCAGTTGCCGGAGGCCGCGCGGCAGGCATCGCTGGAATACGGAAAGTCGATGCGCCAGCTTTCGTGATCCAGCTGTCGCAGGCGGTTGGCGAGGATCGGCAGCAGGGTCACGTAGTTGCGCGAAAGAATCCGCGCGATGCCTTGTTCGATGCCGTCGCTGACCACTTCGAACGATGCGCCCAGGCCGATGGCGTGGTCGACGAAGTCGGGAAAGTCCGGATCGATTTCGATGCTGTCGAAGAATTCCAGCAATTGGCCGGGCGTGGCCTTGACCAGCGAGAGCTGGCGGCTGAGGCATTCACGGGAACCGATTTCACCGGCCAGCCACTGGTTTTCGATCACTTCCCAACTCGGGTCGGCGAAGCGTTCGAGAATGCTGTCGATCACGTCGGTGCGGGTGATGGTCCCGTCGAAATCACACACGATATGCCAGTCAATCATCTGCATTACCTATTGGTCAGAGCGCGTTGTGTGCGCTTGCCGAGGGGTAGAGCAGGGACTGTGCCAAGTGCTTCGGCCCCCTTGTTGGCGGGGCTGATGAGGTGCTTTGGCGATTCGAAGCTACAATTTTTGTAGCTTGCTACAAACAACATGAGTGCTTGCGCGGTGGGCGGCATCCGGGGATTGATGCGCGCATGTTCAATTAAAGGAATGGCCTCATGAAGAGGAAGACACTGCTTTTACTGGCGGCGCTGAGCGCTTTTTCAGCAGGCGCAATGGCGCAGGGGATTACCGGGGAGGCGGGCGTGGGCCTGGGTTATCAGCCTCATGATCCCAGCGGCAGCCGTTATGAAACCCGACCGATACCGTATCTCGATCTGGACTGGGGCGATGTCAGCCTCAGCACCGACGATGGCCTGACCTGGAGCGCCTTGAAGGCCAACGGTTTCAGCGCCGGCCCTTATGTGAATTACCTGCCCGGCCGTACCTCCAACGGCGAATTGCGCGGGTTGCGCGATGTGCCCGACATGGCCGAGGCAGGTGGTTTTGTGCAGTACGCCCCGGCCGACTTCTGGCGGGTGTTCGCGTCCGTTGGCCAGGCCATCGGCGGTGGCGGCGGGCAGGGCGGCGTGCTCGGTCGGGTCGGTGGCGAGATCGGCTATCCACTGGGCGGCGGCGTGATCGGCAGCAGCAATCTGACCGCGCATTTCGCCAATGCCCGGCAAAACAACACGTTCTTCGGCGTCAGCGACAAGGAAGCCCTGGCCTCCGGCATCCGTGCGTACAACGCCGGCGGCGGCTTGCAGAATATTGCGCTGACCCAGAGTTTCGAGTTCCCTATCGCGCCTCAATGGTCGCTGGTGGCCAGCGCCAGCTGGATTCACCTGACGAACTCGGCGGCCGACAGCAGCATTGTCAAAAGCGTCGGCGATACCAATCAGGGCGAGGTGCAGATGGCGATCGCCTATAAATTCAAGTGAGCCAGGCGGGAACTGGTCTGGCCTTTGCAGACAGCCGTGTCGAACCCATTGTTTCAGGATGTTCTTCATGGCTCGCCCTGTTTATCGTCTGCTGGCCCACTCGCTGTGGGACCTGATTCCCATCGCCCTCGGCCTGGCCCATTTCGCTTTTGTCGTGTGGCTGGTCACAGCCTTTCATGCGCTGTCCTGGTGGGCGTTGCTGCCTTTGGCGCTGGGCTATGCGGTGAGCCTGTCGTGGAGCATCAACAGCATTTCCCACAATCAGATCCACAACGCCTACTTCACGCCGGCGTGGCTCAACCGAGCCTTTGACCTGCTGCTGTCGGTGACCATCGGTTTCTCCCAGACCCTCTACCGCGACATCCACAACCGCCATCACCGGGGCAATTCGGACCGGCCGGGGGCCGATGGCAAGACCATCGATCCGCTGTCGATCTATCAGAGAGGCAAGGACGGCCAGCCCGAGAATCCCTGGGCCTACACCTTTTTGAGTTTCTTTCGCGATGATCCCAAGCCGATCTACGACGAGATGCGTCGCAAGCGTCCCGACGATGCACGCTGGGTCAAAGTGGAGATCGGCGTGACAGTGGCGTTTTACCTGGGGCTGGCTGCGTATGACTGGCGGGCGGTGCTGGTGTTGTTGCCGTTCTGGTATCTGGGTCAGGCGCTGTCATCGCTCAACGGCTACTACGAGCATTTTGGCGGCAACCCGGATTCGCCGATTGCCTGGGGCGTCAGCGCCTACAGCCCGCTCTACAACCTGTTGTGGATGAACAACGGCTACCACGCCGAACACCACTACCGGCCGAAAATGCACTGGACCCGGGTCAAGGCCTTTCACCGGGAGATCGCCGGGCAACAGCGGGAGGCGGGGGTGAAGGACATTCCGGTGGCCCATGGCCTCGGTTTTCTGGTGGCGCATCGCAAGGATTGAACCGTACACAACGTGGGAGCCAGCAGGCTCCCACCATCGATTTCCTCAGTTTTCCTCGCCCTCGGCCAGCAGCGCAATGCCGCCCATGATCACGGCCACACCCACCCAGTGCAGCACACTGATCTGTTCTCCCAGCCCCAGCCACGACCCCAGCAGCACACCGACGAACACCAGCGAACTGAGTGGAAACGCCAGGGACAGGCTGCTGCGTCGCAGAATCAGCATCCAGACAAAGAACGCACCGATGTAACAGGCAATCGCCAACAGTACGCCCGGTGCCTGGGCGACGTTGAGCAACCATTGCAGGGTGAAGTCCATTTGCCCCAGTTGATCGCCGCCGACCTTGGTCGCGATCTGCCCGCCACTTTCCAGAATGATCAGCAACGCCCAGAGCACCACGGTGCCGAGGCGGCCGTGAAGCCAATCCATCGAGCCATTCCTTTTGAGTATCAGTTGAGAATCAGGCATGGCCGACACACACGAGCATCACGCCCGCCGTAATCACCAGAGTGCCCATCCAGCGGCGGCGGCTGACGGTCTCGCCAAGGAACAGCTTGCCGGCCAGCACCACGCCGCAATACGCCAGCGCGGCGGCGGGGAACAACAGGCTCAGCGGCGCCCGGGACAGCGCTTCGAGCCAGACGAAAAACTCGATCACGTAGGCGCCGATCCCGCACCACAGCAGCGGTGCGTTGAACACCTGGCCCCAGAACGCCCCCAGCCGAAAACCGCCCTCAAGCTCAGGCAAACGGTCCAGGCCGAGTTTGAAACAGAGCTGGCCGATCACGTCGAGCACAATGGAAAACGCCACCAGCAAAATCACGGTCAGGGTCATGGGAACAGCTCCTCGAACAACTCGATCAACGCTTGATTGGTTGCTGAGTTGCGCAGCAGATCGGTTTCGCTCCAGCGCTCGGCCGGCGGCTGGTCGGACTTGGCTTCCCAGCGCTTGAACGCGTTGCTGAAGGCCGGGCGGGCGAACTCGCCGCAGATGTCGATACCGAGGATGCGCTTGCTGGCGGCCAGGCTGCGGATAGCCTGGAGCAAATGGCTCAGGCGCATCTGGCCCTGATCCCAATTGGTCGCGGCGTCCTCGCTGGCCAGCACGTCCTTGTCGATGCTGATCCAAACCGCCTGGGTGGGCAGGCTGGCGATCATCTGGTCGAGAAACGCCGTCCAGTCCTGATCGGCCAGGTTGTGCCAGTGCAGCAGGTTCTCCTGTTGCTGATGACCGGCGCCATCGCCGACCCGGCCCCAGACTTTCGACGGCGGGTGCTGCCACGGGAACAGCTGCAACACACCGCGTTTCAGGGCACCGAGATTGCCGCCCTTGATCTGCGGATTTTGCAGATCGTCGCTGCACGGCCCGAGGGTGACGATGCGTTCGATGTTCGGCAGTTTCAGGGCCTGATTGACCCACGAGCCGCAGTGGCGACGGGGGGCAAAGTGAACCCAGTCGGGATGATTGTCGAAGTGGATCAGGCTTACCGGCTCGGGCAGGTCAGTCAGGAAGGCCGGCGTCAGATGGTGATAGTCGCCGGAGCCGACGAAGAAGATTTCCGGTGCAGGGCCGCTGTGCCGGGGCCGCTCACGCAGGCGTTCGGTAAAGCGGCGAAAGGTCCGTTCGCTGGACCAGAGCCGCAGTTTCGGGCCGAGGTCGAGCAGGTCCAGGCGTTGGGCGCGGCCGCTGTCGAGCAGCCGCGCAATGGACGCCTGACCGGTCAGGCTGTGGTCGAGATCTAAAATGTTCAAGGTCGCAATTCACCCTTGGCAGACCCTCCCAGACACCGGCCTCATCGAACATGAGCGCCGGCCGGGCGGGCTTTCGGGGGTAAATGCAAGGGACGGGCCAGGCCCTCTCCCATACGGCAGCTGTCAGGCGTGCAGGCGTACCCAGACGCTGACCAGCACCGTCGCCGCCATCAGCCACGCGACAGCCGCCACGGCCAGTGAAGCTTCCAGACGCATCCGGTCAACCATCACGTACAGCGTCGCCAGGTACACGAAGTACGGAATGATCGACCACATGCCGAACACGATGGTGGTCTTCAGGTCGTCGACCGAGCGTCCCTTGCCGACGATGTAATGGGCGATCAGGGCGAAGGTCGGAAACAGCGGCACCAGGCCGGCGATGTAGTAGTTTTTGGTCTTGGCCAGCATGGCGAGGATCACCACCACCGCCGCACCGATCATTGCCTTGAAAATCAGATCCACATCGTTCTCGCTTAATGGCTCAGGCCGTATTTTTTCACTTTGTCGAACAGCGTGGTCTTGGCCATGCCCAGTTCGAGGCTGGCCTGGGTCAGGTTGCCGCCGCTGCGTTGCAGGGCGTCGCTGAGCAGGTTGCGTTCGAAGGCTTCGACCGCTTCGGCGAACGCCAGGCCCTGGCCGCCACTGCTGGCACCGGACTTCTTGAACGCTGGCAAACCGAGGGCGAAGCGTTCGGCGACGTTGCGCAGTTCACGCACGTTGCCCGGCCAGTCGTGGCTCATCAGGCTCGACAGCGTCTGGTTGTCCAGCTCCGGCAGTGCGCGGTCGAAGCGCAGGGCCGATTGCTGGGTGAAGTGTTCGAACAGTTGCAGGATGTCTTCGCGGCGCTCGCGCAGGGGCGGCAGCTCCAGCGTCACCACGTTGAGGCGGTAGTACAAGTCGCTGCGGAATTCCCCGGCCTTGCTCGATTCGTCGAGGTCGGACTTGGTCGCTGCGATCACCCGGCAATCCACCGCCACGCTCTGGTTCGAGCCGAGGCGTTCGAGGGTGCGCTCCTGCAACACCCGCAGCAATTTGATCTGCAGTGGCAGCGGCATGCTTTCCACTTCATCGAGGAACAGCGTGCCGCCGTCGGCGTGTTCGATCTTGCCGATCCGCCGCTTGCCGGCGCCGGTGAAGGCGTTGGCCTCGTGGCCGAAGATTTCGCTTTCGAACAGGTTTTCCGGCAGGCCGCCGCAGTTCAGCGCAACGAATTGCTTGGTGTGGCGGCGGCTGAAGTCGTGCAGGCAACGGGCGACCAGTTCCTTGCCGGTACCGGTTTCGCCTTCGATCAACACGTTGGCCGAGGTGTCGGCGACGTTGGCGATCAGTTCGCGCAGGTTCTGCATGGCTGGCGAGCGACCGATGATCCGTCCTTCAAGGGAGTCGCGCTCGGCCAGTTGCCGGCGCAGAGACGAGACTTCGCGAGCCAGGCTGCGTTGCTCCAGCGCACGCCGGGCGACGTCCACCAGCCGTTCCGGGGAGAACGGTTTTTCCATGAAGTCGTAGGCGCCTTTCTGCATCGCGCCGACCGCCATGGAGATGTCGCCGTGACCGGTGATCAGCACCACCGGCAGGCTGCGGTCGCGTTGCTTGAGACGGGTCAACAGTTCCAGGCCATCGATGCCGGGCAGGCGAATGTCACTGATGACGATGCCGGCGAAATTGTCGCCGACCCGCTCCAGCGCTTCTTCGGCACTGCCGACGCCGATGCAGGGAATGTCTTCCAGGGTCAGGGCCTGCTGGCAGCCGAGCAGCACATGGGGATCGTCTTCGACGATCAGCACACTAAGGTCGTTGTTCATATTGGCTCGGCAGGAGTAGGGCTTACCAACGGTAAACTGAGGACGAAGGTGGTACCACCGCTGGCCGGGTGTTCGACACCCAGGTGTCCGCCGGTGGCGGCGGCCAGGCTGGCGGAGAGAGTCAGGCCGAGGCCCAGACCCTGTTCGCCGGGTTTGGTGGTGAAGAACGGCTCGAACAGATGCTTGCGCGCTTCGGCGTCGATACCGTGGCCGTTGTCGCGTACTCGCAGGCGATATTTGCCGTCGAATTCTTCGCCCTCCAGCCACAGCTCCGGCAGCGGTTGTGCCTGCATGGCGTCGAGGGCGTTGCCGATCAGGTTGACCAGAATCTGCTCCAGCCGTGTCTGGTCGATCTGCACTTGCTCATCAATGAACTGACGATGCACTTGCAGGGCGGCTTTTTCGACACGGGCACCGAGTACTTGCAGCGCGGCGTCCACGGCTTTGCCGAGGCTGGCGCGACCCTTGTCGTCGCCGCGCCGGGCGAACGAGCGCAGGCTGGCGGTGATCCGACCCATGCGGTCGATCAGGTCATTGATGGTTTTCAGGTTGGTGCTGGCGACGTCGAGCTGACCACGTTCCAGAAAGCGAATCGTATTGCCGGACAAGGTGCGCATCGCTGCCAGTGGCTGGTTCAGTTCGTGGGCAATGCTGGTGGACATCTGGCCGATGGCCGCGAGTTTGCCGGCCTGCACCAGTTCGTCCTGGGCACGGCGCAAGGTTTCTTCGGCCTGACGGCGTTCGCGGATCTGACTCTTGAGCCGGTCATTGCTGGCGCGCAGATCGGCGGTGCGTTCGGTAATCCGACGCTCCAGCTGATTGTTGGCTTCCTGCAGGGCTTCCCGGGCGGCGAGGCGGGTGGCGATGACCTTGCGGCGCTCGTTCCAGGCGATCAGCAGAAAGGCCACGAGGGCGAAGGCGACCGCCACCAGAATCCCCTGATTGATCGCTTCGCGCCGCAGGTCCTGCAACGGTGTGAGCAGGGTGAAATTCCACGGTGTGTCGCTCAGCGGCCGGGTTTGCGCCAGGTAACTGATGTTTTCCTCGTCGGCATCGACTTCGCTGTTGGCCGGGAAGGTCAGTTTTTCCACGCCTTCGGCCAGGGTTTCCCGGGCCAGAGGTTGCAGTTCGTTGAGCGGGAACCAGTAGTACTGGAGGCTGCGGGCGAGTTTTTCCTTGGTCTCGTCGCTCAGTGGCACCACGGATTTCAGGCGTCGGGCCGGATCGCTGGAGAGAATGATGATGCCGTTCTCGTCACTGACGAAGGCTTCCAGGCGCGCCCGTTGCCAGCGCTCTTCCATGGCTTCCAGGCGCACTTTGACCACCGCGACGCCGATGATCTTGCCGTGTTCCTCCAGGCCGTGGGCCAGGTAATAGCCGGGTTCGCCGTTGGTGCTGCCGATCCCGTAGAAACGTCCGGGCTGGCCGCGGATGGCGTGCTGGAAATAGGCGCGGAACGACAGGTCTTCGCCGAGGTAGCTGTCGACATCGCGCCAGTTGCTGGTGGCCATGACGCGGCCGGTGGTGTCCATGACGTAGATGGCTCGACTGCGGCTGCGCCGGTTCAGGCCTTCCAGGTAATCGTTGACCGTTTGCCGGTGTTCCGGGGTCGGGTCGTCCAGCAACTGCGAAACGCTCGATTCGAGTTCCAGCAGGCTGGGCAGGTAGGTGTATTTGCTGATTTCGCTTTCGACGGCACGGGCGTTCAGTTCGAGCTGACGCTGGCCGTTTTCGCTGAGGCTGCGAATGCCGAAGTGTTCACTGATCCAGAAGCCGGCGTAACCCAACCCGACCATCAGGATGATGACCAGCGGCGGCAGGAACAAATGGCGGATCAGACGGGGTTTCACGGCAAGTGATGGCGTGGTTGCGCGATAGAGATTGGGGTCGCATTTCATCACAGATGCCTTGGGTCAACCACCCGGATTCCCCGACAGTTGCTGTCGGGGAGTCCGGCAGGTTTTTAGTGCTGCAGGATTTTCTCGAGGAAATGCTGCGCGCGTTCGGAGCGTTGGCTGATGTCGCCGAAGAACTCTTCTTTCTTGCAGTCTTCGATGATCTTGCCGGCATCCATGAAGATCACCCGGTCGGCCACTTTGCGGGCGAAGCCCATTTCGTGGGTCACGCACATCATGGTCATGCCTTCGTGGGCCAGTTGCACCATCACGTCGAGCACTTCGTTGACCATTTCCGGGTCCAGCGCCGAGGTCGGTTCATCGAACAGCATGACGATCGGGTCCATCGCCAGCGCACGGGCAATCGCCACACGCTGTTGTTGACCGCCGGACAGTTGGCCCGGGTGCTTGTGGGCATGGGCAGCCAGACCGACGCGATCAAGCAGTTGCAGACCTTTCTTGGTCGCCTCTTCCTTGCTGCGGCCCAGCACCTTGATCTGCGCGATGGTCAGGTTTTCGGTGATGGTCAGGTGCGGGAACAGTTCGAAGTGCTGGAACACCATGCCGACGCGCGAGCGCAGTTTCGGCAGGTTGGTCTTCGGGTCGGCAATCGACGTGCCGTCGACCACGATGTCGCCTTTCTGGAACGGCTCCAGCGCGTTGACGCACTTGATCAGGGTCGACTTGCCCGAACCGGACGGACCGCAGACCACGATCACTTCACCCTTTTTGACCTCGGTGCTGCAATCGGTCAGCACCTGGAAGTCCCCATACCACTTGTTGATGTTCTTGATAGAGATCATACGGCGAACCTTTTTTGCAGACGCTTGACCAGCACCGAGGCGGCAAAGCTGATGGTGAAGTACACGAGACCTGCGAAGATCAGGAACTCATTCGAGCGGCCAATGATGTCGCCACTGGCGCGCGAGGCGTTGAGGAAGTCCACCAGGCCCACGGTGTAGACCAGCGAAGTGTCCTGGAACAGGATGATGCTCTGCTGCAGCAGCAGCGGGGTCATCTTGCGGAACGCCTGGGGCAGGATGATCAGGCGCATCATCTGGCCGTAGCTCATGCCCAGTGCCTGTGCGGCACCCATCTGGCCTTTCGGAATCGACTGCACGCCGGCACGGACGATTTCGCAGAAGTACGCCGCTTCGAACATCATGAAGGCCACGATGCACGAGGTGAACGCGCCGATCGGGGTGTCTTCGCCGGTGATCCAGCGCAGCACGAATGGCACCGCCAGGTAGAACCAGGTGATGACCAGCAGCAGCGGGATCGAGCGGAAATAGTTGACGTAGGCGCCGGCAATGTTCGACAGCAGTTTGTTATGGGACAGACGGCACAGCGCGAGTAGGGTGCCGAGAATGATCCCGCCGACAACGCCCATCGCCATCAGCTTGAGGGTCATCAGCATGCCGTTCCACAGGCCGGGAATGGCCGGGACGATGCCACTGAAATCGAAGTCCATTATTTACCCCCCACGGAGATCAGGCCGGGCACGGAGACTTTCTTCTCGACCACGCGCATCAGCAGCATCAGGCTCATGTTCAGGGTGAAATAGATCAGGGTCGCCAGGGTGAAGGCTTCAAACAGGTTGGCCGAGAACTCGGCGGTCTGTTTGGTTTGCGCCAGCAGTTCCATCAGACCGATCAGGGACGCCACGGAGGAGTTCTTGAACACGTTCAAAAATTCCGAGGTGAGCGGTGGAATGATGATCCGGTAGGCCTGGGGCAGCAGCACGTTCCAGTAGATCTGCGGCAGCTTGAAACCCATGGCGCGGGCGGCGGATTCCTGGCCACGTGGCAGCGCCTGGATACCGGTGCGAACCTGTTCGCAGACACGGGCGGCGGTGAACAGGCCCAGGCACACGACAACGCTCAGGTAGGCCGAGGTGGTCGGGTTCAGGTCCTGCTTGTACCACTCCTGCAGATCCGGCGGCAGCAGGTCCGGTACCAGGAAGTACCAGATGAACAGCTGAACCAGCAGCGGTACGTTACGGAACAGTTCGACGTAGCAGGTCGCGATGCCCGATACGATGCGGTTCGGCACGGTGCGCATGATGCCCAGCAGCGAGCCCAGCAGCAGGGCGATGATCCAGGCCACGATGGCGATGGCGATGGTCCAGCCCAGACCGGAAATGAACCAGTCGAGATAAGTCTCGCTGCCCACGCCGGTGGACTTGAAGAACACGCCCCAGTCCCAGTTGTAATTCATTAGGGTCTCCCCTCGATTCGATCGATGTACAAGTGCCCGCCTGGGGAAGCTCCGTTCCCGGCCTGATCCTGACGGTCAGGCACACGCGATCGGCTCGACAGCCACCGGTTCGAGTGTTTCCAAAAAGTGCCAGCAGGGAGTGACCATTCCCCAAGAAGGCAGGCGCCTCCTCAGGGAACAAGGTTAGTCAGAAATCAGGACTTCTTGTCGTCAGCCGCTTTGTCGGTCGGGTTGGCGATCAGGGCCTTGAGCTCGTCGCTCATCGGGAAGTTCAGGTTCAGGCCTTTTGGTGGAATCGGCGACATGAACCACTTGGTGTAGATCTTGTTGATCTCGCCCGATGCGTAGGTCGCCTTGATGGCGTCATCCACAGCCTTTTTGAACGGCTCGTCGCCCTTGCGGACCATGCAGCCGTAGATTTCATAGGACTGCGGAGTGCCGGTCACGGCCCAGTCGGTGGCTTTCTTGGCCTTGGCGGCTTCGCCTGCCAGCAGCGCGTCGTCCATCATGAACGCAACGGCACGACCCGATTCCAGCATCTGGAAGGATTCGCCGTGGTCCTTGGCGGAGATGACGTTCATGCCCATCTGCTTGTCGGCGTTCATCGCCTTGAGGATGCGCTCGGAGGTGGTGCCGGCGGTGGTCACGACGTTCTTGCCTTTCAGATCGTCGAAATCCTTGTACTGCGAACCGGCCTTGGACAGCAGACGGGTACCGATCTCGAAGATGCCGACGGAGAAGTCGACCTGCTGCTGACGCTCGACGTTGTTGGTGGTGGAGCCGCACTCGACGTCCACGGTGCCGTTCTGCACCAGCGGGATACGGGTCTGCGAGGTCACGAGGTTGTATTTGACCTGCAGGTTTGGCAGGTCCAGGTCTTTCTTGATCGCTTCGACGATGGCCAGCTGGATATCGTGGGAGTAGCCGACCGGTTTGCCGGAGGCGTCAGCGATGTAGGAAAACGGAATGGAGGCGTCGCGGTGCCCCAGGGTGATGGTGTTGGACTCTTTGATCTTCTTAAGGGTGCCGGTGAGCTCGGCAGCGAAAACTGGTGTGCTGATCAGAGCGGCAGCAATGGCTGCGCCCAGGATATGGGGAACGATGCGCATCAAATTTTCCTCGACATTGTTTTTTTTATGGAGCCGGTTGAGCGGGCCCTTTTGTGCTTCGAATGCCTGACGGCTCCTGCTGTGTTGGCGTAACAGGCATTCGTCGAAGGAGTGTAGAGCATGACTCGTGCCAGACCAGTTGCTACAAGTTAACTTATTGATTTATTTGATGATTAAGGTTTTGTGATGGTGTTTTTCTGCGTTTCTGATCCGGTTATCCGAATCGACTGACAGGTCGCGTTCGGAAAACCGAACGGCATTCGTCATCCCATGTTTCAGCCGGGATGCAAAAAGCCCCTGAATCTCTCGATTCAGGGGCTTTTTGTTTTACGGGCGGATCGATCAGGCCGCTTCGATCTTGCGGTTCTGCTCGACCTTGTTCAGGTACGCCGCGAGTTTTTCCTGCTCGGCCGGGGTGGTGAACAGCCCCAGTTTGCTGCGGCGCCACAGGATGTCGTGCGCGGTGGTGGCCCATTCTTCGCTGCACAGGTAATCGACTTCACGGGTGTAGAGACCGCCGCCGATGTGCTCGCCCATGTCGGCGAGGGTGTCGACGCCTTCCAGCATGCGCCAGGTGCGGCTGCCGTAGGTGGTGGCCCAGCGGCGGGCAATTTCGGTCGGCACGAAGTCGAACTTGTCGCGGATCAGCGCGCTCAGGGCCTGCGGCGTGGTCATGTCTTCGCCGCCCGGCAGGGTGGCGCTGGCGGTCCAGCTCGGACGCATCTGCGTGAAGAACGGCATCAACTGCGCCATCGCCGACTCGGCGAGTTTGCGGTAGGTGGTCAGCTTGCCGCCGAACACCGACAGCAGTGGCGCTTCTTCGGTGCTGCCGGACAGCGCCAGGGTGTAGTCGCGGGTCACGGCCGAAGGATTGTCGGACTCGTCGTTGCACAGTGGGCGCACGCCCGAGTAACTGTGCAGGATGTCTTCGCGACTGATCTGCTTCTTGAAGTGGGCGTTGACCACTTTGAGCAGGTAATCGGTTTCGCCGTCGGTGATCGCTACTTTGGCCGGATCGCCGGTGTATTCGCGGTCGGTGGTGCCGATCAGGGTGAAGTGGTTCAGGTACGGAATGGTGAAAACGATGCGCTGATCTTCGTTCTGCAGGATGTGCGCGTGATCGCCTTCGTACAGTTTCGGCACGATGACGTGGCTGCCCTGGATCAGGCGGATGCCGTACGGCGATTCCATCTTCAGGTCGTCACGGATGAACTTGGCGACCCACGGGCCGGCCGCGTTCACCAATGCCTTGGCAGTGATCGAAAACAGGCTGCCATCGGCGCGTTCCAGGTTCAGGTGCCACAGGCCTTTGGCGCGACGAGCGCTGACGCAACGGGTCTGAGTGTGGACATGTGCGCCTTTCTCACGGGCGGCCATGGCGTTCAATACGACGAGGCGGGCGTCATCGACCCAGCAGTCGGAGTATTCGAAGCCTTTGGTGATTTCGCTTTTCAGCGCGCTGTCGGCGCCGAACTTCAGACTCTTGGAACCGGCGAGTTTTTCGCGCTTGCCGAGGTTGTCATAGAGGAACAGGCCGGCACGGATCATCCACGCCGGACGCAGGTGCGGACGGTGCGGCAGTACGAAACGCATTGGCTTGACGATGTGCGGGGCCTTGGCCAGCAGCACTTCGCGCTCGGCCAGGGCTTCGCGCACCAGACGGAATTCGTAATGTTCGAGGTAGCGCAGGCCACCGTGGATCAGCTTGCTGCTGGCCGACGAGGTGTGGCTGGCCAGGTCGTCCTTTTCGCAAAGGAACACCGAAAGACCGCGACCGGCGGCATCCGCTGCGATCCCCACGCCATTGATCCCGCCGCCGATGACGGCGATATCGTAGATCTCGGAGATAGGGGGCGTACGCAAGGTAGATGTGGACATCGGCTGGCCTCGGGCTCTTTTGATTTTCTGTCTTGGAAATCGAACATGAATGTTCATTTGCGAAAATGGTAGCCCATAAAGACGCGCACAGCCAGCCGACTTCGATTGAAAAAACTCATCGAAGGGCGGAGAAAGGAAAATATTCGAACATTCGCGGGCGGATCGCCCTACGCAAGCGATTGATCGTTCCCACGTCGAGGCGTCGAACCGTCTGCGTGGGAATGCATACATTGACGCTCTGCGTCAGCGGCTGGGAGGGGATGCGGAGCGTCCCGGGCTGCGTTCCCACGCGGAGCGTGGGAACGAGAAATAAAAGGAGGGGGGGGTTAAACGACTTCCAGGCGAATCTTGTGCTGGCTCAGCAGTTGCGCCAGGGCCGGCACCGGCTGCTGGTCGGTGACCAGGCAATCGATCAGGCTGATCGGGCCGAGGCGGATCATCGCGTTACGGCCGAACTTGCTGGAGTCCGCCGCCAGGATCACCTGGCGGGCATTGGCGATGATTGCCTGGGACACCCGCACTTCCTGGTAATCGAAGTCGAGCAGGCTGCCGTCTTCGTCGATGCCGCTGATGCCCACCAGCGCAAAGTCGACCTTGAACTGGTTGATGAAGTCCACGCTCGCCTGACCCACCACGCCGCCGTCGCGACGGACATTGCCGCCGGTGAGCAGCACATCGAAATCATCCTTGGCGCTGAGCATCGAGGCGACGTGCAGGTTGTTGGTGATGATTTTCAGGTGGCTGTGATTGAGCAGGGCGCGGGCAATGGATTCGGTGGTGGTGCCGATGTTGATGAACAGCGAGGCGTGATCGGGAATCTGTGCGGCGATGGCTTCACCGATGCGTTGTTTTTCATCGCGCATCTGATCGGCGCGCATCGCATAGGCGGTGTTTTCGACGCTGGAATCATAGGCGGCGCCGCCGTGGTAGCGACGCAGCAGATTGGCTTCCGCCAGTTGATTGATGTCGCGGCGGATGGTTTGCGGGGTAACAACGAACAGCGTGGCCATTTCCTCGATGCTCACATAGCCGCGTTCGCGGACCAGCTCGAGGATTTGCTGCTGACGGGGAGGCAGATTCATGGGGCTTCCTTTGGGCTGCCGTGCAAAATTTGCCCATGATGCCGCAGGAATCCGCTCCCGACCAGTTACATGCCGTTACCAGTCCTCAGACTGGCTTATTCAGCGTCCTCACGTTCCCAGTCACGGGTACGGCTGACGGCTTTTTTCCAGCCTTTATAGAGCTTCTCTTTCGCCGCTTCGTCCAGGCTCGGTTCGAACTCGCGTTCGATCACTGCCTTGCCGCGCAGTTCTTCCAGGCTGCCCCAGAAGCCGCACGCCAGACCGGCCAGGTAAGCAGCCCCGAGTGCTGTGGTTTCGCGCATTTGCGGGCGCTCGACCTGAGTGCCGAGGATGTCGGCCTGGAACTGCATGAGGAAGTTGTTCGCCACTGCACCGCCGTCCACGCGCAGGGCCTTGAGGCGTTCGCCGGAGTCCTGTTGCATGGCGTCGAGGACGTCGCGGGTCTGGTAGGCAATCGATTCCAGCGCAGCGCGAATGATGTGATCCACACGCACGCCGCGAGTCAGGCCGAACAGGGCGCCACGGGCATACGGGTCCCAGTACGGAGCGCCGAGGCCGGTGAAGGCTGGCACCAGATAAACGCCGTTGCTGTCCTTCACTTTATTGGCGAAGTATTCGGTGTCGTGGGCGTCGTTGATGATTTTCAGTTCATCGCGCAGCCATTGCACGGTCGAACCGCCGTTGAACACAGCGCCTTCCAGCGCGTAAGCCACTTCGCCGCGCGGGCCACAGGCGATGGTGGTGAGCATGCCGTGCTGGGATTTCACCGCTTTGTCGCCGGTGTTCATCAGCAGGAAGCAGCCGGTGCCGTAGGTGTTTTTCGCCTGGCCGGGCTCCACGCACATCTGGCCGAACAGCGCAGCCTGCTGGTCGCCGGCGATACCACCGATGGCGATGCCGCTCTTGGTACGACCGTAGATTTCCGAGGAGGCTTTGACTTCCGGCAGCATCTCGCGCGGGATGTCGAGAATCTCCAGCATCTTCGCGTCCCACTCCAGTGTGTGGATGTTGAAGAGCATGGTGCGCGAGGCGTTGGTGTAGTCGGTGACGTGGACCTTGCCGCCGGTGAATTTCCAGATCAGCCAGCTGTCGACGGTGCCGAACAGCAGTTCGCCGTTGCGCGCACGTTCGCGGCTGCCTTCGACGTTGTCGAGGATCCACTTCAGTTTGGTGCCGGAGAAGTACGGGTCGGTGACCAGGCCCGTGGTGTCACGGATATATTCTTCGTGGCCGTCGCGCTTGAGCTGCTGGCAGATCTCGGTGCTGCGGCGGCATTGCCAGACGATCGCGTTGTAGACCGGGCGGCCGGTGGTCTTGTCCCAGACCACGGTGGTTTCACGCTGGTTGGTGATGCCGATGGCGGCCACCTGGTCGTGATGCAGACCGGCCTGGGCCAGCGCTTCGACCATCACGGCGCTCTGGGTGGCGAAGATTTCCATCGGGTCGTGTTCGACCCAACCGGCTTGTGGGTAATGCTGGGCGAATTCGCGCTGCGCGGTGCAGACCACGTTCGCATCGCGGTCGAAAATGATCGCGCGGGAGCTGGTCGTACCCTGATCGAGGGCAATGATGTAGTTCTTATTCTGAATGTCGGTCATGTCGATTGCCTTGGACGAAATAAGGGAGAGTGGGCCGTGGCGCAGGTTCGAATGGGCAGGAACCTGCGCCGACTGTTTCAAGAAGTTCTTGGTTTGCCGTCAATGGCCGGTTCTGCATCCTTTGTAGCAGGTGTGGCGCCGGTCAGGTGACGGGCAATCAGCCCGCGATACCCGGCAGCGCCGAGGCAGGCACCGACAATCGGTGCAAAAATCGGAATCAGGAAGTACGGGATTTCACGTGCGCCGGTGAAGGAAATTTCACCCCAGCCCGCGAAGAAAGTCATCAGTTTCGGACCGAAGTCACGGGCCGGGTTCATCGCGAAGCCGGTCAGCGGGCCCATCGAGCTGCCGATCACGGCAATCAGCAGGCCGATCAGCAGTGGTGCCAGCGGGCCTTTCGGCAGGCCGTTGTTGTCGTCGGTCAGGGACATGATCACGCCCATCAGGATCGCCGTGATGATCACCTCGACCAGGAACGCCTGGGCAGTCGACAGCGCAGGGTTCGGGAAGGTGGAGAACACCGACGCCAGTTCCAGGCTGGCGGCCGAGCCACGAACCATGTGGTGAGTTTGTTCGAAATCGAAGAACAGGTTGCTGTACAGCGTGTAAACCAACAGCGCGCCGCAGAAGGCGCCGGCGACCTGAGCGAGGATGTAGAACGGCAGTTTGCGCTTTTCGAAGTCGGCGAAAATGCTCAGGGCGATACTGACGGCAGGGTTCAGGTGCGCACCGGAAACCCCGGCGGTGAGGTAGATCGCCATGCTCACGCCGACGCCCCAGATGATGCTGATTTCCCACAGGCCGAAGCTCGCGCCCGCGACCTTGAGCGCGGCGACGCAGCCCGTACCGAAAAAGATCAGAAGTGCAGTACCCAGAAACTCGGCCAGGCATTGGCTCGAGAGCGATGGTTGCTGTAACGCAGTTGTCATTGAAAACCTCGGTTTTTGTTGTTGTCTGGCGCGTTTGCCGACAGGGCAAGGCGCGATTTTCGCCAGGGCAGGATCCCCATCCTGTTCCCGGTTTACTGCTGGGTGCTGCGGTGACGATAATTCTTACATTATTCATATTCGAAAAAATATAGACAAGAAACAAAGCTGTCAAAGGTCGAAAGTGAACCGTCAGTCACAAATAAACTATCAGCCGTGTGAATGATCCTGCGGGTCACTGGCCTGACGATCCTGTTATCGGCCTGCAAGCCCCGGGAAACGTGGCGCGTGGTAGAGCCTTTTGTATGGCGATGGCCTAGAATCCGGCGCAGGATTTTTTGCCACTGCCGAGCCCGGAGCTGCCATGACCCCTGCGTTGGACTTGTTGAAAAAAGTTCGTGCCGAACATCGCGTGCACAGTTACGAACATGACCCCAAGGCGGCGTCCTACGGGCTGGAGGCCGCGGAAAAACTGGGCCTGGAGCCGGCGCAGGTGTTCAAGACGCTGCTGGCGGCCAGCGAAAAAGGTGAATTGCTGGTGGCGGTGGTGCCGGTCGTCGGAAGCCTCGACCTCAAGGGGCTGGCCCACGCCGCCGGCGTGAAAAAAGTGGAGATGGCCGACCCGGCCGCTGCGCAGCGTTCCACCGGTTACCTGTTGGGCGGCATCAGTCCGCTGGGGCAGAAAAAGCGCCTGCGTACTTTCATCGATAATTCCGCCCAGGCTTTTGCGACCATTTATGTCAGTGCCGGGCGACGTGGACTGGAAGTTGAGTTGGCGCCCGCCGTTCTGGCCGAGCACACCCAGGCCAAATTCGCCGACATCGGCCGTTCCTGAGGTCTGTATGAGGAAAATTGACCGGTTCTGTCACTGGCGATGAACGAGCCGTAGCGGCATGCTCCGTTGACGAATTCAGGGAGAACGTTATGCAGCTAGAGTTTCATCAGGTCGACGCCTTCAGTGATCGGCCGTTCAGTGGCAACCCGGCGATGGTCTATCGGCTCGACGCCTGGCTCGCGGACGACTTGATGCAGAAGATCGCCGCCGAGCACAACCTGGCGGAAACCGCGTTTCTGGTGCGCGAAGGCCAGGCCTGGCATATCCGCTGGTTCACGCCGACCACCGAGGTGCCATTGTGCGGTCACGCGACGCTGGCCAGCGCGTACGTATTGTTCGAGATTTACAAGGAAACGGCCGAGCGTCTGGATTTCACCTGCAAGTCCGGCCCTTTGAGTGTCAGTCGCGAGGGCGGTCGTTTGTGGCTGGATTTCCCTTCGATCGTGCCGTCGGAAATCGGTGTGACGCTGGATGTCGAGCGGGCATTGGGCGTCGAAGCCGTGGACGTGCTCGGTTCCAACGAACTGTTCGTGGTGCTGGAGTCGGAGCAGGCGGTGCTCGATTGCACGCCGGACATGGTCGCCCTGGCCAAACTGCCTTGGCTCGGCGCCATCGTCACGGCCCGGGGTAACCAGCATGATTTCGTCTCGCGCTACTTCGCTCCGGCCATCGGTATCAATGAAGACCCGGTGACCGGCTCGACCCATTGCAGCCTGATTCCGTATTGGTCAAAACGTCTGGGCAAATCGAGCCTGACCGCGTGCCAGCGTTCGGCGCGGGGCGGGGAGTTGTTCTGTCGGCTGGAAGGCGAGCGGGTGAAGATCGGCGGAAATGCGACGCTGGTGGCCAGCGGCACCTTGATGCTGGGTTGAAGCCAAAAAAATGAGGGAGCCATCAGGCTCCCTCTTTGTTTTTGTGTAGATCAGTGTGCGGTGCTGTACCGGCGAACACCGTTTTCCACCGCCGGGATCTGCGCAGCCGTGCTGCCGGATGCCTGGAACAACACCAGATGTTCCGCCGCCACGCGAATCCCTACATCCGCACCGACCTGATGGTCTGCGTGGCTCGGGAAGATCGACTCCAGTTGCGCGCCGGTTGGCAGTTGCAGGCGATACAGGGTCGAGGCGCCGAGGAAGGTCTTGCCGACGATCCGTGCTTTCAACCCGCTGTCCGGTGCATAAACAATGTCATCCGGACGCAGCAACACATCCACCGCACCGCCGATCGGCCAGGTGTAGGCGCGATTGCCGCGCAGTTCACCGAGTTCGGTGTGCACCGATTCCGGGCTGCCGAGCTGGCCGCGAATGAAGTAACCCTGGCCAATGAAGCTGGCAACAAACGGCGTCGCCGGTTCGTGATAGAGGTTGTAGGGCGTATCCCACTGCTCCAGCCGGCCTTCCTTGAACACACCGACGTGATCGCTGACGGCAAAGGCTTCTTCCTGGTCGTGAGTCACCAGAATCGCACTGGTGCCACGGGCCTTGAGGATGTCGCGCACTTCATGGCTGAGCTTGCGTCGCAGCTCGCCGTCGAGGTTCGAGAACGGTTCGTCGAGCAGCAGCAGTTGTGGCTCCGGCGCCAGGGCGCGGGCGAGGGCGACACGTTGTTGCTGCCCGCCGGACAGCTCGTGCGGGAAGCGTTTGCCGAGGTTCTTCAGGTTGACCAGTTCCAGCAGCTCTTCGGTGACGCGCTCCTTGTTCGGGTGCTTGCGAATGCCGAAGGCGATGTTGTCCGCGACACTCAGGTGCGGGAACAGCGCGTAGTCCTGGAACACCATGCCGATCCGGCGTTTCTCCGGGGCGAGGGTGAAGCCGGCGCTGGAGATCACTTCACCGCCCAGCTGGATTTCCCCTTCGTGCACCGGTTCGAAACCGGCAATGGCGCGCAGGGTGGTGGTCTTGCCGCAGCCGGACGAGCCGAGCAGGCAACCGATGTCGCCGGCGTTGAGGTGCAGATTGAGGTTCTGCACCACACGTTGATCTTGATAGCCGCAAGCGAGGTTGCGCAGGTTCAGCAGTAATTCATGGCTCATGCGTGGTGATATGCCGGTTCGACGAGGAACTCGAGCAGGGCCTTCTGTGCGTGGAGACGGTTTTCTGCCTGATCCCAGGCGACGGAGCGCGGGTCATCAAGCAGGTCGAGGCTGATTTCTTCGCCGCGGTGGGCGGGCAGGCAGTGCAGGAACAGCACGTCCTCGGCGGCCAGGTCGAGCAGGGCGCGGGTGACCTGGAACGGCGCGAACAGCTTGAGGCGCTTGGCGGTTTCCTCTTCCTGGCCCATGGAGGTCCAGACGTCGGTGCTCACCAGATGCGCGCCGCGCACGGCGTCCTTCGGATCGCGGACGATGGTCACGCGATCACCGGCCTTGGCCAGGAATTCAGGGTTTGGCTCATAGCCTTCGGGGCAGGCGACGCGCAACTGGAAGTCGAACTGGATCGCCGCTTCTATATAGCTGTTGCACATGTTGTTGCCATCGCCGATCCAGGCCACGGTCTTGCCCTGGATCGAGCCACGGTGTTCGAGGAACGTCTGCATGTCGGCCAGCAACTGGCACGGGTGCAGGTCATCGGACAGGCCGTTGATCACCGGCACGCGGGAGTTGGCGGCAAATTCGGTCAGGGTGCTGTGGGCAAAGGTACGGATCATCACCGCATCGAGCATGCTCGACATGACGATGGCGCAGTCGCCGATGGGCTCGCCACGGCCCAGTTGGGTGTCGCGGGGCGAAAGGAAGATCGCCTGGCCACCGAGCTGGATCATGCCGGCCTCGAAGGAGATCCGGGTGCGGGTCGAGGATTTCTCGAAGATCATCCCCAGGACGCGGTTTTTCAGAGGCTCGAACAGTACGCCGCGGTTACGCAGGTCCTTGAGCTCAACGCCTCGACGGATCACGCTGACCAGCTCTTCGGGCGTGCAATCCATCAGGGAGAGAAAGTGCCTTGCGCTCATCATTGACTACCTTTTTGCTACAAACCGCAGATGCTCAAAGCCTTGTTTATCGGAACAACGGGCGAGACCTGCGGCGTAAGCCGCACGGGGCGACGAAATAGGGGGAGGCGCGATATTGACACTAAATGTCGCGTTTTTCCAATAGGCTACGATTTTTGCGGATTGTGCGGGGGTGACGAGGTCACACGAAGCGCTGGTTTGAAGCCGGATTTCCAACCCTTTGTACACTGGCGCCGCAGGGCTTGGCAATCAGGCGGGGCGGGGATGGAGCAGGCCTGGTCGGTTTGCGACCGGCCAGCCATGGATTCGCTGGTCGGATGTCAGACCTGAAACATTTGCTAAAGCAAAGTGCTGGGTTATAAATAACTCACGAGCGACGCAGGAAGCCTCCGCATGGAATCGAAAGAAAAACTGTTAATGGAATTGCTGGGCCACACGGCTCGCTCACTGACTCATCTGACCGCTTCGGTCACCTCATTGTCCTTCGAACTGCTGCGCAGTGAAGACGAAGTGGTCAAGACGGCCGGCCGCCACATGATCGATCGCATGGCCACCATCAGCACCGGGCTCGACGAGCACTGGCGACTGATCGGTGAACTCACCGGGGTGCACGTCGCCCACGAGCAGATCGAAACCATCCAGGAAATCCAGCTGGCAGCGCCGCCCCAGTTACCCTCCAGTTGATTGCGTCGGGCTATCGGCTCGCCTGATGGTCGTCGATTCACAAGACGAACGTCGCTGGCGCCGCGCCCGGCCAGGCGCCATAGTTTTGTTCCCGCAGGCGTTATTACCTGCCCAGAACAAGACAGAGACTGGCCATGACCAAGACTCTCCACCACCGTGCCTGCCACCTGTGCGAAGCCATCTGCGGCTTGAGCATTGAAACCACTGAAACCGACGGCCAAGTGCAGATCACCTCGATCAAGGGTGACGCACTGGATACCTTCAGTCGCGGGCATATCTGCCCCAAGGCTGTGGCGCTGCAAGATATCCAGAACGATCCGGATCGCCTGCGCCAACCCATGCGCCGGGTCGGCAGTGAATGGTTGCCGATCGGGTGGGAAGAGGCTTTTGAGCTGGTGGCTGAAAAGCTGTCGGCGATTCAGGCGCGTCATGGGCAGAACTCGGTTGCCGTGTATCAGGGCAATCCCAGCGTGCATAACTACGGGCTGATGACTCACAGCAATTATTTCCTCGGCCTGCTGAAAACCCGCAACCGCTATTCAGCGACGTCGGTCGACCAGTTGCCCCATCATCTGACCAGTTATTTGATGTACGGCCACGGTTTGCTGCTGCCGATCCCGGATATCGATCACACAGACTTCATGCTGATCCTGGGCGGCAACCCGCTGGCCTCCAACGGCAGCATCATGACCGTGCCGGACGTGGAAAAGCGTCTGAAGGCGATTCAGGCCCGGGGCGGCAAAGTGGTGGTGGTCGATCCGCGGCGCAGCGAGACAGCGGCGATGGCCGACCAGCACCTGTTCGTGCGTCCCGGTGGCGATGCGGCGTTGCTGTTTGGTGTGCTCAACACCCTGTTCAGCGAGGGCCTGACAACGGAAAGCCATTTGCCGGTGGACGGTCTGGACGAGGTTCGCGCAGCGGTGGCGGCGTTCACGGCCGAGGCCATGAGCCCGCTGTGCGCCGTTCCTGCCGAACAGATCCGCCAATTGGCCCGGGACTTCGCCGCGGCGCCAAGCGCCGTCTGCTACGGTCGGATGGGGGTTTCCACCCAGGCTTTCGGCACGCTGTGCCATTGGGTCGTGCAACTGATCAATCTGGTGACCGGCAACCTCGACCGCGTGGGCGGTGCACTGTGCACCGAGCCGGCGGTGGATCTGGTGGCGTCCACTTCGGGCGGGCACTTCAACAAATGGCAGAGCCGTGTCTCGGGCCGTCCCGAGTACGGCGGCGAGCTGCCTGTCTCGGCGCTGGCCGAAGAAATGCTCACCGAAGGCGAGGGCCAGATTCGTGCGCTGATCACCGTGGCCGGCAATCCGGTGCTGTCGACGCCCAACGGCCGGCAACTGGAGCAGGCGCTGGACGGGTTGGAGTTCATGGTCAGTGTCGACCTCTATATCAACGAAACCACCCGTTATGCCGACCTGATCCTGCCGTCCACCTCAGCGCTGGAAAACGATCACTACGACACCACGTTCAACCTGTTCGCGGTGCGCAACGTCACCCGTTTCAACCGGGCGATCCTTGCCAAACCCGAGGGCGCGCTGCATGACTGGGAGATCTTCGTCGGCCTGGCCAAGGCCTTTGCGGCGAAGACCGACAAGGAACTGAAGCCGACGATGCCGCCGGCGAAGATGATCGACATGGGTCTGCGCATGGGCCTGTATGGCGATGCATCCGAACACAAGTTGTCGCTGGCGACGCTGTTCGATCATCCGCACGGCGTGGATCTGGGGGCGCTGAAACCCAACCTGACACCGCGATTGAAGACCACCAATCAACGAGTCCAGGCGGCACCGCCGGAAATTCTTGCCGACCTTGCGCGCTTTTCCGCATTGCAGGCGCCGGCTGCCGATGAGCTGTTGATGATCGGCCGTCGCCATGTGCGCAGCAACAACTCGTGGATGCACAACTATCATCGACTGGTGAAGGGCAAGCCGCGTCATCAGTTGCTGATGAACCCGGAGGATCTCGCCAGTCGCGGGCTCAGCGATGGCCAGCTTGTGCGCGTAAGCTCGCGGGTCGGACAGATCGAGGTTGAAGTGCTGGGCAGTGCGGACATGATGCCGGGCGTGGTCAGCCTGCCACACGGTTGGGGCCATGCGCGCCCGGGCGTGCAGATGGCGATTGCCAGCGGCCAGCCGGGCTCCAGCGCCAACGACCTGACCGATGAGTGCCAGCTCGACGAGCTCTCGGGCAACGCGGCGCTCAATGGCGTGCCGGTGACGGTGGCGGCGGCTTGAGCATGTCTGTCGGGGAGACCGAGCAGGGCGCTCGGGATTCCGTTACAATGCGCCACCGTGCCGACCCATGAGTCGGAAAGTTCAGCCGAGGTGCTCCATGGATATCATCGAAACGATTAAAGAGCAGATTGCCAACAACACCATTCTGCTTTACATGAAAGGCTCGCCGAATGCCCCGCAGTGTGGCTTCTCCGCGAAAGCTGCGCAGGCTGTGATGGGCTGTGGCGAGAAGTTCGCCTACGTCGACATCCTGCAGAACCCGGAAATCCGTGCCAACCTGCCGAAGTACGCCAACTGGCCGACTTTCCCGCAGTTGTGGGTAGGCGGTGAACTGGTCGGCGGCAGCGACATCATGGCTGAAATGTTCGCCAACGGTGAGCTGCAGACTCTGGTCAAGGAAGCATCCGCCAAGGCTGCTGCGGCCAAGTCCGAAGCCTGATTGGTTTCTGCCCGGATTTCGGTGAGTCTGAAGTCCGGGCAATAAAAAGCCCCGCCTCTCGAAAGAGGGCGGGGCTTTTTAGTGTCTCGAGTTTAGCGCTCGCTAATTACTCGTCTTCGCCCATCTGCGATTGCAGATAGTTCTCAAGACCGACTTTATCGATCAGGCCCAGTTGGGTTTCCAGCCAGTCGATGTGTTCTTCTTCGGATTCGAGAATGTCTTCAAGCAGTTCGCGGCTGCCGAAGTCACCAACCGATTCGCAATGAGCGATGGCGGTCTTCAGATCGGCATGGCCGGTGCGCTCGATACGCAGGTCGCACTCCAGCATTTCCTTGGTGTGCTCGCCGATGTGCAGCTTGCCCAGGTCCTGCACGTTCGGCAGGCCTTCGAGGAACAGGATGCGCTTGATCAGCTTGTCCGCGTGCTTCATCTCGTCGATGGATTCTTTGTACTCGTGCTTGCCGAGCTTGTTCAGGCCCCAATCTTCATACATGCGCGCATGCAGGAAGTACTGATTGATCGCGACCAGCTCATTGGCAAGGATCTTGTTGAGATGCTGGATGACTGTTACGTCGCCTTTCATGATGGGAGTCCTGCCCTAAGTAGCGGTATATAAGGCGGAGTTTGAGCTTGGTACTTATAAGTGTCAAACCTAAGTTATTGAATAATATATGAAAATTAATCGGAATAAGAATGTTTGTGTTCCGCGTCTAGTCGCTAAGCAATTGATTTTCAGGCATAAAAAAAACCGGACATAAGCCCGGTTCTTTGAAATGGGTGCAATTACGCGGCAGTAAATTCTACAGGGTAGGGGATCGCGGCCTGGGCGGTTTGCAGCTTGGTCAGGGTTTCGCGTACCACTTCCTTCGCGAGGCAGGCACATTTGCCGCATTGGCTGGCTACGCCGGTGGCCTGACGGACTTCTTTATAGCTGCAGCAACCTTCATAGATCGCTTCGCGGATCTGTCCGTCGGTGACGCCAGTGCAGAGGCAAACATACATAAGTGAGAACCGTCGCTGGTTGTGGCTCAATTGCGATGGATCTTAATGTTAACGAGAATGATTGTCAAAGTGCTTTCCCAACGGTTTTCATCGCCAACGGCTGTGACTGACGAACGGTGGTGCATGGCTGAATGCCAGCCGGGATTTCGCGAAAAACCGTTAAGGACAGTCGAAAAACGCAGTGTATGATGGTCGGCCCTTGCGAAGGGGGTTCGTGTCACAGGGCTGTCGCCTGAGGGTGGCAGGCTGGCGCGAACCCTGAACTTCAAGTTTCTACACCAGGAGATATCAATGAGCGTACTCGTAGGCAAACAAGCCCCTGACTTCACCGTCCCGGCCGTACTCGGCAATGGCGAGATCGTTGACAGCTTCACCCTGTCCTCGGCCATCAAAGGCAAATACGGCCTGGTGTTCTTCTACCCGCTGGACTTCACCTTCGTCTGCCCGTCCGAGCTGATCGCTCTGGACAACCGCATGGCCGACTTCAAGGCGCGCAACGTAGAAGTGATCGCTGTGTCGATCGACTCGCACTTCACCCACAACGCCTGGCGCAACACCCCGGTCAACAATGGCGGCATCGGCCAGGTGAAATACACCATGGCTGCCGACATGAAGCACGACATCGCCAAGGCCTACGACGTTGAATCCGAAGGCGGCGTGGCTTTCCGTGGCGCGTTCCTGATCGACGACAAAGGCGTTGTCCGCTCGCAGATCATCAACGACCTGCCGCTGGGCCGTAACATGGAAGAGCTGATCCGTCTGGTCGACGCTCTGCAATTCCACGAAGAGCACGGCGAAGTCTGCCCTGCCAACTGGAAAAAAGGCGACAAAGGCATGAACGCTTCGCCAGAAGGCGTTGCGGCTTACCTGACCGAGAACGCTGCTGCCCTGTAAGGCGCAACGTCGAGGTACAAAAAAACCGGCTCTTGAGCCGGTTTTTTCATGCGCGGGATTTAATCCGACGACCCTCAGTCGTCGAAGTCTTCCCAGCCGCCCATCTGTTTCCAGCGGTTGACGATGCCGCAGAACAGCTCGGCCGTCTTTTCGGTGTCGTAACGCGCGGAGTGCGCTTCACGGCCATCGAAATCGATGTCGGCTGCCTGACAGGCCTTGGCCAGCACGGTCTGACCGTACGCCAGACCCGCGAGGGTTGCGGTGTCGAAGCTGGAGAACGGATGAAACGGGTTGCGCTTCATGTCCAGCCGCGCAACGGCGGCATTGAGGAAGCCGAGGTCGAAGCTGCTGTTGTGGCCGACCAGGATCGCCCGCTTGCAACCGTTGGCCTTCAAGGCCTTGCGCACGCCACGGAAGATATCGGTCAGGGCCGTCTCTTCGCTGACCGCCATGCGCAACGGGTGATCGAGCTTGATCCCGGTGAACTCCAGCGCGGCCGCTTCGATGTTGGCGCCTTCGAATGGCTCGACACGGAAGAAGTAGGTGTGGTCCGGGTAAACGAAACCCTTTTCATCCATGGCGATGGTGGTCGCGGCAATCTCCAGCAATGCGTCGGTGGCCGAGTTGAAACCACCGGTCTCTACGTCGACGACAACCGGCAGGTAGCCGCGAAAGCGTGCTGCCATTGGATGGCGTGAACCGCCGCCACCTTGACCGTCCAGTTCGTCGTCGAAATGGTCTTCACTCACGCGTGTTCCTCCAGCAGGCGCCAGCGCAGTTTTTCACCGGCGCGCAGCGGGATAACGGTCAGCTCGCCGAAGGGCAGGCTGGTCGGGGCGGTCCATTCTTCACGGACCAGGGTAATGCGATCGGTGTTCGCCGGCAGGCCGTAGAAACGCGGGCCGTTGAGACTGGCGAAGGCTTCGAGCTTGTCCAGCGCATTGCGCTGTTCAAAGGCTTCGGCATACAACTCGATGGCGGCGTACGCGGTGTAGCAGCCGGCGCAGCCGCAGGCGGCTTCCTTGGCGTGCTGGGCGTGCGGCGCCGAGTCGGTGCCGAGGAAGAACTTCGCGCTGCCGCTGGTGGCGGCGTCGAGCAGGGCTTCCTGGTGGGTATTGCGCTTGAGGATCGGCAGGCAATAGAAGTGCGGCCGGATTCCGCCTACCAGCATGTGGTTGCGGTTGTAGAGCAGGTGATGCGCGGTGATCGTCGCGCCAACGTTGGCCGAAGCCTCGTTGACGAACTGCACGGCGTCGCCGGTGGTGATGTGTTCGAACACGACCTTGAGCGTCGGGAAACGCTCGACCACACGACGCATGTGCTCGTCGATGAAGATTTTCTCGCGGTCGAACACGTCGACGTCGCCACGGGTGACTTCACCGTGGATCAACAGCGGCATGCCGACTTCGGCCATGGCTTCCAGCGCCGGGAAGATCTTGTCGATGCTGGTGACCCCGGAATCGGAGTTGGTGGTGGCGCCGGCCGGGTACAACTTGGCCGCGTGGACAAAACCGCTGGCCTTGGCTTCACGAATTTCTTCGGGCTGGGTACGGTCGGTGAGGTACAGCACCATCAACGGCTCGAAACGACTGCCGGCCGGGCGGGCAGCGAGAATCCGCTGGCGATAGCCGTCGGCTTCAGCGGCGTTGCGCACCGGAGGTACCAGGTTAGGCATGATGATCGCGCGACCAAAGGTGCGCGCAACATCTGCAACGGTATTGGTCAACACGGCACCATCGCGAAGATGAATGTGCCAGTCGTCGGGACGCAGCAGGGTCAGGCGGTCGGACATGAGGGGATTCCAGGCGGGTCAAACTGAGGCGAATGCTACCGGAAAAGACTCTTGCAGGCACTCGCTATCAAGTTTTGCGACGAGCGTCCGATATCCCATAGGTATGCCGTAAACATGTATGTATCGGTCTTTTTGTTGTAGAAGCCAATGGAGCCTCCCGTGCGCCAGCGTTATTTAGCCTTGCTCAGTGTGTTTGCCAGCCTTCCGGCGATGGCGCTGACCTACCAGACCCGTCTGGAGAACATTGAGTGGACGGTCGAGGGCGACAAGTTCGAATGCCGCCTGACGCAGCCGATCACCGATTTCGGCTCAGGCCAGTTCGTGCGCAAGGCCGGCGAGCAGGCGACATTCCGTCTGAACGCCTACAACGCCATGCTCGGCGGCGGTTCGGCGACCTTGATGGCGGCAGCGGCGCCCTGGCAGCCGGGCCGTGGCGATATCAATCTGGGCACGGTCAGGATCGGCAGTGGCAATATCCTGTTCAACAGTTCTCAGGCGCAGGCCGGGCAACTGATCAGCGGCCTGATGGACGGGCGCAGCCCCGTGGTGCGCCATGCATCGGGCGATGGCCGTGTGTCGGAAGTGCGTCTGTTGCCGGTCAAGTTCAGCAAGGCGTTCAACGACTATCAGGCCTGCGTGGCGAAACTGCTCCCGCAGAATTTCGAGCAGGTCAAGCAATCACAGATCGGTTTCCCCGGCGAAGGCATCGAACTGGACGCCGCCGCCAAGGCCAAGCTGCAAGTCATGCTCGAATATATGAAGGCCGATCCGACGGTCAACCACATCGAGCTCGACGGCCACTCCGACAACAGCGGCAATCGCCTGACCAACCGCGAGCTGTCGCGCCGGCGCGCCCTGGCGGTGGTCGACTTCTTCAAGGCCAACGGCATCCAGGAATCGCAGATCACCGTGCGCTTCCATGGTGAGCGTTACCCGTTGGTGCCAAACACCAATGCCGCCAACCGGGCCAAGAACCGTCGGGTCAACGTGCACCTTGCGCGGGTGGCACCGACTACCGCTCCTGCACCTCAGGCCAGCACACCGGCCAACGCTGCGGCGACGTCCTGACCCGCCGGTCATCGTCGCCCTCTCGACAGATTCTGTCGCTTTGTCGTCTTAAGCTGTCGCGCCTCTGTAAATTATCGCGTTTGAGCGGTAGACTCCTCGGCTTTCCGTAGAACCCCGTGGAGTGATGGCATGGCGGACGTAAACAAGGTCGTTCTGGCGTATTCCGGCGGCCTGGACACTTCGGTGATCCTCAAGTGGCTGCAGGATACTTATAACTGTGAAGTCGTGACCTTCACCGCTGACCTGGGTCAGGGCGAAGAGGTCGAACCGGCTCGCGCCAAGGCCCAGGCCATGGGCGTCAAAGAAATCTACATCGACGACCTGCGCGAAGAATTCGTGCGTGACTTCGTGTTCCCGATGTTCCGTGCCAACACCGTTTACGAAGGCGAGTACCTGCTGGGTACTTCCATCGCGCGTCCGCTGATTGCCAAGCGTCTGATCGAAATCGCCAACGAAACCGGCGCCGACGCCATTTCCCACGGCGCAACCGGCAAGGGCAACGACCAGGTCCGTTTCGAACTGGGTGCCTACGCGCTCAAGCCAGGCGTAAAAGTGATTGCCCCTTGGCGCGAGTGGGACCTGCTGTCCCGCGAGAAACTGATGGACTACGCCGAGAAGCACGCGATCCCGATCGAGCGCCACGGCAAGAAGAAATCCCCGTACTCGATGGATGCCAACCTGCTGCACATCTCCTATGAAGGCGGCGTGCTGGAAGACACCTGGACCGAGCACGAAGAAGACATGTGGCGCTGGACTGTCTCCCCGGAGAACGCACCTGACAAGCCGCAATACCTGGAACTGACCTACCGCAACGGCGACATCGTCGCTCTGGACGGCGTCGAAATGACTCCGGCCACCGTACTGGCGACCCTGAACAAGATCGGTGGCCAACACGGCATCGGCCGTCTCGACATCGTCGAGAACCGTTATGTCGGCATGAAGTCCCGTGGCTGCTACGAAACCCCGGGCGGCACCATCATGCTGCGCGCTCACCGCGCCATCGAGTCGATCACCCTGGACCGCGAAGTCGCTCACTTGAAAGACGAGCTGATGCCGAAGTACGCCAGCCTGATCTACACCGGTTACTGGTGGAGCCCGGAGCGTCTGATGCTGCAACAGATGATCGACGCCTCCCAGGTCAACGTGAATGGCGTCGTGCGCCTGAAGCTGTACAAGGGCAACGTGATCGTGACCGGCCGCAAGTCCGACGATTCGCTGTTCGACGCCAACATCGCGACCTTCGAAGAAGACGGCGGCGCCTACAACCAGGCCGACGCGGCGGGCTTCATCAAGCTCAACGCGCTGCGTATGCGCATTGCTGCCAACAAAGGCCGCAAGCTGTTCTGAGTCCTTCGGACCAGACGTGAAATAGCGGTCTTGTCGTTCTGACAAGACCGCTATGCTGCAAAACCCTTCTGTTTACCTGATCGTAGTGGATCAGCGTTCCCGAACTCATCTGTTGTACTGTGCGCATCGCATTGATGTACTTCGTGTCTCTGCGCCTCAATTTAAACTCTTCCCAATACACTGATGTTCTGCGCTTGAACGTCGTAAATAATACAATACGTCGTCCCTGTGGTTTTCCTTCCTCGCTTGAGCGATTTGGCGATGTTTTCTTTCGGTAAAATGTCTGACATATCATCTGTTAAAACGAGGAATATTCTGAGCGAGTGCTTGGCGGGTTGTGGGATTTTTTCCAGGAGTGTGTTTATTTTTGATTCGGCGTTCATGCCCCGAATGTCGATGATACACAGCGTACTCAGCGGTTTCGGTAGTTTTACAGTCTGAATTCCGGTAACGGGTTGGTCACCCGGTTCTCCGGGGAAATCAATGTTGTTATCTTCAAATGCTTTCAGAAAGTTCTTGTCGTCATCAAAGTCCGAAGGTGCATAAAGGGATCGGTAGTTGAAGTTCAAGGTGATGAAAAACAGGAACAGTAAATAGAATGGAAAACTGATCAGAAACCAGATGTAGATTTCCCGTTCGTCATTGTCAAGAAAGGGCAGGGACACCGCTGCGGACGTTTCGGAGATGAACGCGAATATGGCAATGACACTGATGGGGTTGGTGATTTTCTTGTTGATCTTTAACATATTCTTTACTCATGAGTATGATCTTTCTCGTCATGTTGGAATGTTGGAGTTGTTGTAAGGGGAATGGAGGCTTTTTGTCCCCGATGTCTGGTATTTATATTAAAAACGGCCGGGTGGATATAAATATGTTGTTTCGGTTTTTTGTCGTGTCGAGTCCCTCTTTTCAGGATTCGCTACTCGATAAGCCGGTGTTGCAGGTTAAATAATTTTCAAGTGGTCACTTGGTCTGGATGTCTTGTCGCTACATTTATGAGTCTTTTCTGTAGGAGAAATCTTTATTGCCTGTAGGAAGTGTCTCTCGCTGCCAATGCAAGGGAACTTCGCTATGCCATGGGTGAAATGACTACGTTATTGTGCCGGTTCTAAAAATTCGAACAGCGAAACTGGACTTGCCCATGAATAAAGTGCTGATCGTGGATGATCACCCGGTCATTCGTCTTGCGGTGCGTATGCTGATGGAACGTCATGGCTACGAAGTCATTGCAGAAACGGATAACGGAGTGGATGCATTACAACTGGCTCGCGACCAGATGCCCGATATTGTCATTCTGGATATCGGTATACCGAAACTTGATGGACTGGAAGTCATTGCGCGTCTTACAACCAGCGCGATGCCTTTGAAAGTGCTGGTGTTGACGTCCCAGGCCCCGGGCCATTTTTCCATGCGCTGCATGCAGTCGGGAGCGGCGGGATATGTTTGCAAACAACAGGACCTGACCGAGCTGCTCAGCGCTATCAAGGCTGTGCTGTCCGGGTACAGCTATTTTCCGAATCAGGCGTTGCACACCGTACGCACCAGCCTGGGCAATGCCAGTGAAGCCGACATGGTCGATCGTTTGTCCGGGCGCGAGATGATGGTGTTGCAGCAGTTGGCACGCGGCAAGACCAACAAGGAAATCGCCGATGGCATGTTTCTCAGCAACAAGACCGTCAGCACCTACAAGACGCGGTTGCTGCTGAAGCTCAATGCGCGTTCACTGGTGGATCTGATCGAACTTGCCCAGCGCAATGGCCTGGTCTGACCGCTTCAGTCGCTGACGGATCCTGGGCAGGTCGGCATCAGCTTGCAGCAGAAACGAAAAAGCCTCCGTTGCGGGAGGCTTTCAAATGTCAGAGATCAAAGTCGTAATCGGCCAATTGCTTCTGCAGTCGGCGCTCCTCAAGCATGTTATCGATGGTGCGGCGTTTGCTCAGGTTGGTCTTGGCGACCTCAACCACCGGTTCGTCGTCCGACTCCGCGACGAAATCGTCTTCTACGTCCACTTGCTCTTTGCTGGTGCTCATAAGGTTAACTCCAGGCTAAGGCTGCCTTTGGCGCTCCTTATATCGATATTCCAGCAGATCGTAAAAAAGATTTTTTCAATCGCAATATCAATAAACTTAATAGACGCTCAATCGTCCGAAGTTTTGTCCTTGTATTCGCACAAGTCTTCGATCCGACAGCTGCCGCACCGCGGCTTGCGGGCCAGGCACACGTAGCGCCCGTGAAGAATGAGCCAGTGGTGCGAATCGAGCAGGTATTGCTTGGGTACAAACTTCATCAGTTTGTTTTCCACCTCTACCACGTTTTTGCCCGGCGCAATACCGGTGCGGTTACTGACCCGAAAAATGTGGGTGTCCACCGCCATCGTCAATTGACGGAACGCGGTGTTGAGCACGACGTTGGCAGTCTTGCGGCCGACGCCGGGCAGGGCTTCCAGCGCTTCGCGCGTCTGTGGGACTTCGCCATTGTGCAACTCGACCAGCATGCGACAGGTCTCGATCACGTTTTTGGCCTTGCTGTTATAGAGGCCGATGGTCTTGATGTACTCGGACAAACCTTCGACGCCCAAGGCATGAATGGCGGCCGGCGTGTTGGCCACCGGGTAAAGCTTCGCCGTCGCCTTGTTCACCCCGACGTCAGTCGATTGTGCGGACAGAATCACCGCGATCAACAACTCGAAAGGCGAAGAGTAGGCAAGTTCGGTCTTGGGTTCGGGATTGTCCTCGTGAAGCCTGCGGAAGATCTCCAGACGTTTTGCGGCATTCATGGGTGATGCGTTTCCTCGGATAGGGCGGCAGGGCGAGAACAGGCCTGACGGGCGGCGAGCACCAGCCCCAGCAGTATGAAGGCGCCGGGAGCCAGCGTCGCGAAATGCAGGCCGTCGCCGAACAGAATAAAACCTTGCCAGTGATCCGACAGGTGATGGCCGATGCTGCCCTGACCGAGAAGCTCGCGCAATACCGCCAGCACGGTCATCAGGGCGGCGAACAAGCCACACAGTTTCAGGCGTCCTCGGGCTGGCAGTCGAAAGAATCCATTGTGTTCCAGGATGACGCACTGCAAACCGATCAGGCCGGCGTAAAGGCTGCTCAGTTGTTGCCACTGCATAGCGGCGCGCTGCAGCAGAATATCGGCGCACCCCGCCAGTGTTGCGGCCAGCACCAGACTGACCGGCAACAGGCTCTCGGAGCTCAGTCGAGTCCGCAGTGCTGTCATGCACAAACCGTAAGCATTCACCACAACGGCGAACATCAGCAGGATCGCCAGTGCGCCAGCCACGGAGTCAGTGGCGCCGATCAACAGCACCAGCATCATTGAGTTCGACAGAGTCGCTGATGCGTTCATGGCGCGCTCCCCAGCAGGGTCGTCCGGTGGTCGTCGAAATAACGCAGAGCATCGTGAATGGCGCTGATGGCCGCGCGGGAAGTGATGGTTGCGCCAGCGATCTGGTCAAATTGCCCCTGATCCTTTTTCAAGGCCCATCCGGCATCGGTCGGTTGGCTGCTGGATTTGCCGATAAACGCTTGCAACCAGCTATTTGGCCAGTCACCGAGATGCCCGCCCAGCGCCGGCGTTTCAGTTTGCTCAAGGGTTTTCACGCCGAGCAATCGGCCATTGGCATCGATGGCAATCAGCAACTCGATGCGACCCGCATAACCCTCGGTCTGGCTGCGCAGCAGCACCGCCACGGGTTGGCCGGCCCTGGTCGCCCGATAACCGCCCAGCAACTCGCTGTGGCTCAGGTGGGGGTCGGTCAGTGCCAGAGGCTGTTCCAGAGGCTGATTGTCGTAGGCGTCGACTGAAAGTACATCCAGCAGTTTGCGACTTTCGAGCTGGCGCTGTTCGGCGGCGATGTGCGGCGCATTGCTGCGTTGCACAACATAAGTCGCGCCGACACCAATCGTTGCCAGCAGCGCCAGGGTGATCAGGCTGCTTGTGCGGTTCATGGCATCACCTGCGACTGACGAGCGGCTGCAATGCGTTCCAGCGCCGGCACGCACAGATTCATCAGCAACACTGAGAACGCCACGCCATCCGGATAGCCGCCCCAGGTGCGAATCAGATAGGTCAGCAGGCCGACGCCCACGCCGAACAACAAGCGGGCGAGCGGACTCTTTGCCCCCGACACCGGTTCAGTGACGATGAAGAACGCACCCAGCATGGTCGCGCCACTCAGCAGATGAAACAGCGGCGAGCCATGAGCGTCGGACCCCGAACCGTTCCAGCACAGCAGGCTGATGACGAACAGGCTGGCGAGCATGCCGACCGGTGCGTGCCAGCCGATCACCCGGCGCTGTAGCAGCAACAGTCCACCGGCAAGAAATGCCAGGTTCACCCACTCCACGCCATGCCCGCCGAAGCGGCCGAATGCCGGGTTGCTGGCAAACAATTCATCGATGGTCAGGCTTTTGTTGATGCGCAGGCTGTCCAGCGCCGTGGCCTGGACCCAGGCGTCCGGCGCCACGCCCAGGTTGAACACCTGTTCAATGGCCGTCGTCAGATCCATGCCATGGGCCGGCCAATGGGTCATCGGCTGCGGGAACATCACCATCGCGAAAGCAAAACCGAGCATGGCCGGATTGAAAGGGTTTCTGCCCACGCCACCGTACAAGTGTTTGCCTAACAGCAGGCCCAAGCCGATCGCCGTGACCGTCAGCCACCACGGGCAGTAAGGCGGCAAGGCGATTGCCAGCAGTGTGGCGCTGACCACTGCGCTGCCATCGGTGAGAGTGGCTTGCACCGGCTGCCGGCGCAGACGAGTCACGGCGGCTTCGACGCTCAAGGCTGTGACGACGGACAGGATCAGGTTGATCAGCACGCCCCAGCCGTAAAACCAGAACAACGCCAACAACCCCGGCAATGTCGCCAGCAAAACCAGCTTCATTGCCTGTTGCAGGCGTTCGTCTCTGGTTTCAATGGATGACATGGGCTTCTACCTGCCGCTCCGCCTCTTGCAGGCGGGTGCGGGCCTTGTCGAGGATCTCGGCTGGCGTGCCGTCACGTCGTTGCAGTTTGTTCAGGTCGGCGCGAGCGTAGGCCAGTTCGGTTTTCAGCTGACGAAGCTGGTTGTCGATCGGACGTTTCTCCACGCGCACAAGGTCGGGCAGCGGTTGATCGCTCGCGGCTTCGGCGTCGTGCAACGCTTGTTCGGCATCACGCAGTGCTTGTTCCAGCGCTGCAATCTGCTCCGGCGGAGCCTCTGCGGTCTGCGCCTTTTTCAGCTCGGCACGGCGCATCGCCAACTGGATTTTCGCCCGTTTCAAGTCGGCGTCTTTTGCTGGGGCTGTCACGACCGGCGCAGGTGCGGCGCTGCTTTCCAGTTTCGCCAGCGCTTGTTCGGCGGCTTCGAACTGCTGTTGCAATACGATCAATTGCGACTGTTGTTCGAAGGTCGGCGGATGACCGAAGGCTTTCAACGATTTGTGCAATTGAGCGCGGCTCATCGCCACATCGATCTTGGCCTTCTTCAGCGCGGCGTCGGCTGTCGCGGCTTTCTGCGCACGTACCCGTTCCAGCGCCGCTTGCACCGGATCGAGCGTGGTGGCTGCGACTTCAACCTGCGCCGCACGTTTCGCACGGGCTTCGCGTTCGGCCTGCTTCTGCTGTTCCTCTCTTTGCAATCGGGCGTTACGCCGTTCGAAGCGTTGCCGGGCGTGATCGCGCTTGGCGGTACGCGCCTGTTGTTCTTCGAGGCTGCTGGCCAGGCCGCCCACCACTGGCAGCGTTCCGAGCGGCAGCGGGTGCATCTCGATGCAATCGACGGGGCAAGGCGCCACGCACAGATCGCAACCGGTGCACTCGTCGATGATCACCGTGTGCATCAGTTTCGCCGCGCCGACGATGGCGTCGATCGGGCAGGCCTGGATGCACTTGGTGCAGCCGATGCACTCGGCTTCACGGATGAACGCCACTTGCGGCGGCGCTGAGCCACGGCTGATATCCAGTTCCAGCACCGGAATTTTCAGCAGTTCGGCCAGTGCCGCGATGGTTTCGTCACCACCCGGCGGGCACTTGTTGATCGGCTCGCCGTCGGCGATGCCTTCAGCGTAGGGTTTGCATCCGGGATGGCCGCATTTGCCGCATTGGGTCTGCGGCAGCAAGGCATCGATGCGTTGAATCAGACTCATGTTTTGATCAGTCCACTGAATCCGAGAAAAGCCACGGCCATCAATCCGGCGCCGATCAACTGGATCGGCAGGCCACGAAAGGGCAGAGGAATATCGTTGTCGGCCGTGCGCTCACGCAAATCGCTGAACAGGCTCAACACCAGCCAGAAACCCAGACCGGCGCCAAGGCTCAGCGCAGTTGCATGAAACAGGCCTTTATCCGTTTGCGCGTTGATCAGCGTCAGCCCCAGCACACCGGCATTGCCCAGCAGCAACGGCCACAAACCGTCGAACGGCAGGGCGGGTCGCCAGCGCGCCAGCAACTTCAGCAACGGTGTGATCAGCAGGACGCTCAGCGGCAGGAATACGAATAGACGCAGGAATTCCAGTTGCAATGGCACCAGCAGCCAATGCCAGATCGCGTAACCCGCCACACCGACAATCAACATCAGACACAACGTCGCCAGCCCCAGCGCATGCACCTGACGGCGCTCGCCAGCCAGCAGCGGATCGACGCCCAGCGGCCGGTGCAACACGAAGTTGTTGATCAGCGCAGCACTGAAGAGCGTAAGCACGAGTTCGGTCATGGTTCTGCCGGTGAGAGCGGGCGGGTGTCACTTAAGATTAGGCATTATCCGGCGGCCATGACGGGTGGGCCAGATATGAAAAATCCCACAGGCGCACGGGGTACGCCTGTGGGATCGGTCAGTGCAGAACCTTACTTGATGCGCTGACCCGGCTTGGCGCCGCTGTCCGGGCTCAGCAGGTAGATTTCTTCACCGCCAGGGCCGGCCGCCATCACCATGCCTTCGGAGATGCCGAACTTCATTTTCCGTGGCTTGAGGTTGGCGATCATCATGGTCAGGCGACCGTCGAGTTTCGACGGATCCGGATAGGCGCTCTTGATCCCCGAGAACACGTTGCGTTGTTCGTCACCGATGTCGAGGGTCAGACGCAGCAGCTTGTCCGCCCCTTCAACGTGTTCGGCCTTGACGATCAGCGCGACGCGCAGGTCGACGGCGGCGAAGGTGTCGAAGTCGATTTCCGGCGACAGCGGATCCTTGGCCAGTTCGCCATTGCCGGCAGGCGCAGCGGCGCCGGTGTCGGTCTGGCTGGCGGTCAGGTCTTCTTTCGAGGCGTCGGTCATGGCTTGCACTTTTACCGGGTCGATGCGGGTCATCAACGGTTTGAATTCGTTCAACTGGTGGTTGGCCAGCAGCGTGGTGTGGTCGTTCCAGGTCAGCGGGGCGACGTTGAGGAACGCCTCGGCATCGGCGGCCAGCACTGGCAACACCGGCTTGAGGAAGATCACCAACTGACGGAACAGGTTGATCGCCGTGGCGCAGACCGCCTGGACTTCATCCTGCTTGCCTTCCTGCTTGTTCAGCGACCACGGCGCCTTGTCGGCGATCCAGGCGTTGGCGCGGTCGGCCAGGGCCATGGTTTCGCGCATGGCACGGGCGAAGTCGCGGGCTTCATAGGCGTCGGCGATGCTCGGCGCAGCGGCCAGGAACGCGTCGGTCAGTTCCGGTGCGGCGTTGTTGTCGACCAGCAGGCCGGCGTTGCCCTTCTGGATGAAACCGGCGCAACGGCTGGCGATGTTGACCACTTTGCCGACCAGGTCGGAGTTGACCTTCTGCACGAAGTCTTCGAGGTTCAGGTCGAGATCGTCCACGCCACGGCCCAGTTTGGCCGCGTAGTAGTAGCGCAGGTATTCCGGCGACAGGTGATCCAGGTAGGTCCGAGCCTTGATGAAGGTGCCGCGGGACTTGGACATCTTCTGGCCGTTGACGGTCAGGTAGCCGTGCACGTTGATCCCGGTCGGCTTGCGGAAACCCGCGCCTTCCAGCATCGCCGGCCAGAACAGGGCGTGGAAGTTGACGATGTCCTTGCCGATGAAGTGGTACAGCTCGGCGGTGGAGTCCTTGCCCCAGAACGCGTCGAAGTCCAGCTCCGGCGTGCGGTTGCACAGGTTCTTGAAGCTGGCCATGTAGCCGATCGGCGCGTCCAGCCACACGTAGAAATACTTGCCTGGTTCGCCCGGGATCTCGAAACCGAAGTACGGCGCATCGCGGGAGATGTCCCACTGTTGCAGGCCGGCGTCCAGCCATTCGGCGATCTTGTTGGCCACGGCGTCCTGCAGGGTGCCGCTGCGGGTCCAGGTCTGCAGCATCTGCTGGAAGTCCGGCAGCTTGAAGAAGAAGTGCTGGGAATCCTTGAGCACCGGAGTGGCGCCGGAGATTGCCGACTTCGGATCCTTCAGGTCAGTCGGCGCGTAAGTTGCACCGCATTTTTCGCAGTTGTCGCCGTACTGGTCTTCGGTGCCGCATTTCGGGCAGGTGCCCTTGATGAAGCGGTCGGCCAGGAACATTTTCTTTTCCGGGTCGAAATACTGGGTGATCGAACGTTGGGCGATGTGCCCGGCGTCACGCAGCTTCAGGTAGATCTGGCTCGACAGCTCACGGTTTTCTTCGGCGTGAGTGGAGTGGAAGTTGTCGAAGTCCACCAGGAACTCGGCAAAGTCGGCGCTGTGTTCAGCCTGGACGTTGGCGATCAGTTGTTCCGGGGTGATGCCTTCCTTTTCCGCGCGCAGCATGATCGCCGAACCGTGGGCGTCGTCGGCGCAGACGTAAATGCACTGATTGCCGCGATGCTTCTGGAAGCGCACCCACATATCGGTCTGGATGTATTCCAGCATATGGCCAAGGTGAATCGAACCGTTGGCGTAGGGCAGGGCGCTGGTGACGAGAATCTTGCGTGGTTCGGACATGTGGGGCTTCGCTACTTGATGAAACGGAGGTCGGCCACTATAAAGCGCCGGGAAAGATATTTCACCCCTGCAAATCGTTGCCGGGCATGCCGTCCGGAGGACAGAAGGGGTAGGATACCCGCCATCTTTTCCCAGTCTTGTTATCGGAGTTGCCCATGAGCGCCGTCACTCGCGCAGCGGTGGAAGCCGTCCTCAGCCAATACACCGACCCTTACCTGAACCAGGATCCGGTCAGCGCCGGTTGCGTGCGCAACATCGAAATCACCGGTGATCGCGTCAGCGTGCAGCTGGAAATCGGTTATGCCGCCGGTCTGTTCAAGAGCGGCTGGGCGCAATTGCTGCAACTGGCCATCGAAAACCTCGACGGTGTAGTGTCGGCCAAGGTCGAGGTCAACAGCGTGATCGCCGCGCACAAGGCCCAGGCGCAGATCCCGGGGCTGGCCAACGTCAAGAACGTGGTCGCCGTGGCGTCCGGCAAGGGCGGCGTGGGCAAATCCACCACCGCCGCCAACCTGGCGCTGGCACTGGCCCGTGAAGGCGCGAAAGTCGGGATTCTCGACGCGGATATCTACGGCCCGAGCCAAGGCATCATGTTCGGCATTCCCGAGGGCACCCGCCCGCAGGTCAAGGATCAGAAGTGGTTCGTGCCGCTTCAGGCCCATGGCGTGGAAGTCATGTCGATGGCCTTCCTGACCGACGACAACACGCCGATGGTCTGGCGCGGGCCGATGGTCTCCGGCGCGCTGCTGCAACTGGTCACGCAAACCGCCTGGGGCGACCTGGATTATCTGGTGATCGACATGCCGCCAGGCACCGGCGATATCCAGCTGACCCTGGCGCAGAAAGTCCCGGTGGCTGGCGCCGTGATCGTCACCACGCCGCAGGATCTGGCGCTGCTCGACGCACGCAAAGGCGTGGAGATGTTCCGCAAGGTCAACATTCCGGTGCTGGGCGTGGTGGAAAACATGGCCGTGCACATCTGCTCGAACTGCGGACACGCCGAGCATCTGTTCGGTGAGGGCGGTGGCGAGAAGCTGGCGACCCAGTTCGGCGTCGAACTGCTGGCTTCGCTGCCATTGTCGATGCTGATCCGCGAACAGGCCGATGGCGGCAAGCCGACGGTGATTTCCGAGCCGGACAGCCAGATCGCCATGGTCTATCAGGAACTGGCCCGCCACGTCGGTGCGCGGATCGTGTTGCAGGAAGCGGCATCGCCAGCGATGCCGAATATCACCATCAGCGACGATTGATGCCTGTGGTTTAAACAAAAACGCCCCGGTGCCTGTGCACCGGGGCGTTTTTCATTTCGCGACAGCGGTCAGATGCGCAACCCGCCGTCCATCTCCAGAATCCGACCGGTGTAGTAGTCGTTCTCGAAGATGTACGCCGCCGAATGGGCGATCTCTTCCGGCTTGCCCATGCGCTTGAGCGGAATGCCCGAAGTCATTTTCTCCAGCGCTTCCGGTTTCATGCCCAGGGTCATCTCGGTTTCGATGAAGCCCGGCGCGATGCCGGCCACACGAATGCCGTAGCGCGCAAGCTCCTTGGCCCAGGTCACGGTCGCTGCCGCCACACCGGCCTTGGCGGCGGAGTAGTTGGTCTGGCCGACGTTGCCCGCGCGGGAGATCGACGAGATGTTGATGATCGCGCCGCTGTTCTTAAGCTCGACCATTTTCGCCGCCACTTCACGGGTGCAGAGGAACACGCCGGTCAGGTTGACGTCGATCACCGCCTGCCATTGGGCCAGGCTCATCTTGGTCATTTCGCCGTCCTTGACCTTGAGCAGCAGGCCGTCGCGCAGGATCCCGGCGTTGTTGATCAAGCCGTGAATCGCGCCGAAGTCCTCGGCGACCTGGGCAACCATGTGCGTCACTTGCTCTTCATTGGCGACGTTGCACAGATAGCTGCGGGCCTCGACGCCCTTGGCCTTGCAGGCCGCGACGGCGTCATCGAGTTTTTCCTGATTCAGGTCGACCAGTGCCAGCTTCGCGCCCAGGCCTGCGAAATACTCGGCCATCGAGCGGCCCAGGCCTTGGCAACCGCCAGTGATAATGATTACTTTGTCGTTGAGTTGCATTCGCATGTCCCCGAGAGCAGGTCAGAGTGGTGTCCTTTAGAGAGCCTCTCGATCTGCGCCTGACAAAGCCCGGCTGCACATGAGAACTGCCCCTGTGGCGACTGAAACTTATCCATGTCGCCCGTCCGTTTTTTCGACGGATTCTATTTAAGGAGTCATAAATTGAGCGTTGAAGCGGCTAAGAATGCCCGAGAATTGCTTCTCAAGGAATACCGTGGCGTGCTGTCGACCCACTCCAAATCGATGCCCGGTTTTCCGTTCGGCTCCGTGGTTCCCTACTGCCTGGACGAGCAGGGCCGGCCGCTGATCCTGATCAGCCGCATCGCCCAGCACACCCACAACCTGCAGAAAGATCCGAAGTGTTCGCTGCTGGTGGGCGAGCGCGAGGCCGATGACGTGCAAGCCGTCGGTCGCCTGACCTATCTGGCCGAGGCTCAAAAACTCGAAGATGCGGCTGCCATCGAAGCCGCCGCTGAGCGCTACTACCGCTATTTCCCCGACTCGCAGAATTATCACAAGGCCCACGATTTCGACTTCTGGGTGCTCACTCCGGTACGTCATCGCTACATCGGCGGTTTCGGCGCGATCCACTGGGTCGATCACCTGACCCTGGCCAACCCGTTCGCCGGCAAGGCCGAAATCAGCATGGTCGAGCACATGAACAGCGACCACGCCAAGGCCATCGCGCATTACGTCGACCTCGCCGGGCTGCCGAAAACCGTCCCGGCACAAATGGCCGGGATCGACACCGAAGGCATGCACCTGCGCATCGGTCAGGCGCTGTACTGGCTGCCGTTTCAAGCGCCTTGTCATACGCCGATACAAGTGCGCGAAGCCTTGGTTTCTCTGGCTCACGCCGAGGTCTGGCCAAAAAATGCGGTGGCCGACGCTTGAATTCACGAAAGGGCGACGTCATCTAAGGCTTACTGCAAGGCATTTCTTGCGTTGAGGAAACTTTGATGCGCCCTTTTTTGTTGCTCTTTCTGCTGTTCCCGGTGTTGGAGCTGTTCGTATTCGTCAAAGTGGCAGGATCGATCGGATTTTTCCCGGCCCTGCTGCTGATCATTCTCGGCTCGATGTTCGGCGTGTTCGTGCTGCGCGTCGCCGGACTGGCAACCGCCCTGCGTGCCCGTGAAAGCCTGAACCGCGGCGAACTGCCTGCGCAAACCATGCTCGAAGGCCTGATGCTGGCCCTGGCCGGTGGCCTGTTGATCCTGCCGGGTTTCATCAGCGACGTGGTCGGTCTGGTGCTGTTGCTGCCATTCAGCCGTCGTCTGGTCGCCAACAAAATGCGCCAGCGCGCCGAAGAACAGGCCATGCGTCAGCGCGCGTTCGCCGATGACCTGCAACCTCGCGGCGGTCCCGCACCGCGCCAGCCTCTGGGTCGCGAAGGCGATGTGATCGAAGGCGAGTTCGAACACCGCGACACCCAGTAACTTCTGTATCGACACGGCACCTTCGGGTGCCGTGTTCGTTTGCGGGGCCAATTCATGAAGCCGCAGTGAAATTTTTTTAGCCCCGCCCTTGTAATAAGCTTATGCGCCCTTATGTATCGGTCACCGAAAGGTTTCCGACATTTGAGTCGGACAGACTTCCGCGGTTCGCTCGACGAGCCGCAACCGGCGCAGGCCGGATTCGTTAAACCCGCCGGGACTACACCGGCCGATGAAAACCACAATTAGGAGAGATCGACAATGAAGCTTCGTCCTCTGCATGACCGCGTCGTTATCCGTCGCAGCGAAGAAGAAAAGAAAACCGCTGGCGGTATCGTCCTGCCAGGTTCGGCTGCTGAAAAAGCCAACCACGGTGTGATTCTCGCTGTAGGCCCGGGCAAAGCTCTGGAAAACGGCGAAGTGCGCGCACTGTCCGTTAAGGAAGGCGACAAGGTTGTGTTCGGTCCTTACTCCGGCAGCAACACTGTGAAAGTCGACGGCGAAGACCTGCTGGTAATGAGCGAGAACGAAATCCTCGCTGTTATCGAAGGCTGATTACCCCCGTTCATTTTCCCGCTACTACAAAGTATTTAAGGAATATCGATCATGGCTGCTAAAGAAGTTAAATTCGGCGATTCCGCCCGCAAGAAAATGCTGGTTGGCGTAAACGTCCTGGCTGACGCGGTAAAAGCGACCCTGGGCCCGAAAGGCCGTAACGTGATCCTCGAGAAGAGCTTCGGCGCTCCGACCATCACCAAGGACGGCGTTTCCGTTGCCAAGGAAATCGAACTCGAAGACCGTTTCGAAAACATGGGCGCGCAGCTGGTCAAAGACGTTGCCTCCCGTGCCAATGATGACGCTGGTGACGGTACTACCACCGCTACCGTTCTGGCTCAGTCGATCGTCAACGAAGGCCTGAAAGCCGTCGCTGCCGGCATGAACCCGATGGACCTGAAGCGCGGTATCGACAAAGCGACCATCGCTGTCGTTGCCGAGCTGAAAAAGCTGTCCGCACCATGCACCGACACTAAAGCGATCGCTCAGGTTGGCACCATCTCCGCCAACTCCGACAACTCCATCGGCGACATCATTGCCGAAGCCATGGAGAAAGTCGGTAAAGAAGGCGTGATCACCGTTGAAGAAGGCTCGGGCCTGGAAAACGAACTGTCGGTTGTAGAAGGCATGCAGTTCGACCGTGGCTACCTGTCCCCATACTTCGTCAACAAGCCAGAGACCATGGTTGCCGAGCTGGAAGGCGCGCTGATCCTGCTGGTCGACAAGAAGATCTCGAACATCCGCGAAATGCTGCCAGTACTGGAAGCCGTTGCCAAAGCCGGCCGTCCACTGCTGATCGTTGCCGAAGACGTTGAAGGCGAAGCCCTGGCGACTCTGGTAGTGAACAACATGCGTGGCATCGTTAAAGTCGCAGCCGTCAAGGCTCCAGGCTTCGGCGACCGTCGCAAGGCCATGCTGCAGGACATCGCCGTTCTGACCGGCGGTACCGTTATCTCCGAAGAGATCGGCCTGAGCCTGGAAAGCACCACCCTGGAACACCTGGGTAGCGCCAAGCGCGTGACCCTGTCCAAGGAAAACACCATCATCGTTGACGGTGCTGGCGTTCAGGGCGACATCGAAGCACGCATCAACCAGATCCGTGCCCAGGTTGCCGAGACTTCCTCGGACTACGACCGTGAAAAACTGCAAGAGCGTCTGGCCAAGCTGTCCGGCGGCGTTGCAGTGATCAAGGTTGGCGCCGGTTCCGAAGTAGAAATGAAAGAGAAGAAAGCCCGCGTTGAAGACGCCCTGCACGCAACCCGCGCAGCCGTTGAAGAAGGCGTGGTACCTGGCGGTGGCGTTGCGCTGATCCGCGCTCTGAACGCGATCATCAACCTGAAAGGCGACAACGCCGACCAGGACGTAGGTATCGCTGTTCTGCGTCGTGCCGTTGAAGCACCGCTGCGTCAGATCGCTGCCAACAGCGGCGACGAGCCAAGCGTTGTGGTCAACGAAGTCAAGAACGGCAAAGGTAACTTCGGTTACAACGCTGCGACTGGCGAATACGGCGACATGATCGAAATGGGCATCCTGGACCCAACCAAGGTAACCCGTTCCGCTCTGCAAGCTGCATCGTCGATCGGCGGTCTGATCCTGACCACCGAAGCTGCTGTTGCTGACGCACCGAAGAAAGACGGTGCTGCTGGCGGCGGTATGCCAGACATGGGCGGCATGGGTGGCATGGGCGGCATGATGTAAGCCAGCCTTACCCCGAAACGAAAAACCCCGCCTGCGATGAGCAGGCGGGGTTTTTTATTGCCCTGATTTTATAGGCAGAGCTTCAAGTACTCAGGCGTTGACCGGTTGTGCCTGCGTGACCGCTTCCGCTTTGACGGTCGGGCGATAGAGCACCCAGTAATACGACCCCAGGCAGATCAACCAGCAGAAAATCGCCGTCCACACGTTGTGCGAAAAGAAGTGCGCGCCCTGCATCATCCGGCTGATCGAGAACACCGAGCCCAGCGCAAAGGCAAAGATGAATGCCTGCCGCGCCAGTCGCGGGCGACGGTCACGCAGCACGAAGAACAGCGCAAACAAGGTGAAACCCGTTGCGGCATGGCCACCGGGCCAGCAACGTCCGGGCTTGTCGGTCGGCGGGCGGTGATCCAGCAGTTTGCTGTAGGTTTCATGGCCGCCGAACTGCTCAAGGCTCCACGGGCACTGCACGGCAGTCACGGCTTTCATCGGTGTCACGAATGACGTCGCCAGGCCCAGCGACAGCACCAGGCAACCCAGCTCACGCTTGAAGGGCTTGAGCCGCGCGATGAAGAACGCCGCGATGAAACCAATGACGGAAAACACCGAAAACGCGATCACCACCTGTTTGGCGCGGTCGTGAAGGATGTTTTCCAGGAAGTAACTGTGGCGCCCGATGAAGTCGCCGGCGGCGGGGTCGTAAAACATCCGGGCCAGGTTCATGTCCAGATCGGTCAGTTCGAGCAAGACCAGAATGGCGGCCGCGACGGCGGGTATCCCCAGGCACAGCCAAAAATTCAGTGGGCGAGGGGCAGGGCGTACAACGCTTGATGACATGAGGGATCCAGAACGGGAAAACGCCCCGGGGCATCAGCCCGGGGCGCTTCGATTAACGATCGCTGACTTGCGCGGCACCCTCCTTGGGCGCTTTCCAGCCAAGCAGCTGTTGCTTGAAGCCATAACTGGCGGTTTGGTAATACGTGATGGCGCGACTCACCAGCGGGTCGTCGCTGTTGACCCGGGACTCGCGGCTTTCGGTCAGTGCGTCGTCATGCCGGCGCAGGCCCTGGCGTGGACTGAGGATCGCCAGATCCTTGCCGTCGAACAGCCCCAGATGCTGATAGTTGCCCACCACGACCCGAGGTGGCAGCGGGTTGTCCTGCAGCAGATTGCGACCGAAGAAGGTCGATTGGTAATCCAGGTTCAGCAACCCCAGCAGGGTCGGCGCGAGGTCGATCTGGCTGGCCAGTTGCGCGTTTTCCCGTGCTTCGATCATCTTCGGTGCATAGATGAACAGCGGGATCTGGTAGTTGGTGATCGGCAGGTCTTCCTTGCCCGCGCTGCCGGCCGTGTGGTCGGCGACGAAGATGAAGATCGTGTTGTCGAACCACGGCTTCTCACGCGCCTGCGCCAGGAACTGGCCGATGGCGTAGTCGGTGTACTTCACCGCACCATCGCGACCGTTGCCGGACTTGATGTCGATCCGGTTATCCGGATAGGTGTACGGACGATGGTTGGAGGTGGTCATCAGCTGCAACAGGAAAGGTTGCTGCTTGGCGTAGTCGGCGTCCGCCAGCTTCAGGGTCTGTTTGTACAGATCCTCGTCAGCCATGCCCCAGGCGTTCTTGAAGTGAATCTCCGACTCATCGACGCTGCTCTGATCGACAACGCGATAACCGTTGCCACTGAAGAACGCGTTCATGTTGTCGAAGTAGCCACGCCCGCCGTACACGAACACGCTGTCATAGCCGACAGCGCTCAATTGCTGGCCGAGGCTGGCGAAACCGCTTTCGCGACCGATGCGCTTGACGATCGAACGGCCCGGCGTCGGTGGAATGGCCAGGGTGATGGCCTCCAGTCCACGGTCTGTGCGAGTGCCGGTGGCGTAGAAATTGTTGAAGTACAGGCTCTGCTTGCGCAAGGCGTCGAGGTTCGGCGTCAGGTTGCGGCCATCACCATTGCTGCCCAGGTATTTGGCGCTCAGGCTTTCGATGGTCACCAGCACGATGTTCGGCTTGCGGGTGACGCCGGGGTTATCGATATTGCGACGGATGTCCTGCGGATCCTGGCCGACGAAACGGGCATTGGGTTCGTTCAGTTCGGCACGAATCTGACCGGCAACCTTGTCCGCTGGCAGGCTCTTGTAGAACTGGCTGTAGTCCAGTTCGTTGTTACGGAACGCGGCGAAGAACTGATACGGGCCATTGCTCGCCAGTTCATTCTGATAGGCGTTGCCGCCCTGGGCACGCGGTGCGTCCTGACTGACCAGTTGCAGGCTGAGGCCCGCCACCACCAACAGCGCCAAGGCATTCAGCAGCCGACCGCGCAATGGCGGTAGCGGAGCGTTGAGCGCTGCATTGAATGCCTTGCGCAAGACAAGACTCAGCCCCACGGCCAGAACCGCCAGAATGCTCAGCAACTTGCCGATCGGATAAGACTCCAGCACGTTGTTCAGCACTTCGTCGGAATACACCAGGTAGTCGACGGCGATGAAGTTGAAGCGCACACCGAACTCATCCCAGAACAGCCATTCGGCCACCGCCGTGAACAGCATGGCGTACAGGCTGACGGTCAGCAGTCCCTGCAGGAACCAGCGGTGACCGCGACGGCGCCACAAGGCCGGCGGGCACAGCAGCAGATACAGACCCATCGGCAAAGCGGCGTAGGCGAGGAAGCCCAGGTCGTAGACCAGACCGACACCGAACACGGACAGCGCACCGCCACCGGCCTCATCCAGATGAGTCAGCAGCAGTACGATACGGGTGAGGAGAAACACGACCAGCCAGGCACCGGTGACCAGCAGCAGATAGCGCATAGGCGCTGTCTTGAAGAAACCCATTGTTTTCTTTTCCTTTTATCAATGGCGCGGGAGTTTCGCGAAGCCACTGTAATGAGGTTGTGAACCGATAGTGAAAACTTTGTTAAAGATTTATGTTGGTTGAGCAAATCGATCTGTCGGGGCTGCAACCCTAGCCCTGAGCCGAAGTTGGCCGTAAGCTGCGCGGGCCATGACGGCCGTTACTGTGTACGGAAGAGGTGCCCATGCGAATTCTATTGGTCGAAGACAACCGCGATATCCTGGCCAACCTGGCCGATTACCTGGGCCTGAAGGGCTATACCGTCGATTGCGCCCAGGACGGTCTGTCGGGCCTGCATCTGGCGGCTACCGAGCACTATGACCTGATCGTGCTCGACATCATGTTGCCCGGCATCGACGGCTACACCCTGTGCAAACGCCTGCGCGAAGATGCGCGCCGCGACACGCCGGTGATCATGCTCACCGCTCGCGATCAACTCGACGATCGCCTGCAGGGCTTCAAGTCCGGGGCTGACGATTACCTGGTCAAACCCTTTGCGTTGTCGGAACTGGCCGCGCGGGTCGAAGCCGTGATGCGCCGGACCCAGGGCGGCGGTCGCCGTTCCCTGCAGGTCGGTGATCTGAGCTACGACCTCGACACACTCGAAGTGACCCGCGAAGGCAAGCTGCTCAAGCTCAACCCGGTCGGCCTCAAGTTGCTCGCGGTGCTGATGCAGAAGAGCCCGCATGTACTGCGTCGGGAAATTCTCGAAGAAGCCCTGTGGGGCGATGACTGCCCGGACAGCGACAGCCTGCGCAGCCACGTCCACCAATTGCGTCAGGTGATCGACAAGCCGTTCGCCAAACCACTGCTGCACACCGTGCACGGCGTGGGTTATCGCTTGGCCGAGGGCCGCGATGGAGTTTAAGCAAAGCCTTGCCCAGCGGATCATCATCGCCTTTGCGCTGATGAGCGCACTGGTGGCAGGGGCCTTCGCCATGGGCATCGTCGCGACCGTGCACCTGGTGGAAGAAAAACTGATTTCCGCAGGACTGGGCGGCGACTTGCAGCGCCTGTTGTTGATGGACAACGTCTCGGACTGGAGCCATCGGCCGGAGCCGGATCAACTGTTCTATTTCAGCGGCGGCCCGGGTGACTTCGAGCTGCCCAAGGATCTGCGACATCTGGATTCCGGGTTCCACGAAGTCTTCCGCGAGCAGTTGTCGTATCACGCGATGGTCGAAATCGTCGACGGCCGGCGCTATGTGTTGCTGCAGGACCAAAGCGATTTCGAAGAGCGTGAGCGCGTACTGTTTGCCGTGGTGCTGGTGGGCTTCGTGCTCAGCCTGGCGCTGGCGGTTTTCCTCGGCTGGGTGCTGGCACGCAAGGTGATGGCGCCGGTGGTCCGGCTGGCGCGTCAGGTGCGTCATCGCGATCAGTTGCTGGGGCTCGCACCGCCGCTGGCGCCGGACTACGCCGCCGATGAAGTGGGTGAACTGGCGGTGGCATTTGATGCGACGCTGGGGCGTTTGCGTCAGGCGCTGACGCGTGAGCGGCTGTTCACCAGTGACGTCAGCCATGAATTGCGTACACCGCTGATGGTGCTGGCCAGTTCCTGTGAGCTGCTGCTGGAAAACCCGGGCATCGATCAGCGCGGCCGCGCCCAGGTCGAACGCATCGCCCGTGCCAGCGAAGAAATGCGCGAACTGGTGCAGACTTTCCTGATGCTGGCCCGTGCCCAGCGCGAAGATGCGGGGGCCGCGCCCCAGCACAATCTCGGCCAGGTGGCGGACAATCTGTTGGGCCTGTGGCGCGAGCCGATCGAGTCGAAGGGCCTGAATCTGATTTTCGAACCGGGCAACCCGCCGGAAACCCGTTACAACGCCACCCTGCTCAATGCCGTGATGGGCAACCTGCTGCGTAATGCGTTGCACTACACCGAGCATGGCTTCATTCGGCTGACGCTCAATGACAACGGCTTTGTGGTCGAGGACTCGGGCGTGGGCATTCCCGAGGAGAAACGCGAGGCGATGTTCCAGCCCTTCGTACGGGGCAGCGAAAAGCGTGGAGAGGGTCTGGGGCTCGGTCTGTCATTGGTACAGCGCATCTGCGAGAACCAGGGCTGGAGTGTCACATTGAGTACGATGGAGCCCAATGGCTGCCGTTTCGAGGTAGATCTTGGCAAACGCTGAATCCCTCCCGGGCGACGTAAAAAAGCTGCCAACCTGAACGAATCCTGTATAACCTTGAAATAGTTCGGGGGTTTACGCGACGTTTTTTTCACAAAGGGATGACCTGACGCTGACACTCCCGTGCCTAAGGTGGAGCTATCAGCATTCAGGAGTCCCGACGATGGCCGGCCCGATCAAACTCGATTTTTCCGAAAAGTACGACGACAACCACGCGCAGAAATACCTGCGCAAGCATCAGGATGGTCTGGGGCGTCGTTTGTCCAACTGGCGAGATCAGCAGTTGGCTCGCAAGGCACTGACCCTGGTCGGTGAGCCGGGGCTGGTGCTGGATCTGCCGTGCGGTGCCGGGCGTTTCTGGCCATTGCTGGCAGAGAAGCCCAATCGGGTGATCATCGGGGCAGACAATTCCGAGTCGATGATCAAGACGGCGATGCAGGCCCAACCGGCGGATGTGGTGAAACGGGTACAACCCTTGCACACTTCGGCGTTCGACATTGCGTTGCCTGACAACTCCGTGGACAGCATTTTCTGCATGCGTCTGCTGCACCACATCGGCGAGGCCGAGCATCGGCAGACGATTTTGCGTGAGTTCGAACGCGTTACCCGGGACAGTGTGATCATTTCGTTGTGGGTAGATGGCAATTTCAAGGCCTGGAAACGCAAGCGCGCCGAGAAAAAACGCGGGCAGGAAGGTTACCAGAATCGATTTGTGCTACCGGCCGCTACGGTTGAAAAGGAATTCGAAGAGGCAGGATTCAGGATCCAGGAACAACTGGACTTTATTCCGCTCTATGCCATGTGGCGAGTTTACGTACTACGCAAGAGGTAAGAGGATGGCAGTGCAATTTGCAGCAGAAACGGGAGTCGCTCCCCAGGATCGCTTTGACTATTACTGGAACCAGCGCGGTGAATGGGTGGAAGAACCCAACGTGCGTCGTGGTGGGGAAAGTGGTGTACAGCGGGTGGTGGGGCGCGATGGTCAACTGCTGTATGCCAAACGCCAGACAGGCCATATCTATCGCAGTTGGCTGCACCCGTTCGGGCGACCGACCGTCTTGCGTGAACTGGATGCACTGACCGGTGTAACGAAACTCGGTGTCCGGGTGCCGGAAATTGTCTTTTGCGGTGCTCAGCCTGACCCGCAGCACAAGTGGCGGGCGTTGCTGGTCACCAAGTCGCTGGACGGCTTTCAGGAGCTTGAACAGTGGGAAGCGGCAGGCGGCCGCGAGCAGTACGGTGAAGCGGTGTATGAGCGTGTACTCAAGGATCTCGCGGAGAACCTGGCTCGCATGCACAAGGGTCGCTGGCAGCACAGCTGCATTTACATCAAGCACGTATTTGTCCGCGTCACCGGCGAGGGTGAGTCAGCCAAAGTCGAAGTGGCCCTGATCGATCTGGAAAAGTGCCGTCAACGCCTGACCGCTCATCGCGCGGCCTCCCATGACATGAAACAATTGCGCCGCCACTCGTCGTTCAGCCCTACGGACTGGAAGAAACTCGTCTATTTTTATGAGACGGCGTTTGGCAGCGCTATCAAAGGTTTATAGCGATGAAACTAGAAATTGCGCGAGGTTTGTTTCTGGTAGGAGCCTTGGCAGTTGCATCTTTGGCGGTGGCGGCCTGGGAACAGCCACGCATGCAAGTGATCGGGGCATCGACCAACGATGCCCATTGTCCGATGCCGCGGGTGGCGAAAGCCTCCGTGGCAACCAAGCCCGACCATGATTTGCTGCTGTTCATGTTCGGACTTTCTCAAGGGATGAGGCCGCAGAGTTGAAACGTCTACAAGAGCCAAAGGCCTCGCACATGCGAGGCCTTTTTTTATGCTTGTGTGGAAGCGGCGGTCAGGTGGAGGGTTTGGGATCGGGTTTGGCCAGCACGGTGTAGACGCAGGGCAAGACGAACAGCGTAAACAACGTCCCGATCGACATCCCGGTGGCAATCACCGTCCCGATATCGAAGCGGCTCACCGCACCCGCGCCACTGGCGAGGATCAACGGCACCATGCCGAACACCATGGCAGCGGTGGTCATCAGGACGGGTCGCAAGCGAATCGCCGCCGCTTCCTCGACCGCTTCACGGGGCGTCAGGCCCTTTTCCTTGCGCAGTTGATTGGCAAATTCGACGATCAGGATCCCGTGTTTACTGATCAGGCCGATCAGTGTCACGAGCCCGACCTGGGTGTAAATATTCATGCTCGACCAGCCGAGGAACAGCGGAATCAGCGCCCCGCAAATCGACAGCGGTACGGTCACCAGGATCACCAGCGGGTCGCGGAAACTCTCGAACTGCGCCGCCAGCACCAGGAAAATGATCGCCAGCGCCAACGCGAAGGTGACCCACAGCGCGCTGCCTTCCTGTACGAACTGCCGTGAAGCGCCGCCGTAATCGAAAGCAAAACCGGCGGGTGCCTCTTCCCGGGCGATCTGCACCACGCTGTCGATGGCCTCGCCCATGCTGACCAGTGGGAACCCGGACAGCTTCGCCGCATTGAGCTGCTGGAACTGGTTGAGCTGTCGCGGTCGTGCCCGATCGGTCACGGTGATCAGGGTCGACAGCGGCAACAGCTCGCCCTGGGTGTTTTTCACGTAGTAGTTGTTCAGCCAGTCCGGATTGTCGCGGTAGGCCCGTTCAACCTGGGCGATGACCTTGTAACTGCGACCCTCGATGGTGAAGCGGTTTATCTCCGCTTCGCCAAGCAGGGTGGCGAGGGTGCCGCCCAGATCCTGCATCGACACACCCATCTGCGCCGCCTTGGCGCGGTCGATATCGACCACCACCTCCGGTTTGTCGAAGGCCAGGTCAAGGTCGACGAACGCGAACTTGCCCGACTCCATCGCACGCTTCTTGATCCGGTCAGCCACCTGCAGCAACAGCTCGTAGTCATTGGCCGTGTTGATCACGAATTCGAACGGAAGACCCTCGCCGGTGCCGGGCAGGGAAGGCAGGTTGAAGCCGAAGATCTGCAACCCCGGGATGTTGCCGAGTTTGCCCTGCACCTCGGGAAGAATCTGCATCTGTGTACGGCTGCGTTCGTTCCACGGTTTGAGCAGGAAACCGCCGATACCGGTCTGTACACCGTTGTAGCCGTTGATCTGGAACGAGGAGTAGTACTCCGGGAATTCCTTGAAGATCTTCACGAACTCGTCGGTGTAGGTGTTCAGGTAATCGAGGTTGGTCGGCTGCGGCGCGTTGGCCATCATGAAAATGATGCCCTGGTCTTCATCCGGCGCCAGTTCCGATTTGGTGAACTTGAGCAGCACTGGAATCAGGCACAGCACGATCACTGCGAACACCAGCACCACCGGCCGGGTGTTGAGAGTGCCGTGGAGCATGCTCTGATAGCGTCGCTTGAGGTTTTCGAAGATCCGGTCGAGTCGGTGGGCAAGTCCGCTGGGGTTTTCTTCATGTCGCAACAGAAAGGCACACATCATCGGTGACAGGGTCAGGGCGACGATGCCGGAAATCACCACGGCCCCGGCCAGAGTCAACGCAAACTCCTTGAAGAGTGCCCCGGTCAGCCCAGTGAGGAAACCGATCGGCGCATACACCGCTGCCAGGGTGATGGTCATCGAGACCACCGGCATCGCGATTTCCCGGGCGCCCTCAAGTGCGGCGTCCAGCGGTGTCTTGCCTTCTTCGATATGCCGGTGGATGTTTTCCACCACGACGATGGCATCGTCCACCACCAGACCGATCGCCAGCACCATCGCCAGCAGGGTCAGCAGATTGATCGAGTAGCCCATCATCTGCATGAAGAACATCACGCCGATCATCGACAGCGGAATGGTCACCACCGGGATCACCACTGAACGCAGGGCGCCGAGGAACAGGAACACCACCACGATCACAATCAGCACCGCTTCGAACAGGGTTTTCACCACTTCGTCGATGGAGGCCTGGATGAACAGCGTCGCGTCGTAGGCGATCTCGCTCTTGAGGTTGGGCGGCAACTGGGCCTCCAGCTCCGGCATGATCTTGCGCACTTCCTTGATCACGTCGAGCGGGTTGGCGCCGGGCGTCGCCTTGATCCCGATGTATACCGAGGGTGTACCACCGAAGGAGCTGATGGAGTTGTAGTTCTCCGCCCCCATTTCCACCCGCGCCACATCGCTGAGCAGCACACGGCTGTCGCCACTGACCTTGAGCGGTATCTTGCCGAAGGCCTCGGCCGACTTCAGTTCGGTGTTGGCGTTGATGCTGGTGACCACGTACTCGCCTTTTACCTCGCCGGCGGCGGAGAGGAAGTTGTACTGGCGCACCGCGTTGCTCACGTCGCTGGCGCTGAGGCCGAAACCGGCGAGCTTCACCGGATCGATCCACAGGCGCATGGCGAACACCTGGTTACCCAGAATCTCGGCTTCGGCCATGCCTGGCAGCGTCGCCAGTTTTGGCTGGATCACTCGCGACAGGTAGTCAGTGATCTGCGGGTTGCTCAGTTCCTTGCTGAAGAAGCTGATGTACATCAGTGCCGAGGCATCGGCGGCTTCCTTGCTCAGTACCGGGTCTTCGGCATCCTGTGGCAGTTTGTTTTTCACCTCGTTGGCCTTGGCCAGCAGTTCGGTGAACAAGCGGTCGCTGTTGGAACCGATGCGTGCGTAGATCGAAATCACCGAGAAGTTCTGCCGACTGACCGAAGTCATGTAGTCGATGCCCTCGGCGCTCGCCAGGCTCTGCTGCATCGGCTGGGTGATGTAGCCCTGGATGGTTTCGGCGTTGGCCCCGGGGTAGGCGGTGGTCACCGTGATCAGGGCGTTTTCCATTTGCGGGTACTGGCGCAGCGGCAGTTTGCTCCAGGCCTGGAAGCCCAGCAGCACAATCAGCAGGCTGACCACGGTGGCGAGCACCGGGCGGCGAATGAACGGATCGGTAAAGGCCATGAGGATTCCTTGATCAGTCGGCGCGGCGCGGACTGTTCTGCTCGCCGAGGGTCTTGTCGTCGCTGATGGCGATGTGCGCGCCGTTGTCCAGTTTGATCTGGCCGGCCGTCACCACTTGTTCGCCGCTCTGCACGCCCTTGTTGATCATCACCAGCCCCTCGCGGCGCTCACCGGTTTCAATGAAACGGCGCTCGGCGATCAGTACCGGTTGGCCCTTGTCGTCTTTCTCGACGCTGCCGTCCTCGGCTTTCTTCTGCCCGACCACGTAGATCGAGTTGCCGTAAAGGGTGTAGGTGATCGCGCTTTCCGGCACGACGATGTGCTTCTGCGGGTCCGGCAGCAGCACTTCAAGGCTGGCGAACATGCCCGGCAGCAACTTGCCGTCGGGATTGGCCAGCGTCGCGCGGACCAGAATGTTGCGGGTGGTGCTTTCGACAATCGGGTTGATCGCGCTGATCGCGCCAGGGAAGTTCTGCCCGGGATAGGCGGCAACCGAAATCTGCACCGGCTGACCGATGGCCAGCTTCGGCACTGATTGCTCAGGCACATAGAAGTCGGCGTAGAGGCTGCTCAGATCCTGCAGGGTGGCGATTTTCGTGCCGCTGGCGAGATAGTCACCGACGTCGACCTGACGGATGCCGATGGTGCCGCTGAACGGTGCGGAAATGCGTTTTTTTGCCAGCGATGCATTGAGCTGATTGACCGTGGCCTTGTTCTTTTGCAGGACCGCCGAGAGTCGGTCGTACTCGCCCTTGGAAATGGCACTGCTGCCAACCAGCTGGCTGCCACGGCCGAAGTCCAGTTGCGCCAGACCGAGGTCGGCCTTGGCGGTTTCCAGCAGTGCGGATTCGACGGCGCTGTCGAGTTGCAGCAACGGTTGCCCGGCCTTGACCTTCTGTCCCGACTCGAACTTGAGTTCGGTCACGGTGCCGGCGACTTCCAGGCTCAGCTCGACACCCTGCAGCGCCTTGAGCGTGCCGACGGTAGGCAGGCGCATCTGCCACGGGCGCTCGGCGGCGGTGGCCACGGCGACGCTGATCGGCGGTTTCGGTTTGGCAAAGCCCTGGATCATCGTGTAGATCGAGAAGGCCTTGTAACCGGCGAGGAGCAGAACGATCAGCAGTACAACACCCAACATGATCAGCATGCGGCGACGCAGCATATTCCAGTTCCTTGGAGAAAATCAGGCGAGACAGGCGGGCACATTACCCCGACTCCGGCAGGGATTCCAACTGCCAGTTTTTACAGGGTGTGATGGAGGAAGGTGTAGAAAAGCGGTGCCGCCGACCGAGCGGTCGGCGGCGAATTTCAGGCCATCAGATGAAGATGGTTGTCCCAGAGCCCTGCGGGCAAATCCAGCGGTTTGGCCAGCAGTTCGTCCTGGCGGCAATCGTAATAACGGCAACGTCCTTGCCCCGAGGTCACGACAAAACCGTCCTTCACCGCACCGACACCGGCGCAGTCGGGTAACGGTGCATCGAGGCGTACTTCGCCGCTGTCCAGATCCCAGATGAAGAAACGGTTGCCACGCGGTGCGGTCAGCGCCACCAGACGCAGGTCGCTGTGTACGGCGACGCTGGCGGTGTAATGACCCATCGACTGCAACTGATGCTCCGGCACCGGGAACGCCACAAACGGCTGGCCCGGACGTTTGATCGCCAGCAACTCGGAACGCTCCTGGGAAGGCCCCATGAATTGCTGGCCGGCGACGATGGTGCCGTCGCTGGCGATCCCCAGGTGCCGCACGCTGTTCATCGACTGAGCGAGGGTTTCCTTGCTCAGCAGGGTGCCGTCGCGTTGCATCATCACCAGGCTCGGTTCCATGGCGTCGAGGTTCATGTCGACCCGGCTTTCGGCTTCGGTGCGGATCCCGCCGTTGGCCACCACCAGGGTTTCACCGTCGGGCATCCACGACACCTGATGCGGGCCGAGACCGTGGGTGGAAATCTCACCGCTGTGCACCAGCCGTTCACCCTCGAACTTGTACACCCCGAGCAGGCCGCGGCCCGGATCGGTGGTGTCGTTCTCGGTGGCGTACAGGTAATCGCCGCTGTGGTGGATCACCGCGTGGCCGTAAAAATGCCGGTTCGGCTGCGAGGAAACGGTCTGTAACAACGCACCGTCGCGCAGGTCGATCAGGTAGCTCTCGGTGCCCGGACGCCGGGCCACGAACAGCGCGATCGGCAGCGTCGGGTGATTGATGATGTCGTGGCAGCGCTGGCCGACTTCAGTGGCGAACACTCGCGTGCCGTCCAGTCGATAGCCGACGGCGTAGTGCTTGCCTTCGGTGTCGTCCCGCGCCGACAGCAGCAGCGGGCTCTGATCCTTGCGCTTGAACAGCGTCCAGCCGCCCAGTGTCACTGCTCCCAGCAGCAAACTACCTAAAGTCAGAGCCTGGCGTCGCAGCATGGCACTTGCCCTCATCAGTCACCGTCGTTGGCGTTGAAGCCCAGTTGGATGCCCAGCGCCTTGGCCAGTTCGCCTTCGTGCAGGCGATGGACGACGTTGAGGCTGTCGTAGATGTCGTTGAGTTGCTGGCGACCGGCGTCGTCTTCGAGCATTTCGGTCAGCGAGCGCTGAGTGCTGCCGAACAGTTTGAGCGAGGCTGCGTAAGCGGCGTCGATCTTGTCCGCCAATGGTTTCTGCTCAGCTGGCAGCAAGCCGCGCAGGCCTTTGTTGTCGACGCCTTCCCAAACGGTCTTGGCGGCGGCGAGGCTGGCTTCCATGGCCGTCAGAGACGACTGGCTGCGCCACGCGTCGGCCTGGAACGGTTGCGGCACGCCTTTGCTTTGGCGGCCCATTGGCGTACCGAGCTTTTTCTTCAGGGTGTCGAGGGCGGTGACCTGTACCCGCAGCAGATCAGCGATCGCTTCGTGGGAGTCGGCGTAGCGCTGGTTCGGGAACTTGCTCATCTGCGCAAGCATGCCGTCGGTGTTGTTCCAGCTGCTGAGGATCTCTTCGGCCAGGAGTTTCTGGCGCTCGCCAATGGCCACCAGCAGCGGGCAGTACTTGGCTTTCTGCGCGTCGTTGGCCACGTCAGGCTTGGCGTCGAACAGGATGTACTCGTAGGCCGACAGGCCCTGGACCACGACGCTGGACTTGGCCAGTGCAGCGGCATCGATCTGCGGCTGGGCGGTGACCAGTTGCTCGACCTGACGGCCGACCAGGTTTTTCTTGTCCGGCCAGAACTGCACCTGCCACGAGCGATTGCCCTCGGCCAGTGGACCGATCAGCAGCGGTTGCAGCTCGGCCCAGGCTTTCTGCGCGTGCAGGAAGTCGGCGCGGGCGGTTTCCAGGTTTTCCTTGCCCTGACAGTAGGCGAGGGCGCTGACAGCCAGTTGCTTGTCGGCTTCGACCCAGCGGGTGTAAGTCGGCAGGATCACCGATTTGGCGATGGCGGCGGAGGTGACGGCTTGCGGATCCTGCGGCGAGCACGCGCCGAGGGCCAGTGCGGCAAGGCTGGTGAACAACAGCTTGGGACGGAACATGTCGGGCTCCCGATTCTTTTAAGTGTTTAAAGTGAATTCAAAAACGCCAGCAGCGCGGCACGCTGCTCGGCATTGAAAGACAAAACCTGTTGCTGCGCCGCCTTGGCTTCGCCGCCATGCCAGAGCACAGCTTCGAGCAGGTTGCGGGCGCGGCCGTCGTGCAGAAACTGAGTGTGACCGCTGACCGCCTGCGTCAGGCCGATGCCCCAAAGGGGCGGGGTGCGCCAGTCGCGGCCGCTGGCCTGGAATTCGGTGCGGTTGTCGGCCAGGCCTTCGCCCATGTCATGCAGCAGCAGATCGCTGTACGGGCGAATCACTTGATTGGCCAGTTCAGGTTCGGCCGCGTTGGCGGCGGTGGTGTATTTCGGTGTATGACAGGACTGGCAACCAGCCTGGAAAAACAGATTCTTGCCAGCCAGCACCTGAGCATCGTTGACGCCACGGCGTGCAGGAACGGCGAGGTTGCGGCTGTAGAACAGCACCAGGCGCAGGATGTTGTCGCTGACTTCAGGTTCGCCGTCCGGGCCATTGCCATTCGGCGCCTGTTTGCAGGCGATTTGCGCGTCGGTGCAGTCATCAAACGGTCTCAGGCTCGTGGTGAGGCCCATATCACCAGAGAACGCGTGAACATTTTGTTGATTGAGGTTCGGTTGGCCGGCTTTCCAGCCAAATCGCCCCATGACCGTCTTTTGCTGTGCGTCATCCCAGACGCGGTTGGGCCGGCCGTTGATGCCGTTGTTCTCTTTGGCTTGCACGGCGGCGTTGGCGAGAATCGCTTCTTCGGGGATGGCTTCGAGCAGACCCAGGCCGATCATCGGTGGCGCAACGCGTGCGGAGAAACGTGTGTCCGGGTGCATCGGGCCGTAGCCGAGCTGGGTGATCAGCAAGACCGGCTTGCGCAGCTCGATTTCGGTGCCGTCCTTGAAGCGCACCGGCACTGGCGTGTAGTCGACCCGCACCTTGCCTTCCGGTGCAACGCCGGGCACGGCCATGTCCTGGAACTGCCCACCGTAGACCGGCTCCGGCACCACGCCGACCTGCTCGATCAATCTGGCGTACTGCGGCGCATCGGGAATCGACAGGCGCACCAGCATCGATACGGCGTTGGGCGCATCCGGCGTCGGCGGATGGCCGCGGCCGTCCTTGATGTGGCAGCCCTGGCAGGCGTTGGTGTTGAACAACGGGCCGAGGCCATCGCGGGCGGTGGTGGTCGACGGTGCGATCACCCAAGGGCTGCGAAAGAAGCTGTTGCCGACGCTGAAGTCCACCCGACGCGAAGGTGGCAGGTTGGCCGAGGGCAGGGAAAATGAATTCTGATCCGTCTTGCGCACGGTCGCGGTACCGCCGGAGCGGGCTTCGCCGGGCTCGGCCTTGGTGAAACGCGGGGCGTCATCGCAGGCACTCAGGCCCAGGGCCAGAAACAGTGCGGACAAGCGAAGAGGCAGCGAGGGCATCAGACTTCCTGCAAGAGGGGCGAATTTAAAGGCGCAAAGTCTAACAGGGCGAGGGGGTTTGAATAAGAGGAATTATCGTTTGCTTGATACACGTCAGGTCAGCCAGAACGAACAAGGCGACCCGAAGGTCGCCTTGTTCAGTCAGACGCGCTTGATCAGAACTCGTGATCGGCGTTGTCCGGGTTCAGGTCGCTGATACCCAGCTTGCCGGCCGCCGTTTCGATCGAACCGGTCTGCTTGACCAGCGAGGCGATGGCGTCACGAACGATCTGGTTGCCAGCGGTGTTGCCGGCGGCGATCAACTGGTCGTAGTGCTCACCCTTGTTGGCGTGATCGACCATGACCTGGATCTTGGCTTCGGTAGCGGCCAGATCGGCTTTCAGGGCGGTGTCGGCAGCCGGGTCAACCTTGGCCACCAGCGACGACAGGCTGGCGCCGGTCATTTTGGTGCCGTCGACGCGGGTGTACTCGCCCAGGTAAACGTTACGAATGCCTTTGGCATCGTAGAAATGCGAGTTGTGGGTGTTGTCGCTGAAGCAGTCCTGTTCGTCTTCCGGGGAGTTCGCTTCCAGGGACACCTTCATGCGCTCGCCAGCCAGCTCGCCCAGAGACAGGCTGCCCATGCCGAACAGCATTTTGCGCAGGCCGCTTTCGGCCGGTTCGGCTTCCAGGGTGGCGCGGTAGTTGTCGGCCACGTTCGGCTTCCAGTTGCCGACCATTTCTTCCAGGTCGCTGACCAGCAGTTGGGTCACGGCTTTCAGGTAGGCACGACGACGATCGTTGTGACCGCCGGTGGCGCCAGCGCCTTCCAGGTAATCCGAAGCGGGACGGTTGCCGGCGCCAGGGCCGGTGCCGTTCAGGTCCTGGCCCCAGAGCAGGAATTCGATGGCGTGGTAGCCGGTGGCAACGTTGGCTTCGGAACCGCCCAGCTCGTTCAGGCTGGCGAGTTTTTCCGGAGTGATGTCCTTGACGTCGACCTTGTCTTCGCCGACCTGTACTTCGGTGTTGGCGATGATGTTGGCGGTGGCGCCCGGGTTGCCCAGTGCGTGTTCGTAGGATTTGTCGACGTAGTCGATCAGGCCTTCGTCCAGAGGCCAGGAGTTAACCTGACCTTCCCAGTCGTCGATGATGGTGTTGCCGAAGCGGAACACTTCGCTCTGCAGGTAAGGAACGCGGGCGGCAACCCAGGCTGCACGTGCGGCCTTCAGAGTGTCGGCGTTCGGCTTGGCGAGGAAAGCGTCGATAGCGGTCTGCAGGGTTTTCGCGGTGGATTCGGCATCGCTGTAAACGGCGAAGACCATGTCGGCGTAGTGTGCGACCACAGCCTTGGCAGCGGCCTCGTCGACTTTACCGGCAGTGGCAGGAGCCGCCGGCGCGGCGGTGCTGGCGGCTGGCGTCGGCGCTGCTGGAGCGGCGGCCTTGTCTTTGCCTTCGCCGCAACCGGCGAGGGAAATAGCGATGGCCAGCAGACTGGCGGTAGCCAGAGGCATACGAATCATGGCGAACATCCTGCTTCGGTAATTGAGTGGACAGGCGCGGGGGTGCGCAAAAGCTGCGACATAATGCAAATCTTTCGCATTATGTGTAAAGGGTTGTGGCTGGAAATATTTCCTATTCGCGCGGGGTTTGCGCTGGATCAACGGTGCCGGGCACAAGGCATGTGGCGGCCCTTGCCGGCAGCGTTCAGAGGATCGCCGCGTTGCTGCGCTGGGCCTGTTTGAGATAAACGCTCAACTCCCGCGCCGGCAGCGGCTTGCTGTAGTGATAGCCCTGACCTTCATGGCAGCCTTCGGAGATGATGTAGGTCTCCTGTTCGGCGGTTTCCACGCCTTCTGCGATCACCTGCATGCCGAGGCTCTTGCCTAGTTGAATGATGGCGCGAACGATGGTCGCGTCATCGTCGTCATCCAGCAGATCCTGGACGAAGCTCTTGTCGATCTTGATCTTGTCCAGCGGCAGACTCTTGAGATAGCTCAGCGAGGAGTAGCCGGTTCCGAAGTCGTCGATGGCGATCAGTGCGCCGGAGCGGCGCAGGCTCAGCAAGTGCTGGGCGGCGGTGCTGATGTCTTCCATCAGGCCGGTTTCGGTGACTTCCAGTTCCAGGCTGCGCGGCGGCAGGCGGTACATCTGCAACAGGTTGTTGACCACCCGGGGCAGCTCGGCGTGGTGCAGTTGCACGGTGGACAGGTTGACCGCCATGCGCAGGTCGACGAAACCCTGATCGTGCCATTCGCGCAGTTGTTTGCAGGCCTGATCCAGCACCCACTCGCCGATGGCGATGATCGTACCGTTCTGTTCGGCCAGCGGAATGAACAGGTCCGGCGGCACCAGCCCGTGCTCCGGATGTTGCCAGCGGATCAGGGCCTCGACACCGACCACGCGGTGATCGCGGTAGCTGATCTGTGGCTGATAGACGAGGTAGAACTGATCCCGCAGCAAGGCATCGCGCAGGTCTTTTTCCAGTTCGCGGCGACGGCGCATCTCGCTGTCGACGCTGGCGATATAGAACTGATAGCGGTTGCGCGAGCGGGTCTTGGCCAGGGTCATGGTCTGCTCGGCTTTCTGCAACAGCTTCTCGGTGCTGTCGCCGTCCTCCGGGAACAGGGTGATGCCGATGGTGGCGCGCAGGCGGATTTCCTGATGGTCGAGGGCGAATGCCGCTTCCAGATCATCGAGGATGCTTTGCGCCAGTTCCGCCGCTTCGTAAGGTTGTTCGATGTCGGCCTGTACCAGGGCGAACTGGTCGCCGCCCAGGCGGGCGAGGGCGCCGAGACGGCCGCTGTGGGCGCGCAGGCGATCAGCGAGGGCCAACAGCAATTGGTCGCCGGTCTGGTAGCTGAATTGTTCGTTGATGCCCTTGAAGTCATCCAGCCCGACGCACAACACCGCGACCCGGCGCTGCAGCTTGCCGGCGTCCACCAGAATCTTGTCCAGCTGTTGCTGCAATTGCTGACGGTTCGGCAGGCCGGTGAGGAAATCGTACTGGGCCATGCGCAGCAGACTGTTCTCCGCTTCGTGGCGCAGATGGGTGTTGCGTTCGATGGATTCGAGCAACTGGTTGGCGGTGTTGATCCAGATGCCGAGTTCGTTCTTCTCGTGGCCCTTGAGCTGTGGAATCTTGTGTTCGCTGGGGCGGTCCGGGTTGATTTCCGTGAGGTGCTCGATGATCCGCGACAGCGGCTTGGTCAGCAGCCAGTGATAGACCAGATACAGCACCAGGCCCATGGCCAGGGCGCGCAATACGCCGGAAATGAAGATGATCACTGAACTGACGATGAAACCCTGACCGTAGGTGGCGGTGTCGAGGGTGATGCTCAGGTCGCCGTAATATTCGCTGTAGGGGCCGCGACCCACGAGTTGGGTGGTGAACGTGCGCTCCTGTCCGAGAATCAGGTCGGTCAGCCAGCGGCTGTTGGAATGCTGCAATTCACGGGATTTCTGCGCGAGCATCGCTTCGTTGGGATGCCCGATGGAGGCCTGGCGCACGGCATCGTCCTGGAACAGGCCTTCGATCACCTGCATGCCCATCTCCCGGTCCAGGCTGTAGACGGCCTGGGTTGAAGGATCGCGGAACATGTCGAGGATGCGTTCGGCATCGCCGGCGACGGCCTGGCGTGTTTTATAGGCATCGAAAACGATCTGCGCGCAGCTCAAGACCACGCCGACGATCAATGCCGACAGGAGCACGACCCGGAGCAACTTCACCGACAAGCTGTTCTTGAGTTCCAGCTTCAAAGGGTTATTCCTTGTTCCGTGCGGGTAGCGTCAAGTTGCCATGAGTATTGGCAATCCCGTGTTGGCAGTCAAAGGGACAATCGAGCCGCGGAAAATTTGTCCGTGGCCTTGGCCGAAATGCTGCTGCCTGGAGTATTTGCCCTGGTTGTACTGTGTCGGTAGTTTTGGCCTCCAACTTGAGGGGCGTCGTACATTTTTTCCTCTGTTTGATGTTAGTCCGCTGTGGCTCGGGAGCAAGGGGACAAGGGCTGCTTTGCGTGTGGGAAATGGCCCTGTTTGCGATCAGATTCACCTTCGTGTTTTTCGCAGGCATAAAAAAACCCGGCAATAGCCGGGTTTTTTGTCTGGCGCGCAGCTTAAGCGGTGAAGGTCTTGCCTTCGAACTGCTCGGCCACGAACTTCCAGTTGACCAGGTTCCAGAACGCCTCGACGTACTTAGGACGCAGGTTACGGTAGTCGATGTAGTAAGCGTGTTCCCAGACGTCGCAGGTCAGCAGCGGGGTGTCGCCGCTGGTCAGCGGGTTGCCGGCACCGATGGTGCTGGCCAGGGCCAGGGAACCGTCAGCCTTTTTCACCAGCCAGCCCCAGCCGGAACCGAAGGTGCCGATCGAGGTTTTGCTGAACTCTTCCTTGAACTTGTCGAACGAACCGAAAGCCGCGTTGATGGCTTCAGCCAGTGCGCCGGTTGGTTGACCGCCGGCGTTTGGCGCCAGGCAGTTCCAGTAGAAGGTGTGGTTCCAGACCTGAGCGGCGTTGTTGAAGATGCCACCCGAGGAAGTCTTGACGATTTCTTCCAGGGTCTTGCCTTCGAACTCGGTGCCTGGCACCAGGTTGTTCAGGTTCACGACGTAGGTGTTGTGGTGCTTGTCGTGGTGGAATTCCAGGGTTTCCTTGGAAATGTGCGGCTGCAGGGCATCGTGTGCGTAAGGCAGCGGCGGCAATTCGAAAGCCATGATGATTCTCCTAATCAGGTCTGTTGCGGTGAGCGCAAGGCCGATCACGGGCGGCCAGAAATGCACCGGCGAGTTTTTACTCTTTGCGGCGCAGGGTTCGGATCATAGCACCGGGGGTGCGGCATAACCACGCAACAACTGTGTGGGATAGAGGTTCCAGAGCCGTTTGGAATAATCACGAGGCCAGAATGAGCTGACCCGCCACCGTGAACATCATCACCGCCACCAACAGATCGAGAATTCGCCACGTACCCGGACGCGCCAGCCACGGTGCCAGCCATGCCGCGCCGAACGCCAGAGTGAAAAACCACAGCAGCGAAGCGCTCGCCGCGCCCACGACATAAGCGCCGGGCACTGACTGTTGCGCGCCGAGGGAGCCGATCAGCAGCACGGTGTCCAGATAGACGTGCGGGTTGAGCAGGGTCACCGCCAGTGCGCTGAGCATCACCGCGCGCAATGAACGCACGGTCTGGTTTTCACCCTGTTGCAGGCTCTGTTTCGAGAACGCCCGGCGCAACGCTTGGCTGCCGTACCAGATCAGGAACACTGCACCGCCCCAGCGGGCAACCGCCAGCAATGTCGGGTTCTGCGCCAGCACTGTGGCCAGACCGAACACGCCCGCCGCCACCAGCAGCGCATCGCAGGCGACGCATAGCGCGGCGACCGGCAGGTGATGCTCGCGACGCAGACTCTGGGCCAGTACAAAAGCATTCTGGGTGCCGATCGCCATGATCAGCCCGAAGGCCACCAGCAGGCCGTTGGTATAGCTTTGCCACATGACAATTACTCCGCGTTGGCTGCGAGATCGCGCAGCACTTGCATGGCGCGTTCGGCGTCGGCCTGACCGACGAACAAATGGTCGTGGTAGTAGCCGGCAATCACGTTGCAGCTGATACCGGCCTTGCCCAGTGCGGTGGCGAATGCGGCGGTCAGGCCGACGGCTTCCAGCGCCGAATGCACGTTCAAGGTGATCCAGGCCGCAACGTAGTCGAAACTGAAACCGGCGCGTTCGGCGTGGGACCGTTCCAGAATCACCGTCAGGCCTTCCTGTTCGCGGAAACTGCCCACGACCTCCAGACCGCTCGGCAACTGACCGTCGCGCAAGGTGCAGAACACGTATTCGCCGGCATTGAGCTGCGGGCTCATGCTGCGCAGCAGGGTGGTCAAAGAGGTTTCGCCAGCCATGGGGGTGGTCCTTGATAAAGAGTGCTTGCTGGCTATTCTCCGGGCAGACGCTGTATAAGAAAAACCAATAGTGCTGATCGCTCATTAGGAAAACTGATGTTCGACTACAAATTGCTTTCCGCTCTGGCCGCCGTGGTCGAGCAGGCCGGATTCGAACGGGCGGCGCAGGTGCTGGGCCTTTCGCAATCGGCGATTTCCCAGCGGATCAAACTGCTGGAAGCGCGGGTTGGCCAGCCGGTGCTGGTGCGCGGGACGCCGCCATCACCCACCGAGATCGGTCGGCGCCTGCTCAACCATGTGCAGCAGGTGCGCCTGCTCGAACGGGATTTGCAGACGCTGGTGCCGGCGCTGGACGAAGAGGGCCTGCCGGAGCGGCTGCGCATCGCGCTGAACGCCGACAGCCTCGCCACCTGGTGGGCCGAGGCGGTGGGCGACTTCTGCGCCGAGCAACACCTGTTGCTGGACCTGATCGTCGAAGACCAGACCGTCGGCCTCAAGCGCATGCGTGCTGGTGAAGTGGCGGCCTGTGTCTGCGCCAGTGAACGGCCGGTGGCGGGCGCCCGCAGTGTGTTGCTCGGGGCGATGCGCTATCGGGCGCTGGCCAGCCCGGCATTCATCGAGCGGCATTTCCCCGACGGCGTGCGGGCCGAACAACTGCCGCGCACCCCGGCGCTGGTGTTCGGTCCGGACGACTTTCTGCAACACCGCTACCTTGCGTCCCTCGGTGTCGATGGTGGTTTCGAACATCATTTGTGTCCGTCATCCGAAGGTTTTATCCGCCTGACCGAAGCCGGGCTCGGCTGGGGACTGGTGCCGGAATTGCAGGTGCGCGAGCAACTGGAACGCGGCGTATTGCGCGAACTGTTGCCAGATAAACCGATCGACGTGCCGTTGTACTGGCATCATTGGCGCAATGGCGGCCAGTTGCTGGGGTTGTTGACCGACCAATTGGTGCGTTCGTCGTCGCAATGGCTGGTGCCGTTGGACTGACGGCCAGCGTCAAGACTCACGAATCAGGCAAAACGAAAGACAGCGGAGCTCTACATGAAAATTCTGGTCACCGGCGCAAGCGGCTTCATTGGCGGACGCTTTGCGCGTTTTGCCCTGGAGCAGGGCCTGGACGTGCGGGTCAACGGTCGCCGGGCCGAAGGCGTCGAACATCTGGTGCGTCGCGGCGCCGAGTTCGTTCAGGGCGACCTCAGCGATCCGGAACTGGTGCGTGCGCTCTGCACCGACGTCGAAGCCGTGGTGCATTGCGCCGGCGCCGTCGGGCTGTGGGGACGTTATCAGGACTTTCATCAGGGCAATGTGCAGGTCACCGAAAACGTGGTCGAGGCCTGCCTCAAGCAACGGGTGCGGCGCCTGGTGCACCTGTCGTCGCCGTCGATCTATTTTGACGGCCGCGACCACCTCGGCCTGACCGAAGAGCAAGTGCCCAAGCGCTTTAAACACCACTACGCGGCGACCAAGTATCTGGCCGAGCAAAAGGTCTTCGGCGCTCAGGAGTTCGGCCTCGAAACCCTGGCCCTGCGCCCGCGTTTCGTCACCGGCGCCGGGGACATGAGCATTTTTCCGCGCCTGCTGAAGATGCAGCGCAAAGGGCGTCTGGCAATCATCGGCAACGGCCTGAACAAGGTCGACTTCACCAGCGTGCATAACCTCAACGAAGCGTTGTTGAGCAGTCTTCTGGCGGCCGGTTCGGCACTGGGCAAAGCCTACAACATCAGCAACGGTGCCCCGGTGCCGCTGTGGGATGTGGTCAATTACGTGATGCGCAAAATGGAAGTCCCACAGGTCACCAAGTACCGTTCCTACGGGCTGGCCTACAGTGTGGCGGCGCTCAACGAAGGCGCATGTAAACTCTGGCCGGGACGTCCCGAGCCGACCCTGTCGCGGCTGGGCATGCAGGTGATGAACAAAAATTTCACCCTCGACATCAGTCGCGCCCGGCATTATCTGGACTACGATCCGAAAGTCAGTCTCTGGACGGCCCTCGATGAGTTCTGTGGCTGGTGGAAGGCCCAGGACATTCGTTGATACGAAGTGCTGAACCCAGCCACGGGTTGGGGGTCAATCCCTGCGGCTGCGGGGTTTATACTGCGCCGCAATCAGCCATTACCGGGTTTCACAAAGGTTGCCTCAATGTCCATGCGTAACGATGCACACGACGACGATTTCGACGATGTTCCGAGCCTGCGCGCCGACACACTCGATGACGACGATTTCCCTACCACCACTCGCACTTCCGTGCATTCGCGCACGCCACCCGTGGTCAAGGTCAAGTCGGCCAGCACCGGGCCATTGTGGGCGCTGGTCGGCGCATTGTTCTTTGCCTTCATCGGTCTGGCCTGGTGGAGTTTCCAGCAGATCTCGCTGATGGAGCAGCAACTGGTGGCGACCCAGGAAAGCTTCGCGCGGATCAGTGAAGAAGCGGCGGGACGCCTGCAGGACATTTCCGGCAAGGTCGTGGCCAGCCAGACCAACGTCAACACCGACAGCGAAGCGCTGAAACTGCAGATCAAACAGTTGCAAAGCGCACTGCAGGATCAGAGCAAACAGCAGCAGGGTGTGGCGGGTCAGGCGACGGATCTGGACAAGCGTCTGGCGCAGATGACCGCCCAGACCACTGAACAGCAGAACGCCAATACCCAGTTGCAGGCCCAGGTCAAAGCCCTGAGTGCAGAGCTGGCAACGCTGAAAAGCACGCCGGCCGACACCAGCAAGGTCGATGCCCAGCTGAAAAGCTTCGATGCACAGGTCAAGGGTTTCGATGCGCAGTTCAAGAGCCTCGGCGCCGACATCACGGCCCTGAAAAAACAAGGCGGGTCGAACGCCGCGATCGATCGTCTGGAACAGGAAATCGTTGTGCTCAAGAGCGAGCAGGATAACCGTCCGGCTTCGGCACAGGGCGGCTCCAGCACCGCCGAGTTCGATGCGTTTCGTGGGCAGATGACCCGCAACCTCAACACCCTGCAGGCGCAGATCCAGAACCTGCAACAGCAGATCAACGCCCGGCCGTGAGCCCCTTCTGTGGCGAGGGCGCGAACGCCCTCGCCACACACCCATCGCAACATTCAGAAGCTTTCTGAATATCCATACCTGCCGTCAGGCCGTCTACGCTCTTGAAACACCAACAAGAACGAGGGATGCGTCATGGGGTTTGTGCAAAAACTGGCCTGGCTCGGCGCGGTGCTGTTGTTGAGTTTCGGACAGGCCAATGCGGCCACGGAAAAGGATGACAGCAAGGCCGCCATCGCCTTGCTGGAAAAGGCTCTGGCCTACTATCACGACAACGGCGACAAGGCGTTCGCGGCGTTCAGCCGCCAGGGCGAGTTCGTCGACAAGGATCGCTACGTGTTCGTGGTCGATACCAAGGGCGTAATGCTCGCCAGCGGCGGGCCGTCTTCGGCGTTGATCGGCCGGGACGTGAGCGAAGTGCTCGGGCCGGATTTGCAGAAAGCGTTCAAGGACGCGCTGAAAGTGCCGGAAGGCAACGGCATCCAGCAGGCCGAATATCGCTGGCAGAATCAGGCCGACGGCAAGGTCGAGCGCAAGCATGTGTTCTATCAGCGCATCGGTCAGCGGATTCTGGCGGTCGGTTATTACTTGCCACGAGCATCGGCGGAACAGGCGAAATCATTGCTCGACAAAGCCGCCACCGATTTGACCAAGGACGAGAAGGGCACGCTGATGGCGGTCAACTCGCTCAAGGGCGGTTACTTGCAGGACGACCTTTACGTGTTCGTGGTGGACCTGAAAACCCAGCGTTACGTCGCCCACGGTACCAACCTGCGGTTGATCAATACCGACTTCGCCAAGGTCAAGGACCCGGAAGGCAAACCGGTGGGCGAGCCGATTCTGGCGCTGATCGGCAAACAGGATGAGGGCGAGTACGAATACCGCTGGAAAAATCCGGTGACCGGCAAGGTCGAGGATAAACATGCCTACCTGAAGAAGGTCGGGGATTATCTGGTGGCGGTCGGTTATTACAGCGCTTGATCCCAGTGGCTCCCACGCAAGGCGTGGGAGCCATCGGCATCGGTCAGCGGGCGCTGTGTTCACGCCCGCGCAACAGGCGGTTCGGCATGGCAATCGCCGCCGCCAGCCCGAGCAGCGACACCCCGGCACTGACCATCAGCAAATGCCGGAACGTCACCAGCAACTCGGCGCGCAAGGCATTCTGCGCATCGCCGGGCGCCGCGTTCAGGCCATCGAGCAGCACGTTGCCGGAATGACCTTCGCCGATCAGCGATGCGCCGGTCAGGTGGGCGAAACTGGAGTCCTGCAACAACGCCAGCAACAGTGCTGACATCAACGCCACGCCCACCGCACCGCCCAAAGAGCGGAACAGGTTGGTGGTGCTGGTGGCGACGCCAATGTCCTTTTGCTCGACCGAGTTTTGCGTGCCGACCAGCGAGGTCGGGAACTGCATACCCCCGGCGATACCGCTGAGCAACATGAACACACTACTGATCAGCGTCGCATCGGGCGGGCTGAAGGCCATGCCGAGGATCGAGATCGGCATCAGCAGCGCACCGGTGAAAATCTGTGGCTTGTAGCGCCCGGTAATCGACGTGCGACGACCGGCGAAATAGGCACCGATCGGCAAACCCATCGCCAGCGGCAACAAGTGCAGGGCCGCGCTGTCCGCCCCGGCGCCAGTCACGCTCTGGAAGCGCAGCGGCATCAGCACGATCAACGAAATCGCCTGAAAGCTGCAAAAGAAAATCGTGCACCAGCACAGCAGGGCGCTGCGGTTGGTGAACAGGTGCATCGGCAGCAACGGCTCCCGGGCACGTCGCTCATGCCAGACGAACACCGCCAGCACCGCCACTGCACAAGCGAACAGACCGAGGACTTCACTGCTGCGCCACGCATGGCCTTGGCCGACCTGAGTGATCGCCAGCAACAATGCCGTCAGGCCGATGATCATCAGCAGTGTGCCGAGGTAGTCGATGACCGGTTTGCGCTGGGGAATCGGCAGGCCGATCAGATTGCGTCGCGCTACCCAGTAGGCGCCGAGGCCCAGCGGCAGGTTGATCAGGAACACCCAGCGCCATGACAGGTACTCGGTCATGTAACCGCCGAGCACCGGGCCGGCCACGCTGGCCACCGCGTACATGCTGGAGAAGTAACCCTGATAGCGACCACGCTCCCGGGGCGGGACGATGTCGCCGATGATCGCCTGGCTCACCGAAATCATCCCGCCGGCACCGATGCCCTGGAAGATCCGCGCCAGCACCAGTTGCTCCATGCTCTGAGCCATGCCACAGAACAGCGAGGCCAGGGTGAACAGGCCCATGCCGAACAGCATCAGTTTGCGCCGCCCGTACAAGTCACCGAGCTTGCCGTAGATCGGCACCGCCACGGTCATCGCCACCATATAGCCGGAAATCACCCAGGCCAGCAGGCTCACGTCCTTGAATTGCGCGGAGATGGCCGGCATGGAAACCGCGACGATGGTCTGGTCCAGCGCGCCAAGGAAGATCGCCATCATCAGCGCGACCAGCACGCTGCGAATGGCCGGTTTGGGCGTTTCGGGATGGTTGAGATTGGTCACGGGCGAACCTGCGGGCAGTGATTGACCCGCAGGGGCAAGGCGAGCGGGTGGATGCTCGCCAGTGTAAGTCGGTAGCAGGCTATTCGATAGCCTCATAAGGAAGTCCGACGTAATTTTCTGCAATGGTTTTTTGACCGGCCTCTGAACTGACAAAGTAGTCCAGTTCCGAAGCACTGATCCGCTGGCTGAAATCATCGTGTTCGTCGAAACGGTGCAGCATCGAGGTCATCCACCAGGAAAACCGCTCGGCTTTCCACACCCGACGCAGGCAGATTTCCGAATACTTCTCCAGCAAATCAGTGCGCCCTTCGCGGTAAACCTTCAGCAGAATCCTGAACAGGGTGCTGACGTCGCTGGCCGCCAGGTTCAAACCCTTGGCACCGGTCGGCGGAACGATATGCGCTGCATCCCCCACCAGAAACATCCGCCCGTACTGCATCGGCTCGACCACAAAACTGCGCAGCGGCGCGATGCTCTTTTCAATCGACGGACCGGTCACCAGCTTCTGCGCCAGATCCGCCGGCAGGCGATTGCGCAGTTCATCCCAGAAGCGCTGATCCGACCAGTCGTCGACGTTTTCCTCGGCCGGCACTTGCAGGTAATAGCGGGTGCGGGTCGCCGACCGCATGCTGCACAGGGCGAAGCCGCGCTCGTGACGGGCGTAGACCAGTTCGTCGTGAATCGGTGGTGTGTCGGCGAGTATCCCCAGCCAGCCGAACGGATAAACCCGTTCGAAGACCTTCAGGCATTCCGCCGGGATCGACTGACGGGCCACGCCATGGAAACCGTCGCAACCGGCAATGTAATCGCAATCGACACGCCAGGTTTCGCCATCCTTTTCAAACGTGACGTAGGCCTCGTCGCTTTTCATGCCACAGGGAGCGACATGGCTGGCTTCGTAGATCGTCTGTCCGCCGGTCTCCCGACGAGCGGCCATCAGGTCGCGGGTGACCTCGGTCTGGCCATAGACCATCACGGTTTTTCCACCGGTCAGCGCCTGCAGATCGATGTGCACCCGACGCCCGTCGAGGGCCAGTTCGAACCCACCGTGGACCAGCCCTTCGGCGTCCATCCGCTGACCCACGCCAGCCTCGCGCAACAGCTCTACCATGCCCTGTTCAAGGACCCCGGCGCGGATTCGGCCGAGTACATAGTCAGGTGTCTGGCGCTCGATAATCAGGGTGTCGATGCCGGCGTTGTGCAGCAGTTGGCCGAGCAATAATCCGGACGGACCGGCGCCAATGATGGCGACTTGGGTTTTCAGCGTTTTCATTGTTTTTATGACTCGCAAGCTTCACGCGACAACGGCCGGTGAATGATTTTCAGGATTCGAGTGCTTGCATTTTTCCCTTGCGGGTCTGTCAATTGAAGGTGAAAACTGAGCCGATACCTGTACATTCTGCCAATCGGTGCGATTATCGCCCGCAACCTTCGAGGCCTGGATTGAAGTGATGAACAAGCCTGACCTGCCTTCGATTCCGGTGTTCAAGCTCTACGGTGAAAGCCTGGACTGGCCAACCCCTGACTTGCTGCACTGTGAAACCATTTCCAAACGCAGCCGCGAACATCAATGGGAAATCAAACCCCACCGCCACGCCGATTTGTGCCAGTTGCTCTTCGTATTCAAAGGTCAGGCAGAGCTTGAAATCGAAGGACAACGCACGCAACTGAACGAAACCGCGATCCAGATCCTGCCGCCGTTATCGGTGCATGGTTTCCGTTTTTCCGAGGACGTCGAAGGATTTGTCGTCACCTTGGCCACGCCGTTGATCAACCATTTGCAGGCGCAACTGGGCAGCGCGGTGCAGGCTTTGGCCCAGGCCGAAAGCTACCCGGCGGGCAAGGACGCGGACTACCTCAACAGTCTGTTTGCCGCGTTGCAGGCCGAGTACAACGGTCATCAACCGGCGCGGGAAATGCTCATGCATTCGCTGGTCAGCGTGATCATGGTCTGGGTCAGCCGCCAGGCGATCCACCGCCACAACGCCACGCAACGCCCGCAGCGTCAGCGCGAATACCTTAATGGCTTTATTCAACTGGTAGAGGAGACGTACCGACAGCACGTCAAGGTCGAGGACCTGGCTCATCGCCTGGGGATTTCCGTCTCGCACCTCAACGGCACCTGCCGCGAACTGGCGGGGCAGCCGGCGTTGCAGATCATGCATGAACGTCAGTTGCTGGAAGCCAAGCGTCTGCTGACGTACACCAGCATGACCATTTACGAGATGTCCGACGTGTTGGGTTTTTCCGATCCGACCAACTTCACGCGCCTGTTCCGGCGCCGGGTGGGGATCTCGCCAAAGGCGTTCCGCGACCGCTTGAAGGCCGAGCAGAACGACGACGCCTGACGTCCGGTATCAGCGCAGGGCGTTGAGGGTGGCGTTGTGAGGGATGCAGCGCTCGAAGTTGCAGCTCGCGTACTCACGGGGCAGTTGCCGCAACTGCTCCACGCGCCATGCCGCGGTGCCGTACAGCGCCAGCGTGGCCGCGCAGGTGATGAAAATTGCGAGGTATCTTCTTGTTCTGGTGCTCATGATCATGGCGTTGACCTCTGAACGAATACCCTTGGGTACTACTTTCAGCATAGGTCAGCGCCGTGGAGTTGCCAGCCGCGCGGCGAACGGGTTTACAAGCCGACATCCCATTGCGGGTTTTCGGGAAACCGCAGTACCAGGAAATCCAGCATGCTGCGCAGCGCCACCGGCATGTGTTTGCGCGAGGCGTACACCGCGTAGATGTTCATCCGCCGAGGCTCGGCGTGCGGCAGCAGGCGCACCAGTTCCCCGCTGTGAATATGTACGCCGGCCTGATAGGTCGGCAGCATCGCCACCCCGGCGCCGGCCAGTGTCGCGCGCAGCAGGGTGCTGGCCTCATTGGCGCTGATGTTGCCCTGCACCGGCACCGACACCGGTTCGCCATCCTCTTCGAAATGCCACAGGCTCTTGCCGAAATAGGAATGGGTCAGGCAGTTGTGTCGGCTCAGATCTTCTACGCGCTGCGGCTGCGGGTGTTCCCGCAGATAGGCAGGTGCGGCGCAGACCACCGAGCGGCAGACGGTCAGGCGCCGGGCGATCAGGTTGGGATCGAGATCGTTGCTGGTGCGGATCGCCAGGTCGATGCGCTCGTCCACCAGATTCACCGTGCGATCGAGCATTTGCAGGTCGATGTTGACGCCCGGGTAGCGTTTGACGAACGCGGCCATGGCATCGGCCAGTTGTGCCTGGCCGAACGAGGTACTGACGCTGATCCGCAGCAAACCCCGTGGCGCATCGTCGGGTTCGCTGACGGCGGCCTGCATGTCGCTCGACAGTTCGAGCATCTGCCGGCAGCGCGGCAGGATCTCGTTGCCGGCGGCGGTCAGGCTCAGTTTGCGCGTGGTGCGGTGCATCAGGCGCGCGCCGACCCAGTCTTCCAGTTCCGCCAGATACCGCGACACCACTGGCCGCGACAGGTCCAGGTGATCGGCCGCCGCCGACTGGCTGCCCAGATCCACAACCGTGACAAACACCCGCATTGCTTGGAGACGATCCATGATTTGCCCGCTTTCAGAAACAAACTATGTTTAAGCATCGCATTTTTTGTAATGAGTCTGGCAACTAAGCTCTGTCCCATCGCCAAGCACGGCATACGAACAGCGGAGCAACCCATGATCGGCTTCACCACTCTCAAGCGCGTTTTACTGGCCACCGCCACCCTCGGTTTTGCTGCCCACGCAGCGGCAGCGAACCTGAGCCTCGATGTCTACAACCCAGGCACCAACGCAATCTTCCCGGTGACCTCGGTGCTGGTCAGCGGCGAGAAGGACGCGATCCTGGTGGACGCCCAGTTCGGCAAGTCCCAGGCCGAGCAAGTGGTGGAAAAGATCCGCGCCAGCGGCAAGCAACTGACCACGATCTACATCAGCCACGGTGACCCGGATTACTACTTCGGTCTCGACACCCTGACCAAGGCATTCCCGAATGCCAAGGTACTGGCTTCGCAGCCGACCGTTGATCACATCAAGCAAACCGTCGACGGCAAACTGGCGTTCTGGGGCCCGAAAATGGGCGCCGACGTGCCGGCCAAAACCATCGTGCCGGGCGTGCTCAAGGGCGACAGCCTGATGCTTGAAGGCCAGAAACTGCAGGTAGTCGGTCTGGAAGGCAAGCAACCGGATCGCAGCTTCGTGTGGATTCCTTCGTTAAAAGCCGTGGTCGGTGGTGTCGTTGTCGCCGAGAACATCCACGTGTGGATGGCCGATACCCAGACTGCACAATCCCACGCCGACTGGCTGGAAACCCTGCACTCGATCGAAACCCTGAAACCGAAAACCGTGGTGCCGGGTCACTACCTGGGTGATAGCGCCCGTTCACTGGCCGCCGTGAAGTTCACCGCCGACTACATCAAGGCGTTCGACGAAGAAACCGCCAAGGCCAAGGACTCTGCCGCGCTGATCGCCGCGATGAAAAAACGCTACCCGAAACTGGGCGAAGAAAGCTCGCTGGAGCTGAGCGCCAAAGTCGCCAAGGGCGAGATGAAGTGGTAACCCGATTCTGAAAAACGCAGCACTCTCAAGCCAACTGGAGAATGTCATGAGCAAGATCGCAATCATTGGTGCCACCGGCCGTGCCGGCAGCCAATTGCTGGAAGAAGCCCTGCGTCGCGGCCACAGCGTCACCGCCATCGCTCGGGACACCTCGAAGATCGGCGCCCGCGCCGGTGTGGTCAGCAAGAACGTAGACGTTTTGAATGCCGCCGCGCTGCAAGACGCCGTCGCCGGTCACGATGTGGTGATCAGTGCCGCGCATTTCGCCACGGTCCCGGCCAGCGCGCTGATCGGTCCGGTGAAACAGGCCGGGGTGAAACGTCTGCTGGTGGTCGGCGGTGCCGGTTCGCTGTTGCTGCCGGACGGCACCCGAGTGATCGACAGCGCCGGTTTCCCAGCCGAGTACAAGGCTGAGGCCAGCGCCGGTGCGGCGTTCCTTGATGCGCTGCGTCAGGAGAAGGAGCTGGACTGGACGTTCCTGTCGCCGTCGGCGCTGTTTGTCGAAGGCGAGCGCACCGGCAAGTTCCGCGTCGGCAAGGATGACTTGCTGGTGAGCGCCGAAGGCCAGAGCTCGATCACCTTTGCCGACTACGCGATTGCGCTGATCGACGAAGTGGAAACGCCGAAGCATTCGCGTCAGCGGTTTACGGTCGGTTATTGATGGTTTGGATCGTTCCCACGCTCCGCGTGGGAATGCAGCCCGGGACGCTCCGCGTCCCATGCCGAAGCGGACGCGGAGCGTCCAGTGAGGCATTCCCACGCAGAGCGTGGGAACGATCAAAGAAGGGGAGCGTGGGAGCGATCATCACAGTGAGGGCGGGCTCAGCGGGTATGAGCCTGCTCCACCAACCACCCCATCAATTCCTGCAACTTCGCCGAAGGCTCCGACGCCGGCGCCACGATGTAATAGCCCAATCCCGTCTTCACCTTCAGATCGAACGGCATCACCAGTCGCCCGGCGTTCAAGTCATCGCCGATCAACGACCAGTCGCCGATCGCCACCCCCGTCCCGTGGGACGCCATCGACATCGCCTGATCCAGGGTTTCGAAATGCTGACCGCTGCCGATGTTGCTCAAGTGCAGTTCGGCGGCCTCCAGCCACAGCGTCCAGTCGTCATCGGTGTGCGTCGGGTGCAGCAGCAAGTGCTGTTGCAAGTCGGCCGGCGTGTGCAGGGCCGGCGACCCCTTGAGCAGCCCCGGTGAACAGACCGGCGTCAGTTGTTCATCGAACAGGTGCAAGGTCGCGGGCGAGTCGTGGGGCGCGGTGCCGTAGATCACTGCGGCGTCGAACTGCTCGCGATGAAAGTCCACCCCGTGCTGCAACGACGCCGTGAGTTTCACCGGCACGTCCGGGCGCTCGCGCTGCCATTGCAACAGCCGTGGCAGCAACCAGCGCATTACGCAGCTCGGGGCCTTGAGTTGCAGGGTCTCGCGTTTGGCGCCGATCAGCTCCACCGAGTCGCCGATCAGGCTGAACACCTGCTGCACCCGTGGCAGCCATTCGCGACCTTCGGCCGTCAGTTCCAAGCCCCGGGCCAGGCGAATGAACAACTCATAGCCCAGATGTTCTTCAAGCCCGGCGATCTGCCGGCTCACCGCACCTTGAGTGATGTGCAACTGCTCGGCGGCCCGGGTGAAGTTGCAGCACTGCGCGGTGATCAGAAACGTATGCAGGGCGGGCAGGGGAGGCAGTCGTTTCATGTGGATCCAAGGTATGACGTGAGGACATGGCTAGTATGAGCTTTTATCGATTGTTGCGGCTACGGGTCGCCCGTTTCAATGAGGCCAATCACCGGTTCCCTTAAGGCCCGGTGCCTCAACGAACAAGAAGGGCAAAGACATGGCGACGTGTGGCGAAGTACTGGTCAAGTTACTCGAAGATTATGGGGTCGAGCAGGTGTTCGGCATTCCCGGGGTGCATACCGTGGAGCTGTATCGCGGGCTGGCCCGTTCGAGCATCAACCACGTTACCCCACGCCACGAGCAGGGCGCCGGTTTCATGGCCGACGGCTACGCCCGCACCAGCGGCAAACCGGGCGTGTGCTTCATCATCACCGGCCCCGGCATGACCAACATCACCACCGCCATGGGCCAGGCGTACGCCGATTCGATCCCGATGCTGGTGATCTCCAGCGTGCAGTCGCGCAGTCAACTGGGTGGCGGTCGCGGCAAGTTGCATGAACTGCCGAACCAGAGCGCACTGGTCGGCGGTGTGGCGGCGTTCTCCCACACCCTGATGTCGGCGTCCGAATTGCCGGGCGTGCTGGCACGTGCGTTTGCGCTGTTTCAGGCCGGGCGTCCGCGTCCGGTGCACATCGAGATTCCGCTGGATGTGCTGGTTGAAGAAGCCGACGAATTGCTGGCCAGCGTGCCGGTCCACATCGACCGCGCCGGTGCTGCACCGGCCGCCGTGAGCCGCATGACTGAACTGCTGGCCGGCGCCCAGCGTCCGCTGATCCTCGCCGGGGGCGGCGCCATCGACGCGGCTGCCGAGCTTACTGAACTGGCCGAACTGCTCGATGCGCCGGTGGCTCTGACCATCAACGCCAAAGGCATGTTGCCGTCCAATCATCCGCTGTTGATCGGTTCGACCCAGAGTCTGGTGGCGACCCGCGCCCTGGTGGCCGACGCCGACGTGATCCTGGCGATTGGCACCGAACTGGCGGAAACCGACTACGACGTCACCTTCGCGGGTGGTTTCGAGATCCCCGGCAAACTGCTGCGCGTCGATATCGATCCAGACCAGACCGTGCGCAACTACCCGCCTCATGTAGCGCTGGTGGCGGACTCGCGCAACGCGGCGCAAGCACTGTTGAGCGCGTTGTCGCACAAACCGCTGGCCGAGCGCCGCAACGACTGGGGTCAGGTGCGCGCCGCCCGTCTGCGTGAAGACCTGGCCGCGACCTGGGACGCCCCGACTCTGGCCCAGACCCGCTTCCTCGAAACCGTGCTGCACGAACTGCCGAACGCGGTGTTCGTCGGCGACTCCACGCAACCGGTGTACACCGGCAACCTCACGTTCAACCCGGAGCGTCCGCGCCGCTGGTTCAACTCGTCCACCGGTTACGGCACCCTCGGTTACGCCTTGCCGGCAGCGATTGGCGCCTGGCTCGGTGGCCCACTGGAACACGGCGCACGTCCGCCAGTGGTGTGCCTGATCGGCGACGGCGGTCTGCAATTTACCCTGCCGGAACTGGCCAGCGCCGTGGAAGCGCGAACGCCGGTAATCATCCTGCTGTGGAATAACCAGGGTTACGAAGAGATCAAGAAATACATGGTCAACCGCGCCATCGAACCGGTGGGTGTGGACATCTACACCCCGGACTTCATCGGTGTCGCCAAGGCGTTGGGTTGCGCGGCGGAAGCGATCAGCTCCGCCGAACACCTGCGCGGTGCACTGCGCGCCGCCACCGATCGTCAGGGCCCGACCCTGATCGAAATCGACCAGACCCAATGGATGATGGCGGTGGCCAAATGATGAATTTCCCGACCACACTCGACGGCCTGTACATCAACGGCCAATGGGCCGCCGGCCGCGAGCACCTGCGCGTGATCAACCCGGCCACCGAAGCGCTGCTGACCACGGTCAATGGCGGAGATGCAAACGCCGTCAACCAAGCGGTAACGGCCGCGACTGAAGCCTTCAAGGACTGGTCGAAAACCACCGGCGCCGAGCGCGGCGCGATCCTGCGCAACATCGCCAATGGCGTGCGCAACGGTCGTGATCACTTGATGAAGTTGCAGTCGAGCAACAACGGCAAACCGCAGTTTGAAGCGGGCATCGATGTCGATGACGTGATCGCCACCTTCGAGTATTACGCCGAACTCGCCGAAGGCCTCGATGCGAAACAGGACAGCAATGTGCCGCTGCCCAGCGACGACTTCAGCGCACGTCTGCGCCGCGAACCGTGCGGTGTGGTCGGGCTGATCGTGCCGTGGAATTTCCCGATGGTCACCACCGCGTGGAAACTCGCGCCAGCCCTGGCCGCCGGTTGCTGCGTGGTGCTCAAGCCTTCGGAAGTCACGCCGCTGCCGGAACTGGAACTGGCGGCGATCATCGCCGAATCCGGTCTGCCCAAAGGCGTGTTCAACCTGGTGTGCGGCACCGGCCTGGCGGTCGGTGCGCCGCTGTCGGCGGACCCGCGCATCGCCAAGGTTTCCTTCACCGGTAGTAACGCCGTGGGTGTGCAGGTGATGCAGCGCGCCGCGGAAACCGTGAAGGGCGTGAGCCTGGAACTGGGTGGCAAATCCTCGCTGCTGATCCTGGAAGATGCCGACCTGGATCTGGCGGTGGAGCTGGCCTGCGGCGGTGGTTTCTTCAACGCCGGGCAGATGTGCTCGGCCACCAGCCGGGTGCTGGTCGCCGATGAACTGGCCGATGAATTCCTGATTCGTCTGAAGGCCCGCGCGGAAAAAATCCGTGTGGCCGACCCGTTCGATCCAGAAGTCGAGATGGGCGCGCTGGTCAATCAGGCGCAGTACCAGCGAGTGCTCGGTCACATTGACCGTGGCCTGAGCGCCGGTGCCAAGCTGATCTGTGGCGGCAATCGCCCGGCGGATCTGCCGCGTGGATATTTCTTGCAACCGACGATCTTCACCGAAGTGCCCCTCGACAGTGCGTTGTGGTGTGAAGAGATCTTCGGCCCGGTGATCTGCGTGCGCAGTTTCGCTTCGGAAGCCGAGGCGATTGCCCTGGCCAACGACAGCCAGTTCGGCCTGGTGGCCAGCGTGGTCACGCGCAATGCCGAGACCGCAGATCGGGTCGCCAACGCCTTGCAGGCGGGGCTGGTGTGGCTCAACGCACCGCAGGTGATCTTCCCGCAGACGGCGTGGGGCGGCTACAAACAGAGCAGCATCGGTCGCGAACTGGGGCCGTGGGGCCTGGCGGCATTCCAGGAAATCAAGCACGTGATCCGCGCACTCTGAATGCCCGAAAAAGGTCAGCGCATGCCTCGCAACGAGGCATGCGCCGGCGTCATGGCTCCAATGAGTTTTTATCGATAGTCAGGTGTTTTGCACGACCTCAGGATGAACCCGCTGATCACGTTCAAGCCCTTTGAAATCGGGGGCTTGAGCGGTTCCGATCACGCACGGCAAGGGTTGCGGTCAATCTCATACTTACAAGAATAATGGGAGTCCTAAATGGGCGAGCACGATCTGAACAGGCGTCAATTCATCAAAACCGTCGGCGTGGCCTCGGTGGCTGCGGCGGCCATGAGCATGCCCTTCATCCGGGCCAGTGCCAGCGACACCCGTTTTGCCGGCAAGACCCTGCGCCTGCTGACCTGGTCCGATGACACGGGTCTGGCCGCACTGCGCAACATCGCTGCAACGTTCGAAGCCAAGACCGGCGCCAAAGTGATTGCCGACCGCACCGGCAGCACCTCGGAAATGGTCGCCAAGCTCAAGGCCGGCGGTGACCGTCCGCAGTACGACATCATCACTCTGGCCGGTGTTGGAGCTGAAGGTCTGGCCGCTGCCGGGCTGTTGGAAAAACCCGATCTCAACCGCATTCCCAACCTGATCGATGTCCCTGAAAAATACCGCACCGGGGCCAACGGTCACGGCATCGGTTACCTGCTGTGGTGCAACAGCCTGGTCTACAGCACCCGCACCCAAAAGGAAGCGCCGGACAGTTACGCCGCGCTGTGGGACGCCGATCTGGCACCGAACATTTTCCTGCCGCCGCCGAACTGGACCGAGGCGATGGACCTGATCATCATCGCCGCCAAACTGGCCGGTGGTGACGAGCACAACATCGAGCCGGGCTTCAAGAAACTCGCGGAGTTGAAAGACCGCGTGGTGACCCTGGGCGAAAACCCCAACCAGATCGCCGAGCTGTTTCGCACCGGTTCCCTGGACATGGGCGGCCTCTATGCCCCGGCGTTTTTCCCCAAGCAGATCCGCGACCCGAACTACGGCCTCGGCGCCACGTTCGGCATGAAAGAAGGTTTCTACACCGACCTGATGCTCTCGGTGATGCCGAAGAACCGTCCGGGCGACACCGACCTGGCCTACGCCTTCATCGATCACTCCCTCGACCCGCTGGTGCAGGGCAAGATGGCCGAAGACATCTTCAACGGCCCGGTCAACGCCAAGGCGATCATCTCCGCCGAAGCGCGCAAGAGCCCGTTCATCCTCACGCCGGAGCAGATCGCGGAGAAGGCGATCATGCACGACAACGCCTTCCTGGCGACCGTGCATGACCAGTGGATTCGTCGCTACACGGAAATCTTTTCTTCCTGACGCCGACCTTCCGGGGCACCGCATGATCGGGGTGCCCGGGAGATTCGTTTTCCATTGACGAGATCATTGCTATGGAACATCAATCCCTGACCCAACCGGTCGGCGCGGGTGACGTGCGCCCGGCGCGCGGTGTTTCGCCGACTGCACGGGCGTGGTTTTTCCTCACGCCGTCGATGCTGTTTCTCGGCGTGCTGATTGCCGCCAGCCTTTTGGTGTTGCGCATGAGCGTCGGCACCAAGGGCGCGGAGTGGTCCGGTTTCAGCCTGGCCAGTTACGCCCAGTTGCTCGAACCCTACTACCTCAAATCGTTGCTGCTGACTTTGCGTCTGGCGCTGATCAGCGCGGTGATCGCCGTGGTGCTGGCGATCCCGGTGGCGTACACCATGTCGCGCCTGACTTCGCCATTCGTGCGGCGAATCTTCCTCGCGGCGGTGCTGTTGCCGCTGCTGGTCAACCTGCTGCTGCAAAGCTACGGCTGGCTGGTGATCCTCGGCCCCGGCGGCATGCTCAACCAGACCCTGATGGGCCTCGGTCTGATCAAACGCCCGATCATGTTGCTGTACAACCAGAACGGCGTGTTGATGGGGCTGGTGCAGACCGCGTTCCCGCTCGCTGTGCTGCCGATTGCCAGCGCCATGCGCGGTGTCGCCCGCAGCTACGAAGAAGCTGCCGCGACGCTTGGCGCCAGTCGTTTCCAAGTGTTCCGTCAGGTGGTGTTGCCGATGAGTCTGCCGGGGATCATCACCGGCGCGACGCTGGTGTTCGCCTACAACGCCAGCAGCTTCGTGGTGCCGCTGCTGCTGGGTGGTCGGCGCGTGCCGATGCTCGCGGTGATGGTGCATGACCAGATCGCCCCGCTGATGAACTGGCCCGCTGCGTCCGCTGCTGGCGTGGTGCTGATCGTCACCACGCTGGCGATCATGACCTTGTCCGAATACATCACCGGCCGCCGTCGCCGTCTGCTGGAGGCTTCGCAATGAGTGCCCTGATCAAGAAGCGTCAGTCGCTGTTGCCGGGCGACACCGGCAAGTTTGCCGGCATCCTTTCCGGGATCATTTTGTTCCTGGCCGTGTTGCCGATCCTGACCATGATCGTGATGTCGTTCAGCGGCGCGTCGAACCTCGACTTCCCGCCGAGCAGCTACAGCCTGCAATGGTACAAGGCGGCGTGGCACACCTTTGTGTCGCCGGATGCCAGCGATGTGCTGAGCCTCGGTCAGGCGATGGGCACCAGTTTGCTGGTGGCATGCCTGACGATGATTTTCGCCACGCTGATCGCGGTACCGGCGGCCTACGCGCTGACCCGTTGCGAGTTCCGTGGCAAGGGCGTGGCGCTGCAATTGATGTCGCTGCCGCTGGTGTTCCCGATGGTGGTGCTGGGACTGTCGTTGCTGCTGGTGTTCGACAGCCTGCCGTTCCACATGACCACTTCGCGGCTGGTGATTGCCCACGTGATTCTGGCGCTGCCGTTCGTGGTGAAGAACTGCACGGCGGCCATGCTTTCCATCGGCAGCGAAGTCGAAGAGGCCGCGCAGATGCTCGGCGCCTCGCCGTTGCGGGCCATCGTCGATGTGGTGGTGCCGCTGATGAAGTCGGGGATTCTGGCGGGGATGCTGCTGGCGTTCATCGTCTCGTTCAACGAATTCACCGTGACCTATTTCCTCTACACCATCGACGTCATGACCGTGCCGATCTGGATGTACAGCCGCACCGTGTCATCGCTCGATCCTACCGTGTTCTCGTTTGCCGTGCTGATCGTGCTGATCGACTTCGTCCTGATCTGGGCGCTGGAGAAGCTGGTGGGCGAGGGCGGCGTTTCGTTCTGATTTCTTGAGGTGATTTATGTCTGGTCTGATTCTGGAAAACGTCGAGAAACACTACGGCTCGGCCTGCGCGGTAAAAGACGTCAACCTGCATTTGCCCGAGGGCAAACTGGTGTGCTTCCTCGGCCCGTCGGGCTGCGGCAAGACCACGTTGCTGCGAATGATCGCCGGGCTGGAAACCCTTACCGGCGGCGAGATTCGCCTGGACGGCGAGGACATCGGCCACACCCCGGCGCACCTGCGCAACTTCGGCATGGTGTTCCAGTCGCTGGCGCTGTTCCCGCACATGACCGTGGGCGAGAACATCGCCTATCCGCTGAAACTGCGGGGTGTGAGCAAGGCTGATCAACAGGCGCGGGTGGTGGAGTTGCTGGAATTGATCCAGCTGCAACCGATGATCGACCGCCCGGTGGCGAAACTCTCCGGCGGTCAGCGTCAGCGGGTGGCGATTGCCCGGGCGATTGCCTCGCACCCGAAAATCCTTCTGCTCGATGAACCGCTGTCGGCGCTGGATGCCAAGCTGCGTGAGTCGATGCAGGTGGAAATCCGCCAGCTGCAACAACGCCTGAACATCACCACTATCATGGTTACCCACGATCAACGCGAGGCCATGACCATGGCTGACATCGTGGTGGTGCTGGGCGAGCATCGCGTGCAGCAGGTGGGTACGCCGATTGAAATCTACCGCCATCCGGCCAACGAGTTCGTCGCGGACTTCATCGGCTCCGGCAATATCTTCCCGGCCACCGCGCTAGGCGATGGCAAGGTCGTGCTGCCGGGCGGCGATGCCCTGCAAGTGCCGATCTGCAGCAGCATCGTGGTCGGACAGAAAGTGAAAATGCTGATCCGTCCCGAAGACCTGCAACTGTCGGCGCCCCAGGCCACGGCGGGCAATCGCCTGCTGGGCAAGGTGACGTTTGTGCGGGATATCGGCGCGACCATCGAGACTACGGTGGAATGTTCCGGGGTGACCTTCACGGCGTTGAGTACGCCGTGTCAGGGCTTTGGGTTGGGGATCGGGCATCCTGTTTCGGTGACGTTGCCGAGTGAGGCGTGTCGGGTGCTCGGCGCTTGATTGGTGTTCTGCTCGGCATCGCTCCCTCACCCCAGCCCTCTCCCGGAGGGAGAGGGGGCCGACCGAGGTGTCTTGCGCTATCCGTCGACCTGAAAGATCGAGTCGATTATGGATTTAAAAGCCAGTCGATCCACTTGATTCTGGATTCAAAACCATTCGTTCAGGTCGGTGTATTTCGTGAAGATCCCCCAATCGGTTCCCTCTCCCCCCGGGAGAGGGCTAGGGTGAGGGGAGGCTTTTGAGTTCACACCGAAAGCCGCAACCGCGCCAGATCCCGCAACGGCGGCGCCCCAAATAACCGGCTGTACTCACGACTGAACTGCGACGGACTTTCATACCCCACCCGATACCCCGCCGCCGAAGCCTCCAACCCCTCAGCCAACATCAAGCGCCGCGCCTCCTGCAGGCGCAGCTGCTTCTGATACTGCAACGGACTCATCGCCGTCATCGCCTTGAAGCGGTGATGCAAAGTCGAGACGCTGAGGTTCACTTCCTTCGCCAGATCATCAATGCGCAGCGGTTGTTCGAAGTTGCCGTTGAGCCATTTGATCGCCTGGCTGATGCGATGGCTCTGGCTGTTGGCGATGGCGATTTCGTACAGCCGATGGCCCTGCGGGCTGCGCAACAGGCGATAGAGAATCTCCCGGCGAATCAGCGGCGCGAGCATGGCGATGTCTTTCGGCGTGTCGAGCAGGCGGGCCAGACGCAGCACTGCATCGAGCATCGCGCTGTCGATCTTTTCCACATACAGACCGCGCCCGGTCGGCCGGGTCGGCACGCCCATGGGCCCGGCGTCGGCGATCAGCGCGGTGATTTCCGCCGGGTCGATGTCCAGGCGCACGGCGAGGATCGGTTCCAGAGGCGAGACATTCACCACCCGACCGCTCAACGGCATCGAAACCGAGACCACCAGGTAATTCAGCGGGTCGTAATTGAAGTACTCGTCCGCCAGCCGCACCTCTTTGCGCCCCTGGGCCATGATGCACAACGCCGGTTGCGCGAGCACCGGGGCGAAGTCATGGGATTGGGTGTGGCGCGACATGAACAGCGAGCCGACGGCGGTGGCATAACTGCCATCTTCGGATGTGTTGCGGCGGATGATGGCCGCCAGTTCCGCGCGCTGCTTTTCCATGTCGGCATCGGGCGGCGCCTGAAAACGATCGAATGACGTCATGCACAGCCTCCTCGGCAAGGGATGGAATGGGAGCAGAGCATAAGTTTGTGCAAGCGCAAGCGGTAGACACATCCTGCGAAATGCTTGCCTGATCCTGCATGGCGTTGTGTGCCTGCCCAGACATGACAGGGCGCATCCCGGCAAACTTGCTCGAAACCGGTGTGACAGGACGGTGACAGCAATTCACGATCTGTTACAGGTCTGAAAGACAGTCTCGCAGGATTGTGCAACGCGACGGCAGGAATCGACTAACGGCGAACGCTGCCCGGCCCTTAACCTTGGATCCTGTCGCAGCCCGTCCCCGGCTGCCACGCGACTCCCTGGGAGGGTTGAACATGTCCAAGCAGATTCCCGTCAGTCATATGGCCTTCGTTCGAGCGCGCGCCGGGCGCTCGGCGGAACTCGGCATGCGCCTGAGCGCGCTGATCGAACCATCCCGTGCCGCCGCCGGTTGCCTGAGCTTTTCCTTGCAGCATTCGCAGTGTGATCCGGAGTTGTGGCTGGTTTCCGGGTTCTGGAATAACCAGCAATCGATGACCGCTTACTTCAGCAGCCCGTCGATGGAGGTTTTTGCCGAGCTGGTGCAGGACCTGGTGGTCAACAGTCTGGATTTCCACACGTTTAAAGACGTGTCGGCGGCGCAGGCGCTGGGTCAAAGTTGCGCGCCGATACACAAACTCGCCGGTTGAGGGTTTAATGGCCAGCCTATTTGACTGAGCCAGGACCTGCGACATGGCACGTAAAGAGTTCGAACACTTCGAAGCGGTTTCCGCTGTAGTCCCCGTCGAGTTGGGCAGCAACAAGGGTTATCACGCGGCAATCGCGGTCAAGGCCCTGGTCGACGGCGGTGCGCCACGCTTTCACAAACTGTTGAATGACCAGGTCTTCCCTGGTGCCATTGCCGCCGATGAAGCGGCCATCAATGAGCTGGACAAGCTCAAGGGCGTCACTGATGACGCCGAGCTGATCTGGTAACCGCGTTTACTTGACGGCGCCCGGGCGCCACATCTTGAACAATGCCTCCGGCCCCAGCTGGAAGTAGTCCGCCGGCCCGCCGCCGCGCAGAATCGGTTCTGCGGCGGCGGTGTCGTAGATCCCGTCCTTCAACAGCCATTTGGCAATGTGCACGGCGACCACTTCGCCGAGCACCAGCCAGCTCGGCACCGTCTCGCCGTCGGCCCGCTGCAACTGAATGATCTGAGTGACCTTGCACTCGAAGGACACCGGGCTTTCGGCCACACGCGGCACGGCAATCACCTTCGACGCCACCGGCGTCAGCCCCGCCAGTTCGAACTCGTTGACCTCGGGCGCGACGGCTGCGCAGCTCTGGTTCATCTGCTCGGCCAGCGGCCGGGTCGCGAGGTTCCAGACGAACTCGCCGGTCTGTTCGATGTTGTTCAGGCTGTCTTTGCGCCCGACGCTGGAGAACCCGATGATCGGCGGAATGTAGTTGAACGCGTTGAAAAAACTGTAGGGCGCCAGATTCAACCGGCCCTCGGCATCCTGCGAAGAAATCCAGCCGATGGGGCGCGGACCGACGATCGCGTTGAACGGATCGTGGGGCAGGCCGTGGCCGTTGGCCGGTTCGTAGAAATGGATGTCATCGGGCATGGCGGGGTGTTCCTGAAGGCTTTTATAAGCGGCCAATAGTGCAAGTCCGATCCGCGAAGATCAAATGTGCCGGTTGTGAAGTTTTCAAACCTGTAGACATGAACAAGCCCGGCAATGGCCGGGCTTTGGTGTTTGCATTGTGCCGATCAGCTAATGGCTGCAGCCGTACCGGTTTTATCGAAACCGTCAGCAGCGATGGCAGCGGCGGTGCCGGTTTTATCGAAGCCGTCGGCAGCGATGGCAGCAGCAGTTCCAGTCTTGTCGAAGCCATCGGCAGCAACGGCTTTGCCGACGTTGGTTTTATCGAAACCATCGGCAGCGTAAGCGCCCGAGTGGCTGGTTTCGATAGCGGCGCTGGCGCCGGAAATGAAATCGGCGGATTTGGTTTTGTCCGAGCCATCGGCGGCGAAGGTGTTGGCGGCCAGTACGGACAAGGTCAGGGCGAGGATCAGTTTGGTTTTCATGGTCGTTCTCCAGATTCGAAATTCGTTGGCGATGTGTTTCGCATGGGGTTCATGCTACGCCAACTAAATTGATTAAAAAGCGCAAAATAATGCTAAAAACAATCGATTAACTTGATATTAAGGGCGACGCATTCAATTCGCTTTCGTCGTCGGAGCGAGCGTCGCGCAGGTCATCGATCAGGTAGGTGCAGAATGCGGCAGGGGCATTAACCGGTGATTAATCGCCGCTTTTGGCTTGTGTGACAGATTTTTCATACATTCCCGACCGGTTTTTCACCCTCGTAACGCCAGTCTGCCGGCGGCCAGAAAACCAAGAACCGGCCGTCACACACTGGAGCTTTACCTGCAATGAACAAACTGCCTCAAATCACCCTGGCCTTCTGGGTCATGAAAATCTGCGCGACGACCCTGGGGGAAACCGCGGGGGATTTGCTGTCGATGACCCTGAACGTCGGCTATGCCATGAGCTCGCTGATCCTGATCAGCGTGTTCGTCCTGACGTTGATCACGCAACTGATGTCCAAGACTTACAAGCCGCTGCTGTACTGGATCGTGATCCTGTCGACCAGCACCGCCGGCACCACCATGTCCGACTTCATGGACCGCACGCTGGAGCTGGGTTACGCCACCGGTTCCATGATCCTGATCGCGATCCTGCTGGCGATCTTCGCGGCGTGGCGCCTGAGCGGCGATTCGCTCAACGTCACCAAGGTGCAGAGCTTTCGCGGCGAGATGTTCTACTGGATGGCGATCCTGTTCTCCAACACCCTGGGCACCGCGCTCGGCGATTACCTGGCGGACGACTCGGGCCTGGGCTTTGCCGGTGGCGCGCTGTTGATCGGCTCGGCGATTGCGGTGGTCGTACTGCTCAAGTACTTCACGAAGATTTCGGCGGTGGCGCTGTTCTGGGTGGCGTTCGTGCTGACCCGGCCGTTTGGCGCGACCCTGGGCGACTTGATGACCAAGTCCCATGAGAAGGGCGGGCTGGACTTCGGCACCATCGGTTCGTCGGCGGTGCTGGCGGGGATTCTGTTGGTGATGATCGTGGGCGCGTCTTATGCGCAGAAGCGCTATGGCGGCAAACAGGGCGTTGCCGAGTTGTCCTGATCGGGAAATCGGACAGGTAAGAAACGCGCGAAGGTCTTGCACCTTCGCGCGTTTTTTTTACGATCAGTCAGTGACGATCCGCGAATGTTTCTGGGTGTCTTTCATGGTGATGTACACCAGCAGGGACACCGCGATGCACGCAGTCACGTACCAGTAGTAACCGGTTTCCATGCCGATACTCTTGAACCACAGCGCGATGTATTCGGCGGTGCCGCCGAAGATCGACACGGTCAGTGCGTACGGCAGGCCGACGCCCAGGGCGCGGATTTCGGTCGGGAACAGCTCGGCCTTCACCACGGCGTTGATCGAGGTGTAGCCGCTGACGATGATCAGCGCCGCCATGATCAGGAAGAACGCGCCCCACCAGGTCTGGATGGTGTGCAGGGTCATCAAGATCGGCACGGTGAAGATCGTACCGAGCACGCCGAAGGCGATCAGGATCGGGCGACGACCGATCTTGTCGGACAGGCCGCCGATGATCGGTTGCAGGCACATGAACAGGAACAGCGTCGCTGCGGAAATGGTGGTGGAGTCGGAGATGCTCATGCCGACGGTGTTCACCAGGTATTTCTGCATGTAGGTGGTGTAGGTGTAGAACGCCAGCGTACCGCCCATGGTCAGGCCGACCACGGTGAGCAGTTCTTTCGGATGGCGCATCAAGGTGCGCATGGCGCTTTCCTTGGACTTCTCTTTCTTGGTGAACGACTCGGTTTCTTCCATGCCACGACGCAGGTACAGCGCAACGATTGCACACAGCGCGCCGATGGCGAACGGGATACGCCAGCCCCAGGCGTACAGCTGTTCAGTGGTCAGCATGTTCTGCAGCACGATCAACACGCCCAGCGCGATGAGCTGGCCCGAGATCAGGGTCACATACTGGAAGCTTGAGAAGAAGCCGCGACGTTCCTTGGTCGCCATCTCCGACAGGTAAGTCGCGGAAGTGCCGTACTCGCCACCGACCGACAGGCCTTGCAGCAGACGGGCGAAGACCAGCAGGATCGGCGCGCCGATGCCGATGGTTTCGTAGTTCGGGCTCAGGGCGATCAGCAGGGAGCCAAAGCACATCAGGTACACCGAGGCCATCAGTGCCTTTTTACGTCCGACCTTGTCGGCGTACAGGCCCATCAACCAGCCACCGATCGGGCGCATCAGAAAGCCCACGGCGAAGATCGCGGCGGTGTTCATCAATTGGGCGGTGGTGGAGCCGGCGGGGAAGAAGGTCTTGGCGAAGTACAGCGAGAAGGCGGCATAGACGTACCAGTCGTACCACTCGACCATGTTGCCGACGGAACCGCTGAAGATCGACTTGATGCGACTGGCGGTGGTTCGTTCTTTGACCGGCACAGCAGCCGACCCAAGAGGCAGGGCGTTGGAGTTATCCATTGAAGGATCCTTCGTTTAATTGTTTTTGTGGAGCGCGTTGAAACGCAGCCTGCGAGGGCTATAGCAGGAGCTGTGCCAACGGGGGGAGGGCCGGTTTAGAGGGGGTAGGAGGAATTGTTGAGCGGGTTTTTGCCGATGATCAGGAGTGAATGAGCGGATTTCCGCTCATTCAGGTACGAACATTTCCCGGGTCAGACCATGGCGCTGCATCTTTTCATTGAAGGTGCGGCGTGGCAGTTGCAGTTCTTCAAGTACGGCTTTCACATCACCCTTGTGCCGGGTCAACGCCGCCCGCAAACACTGCGCCTCAAACGCCTCTTGCTGCGCCGCCAGTGACTGGCCGGGATCGATGCCCTGCACCGGTTCATCCAGCCCCAGCACCTGCCGTTCGGCGACATTCGCCAGTTCCCGCACATTACCCGGCCAGTCATGACTCAGCAGGTGGCTCAATTGCGCGCCACTGAGCGGCGGGAAGGTCCGGCCCAAGCGTTGGGCGGCGCTCTGGGCGAAGGACTCGAACAACAACGGAATGTCTTCCCGACGATCACGCAACGGCGGCAGGCGCAATTCGGCGACGTTCAGGCGATACGCCAGGTCCTCGCGAAAACGCCCGGCCCGCGCTTCATCCAAAAGATCGGGTTTGGTCGCCGCGACGATGCGCAGGTCCACGCGAATACTCTGGTTCGACCCCAGCCGCTCCAGCTTCTGTTCCTGCAACACCCGCAGCAGTTTTACCTGCTGGGCCAGCGGCATGCTTTCGATTTCATCGAGAAACAGCGTGCCGCCATCGGCGTATTCCAGCTTGCCGATGCGCTTGCCGGAGGCCCCGGTGAACGCGCCGCTCTCATGCCCGAACAACTCGGCTTCGAACAACTGCTCGGGGATCGCCGCGCAGTTCAGCGCCACGAACGGTTTGTCGGCGCGCGGGCCGAAGTCGTGCAGGCAGCGGGCGACCAGTTCCTTGCCGCTGCCGGTCTCGCCACGGATCAGCACGTTGACCGGCAGCGTCGCGAGATCCAGCACCTGCCGGCGCAAGGTCTGCAAGCCTCGGGATACGCCGAGCAACGTTGCATCGAGTCTGGCGCGGTTGTCAGCCTGCTCGTGCAGGGCGCGGTTTTCCAGCACCAGCCGACGCTTGTCCAGCGCCCGACGCAGGCTGCCGAGCAGGGTCTCGGGGCTGAAGGGTTTTTCCAGAAAGTCATAGGCGCCGTCGCGCATGGCTTCGACCGCCATCGGCACATCGCCGTGGCCGGTGAGCAGAATCACCGGCAGGTCGGCATCCCGGCGTTGCACCTCGGCCAGCAGTTCAAGACCGCTGAGACCGGGCATGCGCACGTCGCTGACAATCACCCCGGCAAAATGCGCGGGCAGCGCCGCCAGGCATTCCTCGGCGCGGCTGAACAGTTGCACCTCGAACCCGGACAGGCTCAGCCATTGTTCGACGGCACTGCGAATGCTGCTTTCGTCATCGACCACCATCACCGCATTGAGCATCAGATGTGCGCCTCCAGATCGATTGGCAAGGTCAGGCTGAACACTGCGCCGTTGTCGCCATTGTCGGCGCTCAGGCGCCCGCCGGATTCGTGGACGATGGCAAACGACACCGCCAGCCCCAGACCGAGGCCGTCACCCACCGGTTTTGTGGTGAAGAACGGATCGAACACCTGGCCCAGATGCTCTTCGGCAATACCGCCGCCATTGTCGATGACGCTCAGGCGCCACAGTTGCTCGTCGGCTTCCAGACGGATTTCCAGACGCTTGCAAGGTTTGCCTTGCATAGCGTCGAGGGCGTTGCGCAGCAGGTTGATCAGCACTTGTTCGAGGCGGATCGCATCGCCGCGCACCCAGGCCGGACGGGTCAGATGCAGCACAAGGCTGACCTGTTCGTCGCGCATTCTTGCGTCCAGCAACTGCAGGGCCTGATCGACCACTGTCGCCAGATCCAGCCGCTCGCGCAAACCGCTGGGGCTCTTGCGGGCGAAGGTTTTCAAATGACCGGTCAGGGCCGCCATGCGCGTGAGCATTTCATCGACCGGTTTGAGCGCCTTGTAGGCGTCATCGACGCGGCCATGATCGAGCAGCAGGCGCAAGGTCGCCAGTTGCATGCGCTGAGCGGTCAGCGGCTGATTGATTTCGTGGGCCAGCGCCGCCGACATCTGTCCCAGTGCCGCCAGTTTGGCTGACTGCACCAGACCGTCCTGAGCGGTACGCAAGTCGCGGGTACGTTCTTCGACCAGTTGCTCAAGCTCTTCGCGGCTGCGCTGGCGCATCTTCGCCAGACGCCAGCGCTGGTTGAGGAACAACAACAGGAACACCAGCGCCAGCCACACCCCGGCAGCGGCGAGCCCGGCATTGCGCTGGTCTTCGAAGGACAGTTGCGGGCGTCGCAGCAGGTGCAGGGTCCAGCCTTCGGCGGTCAGCGGCAGCGATTCCCACAGGTAATCCGCTGTGCCTTGCGGGCCTTCGACACGGCGCAGATCACTGTTGTCGTCGAAGCGACGCAGCGACAGATGAGTCAGCGGCACCAGCGACTGTTTGTCGTATTGGCGGGTGGCCTTGATCTCTTTGTAATCGGCCGGGCTCAGCGGGTGCAGGAGGCGATAGCGCCAGTCGGGCTGGTTGGCGATGAAAATGATCCCGCGTGCATCACTGACCAGCAGGGTGTCGCTGCCCTGGCTCCATTCGCGTTCAAGTTCCGGGAATTCGAGCTTGACCACCATCGCCCCGAGGAACTCGCCGTTGTCGCCGAGCACCGCGCTGGACAGGAAATAACCGGGAATCCCGCTGGTCACGCCGACTGCGTAGAAACGCCCGGTGCCCTGGGTGCGGGTCTGGCTGAAGTAGGGGCGAAAGCCGTAGTTGTGACCGACGTAGCTGCTGGGCAGACGCCAATTGCTGGCCGCCACCGCGAGGCCGGTGTGATCGAGCAGTTCCAGCGTCGAGGATTGTGCTGCGCCGTTGATCTTTTCCAGTTTCAGGTTGAGCGCCGCTTGCTGTTCGGCGTCGACCGGACCGGCCAGTGCCGCACGCAATTGCGGATCCAGTGCGAGCACGGCGGGCAGGGCGCGGTAGCGGTCGATCAGTGTGTGCAAAGAATTGGCGTACAGTGCCAACTGCTGATTGGCCCGCGCCGCGTCCTCTTCCAATGCCTGGCGTTCGGCGTGGCGGATCGCAAGAGTCGCGGCGAGGGCGGCGCCGGCGATGATCAGCAGGGTATACAACGACAGACGCAGGGTACGGGAAGTCGGCAGCATGCTGGGGCAAACGGATGGCAGGACGGGCGGGCACGATACCATGCAGATGTGTAGGCGGGGTTCCTGTTCATAGATGCGATGAGCGTGCCGTATTTTTTTGCAGATACCGAACTGGAGGTATCGACAATTGCGCTCGAAAAAACCTCCCCTGCATTATTGTGCGAATTTTATACATTCAAAAAAACGGCCGGCTATCCACTTGGATGAGCCGGCCGTTTTTATAAGGCAAATAGCTTACTGCACTTCCACCGCAAGGCTCTCGCTGATCTTCTGTTGCCAGATCGCAGGACCGGTGATGTGGACCGATTCACCTTTGCTGTCCACCGCAACGGTGACCGGCATGTCCTTGACCTCGAACTCGTAGATCGCTTCCATGCCCAGCTCGGCGAACGCCAGTACCTTGGACTTCTTGATCGCTTGCGCCACTAGATAAGCGGCGCCGCCGACGGCCATCAGGTACACAGCCTTGTTGTCCTTGATCGCTTCGATCGCAGTCGGGCCGCGCTCGGATTTGCCGATCATGCCCAACAGGCCGGTCTGCTCGAGGATCTGACGGGTGAACTTGTCCATCCGCGTGGCGGTGGTCGGGCCAGCCGGGCCAACCACTTCGTCACCGACCGGATCAACCGGGCCGACGTAGTAGATGAAGCGACCTTTGAGGTCCACCGGCAGGGTTTCGCCCTTGTTCAGCATCTCGACCATGCGCTTGTGCGCGGCGTCGCGACCGGTGAGCATCTTGCCGTTGAGCAGGACGGTTTCGCCCGGCTTCCAGCTCTGCACGTCTTCCGGGGTCAGGGTGTCGAGGTTGACACGACGGGCCGACGGACCTGCTTCCCAGACGATTTCCGGGTAGGCGTCCAGCGGTGGCGCTTCCAGCGAAGCCGGGCCGGAACCGTCGAGCACGAAGTGGGCGTGACGGGTGGCAGCGCAGTTCGGGATCATGCACACCGGCAGCGAGGCGGCGTGGGTCGGGTAATCCATGATCTTCACGTCGAGCACGGTGGTCAGGCCACCGAGGCCCTGGGCGCCGATGCCCAGCTGGTTGACCTTCTCGAACAGCTCCAGACGCATTTCTTCGATGCGGTTCTGCGGGCCACGGGCTTTCAGCTCGTGAATGTCGATGGACTCCATCAACACTTCTTTCGCCATGACAGCGGCTTTCTCGGCGGTGCCGCCGATGCCGATGCCCAGCATGCCCGGTGGGCACCAGCCGGCGCCCATGGTCGGAACGGTCTTCAGCACCCAGTCGACGATCGAGTCGGACGGGTTGAGCATGGCCATTTTCGACTTGTTCTCGGAACCGCCGCCCTTGGCCGCCACGTCCACTTCCACGGTGTTGCCCGGGACGATGGAGTAGTGGATGACCGCCGGGGTGTTGTCCTTGGTGTTTTTACGAGCGCCCGCCGGGTCGGCGAGGATCGAGGCACGCAGGACGTTTTCCGGCAGGTTGTAGGCGCGGCGCACGCCTTCGTTGATCATGTCGTCCAGGCTCATGGTCGCGCCATCCCAACGCACGTCCATGCCCACACGCACGAACACGGTCACGATACCGGTGTCCTGGCAGATCGGCCGGTGGCCGGTGGCGCACATGCGCGAGTTGATCAGGATCTGCGCCATCGAGTCACGGGCCGCTGGCGATTCTTCGCGCAGGTAGGCTTCGTGCATCGCCTGGATGAAGTCCACGGGGTGGTAGTAGGAAATGAATTGCAGGGCGTCGGCAACGCTCTGAATCAGGTCGTCTTGCTTGATCACGGTCATGAGTCGCGCTCCTCTAAAAGACGGGAACATTCAATAAGGTGCCTGCGGCTTGGGTGCATCGGTCGGTCGCAGACACCTTTCAAGGCACGCCGGGGCTGCTGGCGCGACGCTAAAAAGGCGCGGCAGTATACCGCGCCTCCCTGGTGGTGACACGCGCCGGTAGTCATTCGTTGGTCGCATGGCAGGAGCCGGTCGATGTGGTCTGCAAGCGCTGCGTCCGGTTCGCTGTTTGCGGACGGCGAAGGCCGACAAAAAATCACGCGCGGCCGGCGCTATTGGCGGGCGCTCCGGGAAGCCGGGAGGGGCGGGCCCAAGGGCTTTTTTGACGCCAATTATCCGGCCCGAAAATCAATGGTCATTTATCGACTACGCCACTAAAGTGGCAGCCGGTCTGTAGAGTAGGACACTCGGTCAGCCTCTTATCGCACGGTGAGTCAACGATTGACCCATAACGCCATTCAACGTCTTTTGCTCAAACGCTTCGCCCTCGCTGCAGCCACCTATGGATTGGCCTTGCTGCTGCTGTGGCTGGCGTATTTCACCGGACACTACGAAGATTCGCTGACAGGCGTCGCTGTCGGCAGCGCCCTGGTGGTCATCAGCCAGGCGACTCTGTTCGCGGTGTTTTTCTCAGGTGCCAACCTGCGGTTCTCCGACCCGAGCCTGACCGAAGCGCAAGTGCTGCTCGGCCTCGGCTGGCAGACGTGGCTGATCGCGCATCTGGAAGAAGCGCGGGGCGAGTTCCTGGTCTTCTATGTGCTGATCCTGCTGTTCGGCCTGTTCCATTTGTCGCGCCGGGCCTTTGTGCGCTGCGCGATGCTGGTGTTCTTCAGTTTCTGCGCCATCACGCTGTGGGACGGTTACCACTTCCGCCTGCACGATCCGGCGCTCTCCGCGTTGCAGGCGTGCATTCTGTTGATCGTGCTGGCATGGCTGGTGATCTACGCACGCTTCGTCCAGACCTCACGGCAACGCATGCGCCAGCGCCGGTTTGCCTTGCAGGCGCATCAGGACACCCTGCGCGGGATGATGCGCCAGCTCGAAGACCTGGTGGCCACCGACGAACTGACCGGGCTGTTCAACCGCCGGCATTTCCTGCGCCTGGCCACCCGCGAATTGAACGCGATGGAAGCCGACGTGGTGCACGGTCTGGCGCTGATCGACCTCGACCATTTCAAACGCATCAATGATATACACGGTCATGCGGCCGGCGATCAGGTGCTGCAAGCCTTCGCCGGAGTGGCCGGTGCCTGTCTGCGTGACGGTGATGTGCTGGCCCGTTATGGTGGTGAAGAATTCGTGGTGCTGCTGCCCGATTGCAACGCCGAGCGGCTGACCGCCTGTTGCGAACGGCTGCGCATCGCCTTCACCGACGTTGAACTGGTGGGCCTGAATGTGAAAAACCTTAGCCTGTCTGCCGGCATGACCCTGCTGGAACTGGGCGATGATCTGGACGACGCCTTGCAGCGCGCCGATCAGGCGCTGTACCGGGCCAAACGCGACGGGCGCAACCGTTGCGCAGCCGCGTGGGAGAACGTCGATGCCTGAACTGCGGGTCGGTGAACGAAAGTGGTCGGTGGCGGCGGGCAGCAACCTGCTCGATGCTCTCAATCAGAACGGTGTGGCGGTGCCTTATAGCTGCCGCGCCGGCAGTTGCCATGCGTGTCTGGTGCAATGCGTGCAAGGTCTGCCTGCTGACAGTCGCCCCGATGCCTTGAGCGCTGAACAGCGTGATCAGGGCTGGCGCCTGGCCTGTCAGTGTCAGGTGATCGAGGACTTGCAGGTGCACACCTTCGATCCCGTCACCGATGGTCGCCCGGCCTCGGTCGAAGCGCTGGACTGGCTCGGCGACAGCGTGCTGCGGTTGCGCCTGACACCCCAGCGACCGTTGCGCTACAGCGCCGGCCAGCATCTGGTGCTGTGGGCCGGCCACGTTGCGCGGCCGTATTCGCTGGCGAGCCTGCCGGAAGAAGACCGTTTTCTTGAATTTCACCTCGATTGCCGCCAGCCCGGTGAATTCAGCGATGCCGCGCGCCGCTTGCAGATCGGCGACCCGATCCGCCTCGGTGAACTGCGCGGCGGTGCGTTGCATTACGACCCGGACTGGCACGACCGGCCGCTGTGGCTACTGGCGGCGGGCACCGGACTAGGCCCCTTGTTCGGTGTGTTGCGCGAAGCCTTGCGTCAGGATCATCGGGGCGCCATTCGCGTCATTCATCTGGCCCATGATGCCGACGGGCATTACCTGGCCAAACCCCTTGAAGCACTGGCCGCGCAGCGGGAAAACCTCAGCGTCGAATTGTGGACGGCGGCCGAGTTGCCGGCCGCTTTGGCGCAACTGCGCCTTGTCTCCCGACAAACGCTGGCCTTAGTCTGCGGCTCGACTGCCAGCGTTGACGCGTTTGCCAAGCGTCTGTTCCTGGCCGGACTGCCGCGCAATCAACTGCTGGCCGATGTCTTCCTGAGCCGTGGTTGAGCGCTGATTCTTCAGACGCGAGACCTGCCATGCCCGAAGCCATCCTGCTGCACCGCGAACGCGGTTTGCTGACCCTGCGCCTCAACCGCCCCGACAAGAAAAACGCCCTGACCCGCGCCATGTACAGCCAGTTGGCCGAGGCGCTCAAGCAGGCCAATCAAGACCCCGAGATCAACGCGGTGCTGATCACCGGCAGCGCCGAGTGCTTCACCGCCGGCAACGACATCGCCGACTTTATCCAGCAACCGCCGAGCGACCTCGACAGCCCGGTGTTTCACTTCATGCTTGAACTCCTCGAATGCCGCAAACCGGTGATCGCCGCCGTGGCCGGGGCGGCGGTGGGGATTGGCACGACGCTGCTGTTGCATTGCGATCTGGTGTACGTGGCGCGGGATGCACGGTTGCGCATGCCGTTCGTCAATCTCGGGTTGTGCCCGGAGTTCGGTTCCAGCCTGATCCTGCCGCGTTTGCTCGGGCAGGCCAAAGCGTCGGAGTTGTTGTTGCTGGGTGAAGGTTTTACCGGTGAACAAGCGGCGGCCTGGGGGATTGCCACCGAGGCACTGGGCAGCGGCGAAGCAGCACTGGCCAAGGCGCGGGAGATGGCGTTGCGGTTTGACGAGCTGCCGGCTGAAGCGGTGCGGATCAGCAAGCAATTGATGCGGGCGCCGGATCGCGAATTGATTCGCAAGGTGATCGAGGAGGAGGGCGCGCTGTTCACCCAGCGGCTTCGTTCGCCGGAGGCGTTGGCGGCGTTGACCGGGTTCATCAAACGCCATTGAGATATCCGCCGACCGCCGACCGCCGACCGCCGACCGCCGACCGCCGCCGCACTCCGTGCACCGATCGTTCCCACGCTCTGCGTGGGAATGCAGCCCGGGACGCTCCGCGTCCCATGCCGAAGCGGACGCGGAGCGTCCATTGAGGCATTCCCACGCGGAGCGTGGGAACGATCAATCTGAAATGAAAAAGCCCCGCCATTCACATGGCGGGGCTTTTCGTTTTCAGCAACCGGTCACTCAGACCTGCGGGTCGCCCACGTGCAGGATCTTCATGCCGTTGGTGCCGCCGGTGGTGTGGTAGCTGTCGCCCTTGGTCAGGATGACCCAGTCACCCTTCTGCACAACGCCGCGCTTGACCAGCTCGTCGATGGCTTTCTGGCTGACTTCGTTCGGTGCCAGCGAAGCCGGGTCGAACGGAACGGTGTACACGCCACGGAACATCGCTGCGCGGGCCTGGGCTTCGCGGTGCGGGGTGAAGCAGTAGATCGGCACCGACGAACGGATACGCGACATGATCAGCGGGGTGTAGCCGCTTTCGGTTAGCGCGATGATCGCTTTCACGCCCGGGAAGTGGTTGGCGGTGTACATGGTCGCCAGCGCAATGCTCTCGTCGCAGCGCTCGAATTCCTTGCCGATGCGGTGGCTGGAGGTCTTGCTGGTCGGGTGCTTTTCAGCGCCGACGCAGATGCGCGCCATGGCCTGTACGGCTTCCAGCGGATAAGCGCCGGCAGCGGATTCGGCGGACAGCATCACGGCGTCGGTGTAGTCGAGCACGGCGTTGGCCACGTCGGACACTTCGGCGCGGGTCGGCATCGGGTTCTGGATCATCGACTCCATCATCTGGGTCGCCACGATCACAGCCTTGTTGTGGCGGCGTGCGTGCAGAATGATTTTCTTCTGGATGCCCACAAGCTCGGCGTCGCCGATTTCCACACCCAGGTCACCACGGGCAACCATCACGGCGTCGGAAGCCTTGATCAGACCGTCGAGGGTTTCGTCGTCGGCCACGGCTTCGGCGCGTTCGATCTTCGCTACCAGCCAGGCAGTGCCGCCGGCTTCGTCGCGCAGTTGGCGGGCGTAGTTCATGTCGGCGGCGTCACGCGGGAAGGACACGGCGAGGTAGTCGACTTCCATTTCAGCGGCGAGCTTGATGTCGGCCTTGTCTTTCTCGGTCAGGGCCGGAGCGGTCAGGCCGCCACCGCGACGGTTGATGCCTTTGTGGTCGGACAGCGGACCGCCGATGGTCACGGTGCAGTTCAGTTCGGTGGCGGTCGCGGTATCAACGCGCATCACCACGCGGCCGTCGTCGAGCAGCAGCTCGTCGCCCACGCCGCAGTCCTTGACCAGGTCCGGGTAGTCGATACCGACCACCTGCTGGTTGCCTTCGGTCAGCGGATGGCTGGTGGAGAAGGTGAACTTGTCACCGATCTTCAGCTCGATGCGCTTGTTGGCGAATTTGGCGATACGGATTTTCGGGCCTTGCAGGTCACCCAGCAGGGCGACGAAGCGGCCGTGCTTGGCAGCGAGGTCACGCACCAGCTTCGCGCGAGCCTTGTGCTCGTCGGGGGTGCCGTGGGAGAAGTTCAGACGGGCGACGTCCAGGCCAGCCAGAATCAGCTGTTCGAGAACTTCCGGCGAGTTACTGGCCGGGCCAAGGGTAGCGACGATTTTGGTACGACGGACGGACATGCAAAGACTCCTCAGGTTCAAGCGCTCGCAGAGGCTACTACGCTCTTTGGGTGTAGTCATTGTTCGTTTGCACTACTTATTGTTTTCTTTATTGAACGCGACAATCGGAGCAAAGGGCTCTGAAGATTTCTCGCCAGAGGTCGATAATGATCACAAGACAGGAGAATACCCCATGCGATTCGTGCCCATTGCCGCCCTTGCCCTCAGCGTCCTCGCCGTCACGGGCTGCACCCGTTGGTCGATGAACCATCATTTGAACAACGCCTACAGCGCCTACGACCGGGGCAACTGCGAGCAGGTGATGCTCGAACTGTCCAAGGTCGAACGCGCCAGCCGTGCCCGTCCTTACGTGTGGCCGGAAGTGTCGATGATGCGCGGCCAGTGCCTCGAGCGGCAGAAAATGTTTGTCGATGCGGCGCAGACCTATCAGTTCATCATTGCCTCGTACCCCAACAGCGAATACGCCTACCGCGCCCGCGCGCGTCTGGAAACCCTGCAGAGCCTGGGTCATTACCCGACCCGTAGCGCAGCAGCCGTGGTGCGTCCAACTCGCTTTTGATGGCGGTTGTCATACAAAAGCTGGCTGGCTGTACAAGGTGAGCTATAGTCCTCAGACACCGGTGCAGATGAACTCTGTACCGGCGCAACACCTGCGACTGGCATGAGATAGACGTGGCAAGCGCCACACCGGAAGCAGGGAGAGCGGACCTGTAGGGCAGGTTCGTTCCGAAGCACAGTGCGGCCCGTTTACCGGGCCATGCATGGCGATACGCTCATGTTTACCGACCGTCGAATCGAACGGCACCAGTTGCCGTATTTTCTGCGAGTGTTCAACAGCGTCACCGACAAACCCATCGGCTTTCTGGGCAACGTCTCTGAAGACGGTTTGATGCTGATCAGCCAGTTGCCGATGATGATCGGTGCCGAATTCAAACTGCGCCTGAAAATTCCCCTGGGCGAGGGCTGCCAGCAGGTCATCGACCTGACGGCTTGCTGCCTGTGGTGCCACGAAGACGCGACTCCTCAACATTATGACGCCGGCTTCAGCCTGTACCGGACTCCGCCGGAGTATGGGCAACTGGTCGAGGCGTTGAAGCAGTACTTCAGTTTTCAGCCGTTGCCGGCTTCGGCCTGAAAACAAAAAAGGGCCACAACCTGCCGCAGGTTGTGGCCCTTTTTTCTTACGCGGTTATCGCAATCGCCCGCTCGTTATCCAGCGTCTTCTCCACCAGCAACAACCCTAACTCGCTCAGTTGATAGATCGCCATCGCTAGATGCCGCGGCTTGTCGTCCAGGCTGTCCGCCAGGTCGAGCAGCAGGATGCTGACTGACGAAAAGGTTTCGTAGGTCTGGATGGCGATGGCTTCGGGGTTAATGTCGGGATCGACCTTGAACATCTGCATGCCGCGATCCACGGAATTGCGCGGTTTTTCGGGCGAGGGATTGAGGTAGAAATCGAGGGCCCGGTGGGCGGCGTCGTGGAGTTTTTTTGAGTCGATTGAAGCGTAGGGGGAGACCGGGTCAGTTTGATCAGTCGTGTCCGTTGGATCGATATCCGACGGAGGATTTGGTGTTGCTTTGAACATACCTAACTTCCTAATAAGTTGGGCTGTTACCGCTTCGCGACTAAACGAGGGGTGGCAGCTGTAAGCAGGTTAGTCGACCGGGGAAGTAAGGCTTTTTTCCGGCGTGCCCGGGGGCACCCTGCTCACAGCCACCATCTAGTGCAGGGATAGGGAATACCCGACTGGATGACGCGTTTGCAAACCTATCTTACCTCGGGCGACTAAACCCGGCCGCTGATTGGTAGCGACGGGGATCAAGTTACGGGTCAACGTCAAGGTGCACAAGCCAGCGGATTCGCTCATATGTGTAGGTAAAAGCGTCAGTTGCTGTAGCCTCAATTCCCCCGCCTTGCAATCGTCCTCAAGTGCTGAAAGGGCAACGGTTTCAATCCTAAGCTAGAGAAACTTTACGGGCAGGACAGGACTACAGTAGCCGTGGTCAGCGAGGAGATTTTGAGAACCAAGTTGTAAGAGTCTTTCCAATCAACGATTCGTTTTGGAAGGCACGACTTATAGGCGAAAGACATCGAACATCTCTGGGACATATGTCTGAAAAGCCGGAATTTAGCCGTGGTGTTCTCCTTTCAGCTTGGCCAAGCCTTGTTTGATGAAACCGGCGTTTTCTCCAATTGTAAAAAGTGCTTCACGGACGTTTTTTCCGGTTTCCACCATTCCCTGAGCTTCGACCTGGAGTACCAACTCCATCAGGGCGGCTTCCAGGCCGAGTTGGTTCTGATACATCCTTTCCAGCACGTCCGATAGAGAGTATTTAGCAGGCATTCTGAGACTCCGTTAGAGAAGCTCCAAGGATAGCAGCGGTGTTTGCAAATGTGAGTTGACTAGAGATGTCTACTCAAATTAGTTGGATCGTGAGGAGGTTTTGATACTCCTTGGATGAGCAGCACCGTTTTATCAATGCCTGCGCCTTAAGGTTTTTTACTTCGTTGAGGTTCTCTTGATTATTGTGATTTTATTTGATCCCCTCGAGTGTGAGATTGAGAGGGGTCAGAGCGCTCCAGATTTCTTCCAGCTTAGATATCGTGATATTACGTCCGTGCTCAATTCGCTGGGGGGGATATCCATCACTTGCACTCCTTGAGCACTCAACCGTTCATGGAGTATCGCTCGGGCATTCAGATAGTCCACTGTTGCGCAGTACTCATGGGCCTGCTCTATTGTTTGCACCCGCGAATGCCGTGCATTTTCAAGCGTGCTCTCGCGGAGGTTGGCCACAAGTACCCGATGCTGCTGGCTCAGGCGTCTGACGGCATTCAGCAACTCCTCATCAGCCTCATCCCGCACATTGGTCACTAATACCACCAAAGCCCGGCGCTTCTGTCTGGTCAGCAACTGATTCACCGCTGCCGGATAATCCGCAGAACGTCGCGTGCTATCCAGATCGTAAACACTGTTGAGCAACACCTTGAGCTGCCCCGTACCTTTGATCGGTGTAATGAACCGAGGCTGATCACTGGCGAAGGTAGACAACCCCACCGCATCCCCCTGGCGCAACGCCACATAACTCAACAGCAAACACGCATTCAACGCATGATCGAAATGCGACAGCTCGCCGTCCTGACTGCGCATCTGTCGCCCGCAATCGAGCATGAAAACAATCTGTTGATCTCGTTCGTCTTCGTACTCCCGGGCAATCGGTGTGCGATGGCGGGCGGTGGCTTTCCAGTCGATCTGGCGCAGGCTGTCGCCTTCGCGAAACTCCCGCAGTTGATGAAACTCCATCCCCTGGCCACGACGTTGGCGCTGGCGTACGCCGAGCTGGCTGAGCCAGTTGTCGACCGCCAGCAGTTGACCGCCGTAGAGGCGGGCGAAGTCGGGGTAGACGCGGGTGTGGTCGGTGAGGTTCAGCAGGCGTTTGCCGGACCACAGACCGAAGGGGCTCGGCAGGTTGAGTTCGCAGGTTTCGAAAGTGAAATGGCCACGCTTGAGCGGGCGCAGGCGATAGCCGATCAGGTTGCGTTGGCCGGGTTGTAGCTCGGTGTTGAGCGGCAGGTGTTCAAAGCTCAAGCCGTCGGGTACGTGGTCGAAAATTTGAATGGCCAGTGGCTGGTCGAAATCGTGTTCGATCTCCAGCCGCACTTCGCTCCAGCGACCGAGTGCCAGGCTGCCGGGCATCTGTCGTTGCACGCGAGGCGAGGGCATGCGCTTCAGGCGCAGGGCATCCAGCAGACTTAGTGCAAACAACGCCAGCAACAATCCCCAGTTGATCGACAGCAGGCTCGAAGGCACCTCGACGTTCAGCGCCTGCAACGCGCCCAGCACAATGCCGATGGCCAGCAGGATCGCCAGCCAGATCAACAGCAGGCGCGAGGGTTTCACAGGCGCGGCGCCGGTACTTGATCGAGCAGTTGCTGAAGAACCTGATCGACTTGCAGCCCTTCGATGTCCAGCTCCGGTGCAAGGCGTACCCGGTGGCGCAACACCGCCAGTGCGCAGCCCTTGATGTCGTCCGGGATCACGAATTCACCGCCGCGCAGCAGGGCCCGGGCGCGGGCGCAGCGTACCAGTGCGATGGAAGCGCGGGGGCCGGCACCGAGGCTCAGCCCCGGCCAGGTGCGGGTGCTGCGCGCCAATCGTACGGCGTAATCGAGCACCTGATCGTCCAGCGGCAAATCGCTGGCGATGCGTTGCAGGGCTTGCACGTCCTTGGCCTGCAACACGGTGCGTAGCGGCTGCACATCGAGCATGTCGGCGCGGGTCGAGCGGGTGACCTGACGCACCATGTCCAGCTCCTGATCGGCGTCGGGGTAATCCATGCGTACCTTGAGCATGAAGCGATCAAGCTCGGCTTCGGGCAACGGGTAAGTGCCTTCCTGTTCGATCGGGTTTTGCGTGGCGAGCACCATGAATGGCTGGGCAATCGGCAGGGCCCGGCCTTCGAGGGTGACCTGACGTTCCTGCATCGCTTCGAGCAGGGCGGCTTGAGTCTTGGCCGGGGCGCGGTTGATCTCGTCCGCCAATAGAAGATTGGTGAACAACGGGCCTTTGCGCAGTTTGAACTGTTCGGTCTGCAGGTCGTAGACCGCGTGGCCAGTGACGTCGCTGGGCATCAGGTCCGGGGTGAACTGGATGCGTGCGAACTCGCCGCCGAAGCATTTGGCCAGGGCGCGTACCAGCAGGGTTTTGCCAAGGCCGGGAACGCCTTCGAGCAACACGTGGCCGCCGGCGATCAGCGCGGTCAGTACATCGTCGATCACCGGGTTCTGGCCGATCAGTGCCTTCTGCAATTCACCGCGTACCGCTTGGGCCAACTGACTGGCTCGGTGACGTTGCTGGGCCGCGTGGCTGGGCGAGCCGGGTTCGATGTGTTCGGTCATAGCGAGTTCCTCAAGGCTTGCAGGTGGGCGACCTGACGGCAGAATTCGGCGCTGGACATGCGCCGCTTCGGTGCCGGGCTCAGGGCCTGGCTGATGGCACGGGTCGGCTGGCGGGTCAGGCGTGACAGGGCCAACCATTGTTCGGCGACGTTCAATTGGTCGAAACCGGGGTGACGATGGCGGGCGCGGCGCAGGACATCCTGCTGCAACGCTTGCAGCAAGGTCTGTTGACCGTTGTGACGCAGGATGAAATCGGCACTGGCGCGCAGGTGTTCCATCAACTGACGACGACCGCTCGGGGCAGGAGCCTGCACCGGCCCGTGACGCACGCCGACATGCCACAACCACAGACCGATCAACGCCAGCAGGGCAACGATGGCTTGTGGGAAATAGCGCCAGAGCAGGGTCAGCAGACCGTCATGTTCGGTGTTGTACAGCAAGGTCACGGCGGTGTCGGCGCTCAGGTACCAGAGCAGCCAGGCATTGTCGTGCTGCGCAATCGCCGGGGTTTTCCACAGATCGGCATCGGTGACCACGGTGATCGTGCCGACGCCGTAGGGCAGTTGCATCATGTGCGTGGCGCGGGCGCTGTTGGCCCAGGCTTGCGCGAGGTTTTTCGGATCGTCGAGGTGGAACGCGGTGTCGAACCCGGCGTAGGCGGGGGCGTCTTCGTCTTCCAGATAGAGCTTGGTCAGGTTGGGGTAGGGATCGTCGTCGGCATCCGGCGGCGGGTCTTTCAGATCCTTGCTCAGGGACTGATGCAGTTGCACGCGGTCGAGCAGCAGGTCATTGCTCTGGCCGGTCTTTTCATCCCAGATCGATTCGGCGACGAACACCAGTCGTCCGCCGGCCCGGGCCCAGTTCAAGACTTGATCGACCTGGCGCGGGGTCATGTTCGAGCGGTCGTTGAACAGCAGCAGCGTGTGGCGGCGAGGGTCGATCTCGGGTAACACGGCGAGACTCTCGGCATGACTGACGGCTATCCCGCGACCGCGTAGAAACATCTCCGCCGCCAGATAAGGATTGGCTTGCGCGGCGGGGGAAGGGCCGTGATCGACCACGGCCTGGTAAGGCGTGGCCTTGAGGTACAGATAAACGCCCAATGCGCCCAACAGGGCGACGATCAGCGCGCCGACCAGCCAGAGTGCGCGCCGGTTCAACGGGCGGCTCCGTGGCCGAACAGCGTGCGCCAGCCATCACACAATTCCTGTTGCAGATGCGCCGCCGGTACGCGGTGTCCGTAGGCCATGTTCTGCCAGTGGCGGGTCAGACTGCGGCTGTAAGCGAGCAGGTCCGGACGCTGCAAATGTTCGATCCGCGCCAGCACTTCGCTTTCGGTGTCGGCCGGTTTCAGGGTCAGGTTGAAATCGTGCAGCAGATGACTGAGCAACGCCCGATACAGCAGGCCGAGCGCCGCACGGGGTTGGGTTTGCCAGAGTTGCTCGGCGCTGGCGGCGATGTCGTCGGGCAGGGTTTCCCGGCTCAGGTCGAGGCCGAAGGCTTGCTGTGGCACGGGGCGCTTTATTCGCTCGGGCAGTCGCGGGCGACGGCTGACGAACGTTTGCAGAAACTCGCGATAGCGCCAGATCAACCAGCCGAGCGCTCCAATCACCACGGCCCACAGCAGCACTTCAATCGCCTTGGCCAGCCCGTTCAGGTGCTGGCCGTTGAGCCAGCCCAGCAAGGTTTTCAGCCATTGCGGCGCCTTGCCGTCCTTGGGTTTTTCGGTGGTGGCGGGGTCTTCGCCAAAGCGATAACGAGTGACGGTTTCCTTGTTCTTGAACGGCGGTTGTTCCAGCAAGGCCTTGATGCTGTCGCGGGATGCCTGACTGGTCAGTGGCTGATTCAGGAGTCGGGGCGCATCCGGAGCGGTGGCGGGGTCGGCTGCCCATGCCGAAGGCACTCCCGGCAGCAAAAGACACACCACCAGCAGCAAACCGAGTGCGCTGCTGTTCAGGCGCTGACGCAGGCGGCGGAACACCAGTTCGATGTCCCAGGCTTCGAGCGCGGTGCGCCGGTTCAGGTAAAGGCTGAAGCCGCAGGCGACGTAGATCGGTTCCCAGATCACCAGTATCAGTGCATAGAAGGCATTGGTCAGGTGCTCGAGCCAGCGCCATTGGTGGTCGGCCGCGAAGATCAGGCTTTGCCAGTCCCAATCGGTTTCGACCTGTTGTGGCAGAAGCAGGTAGAACAACACCATCAGGCCGATCCACAGCGCCGTTTCCAGATGCACGCCAATGATCGTCAACCACTGGGCCGCGCCGGCATTGCGTTGCAGCAGCACCCGCAAACGCTGTTGGCGTGCGATGCCGCCCAGGCCTTCAAGTTGCACCACCGGCATCAGGAAGCTGCGACTGAAGCTCAGGCGTCGCCAGGTCAGGCTCGCCAGCAACTGTGGTTTAAGCAGTTTTGGCCACTGGCGTAATGCCTGTTTCAGCGTGGGCGTTTCGCCGAACAGGGCTTTGGACAGGATGTACAGCGGCAGGCGCTCGTACGCCGGTTTCAGCCACCAGAAGATGAACACCGCGAGCGACGGCGAATCCCACAGAAGCAGGCTGAGCACCACGAACAGCGGCAGGGTGACGATGGCCCAACTGGTCATCAGCAAGCGCCGATGTTGCTGGCTCATGAGCACGCCCAGGTCCATGGCTTCCCAGGTGGTACGCGGGCGGATCACCACGGTGGCGTCACTCAGGCGCATGGCGGGTCCTTCCGGCGAACAGCAGATAGGTCGCCACGCAGAGCCAGAGCCCGGCGCCGACCAGGTATTTGGTCTGCGGCGTGACCCCGGTGCGTGACGACCAATAAGCCTCGATAAACGCGGCGATCAACAGGAACAGCATCACGCCGCAGATCAGCAATACGCTCTGGCGCGCCGCGTGTCTCAAGGCCTCGCCGCGTGTCAGGCGTCCCGGCGCGATCAACGCCCACCCCAGTTTCAGTCCCGCCGCCCCGGCCAATGCAATAGCCGTGAGTTCGAACGCTCCGTGCCCGATCACGAAGGACCAGAAAGTCTGGCCGAAGCCGATTTCACTCAGGTGCCCGGCCACGGTGCCGATGATCAAACCGTTGTAGAACAGGAAAAACGCACTGCCTACTCCCAGCAGCAAACCGCTGGCGAAGGTCTGAAAGGCGATGCCGATGTTGTGCATGATGTAGTAGCCAAACATCACCCAGTCTTCGCTGGCCGCACGTTCGGCCGAGCGCCCGAGGTGGCCGGCGGCGGGGTCGTACATGCTCTGCATCTCGCGCACCTGATCGGCGGGGATCAGGTTGTAGACCAGCTCCGGGAACAGGTACACCAGCAATCCGAAACCGGTCAGGCTGCCGAAGAACAGCAACCCGGCGGCGAGTACGAAGCGCCATTCGGCGCGTACCAGCCGTGGAAATCCGGCCAGGATGAAACCCAGTACGTTAGCGCCGAGCTGGCTGCGGTGACGGTAAAGTTGTTGATGACCGCGCAGCACAAGCTGCTGCAACGAGTCGACGAGAAAACTGCTGTAGCCACGTTCCTGCGCCAGGGCCAGATGTTGGCAGAGTCGGCGATAGGCCTTGGGAAATTCGGCCACCTGCGAAGTGTCCTTGCCTCGTTCCAGACGTTCGAGGGCGAGCGTAAAGCGCTCCCATTCGGCCTTGTGGCGGGTTTCGAAAAGGCTTTGCTTCATGTCGGCCCCAACAGGCCGCGGGCGATGCCGTTGAGTTCACCGACGGCTTTCGGTGCGCTGATGTGCAGTGGCTGAGCGAGCAGCGCCGCGAGTTCATTGACCCGCGCGGTCGACAGTTCGCCCTGACGCTCGGCGAAAGCGAGCAGGGCGCGTTGTTCAGTCAGGGTCAGCGGGATCGGTGAGCGACGGGGCTCAGCATCAGGCAACTGCGGACGCTTGAGCGGGCGTTCGCTGTAGATCACCAGCGTGCCGGCAGCGATGTCGCCGAGGCGTTTGAAGGTCGGGTGTTGCAGGCAACTGATGGCGCCGAGGAAATAGCCGAACGGCATCAGGTCGACAAAACGCAGCAGGTTGCGCAACAAGGAGGCCGACCAGCCCACTGGCGTGCCATCGTCGTGCACCACCCGCAGGCCCATCCATTGCTTGCCCGGCGAACGGCCCTGACGCAGCACTTCGAACAGCACCATGTACCACCAGCTCACCGCGAACAGCAGCAGTGAACCGAGACCGATACCGAGTTTGCCGAGCAACGCCAGCAGCATGAACAGCAGCCCCATGATCAACCCGCGCAAACCCAGATCGATGGTGAACGCCACGGCACGCACCATCAGGCCGGCGGGACGCAGCGGCAGGTCGATGCCTTCCGGCGTTTCGACCTGATACCGCGTATCCAGTGGCGGGGCCAGCGTTGCTTTCCTTGGCGGTGCTGTGGTCTCGAGCATGGGCTACCTGATGTTGCCGGATCGGGATGCAAGTGAGTCCGATGCTAGCAGTCTCTCGGGGGAAAACGACATAACTATGTCATACACATCGTTCAACCAAATGTGCCTGAATGATGCCGCGCTGGCCGCGACCGCCGTCGAACGCCTAGACTTTGCCGATCTTCAGTTCAGGAACCACCCGTGACTTCCATCTTCTGGTACGACTACGAAACCACCGGCATCAATCCCCGATGTGACCGTCCGTTGCAGGTGGCCGGGATCCGCACCGACCACGAACTCAACGAAATCGACGCGCCGGTCAATCTTTACTGCCAGCCCAGCGAAGATATTCTGCCGCACCCGGCGGCGTGCGCAATCACCGGTATCACCCCGAGTTGTCTCGCCGAGAAAGGTTTGAGCGAGGCTGATTTCATGACCCGGGTTCACGCCCAACTCGCCGCTCCCGGAACCTGCGGTGCGGGGTACAACACTCTGCGCTTCGACGACGAGATGACTCGCTACAGCCTGTATCGCAACTTTTTCGATCCTTATGCCCGCGAATGGCAGGGCGGCAACAGTCGCTGGGATCTGATCGATGTGGTGCGCGCTGCTTATGCGTTGCGTCCGGATGGTCTGGTCTGGCCGACCGATGATGAAGGCAAGGTCACGCTCAAGCTCGAGCGCCTGACCGCCGCCAACAACATCGATCACGGCAATGCCCACGAGGCGTTGTCGGACGTGCGCGCCACCATCGCCCTGGCCCGGTTGATCCGCGAGAAACAGCCGAAACTGTATGACTGGCTGTTCCAGTTGCGCAGCAAGCAGAAAGTCATGGACCAGATTCGCCTGTTGCAGCCGATGGTGCACATTTCCGGACGCTTCTCGGCGGCGCGCAGTTATGTCGGTGTGGTGCTGCCATTGGCCTGGCATCCGCGCAACAAGAACGCGTTGATCGTCTGTGATCTGCACCTGGACCCGCAGGGCCTGCTCGACCTGGATGCGCAGACATTGCGTCAGCGTCTGTATACCCGTCGTGATGATCTGGCCGAAGGCGAGTTGCCGGTGCCGCTCAAGCTTATTCACATCAACAAGTGCCCGGTGGTGGCGCCGTTGTCGGTGCTGAGAGCTGAAGATCAGCAGCGTCTGGGTCTGGACATGGCGCTGTATCAGGCGCGTGCATTGCGACTAAGTGACGCACAACAAGTTTGGAAAGATAAAGTCGCGGCGATTTATGCCAGCGAAGATTTCACCCCGAGTGAAGATCCTGAACAACAGTTGTACGACGGATTTATCGGTGATCGTGACCGGCGACTATGTGAGCAAGTGAGGACGGCAGATCCTGCTCAATTAGCGCGAGAGCAATGGCCGTTCGATGACGAACGTTTGCCTGAATTGTTGTTTCGATATCGAGCGCGTAACTTTCCGGATACGTTGAATTTCGAAGAGCAAGAACGCTGGCAAATCTTTTGTCGGCAGCGCTTGTCCGAGCCTGAATGGGGGGCTCCTAATACCTTGCAATCTTTTACAGAGGCCGCAGAGCAATGGCTGCTTAGTGCCACGCCATTACAGCGCGAGGTGCTGGTTGAATGGCAGAATTATGTCCAGGCATTGCGCAAACGTTTGAATCTTTGAAATCGAACATGCCCGTCGCTTGAACGACGGGCATAAAAAAACGCCAGCGGATGCTGGCGTTTCTTTTGGTGTCGCAGACGGGTCTGCGACAAGGGTTGCGGCTTAGCCCAGCAGGGTAGCCCAGCCTTCAACCACGTCACCGCCCCACTTGGCTTTCCACTCTTTCAGAGTCTTGTGGTTGCCACCTTTGGTTTCGATGACTTCACCGTTGTGCGGGTTTTTGTATTGTTTAACTTTGCGAGCACGCTTGGTGCCGGTAGTTTTTACTGCGCCGCCACGTGGGGCCTTGGTTTTGGACTCTGGATCCAACAGCGCGATGATGTCACGCAGGGATTTGGAGTATTCGCCCATCAGGGTGCGCAGTTTGCCTTCGAATTCCAGCTCGGTTTGCAGTTTGTCGTCTTGCGACAGGTTCTTCAAACGGGCTTGCAGCTCTTTGATTGCTTCTTCGGTGGCACGATATTCGTTGATCAAGGACATGATTACTACCTTATTGGGAGTGCACGATGGCAGGGGACAGTGCGGCAATAATAGTCAGGCTGTTTCATCAAGTAAACATTTAACCGGGCTTTTTATTTGAATTAGTTGCGTTGAAAAGCCCTGAATTGAATATTCAGTTAAATAATGTGATGCAGTCTTCACAGATATTCACAGAGATCCGTTGGTGCATGGCTATTACTGCGCCATCATCCTGACGGTTGTCCGCGTCAAAAAAACTGCAGCGAGGCCTGCCGGGGCTCAAGGCTCATCAATACTGCAGTTTTGCGGCGTAGTCGCTAGAATGGCCGCCTTTGCGAAGTTCTGGAGTTTCCCCCTCATGCGCACTTTTCGGTTGGTGATTTCTTGCCCGGACCGCGTTGGCATCGTTGCCAAAGTCAGTAACTTTCTGGCGGCCCACAATGGCTGGATCACCGAAGCGAGCCACCACTCGGACAATCAGGTCGGCTGGTTCTTCATGCGTCACGAAATCCGTGCCGATTCCCTGCCTTTCGGTATCGAGGTGTTGCGCGAGAAGTTTGCACCGATCGCCGAAGAGTTCTCGATGGACTGGCGCATCACCGACACCGAGCAGAAAAAACGCGTGGTGCTGATGGCCAGCCGTGAGTCCCACTGCCTGGCCGACCTGCTGCACCGCTGGCACAGCGATGAACTCGATTGCGAGATCTCCTGCGTAATTTCCAACCACGACGACCTGCGCAGCATGGTCGAGTGGCACGGCATTCCTTATTACCACGTCCCGGTCAATCCGCAGGACAAGCAACCGGCCTTCGACGAAGTGTCGCGCCTGGTCAAGCAGCACGATGCCGAAGTGGTGGTGCTGGCGCGCTACATGCAGATCCTGCCGCCGGACATGTGCCGCGAATACGCGCACAAGGTCATCAACATTCACCACAGCTTCCTGCCGTCGTTCGTCGGCGCCAAACCGTATCACCAGGCGTCGCTGCGCGGCGTGAAGCTGATCGGTGCGACCTGCCACTACGTGACTGAAGAGCTGGACGCCGGCCCGATCATCGAGCAGGACGTGGTGCGTGTCAGCCACAGCGACAGCATCGAAGACATGGTGCGTTTCGGCCGTGACGTCGAGAAGATGGTGTTGGCCCGTGGCCTGCGTTATCACCTTGAAGACCGCGTGCTGGTGCACGGCAACAAGACCGTCGTGTTCTGATCGAACCCTTTACGGTTGAAAAACAAAGGGCCTGGGCGTTCAATCGCTTCAGGCCCTTTTTTTCGCCCTGTTTCAGCCCTTGAGGACATGCCCATGAGCGATCCACTGGACAAAGCCACCTCCAAAGCGCCCGCCACCTTGGGTGAAGGCTGCCTGAGCCGCTATGACCCGGATGACCTGGGCCCGGAGGATGGCACGGACTTCCCCGACGCCGCCGCGTTGTGGGAACAGCTCAATGAAGAGAAACCGGACGACGCTAAGCCTGCCGCACCTTCATCAGCTTCCTGAGCAGCGGACGCCCGAGCATCAGCAGAAAAATCGGCCCGCCCACCAGCAGGTAGAAGTAAAACGTCATCGCCCGCCAGATCAGAATCGCCGCCGCAGCGGTCGAAGCCCCGACCATGGGCGCCAGCAGCGCCGCCGAGGTCAGCTCCGCCGCCCCGGCACCGCCCGGCAACAGGCTGAATTGTCCCGCTCCCAGCGAAAGCATCTGAATCAGAAACGTCCAGGCCCACTGCACGTCCGCCCCCAGCCCGCGCAGCGCCAGATACAGCACGCTGTAACGCAGCGACCAATGCACGCAGGTCAAGGCAAACACCTTGAACAGTGTCTGTCGAGGCAGTTTCAGGGCATCGGTGAACGCCGCGAGAAAATGCAGCAGCTTGCGCGCCCAGCGCCACCTCGTAGCGGGTTGCACGTTCATGCGCGCCAGCAGCCGGCCACTCAAGCGAATCAGCGTGCGGTGATAACGCGCCACCAGCACACAACTGAACAGCCCGCCGAACAGCGATATGGCGCTGACAGTCAGCAGCCATTCCATCCGGTCGCTCAGATGCTGGAACAGCGCATAAATCAGAATCCCGCCCAGTGCACACAGGAAGAACAGCAAGTCGCTCAGCTGATCCATCGCAAACACCGCGCTGCCCCGGGCCGGGCGCACGCCGCTACGGGCCAGCAGCGCCATGATCGTCAGCGGCCCGCCAGTGCCGCCGGGTGTGGCGCACCAGGCGAACTCGGCGGCCATGACCACGCCGAGGCTTTTCAGCAGTGTGACCCGTTCACGCTGATCGCCGAGCAGCAATCGCAGGCGCAAGGTGTTGATGCCCCAGCAGAGCAGAATCATGGCCAGCAGGATCGACAGCCAGTGCAGAGGAAAGGCTTGCAGCCGGGTCCAGGTTTCCCCGCCACCCAGTAAAGAAGGGATCAGCACCGCCGCCAGCAGACCGATCAGCAACAGAATGCCGCGACTCATGCGTGAAGTCCGTGTTGGCGCGCCAGCGTGGTTTCAGCGATATGCACAGTGAGTGCCCCTCCGCGTGTTGATGTCCCGTGTTGACCTTTCTCCAGAATAGATGTTCGGTCGGGATATGCGGCGGGGTGGGGGAGGTTTTGCGGGAGGTGAAGATGTCTTCGCGGACTGAACCGCGAAGACATCCGGGGGGAGCAGCTTAAATCCGGAAGCTGCCGACCAGTTGCTTCAGGCGCGAAGCCTGTTGTTCCAGATCGGAACAGGCGCGCAAGGTCGCCTGCAGGTTCTCCACGCCTTCCTGGTTCAGCGTATTGATCTCGGTGATGTCGACGTTGATCGACTCGACCACGGCGGTCTGTTCCTCGGTGGCGGTGGCCACCGACTGGTTCATGCCGTCGATCTCGCCGATCCGCTGGGTCACGCTGTTCAGGCGCTCGCCGGCGAGGTTGGCGATGTCCACGCTTTCCTGGCTGTGGCGCTGGCTGTCGCTCATGGTACTGACGGATTCGCGGGCGCCGACTTGCAGCTCCTCGATCATGGTCTGCACCTGTTGCGCCGATTCCTGAGTGCGGTGGGCAAGGTTGCGCACTTCGTCCGCCACCACCGCAAACCCGCGCCCGGCTTCACCGGCCCGCGCTGCTTCGATGGCGGCGTTGAGCGCGAGCAGGTTGGTCTGCTGGGAAATGCTGGTGATCACTTCGAGAATCTGGCCGATGTTCACGGTTTTGCTATTCAGCGATTCGATGTTGCTGCTCGACGCGCTGAGCATGCTCGACAGTTGATTCATTGCCTTGATGCTGCGATCCACCACTTGCTGGCCGTCTTCGGCCAGGCCACGGGCGTCGCTGGCCTGGGTCGAGGCTTGCGCGGCGTTGCGGGCGATTTCCTGAGCGGCGGCACCGAGCTGGTTGATCGCGGCGGCCACGCTGTTGGTGCGCGAGGCTTGCTGGTCGGAGTTGTACATCGACGAGTTGGAAGCCGCGACGACCCGCAGGGCGACTTCGTTGACTTGCCCGGTGGCCGACGACACTTCGCGAATCGAACCGTGAACCCGCTCGACGAAGCGGTTGAAGGCAGTGCCGAGTACGCCGAATTCGTCCTGGTTCTGGATGGTCAGGCGCTTGGTCAGGTCGCCTTCGCCGTCGGCGATGTCTTCCATGGCGCGGGTCATGACGTGCAGCGGCTGGATCAGGATGCGGATCAGCATGCCGAGCAGGGCGATGATGATCGCCACCGCAATCACAGTCGCAATCACGGCCGAGGTGCGGAACTGGCTGAGCATCGAAAAGGCTTTGTCCTTGTCCACCGACAGGCCGATGTACCAGTTCACCGACGGCAGGCCCTTGATCGGGGTGAAGGTGACGATACGGGTCTTGCCGTCGACGGTGATTTCACTGAAGTCGCTGCTGATGCGCGGCGTGTCCTGCGGGTAGGCTTCCTTGAGCGATTTCATCACCAGGGCCTTGTCCGGGTGCACCAGGATCTTGCCGTCGGCGCTGACCAGGAACGCGTAGCCCATGCCAGAGAAGTCCCGGGCGCTGAGAGTGTTGATCAGGGTTTGCAGGCTCAGGTCGCCGCCCACCACGCCCACGCTCTGGCCGGCCTTTTTCGCGGCAGTGGCGATGGAAATGATGGTCTGGCCGGTGGCCGCGTCGATGTACGGTTCGGTGAGGGTCGAAGTGCTGCTGCTTTCGGCACCTTTATACCAAGGGCGAACCCGTGGATCGAAACCGTCCGGCATCTTCGCATCCGGACGGATGGTGAAGTGACCGGTGGCATCGCCGAGGTAGGAAGCCATGAACGTCGAGGTCAGGGCTTTCTGTTCCAGCAGGCTGGCAACGGCGGCAGGCTCGGGATTGATGGCGATGTTCTGTGCCGCGTTCTCGATCAGCAGGATGCGCCCGCTGAGCCAGGTCTGGATGTTGTCGGCAGTGACCTCGCCCATCTCGTTGAGGTAATTGTTCAGGTCATCGCGGATTGCATTGCGCTGCAGCCAGTCGTTGTACAGCGTGAACGAGGCGAAGGCGGCAATGACGATGAGGGCGGCGGCAAGCAAAATTTTATGGCTGAAGCGTAGATTTTTGTTCATGGCTTGGGGTTCCGCTAAGGTCTTAATGTCCAGGGCGTGCTTTTATAAAGGCGCGCAAAATGGGCAGGTGTGAAAGCTGAGTGATATTTCCGTCTCTCCTTAGGGAAATCACGGACCGGACTTTTGATCCGGTCTCTCACTTCTCTCTATCGGCCATGCTCGACAAAGATTAACTATTGGGTGACCAAATGCCTGACTCCTCGCAACTCGTTATCGGCGCCGATCTCGCCGGGCAACCGATCGCCCAGGCGATGCGCCTGGCCAACCGTCATGGACTGGTGGCCGGCGCGACCGGCACTGGCAAGACCGTCACCCTGCAACGGCTGGCCGAAGCGTTCAGTGACGCCGGGGTCGCGGTGTTCGCCGCCGACATCAAGGGTGACCTATGCGGCCTCGGCGCCGCCGGCAATCCCCAGGGCAAGGTCGCCGAGCGCATCGCCGGCATGCCGTGGCTCAACTACAAGCCTCAGGCTTATCCCGTGACCTTGTGGGACATTCACGGCGAGTCCGGTCATCCGCTGCGCACAACGCTGAGTGAAATGGGGCCATTGTTGATCGGTGCCTTGCTGGAGTTGACCGACAGCCAGCAGTCGGCGTTGTACGCGGCGTTCAAGGTCGCCGACCGCGAAGGCCTGTTGCTGCTGGATCTGAAAGACCTGAAAGCGCTGCTCAACCACCTCAAGGACAACCCGCAGCTGCTCGGCGAAGACGCCGCGTTGTTCACCACCGGTTCCAGCCAGGCGCTGTTACGGCGTCTGGCGATCCTTGAACAGCAGGGCGCCGAAGCCTTGTTCGGCGAGCCGGCGCTGCAACTGGAGGACATTCTGCAACCGGCCGCCGACGGTCGCGGGCGCATTCATTTGCTCGATGCCAGTCGCCTGGTGCATGAAGCGCCGAAGGTCTACGCGACGTTCCTGCTGTGGTTGCTCGCCGAGCTGTTCGAGCAATTGCCGGAACGTGGCGATGCCGACAAACCGTTGCTGGCACTGTTCTTCGACGAAGCGCACTTGTTGTTCGGCGATACACCCAAGGCCTTGCAGGAACGTCTGGAGCAGGTGGTGCGGCTGATCCGTTCCAAGGGCGTCGGTGTGTATTTCGTCACCCAGTCGCCGGGCGATTTGCCGGACGATGTGCTGGCGCAACTGGGCCTGCGGGTCCAGCACGGTCTGCGGGCATTCACCGCCAAGGAGCAGAAATCCCTGCGGGCGGTGGCGGATGGCTTCCGGCCGAATCCGGCGTTCGATACGTTGTCGGTGTTGACTGAACTCGGGATCGGCGAGGCGCTGGTCGGCACCTTGCAGGAAAAAGGCACGCCGGAAATGGTCCAGCGGGTGCTGGTGGCGCCGCCGCAATCGCGGATCGGGCCGTTGACCGAGACCGAACGCACCGTGCTGATTGCCGGTTCGCCGTTCAAGGGCCGCTATGACAAGCCGATCGATCGGGAGTCGGCCTATGAAATCCTGATGGGGCGCAAAGGGCTGGCGTCGGAGGGCGAAACCGCGCCAGGCAAACCGGCGGCAGAGGAACCGAGCCTGGCGGACAAGGCCGGGGAGTTCCTCGGGACGGCAGCGGGGCAGGCGCTCAAGTCGGCGATGCGCCAGGCAGCGAATTCGCTGGGTAAACAGTTGGTGCGCGGCCTGATGGGTTCTCTGCTCGGTGGCAGTAAACGTCGATAACACCCGTGGGAGCGTGCTCCCACAGGTTTTTGGTCAGGATTTGGCTTTAGCGTGCGCCGCCAGACGCTCCAGCGCCGCACGCAGGTTCGGATCACTGATCCCGTCGGCGGTCGACTGAATGGTCGCCGCCGCATCCGTCGACAAGTCCATCGTGTGCCCGGCTGCACCGCGCTGCACCGTTGGCGGCTGGACCTTGAACTGAATCCGCGTCAGGTTGGCGAACTCATCGAACATCTGCAGTTGCCGTTGCAGGCGTTTTTGCTGGTAGCGCAGGCGTGTGGCCCAATGGCCATCGGTGACAATCAGCAACAGATTGCCTTCACGCCACGACGCGACATGACAATGCTCGCGGGCGGCGGGTTGCAGTTGGCTTTCGAGCAGGCGTTGCAGACGGCCCAGACGTTGGGCATGGCCGAGGATGGCTTTCAGCGGCTTGGCTTCGCGAAGCAGAACGGCGGGCGCTCTGGCTGTAAGAGGGCGAAATGCCATGATCTAACACCTGAAGTAACAGAGGCGCCATGGTAGCAGATAGCACCCATTTCACTCGCCCATTGCTTTTGTCCCTGCTTTGCCCATTAAATCAACGACTAACTTCTGCCTCCAACGGCTTGAAGTTGAGCAAAACGCCCCTATTTTAAGTGAGCCCCGTCAAAGCGCAGTGCCAGCATCGTGGAATATCGCCACTTTCCTCACCACCGTTTCCGGGTAGAATGCTCGTTCGCATGCGGCCATGAGGGCTGCACGGGCGACTCACGGGGCCGCCCTCCATCCCTTTAGTGTGGAAGATCCTGCCGATATGTTTGCGCCTTTGTTAAAGAAACTTTTTGGAAGCAAGAACGAGCGTGAAGTCAAACGCATGCTCAAGACGGTGCAGCTCGTCAATGCCTTCGAAGAGAAGATGGTCGCCCTCTCGGACGATCAACTGCGCGCCAAGACCGCAGAGTTCAAGGACCGCATCGCCAAAGGGGAAACCCTCGACAAGCTGTTGCCGGAAGCTTTTGCGGTCGCCCGCGAAGCCGGCAAGCGTGTCATGGGCATGCGTCACTTCGACGTCCAGCTGATCGGCGGCATGACCCTGCATGAAGGCCGGATTGCCGAAATGCGTACCGGTGAAGGCAAGACCCTGGTGGGTACCCTGGGCGTTTACCTCAACGCGCTGTCCGGCAAGGGCGTGCACGTTGTGACCGTGAACGACTACCTGGCCCGCCGTGACGCCAACTGGATGCGTCCGCTGTATGAATTCCTCGGCCTGACCGTCGGCATCGTGACGCCGTTCCAGCCGCCGGAAGAGAAACGTCTGGCCTACGCCGCCGACATTACCTACGGCACCAACAACGAATTCGGGTTCGACTACCTGCGCGACAACATGGCGTTCAGCATGGAAGAGAAATTCCAGCGCGAACTCAACTTTGCCGTGATCGACGAAGTCGACTCCATCCTCATCGACGAAGCGCGTACTCCGCTGATCATTTCCGGTCAGGCCGAGGACAGCTCCAAGCTGTACATCGAGATCAACAAACTGATCCCGAAACTCAAGCTGCACGTCGAAGAAGTCGAAGGCGTCGTCACCCAGGAAGGCCACTTCACCGTCGACGAGAAAACCCGTCAGGTCGAACTCAACGAAGCCGGTCACCAGTTCATCGAAGACCAACTGACCAGCATCGGTCTGCTGGCCGAGGGCGAGAGCCTGTACTCGGCGCATAACCTGAGCCTGCTGACTCACGTTTACGCCGGCCTGCGTGCGCACAAACTGTTCAACCGCAACGTTGAATACATCGTGCAGGACGGTCAGGTCGTACTGGTCGACGAACACACCGGCCGTACCATGCCGGGTCGTCGTCTGTCCGAAGGCCTGCACCAGGCCATCGAAGCCAAGGAAAACCTGAACATCCAGGCCGAGAGCCAGACCCTGGCATCGACCACGTTCCAGAACTACTTCCGTCTGTACGACAAGCTGTCCGGCATGACCGGTACGGCCGATACCGAAGCGTTCGAATTCCACCAGATCTATGGTCTGCCGGTCATCGTGATCCCGACCAACAAGCCGTTGGCCCGTAAGGACTACAACGACCTGGTGTTCCTGACCGCCGAAGAGAAATACGCGGCGATCGTCAATGACATCAAGGAAAGCATGGCTGCTGGTCGTCCGGTGCTGGTGGGTACTGCCACCATCGAAACCTCCGAGCACATGTCCGCATTGCTCGTGAAGGAAGGCATCGAACACAAGGTTCTGAACGCCAAGTTCCACGAAAAAGAAGCCGAGATCATCGCGCAGGCCGGTCGTCCGGGCGCCCTGACCATCGCTACTAACATGGCCGGTCGTGGTACCGACATCCTGTTGGGCGGCAACTGGGAAGTTGAAGTCGCGTCGCTGGAAAACCCGACCCCTGAGCAGATCGCCCAGATCAAGGCCGACTGGCAGAAGCGTCACCAGCAAGTGCTGGAGTCCGGCGGCTTGCAGGTGATCGCGTCCGAGCGTCACGAATCCCGTCGTATCGACAACCAGCTGCGTGGCCGTGCCGGCCGTCAGGGTGACGCCGGTTCCAGCCGCTTCTACCTGTCGCTGGAAGACAGCCTGATGCGTATCTTCGCCTCTGACCGGGTGAAGAACTTCATGAAAGCCCTGGGCATGCAGTCCGGTGAAGCGATCGAGCACCGCATGGTGACCAACGCCATCGAGAAGGCCCAGCGCAAGGTTGAAGGCCGCAACTTCGACATTCGCAAGCAATTGCTCGAGTTCGACGACGTCAACAACGAACAGCGTAAAGTGATCTATCACATGCGTAACACGTTGCTGGCCGCGGACAACATCGGCGAGACCATCGCTGATTTCCGTCAGGACGTACTGAACGCCACCGTCAGCGCACACATTCCGCCGCAATCGCTGCCAGAGCAGTGGGACGTGGCCGGTCTGGAAGCGTCGATCGCCAGCGACTTCGGTGTGAAACTGCCGATCCAGCAATGGCTCGACGAAGACGATCACCTGTACGAAGAAACCCTGCGCGAGAAGCTGATGAACGAGCTGATCGCCGCGTACAACGAGAAAGAAGACCAGGCCGGTGCCGATGCACTGCGCTCCTTCGAGAAACAGATCGTGCTGCGCGTTCTGGACGACCTGTGGAAAGACCACCTGTCGACCATGGATCACCTGCGTCACGGCATCCACCTGCGTGGCTACGCCCAGAAGAACCCGAAGCAGGAATACAAGCGCGAGTCCTTCACGCTGTTCTCCGAGCTGCTGGATTCGATCAAGCGCGACTCGATCCGTGTGCTGTCGCACGTTCAGGTTCGCCGCGAAGATCCGGCCGAGGAAGAGGCGCGTCTGCGTCAGGAAGCCGAAGCGCTGGCCGCGCGTATGCAGTTCGAACACGCCGAGGCGCCAGGTCTGGAGCAGCCGGAAGCACTGGTCGGTGAAGAGGTCGATGTGGCCCTGGCTACCGCGCCGGTTCGCAACGAGCAGAAGCTGGGCCGCAACGAACTGTGCTACTGCGGTTCGGGCAAGAAATTCAAGCATTGCCACGGGCAGATCCAGTAAAACCCGTTTCAATCGCTGATATACCCGCGCCGCGACCGGCACCAGCCGTCGCGGCGTTTTGCCATTTACACCACCGTCACTACGCTTGGCGGTGCTGACATCATTGAGTAAGGAGCGCATTCATGGCTGTTGGTCTTGGTCCTTTGCCAACGTTGCACCCGGTTGCCGGTTTTGAACTCGGTATCGCTTCGGCCGGCATCAAGCGCCCTGGGCGCAAGGATGTCGTCGTGATGCGCTGTGCCGAAGGTTCCACCGTGGCGGGCGTGTTCACGTTGAACGCTTTCTGCGCCGCGCCGGTGATCCTGGCCAAGAAACGCGTGCAGAACGCTGTGCGCTACCTGTTGACCAACACCGGCAATGCCAACGCTGGCACCGGCGAGCCTGGCCTGGCCGCCGCTGAGCGCACGACCGCGAAACTGGCTGAACTGACCGGCGTGGATGCCAGCCAGATCCTGCCGTACTCCACCGGCGTGATCGGCGAGCCGCTGCCGGTCGAGAAGATCGAAGGCGCCTTGCAGGCCGCGCTGGACGATCTGTCGGAAAACAACTGGGAAGCGGCCGCCACCGGCATCATGACCACCGACACCTTGCCAAAAGGCGCCAGCCGCCAGTTCCAGCATGACGGCGTGACCATCACTGTCACCGGCATCAGCAAGGGCGCGGGCATGATCCGTCCGAACATGGCGACCATGCTCGGCTACATCGCCACCGACGCCAAAGTCTCCCGCGACGTGTTGCACAACCTGATGCTGGACGGCGCCAACAAGTCGTTCAACCGCATCACCATCGACGGCGACACCTCGACCAACGACTGCTGCATGCTGATCGCCACCGGCAAGGCTGCGCTGCCGGAAATCACCCGTGCCGAAGGCGAGCTGTTCGCCAAGCTGAAACAGGCCGTGTTCGAAGTGTGCATGGACGTGGCTCAGGCCATCGTGCGTGACGGCGAAGGCGCGACCAAGTTCGTGACCGTTGAAGTCAACGGCGGCGGCAATCACCAGGAATGCCTGGACATCGGCTACACCGTGGCCCACTCGCCGCTGATCAAGACTGCACTGTTCGCTTCCGACCCGAACTGGGGCCGCATCCTCGCCGCTGTCGGCCGTGCCGGCGTGCCGGATCTGGACGTGAGCAAGATCGACGTGTTCCTCGGTGAAGTGTGCATCGCCAGCCGTGGCGCCCGTGCGGCGACCTACACTGAAGCCCAGGGCTCGGCGGTGATGCAGCAGGAAGAGATCACCATCCGTATCGAACTGGGTCGCGGCGATTGCAGCGAAACCATCTGGACCACCGACCTGTCCCACGAGTACGTGAAGATCAACGCCGAATACCGCACCTGATCCCTGCCGAAGAGGGAGGTCTGCGGGCCTCCTTTTCTTCTGTCCCATGAAAGGACCCGAACATGAGCCTTCACCTGATCATCGGCGACAAACTGCTTTCCTCCTGGTCCCTGCGCGCGGCACTGGCGCTTGAACTGACCGGCGCGCCCTACACCGAAGAGCTGATCAAACTCGGCAGGCCCGACACCCGCGAGCGCCTGCTCAAGCATTCGCCCACCGGCAAGGTGCCGCTGCTGACCACCGCACGGGGCACCATCGCCGACTCTCTGGCGATTGCCGAATACCTGGCCGAACAGTTTCCTTCCGAACAGCTCTGGCCGACTGATATCGCGGCCCGCGCTCAGGCGCGTTCTGCCTGCGCGCAGATGCACAGCGGTTTCTTCGCCATGCGCAATCATATGCCGTTCAACCTGAGCCACGACGCGCCGCTCAACCCGGTACCGCCGGAAGTGAAGGTCGATGTCGAGCGCATGCTCGCGCTGTGGGCTGAATGCCGTGCCGTGGCTACCGAGCCGGGGCCGTTCCTGTTTGGTCGCGTGTCGTTGGCGGATGCGTTCTTCGCGCCGATTGCCGTGCGTCTGCGCACCTATCAGGTGCAGTTGCCGGCCGTGGATCAGGCCTATGTTGAAACCGTTTACCAATGGCCAGCCTTCAAGGCCTGGCAAAAGGCAGGACTGGAGGAGTTGCAGTCGTGAAACGCGTACACGTCGCTGCTGCCGTCATCCGTGACGACAGCGGCAAAATCCTCATCGCCCGCCGGGCCGATACCCAGCACCAGGGCGGTCTGTGGGAATTTCCCGGTGGCAAGGTTGAGGCCGATGAGTCGGTTGAAACTGCGCTGGCCCGTGAACTGCACGAAGAGTTGGGCATTGTCGTCGGCGCTGCTCGCCCGCTGATCAAGGTTCGCCACGATTACCCCGACAAGCAGGTGTTGCTGGATGTCTGGGAAGTCTCAAGCTTCACTGGCGAACCCCACGGCGCCGAAGGTCAGCCATTGGCCTGGGTGTCGGCCAAGGAACTGGCAAATTACGAATTCCCGGCAGCCAACCAGCCGATCGTGGCGGCGGCGCGTCTGCCCGCTGAATACCTGATCACCCCGGAAGATCTGGAAACCCCGGCCTTGCTGCGCGGTATCCAGAAGGCTATTGCCAGGGGCATCAAGCTGATCCAGCTGCGTGCGCCCAATGGTTATGACCCGAAGTACCGCGATCTGGCGGTGGACGCGGTCGGCCTGTGTGCCGGCAAGGCGCAGTTGATGATCAAGGGCCCGTTCGAGTGGCTGGGTGATTTCCCGTCCGCAGGTTGGCACATTACCTCGGCGCAACTGCGCAAGTACGCGGCAGCGGGGCGTCCGCTACCGGCTGAGCGCTGGTTGGCAGCGTCCTGCCACAATGCTGAAGAACTGGCGCTGGCCGAGCAGATGGGCGTGGATTTCGTCACTCTTTCGCCAGTGCAGCCGACCCTGACTCATCCGGATGCGCAGCCGCTGGGCTGGGAGCAGGCTTCGACGCTGATCGAAGGCTTCAGCAAGCCGGTATTCCTGTTGGGTGGAGTCGGCCCGGCCGAGCGCGAGAAAGCGTGGAATGCCGGGGCTCAGGGTGTGGCGGGGATTCGGGCCTTCTGGCCTGAGGCCTGACTGGACATCTGAACACTCCCGCGCCAGGCGTGGGAGTGATCAGTTTTCGGGTTTTGCGGCGGGTTGCCACAGAATTTCAGCAATGCCCTGGCGCCGGGCAATCAGCCTCGCCGCCACAAACAACAGATCCGACAAGCGATTGATGTAAGCCAGGCCCACCCCGGCCAACGGTTCGATCGCATTCAAATGCTGGCAACGCCGCTCCGCACTGCGCGCCAGGCTGCGGCAGACATGCGCCTGGGCAATCAGCATCGAACCGCCGGGCAGAATGAAGTTTTCCAGCGGTCCCAATTCCTCGTTCCAGACATCGATGGCCGCTTCCAGCCGTTCGATTTCTGCCGTGTTCAGCGCCTGATATTCCGGCATCGCCAGCTCGCCACCGAGGTCGAACAAGCGGTGCTGACAGGGCGCCAACACGTCGATCAATTCATTCAGCCCTGGACAGGTTTCGCGTTCGGCGATCAACCCGGCCAGCAGCACGCCGACCTGACTGTTCAGCGTGTCGACCTCGCCAATGGCTTCGATGCGCGGGTGATCCTTGGGTACGCGGCGACCATCGCCGAGGCCGGTTTCGCCTTTGTCGCCGGTGCGGGTGTAGATCTTCGACAAGCGAAAGCCCATGGTTTACCTCGGTAGTTGATTGGTTTCTGCGGCGATGGGTGCAGGTTGCGTGAGCGGCAGGCGCAGGGTGAAGCAGGTGCCTTGTCCCGGTGCCGACTGCACTTCCATCTGCCCTTTGTGGTTGTTGGTGATGATGAAATACGACACCGACAGCCCGAGCCCCGTGCCCTGGCCGATTTCCTTGGTGGTGAAGAACGGCTCGAAGGTACGTTTGCGCACGTTCTCGCTCATGCCGATGCCGTTGTCCTCGACCTGTATCTCGGCCCACGGCGGATTGAGTTTGGTGCGCAGGATGATCCGCCCCGGCTCACTGTCGTCTTCGCGCAGGTGAATTGCCTGTGCAGCGTTTTTCAGCAGGTTGAGCAGCACCTGTTCAAGCTCGTTGGCGGTACCCGGGACCGGACCCAGCGCCGGGTCGAACTGACGGATGATCGCCTGCCCCTTGAAGTCGAAGCCGATCGCTAGGTCGAAGTCGTTGCCGGCAATATCCACCGCTTGATCGATCAGCGCCGGCAGGTCGCAAGGGGCCATCTGCCGGGTGCTGCGGCGGCTGAAACTGAGCATGTGGGTGACGATTTTTGCCGCCCTGGCACCGGCCTGCTGAATGCCGTCGAGCAATTGCGGGACTTCCCGGCCTTGCAGGTAGCGGTTCACGGTATCCAGTTCGATGCCCAGTTGTTCGGCCTGCTCGAGGTTTTTCGGCAGGTCGGGCGACAGACGCCGGCGAATGTTCTGCACGTTGTGCAGGATCGCACCCAGCGGATTGTTGATCTCGTGGGCCATGCCGGCGGCGAGGCCGCCGACCGAGAGCATTTTTTCCGACTGCACCATCATGTCCTCCAGCGAGAGGCGCTGGGTGATGTCGTCGATACGGATCACCACGCCGCGTCCGGCACCGCCCATCAGTGGATAAAACGTCAGGGCGTAATGCTTGGGCTCGTCGTCCTTGAACCAGGTCACCCGCTCGATTTTCGCTACGGTGTGTTGTTCGACGGTCTGCTTGAGCTGCGGCAGGAACGGCTTGAGCGGTTCGAACGCGAGGAAGATCGGCTGATTCAGCGCTTCGTCCAGCCGGGTGCCGGAGAGGGCGCTGGCCTCCTGGTTCCATTGCGTGACATAGAGCTGCTCGTCGAGGGCGATCAGCGCCGAGGGCATGGAGTCGATGATGCTGTTGAGGTAGTTCTGAAAACCCGTGAGCTTCTTCTCGATCTTGCTCCGCACCTGGACTTCCAGCTCCAGTTTGCGGTTGGTGTGGCGGGTTTCTTCGGCCAGCCCCTGCGCCTGATCGTAGGCGGCTTGCGAGTCATCGCGGGCGCGCTTGAGCTGCTGCTCCCGGGCCTCGATGCGTGAAAGCATGGTGTTGAAGGCCTCGGCCAGACTGCCGATTTCGTCGTGGTTGCCGCGTGAGGCGCGCAGGGCGTAGTTCTCCTCGCGGGTGACCTGGCGGGACAGTTCTTCGAGTTGATGGATCGGCCGGGTGATCAGGCGTTTGATCTGCCGGGCAATCACCAGCCACAGCAGTACGCTGAAGATCAGGATCCCCAGGCTCGCCGTCAGGGTGCCGGTGTAGAACGCCATCGGCAGTTCGCTGCTGGCCACCAGCAACAGATGACCCGGCGCAGTGCCGGGGCGGGGCAGGGTGATCAGCTGGTTGCTGCGAAACTCGGTGAGTTGCCAGGCTTCGATATGCCGGAAGCGCTCCGGCAGGTTGAGCTTGTCGCCGCGTTGTACTTGCGCAATGCGGTCGCCCTTGCCGTCATACAGGGCGGCAGCGCGCAGCGGCGAGTAACTGTCGAGTTCCTTGAGCAGGCGCTCGGCGCTTTGCGGTGACTGCAACGCTTCGGCGACCAGGCTCGGGTTCGATACCAGTCGGCCAATGGTCTGCAACGCCTGGGGCGCCATGCTTTCCTGGGAGATGTAATAGGCCGCGCTGATGAAGGTCAGGTTGGCGACCAGTAACACGGTGGTCAACAGCACCAGCAGGGCGGCCAGCAGTTTCTGGCCGACCGGCAGGTTTTCGAGGCGCTGGCGCAATGGCATCAGGTTTATCGCAGCAAAGGAACAAGTGGGCAGCGTAGCCGCTGCTCAGTCGACGGGCAATCCGAGACTGTGCAGATGCACGGTCAGGCGCTGCTGCAATTGCTTCAAATGCGGCAGGTTGAGCTGGTGCCTCTGCGCAACCTTGCAGGCATGACCCAGCAGGTAGCTGATCTCGGTGCGGCGTTTGCTGGCCACGTCCTGATACATGGACGAGAAATTGGCTGCGGTGGCCGAAATCACCCGTTCGACTTCCTGTTGCAGGTTGTCCGCCGCTGCTGGCTGGCCGCAACGCTCCAGCAATTCGGTCAGTTCGGCGCACAGCGTGGCGACTTCGCAGTGATGCTCCTGCAATCCACCGTTGCGGCAGTCGTGCAACACCGTCAGCGGATTGATCGCGCAGTTGAGCGCCAGTTTTCGCCACAGTCGGGTGAGGATGTCCGCGCTCCATTCATGAGGAATCTTTGCCGCTTCAAGATCATCCAGCCAGAACGGTGCCACGGGATGACCGGCATCGCCGAGCCAGGTGTAACCGTGGCCGGCAAAGACCACGCGCCAGTCGCCATCGCGAAACGCGCCTTCGGTGCTGGAGGCGCTGATGCAGCGGGCCTGCGGGACTTGCGCGGCGACCGCTTCCTGACTGCCGAGGCCGTTCTGCAAAAGAATCAGTTCTGCATCCGGCGCCAGGCGATGAGCGACGCCGGCCACGGCGCTTTCGGCGTCGTAGGCCTTGCACGCTACCAGCAGGCGGCGGATCGGTTCGGGACTGTCCGGTGTTTCACCAGGGATGGCGTAGCTGCTGGCCACGCCTTGTTCCACGAGGGTCAGGCCGCCCGCCGTCGCATAGTCATGCAAACGATCGATATCGCGCAGGATCAACCGGACTGGCAATCCGGCCCGGGCCAGACGCGTGGCCCAGAGTGTGCCGAGACTTCCGGCGCCGAGGATATGCCAGGGGGTGGACATCAGTTTTTCACTCGGTAAGGTACAGGCATGCAAGGCTCGCCGTGTCGGTGGGAAAAGACCCGTTATAATGAGCCCGATTTTAACCGCAAGCCAAGCGCGCCGCGTCCTGAACGAGCGCGCCTTTTTATTGGAGAGATTACATGCCGTCGTTCGACGTGGTATCCGAACTGGACAAACACGAACTCACCAACGCGGTCGAGAACGCCGTGAAGGAACTCGATCGTCGTTATGACCTGAAAGGCAAGGGCAGCTTCGAATTCAAGGAAAAGGACCTGACCGTCCACCTGACCGCTGAAGCCGATTTCCAGCTGGAAGCGATGATCGAGATCCTCAAGCTGGCCCTGGTCAAACGCAAGATTGACGTACAGTGCCTCGAAGTCAAAGACTCCTTCGCATCGGGCAAACTGATGAAGCAGGACGCCGTGCTGAAGGAAGGCATCGACAAGGAACTGGCGAAGAAGATCGTCGGCCACATCAAGGAAGCCAAGCTCAAGGTGCAGGCCGCCATTCAGGGCGAGCAGGTGCGTGTGACCGGCAAGAAGCGTGACGACCTGCAGGAAGCCATCGCTGCCTTGCGCGCCAAGGAATTCGGCATGCCACTGCAATTCAACAACTTCCGCGACTGAGCCATCCGAGTCGGGAACCTCTCGGCGTTTTCAGCGTCCGAGGCCCAAGCAGCGGCAGAAACGATTGAGCCCCCACAGGGCCGGTCGTTCTGCCGCTGATTTTTTCAGCCCGGGAAGCCGGCAATCAGGAGATAAAAGATGGATTTGAATGCTGAGGTAGACAACCTGGTCAAGGCGTCCCAGGCGTGGATTCCGATGATCATGGAATACGGCAGTCGTGTGCTGTTGGCGGTGATTACCCTGGCGATCGGCTGGTGGCTGATCAACAAGGTCACGCAAAAACTCGGTGGCCTGCTGGCTCTGCGCAATGCCGACCTGGCTTTGCAAGGTTTCATCAGCAGCCTGGCCAACATCATTCTCAAGGTGCTGTTGATCGTCAGCGTGGCCTCGATGATCGGCGTCGAGACCACTTCGTTTGTGGCGGCGATCGGTGCGGCCGGCCTGGCCATCGGCCTGGCATTGCAGGGCAGCCTGGCGAACTTTGCCGGTGGCGTGCTGATTCTGCTGTTCCGTCCGTTCCGTATCGGTGACTGGATCGAAGCGCAAGGCGTGGCGGGTACTGTCGACAGCATCCAGATTTTCCACACCGTGCTGCGTACCGGCGACAACAAGACCATCATCGTGCCGAACGGCAATCTGTCGAATGGCATCATTACCAACACCAACCGTCAGCCAACCCGCAAGGTTGTGTTTGATGTGGGTGTCAATTACGAAGCCGATCTGCAAAAGGCCCGTCAGGTGCTGCTGGATCTGGCCAAGGATGATCGCGTTCTGCAGGATCCGGCGCCGCAGGCTGTCATTTCTACCTTGGGCGATAGTTCGATCACTGTTTCCCTGCGGGTCTGGGTTAAAACTGCAGATTATTGGGATGTGATGTTCATGTTTAACGAACAATCCCGTGATCGTTTAAAGACTGCCGGCATCGATATTCCGTTTCCACAGCGTGTGATTCGTGTGGTTCAGGAATCGGCGGTGTAATGATAGGTTGCTAATTAATTGCCTGACTTGTTGGTCAGGCATTTATTACAAGTGACAGATAACAAAAAAGGCCCATCCGAAGATGGGCCTTTTTTTATGCTACCAAACTAACCACTGACGATTACAAGATGTTCAGTGGGTACTCGGTGATCAGACGGAACTCTTTCACGTCGCCTTCTTTCTCGTCAGAGTTGGCAACGTGCCAAGCCTGGCGAATACGGAAGGACAGGTCTTTTGCTGGACCGCTTTGAACCACATATTTGGCTTCAAAGTTGGTTTCGTGGTGCTTGCCATCTTCACCGTAGAGACCGGCGTAAGAGCTACCCGCTGGAGTGTGGGTACCGTCGATATCCCAGCCTTTAACGTAACGAACCATGAAGCTCAGACCAGGAACGCCATACTCGGCCATTTTCAGGTCGTAACGGGCTTGCAGGGATTTCTCGCCTGCACCGTTAAAGTCGGAGTACTGGATGGAGTTGGCGAGGAAGATCGAGTCGCCACCACGGTTGTTCTTGCCCACGCCGATGTAGTCGAACGGGGTGTCGCCGTTGACCTTCTGGAAGGCCAGGGTGAAGGTGTGCGCTTTCAGGAACGACAGCGCGGTTGCCAGCGAGAAGGCGGTGTTGCTGATTTCGCCCGCTTTGGCGCTACCGGTGTCGGTGGTGCGGTAGATGTTGAAGTCAGTGTTCAACGAAGTGTCACCACCGAATGGAGTGGTGAGGTTCACGTTCGCGTAGTACTGGTTCCAGATGTCTTCCAGCTTGGCGCCGTACAGGGATGCAGTCAGGTTGTCAGTGATGCCGTATTTACCACCGAAGTAGTCGATGTTTTTGGCTTCTACGCCTGCGTAGGTGGCGTAAAGGCCGCCTTCACGAGCGTTTTTGTCCTGGCTGGTAGCCGAGTAGAAGTGACCGGCTTCGAGATCGAGGTCTTTGATTTCACTGCTCTGCAGCTGGAAGCCACTGGCAGTTTGCGGCAGAACGCGGGAACCACCGACAGCGAACACTGGAGCAGTGCTTGGCTGCTGGTCGCCGATTTTCAGCTCGGTTTTGGAGATGCGGAATTTGATGGCTGCGCCGGCTTTGCCTTGGCTCTCATCAACGTCATGGGCATAACCGTTGGCTTTGACAGTATTGCTGCGGCTCATGTTACCGGTACCGGAAGTACCGTCACCGCCGTCCAGTTTGACCGCCAGGTAACCGAATGCATCGATACCGACGCCTACGGTGCCTTGGGTGTAACCGGAAGTGAAGTTGCCGAGGAAACCCTGGGTCCAGTCTTTCTGGTCGTGGCTGCCGTTCTTGTTGTCACGGTTGAAGTAGTAGTTCTTCAACGTTTCGGTCAGTTTGGCGTCTTCAACAAAGCCTTTGGCTTCAGACTGGTCACTAACAAACGGTGCGGCCGTAGCCAACTGAGTACTGGCTGCTGTAACGGCCAGTGCGATCATGCTCCACTTCATCACGCGCATCGTGATTTGCTCCTTTGGTTTTAGAAGAGTACTGCCGTCCCACCTGTTTTATTATCTGGGCGGCTCTTTCTTTTTGTGTCGGCGCAAACTTATATCACGCCGACAATGTTGGCGATACTTGCGCATACAACCTTTCATGTTCTTTACGACGCTGTCGCAAATGGCTTGGTTGATGTCGCAAATTCACAGTACCAATGCAGCCGGACTGACAACTTTATCGCTGTTTCTGGGCCTTTTTGCATCGGTAAAAAAGAGTCCCTGGCAAAACACTTGAATCTCCATCGGGCAACCCTGCCACTGTTTTTTTCGGGCTTTGAGCAACCACTTCCCGTGGCGTGCTCATAGCCCATATGAGTACGAATGCAACAAGCGTGCACAAACCGCAAAATTGATGCGGTTATTTTTCCATGGCCCCGCTCGCTGCTGTAAAAACCTTGTAAATACGGGCCCGCGCGCCCCTTTTTGATGAGGGTTGACGCGCTTGCTCGCTTGGTATTGCCTCGCGCGTTTTTGCGCATGACAACCAAAAACGTTACCGGTTCACCCTGTCAGTGAGTATTTGGCGGATGCCCGAGCCATTGAGCGTAGACGCACTGTACGGTTTTGGTGCAAATATTTTTTCTGGCTGTACTGAATTCAAACACTTGCACCCTGTCATGACCCTGAACGCGGTAGTGAGTCGCGGTCATTCCGGCGTGTTGCCTGGCTCGGTGGGTCTCGTGCTGGTGCGCGATCGCCAGAAATGTTCCATGTCGGGGCGCCGCTTCATCGTGAAGGGCAGGGCATTCGAAGGTATGCTGCCGTCCTGTCGTTTAGTGCGCCCTCCACCGGGCTGGCCCACTAAGCTGAATATTGTCGATCAGCCGGGAGTACACCCAGTGTTTGCTTTAGATTCACGACTTCAACAGGACACGCTGATCATCGGCGACTTCCCGCTCTGCCGGCTGCTGCTGTCCAACGACGCCAACTACCCCTGGTTCATCCTGGTACCTCGTCGCGACGATATCAGCGAGTTGTTTCAATTGGATGTCGCCGACCAGCAGCGTCTGTGGCAGGAAACCACAGCCCTGGCGGAGGTGCTCAAGGACTCGTTCGATGCCGACAAGATGAACGTTGCCACCTTGGGTAACGTTGTCAGCCAGCTGCACATGCATGTGATCGTGCGCAAACGTGATGATGCCGCATGGCCGGCGCCGGTCTGGGGCAAGCACCCCGCCAAACCTTACAGCGCCGATCAGGTAGCCGCGATCCGCGAGCGCCTGCGCCTGGTGCTGGACGACGATTTCAAGTTTCTGGAGGTTTGATCATGAGCCTGGAAGAACGCGTCAACGATCTGGAAAGCCGTCTGGCGTTTCAGGACGACACCATTCAGGCGTTGAACGACGTGCTGGTGGCGCAACAGAGGGTGGTGGAGCGTCTGCAGTTACAGATGGCCGCGCTGCTGAAGCGGCAGGAAGAAATGGTCGGCCAGTTCGGGTCCTTCGAAGAAGACGCGCCGCCGCCGCACTACTGAGCTTCTGCATTTTGTGTGGGCATGATCCTGTAAAAAAAGAAAACCGCGAACAGCCAGGCTGTTCGCGGTTTTTTCGTTTCAGATCAGCGACGCGGCAGGGCGGCGATCACGTCTTCAGCTTGCAGGCCTTTGTCACGGTTCATCACCGAGAACTCCACGCGCTGGCCTTCGACCAGAACGCGGTGGCCTTCGCCACGGATGGCGCGAAAGTGCACGAAAATATCATCGCCGGAATCCCGGGAGATAAAGCCGAAGCCCTTGGAGGTGTTGAACCACTTGACGGTGCCGGTATCGCGGTTGCTCATGTCGTAGCTTTGCGCGGCGGCGGCCGGTGAGGATTTATAGAAGCTGACGGCCAGGTGCACGGCCACGGCAACCAGAGCAATGACCAGGCTGAACAGCACAGCTGGCTGGCCGGCGATGACAGGCATCGGCGCGATCAGGGTCAGGGTTTGCAGGACGACGGTCAGTACCAGCAATGCGCTGACCAGATTTTGCAGATGCTGGCGCGGGCCTTTGTTCCAGTACGGGATCACTGGAGCGAGAACCAGGTTCAGCAGGCCGAAAAAGGCCAGGTAAAGTGCATCGGGTTGTTGCAGGTAAGGTACGGCTTCGGATCTCAAGCTAGGTATGAAGGACAGCAGCAAGGCTGCTGCGCCCATTAGCAGGTGGACGATTTTCAACATTTTTAATGACTCACGTTATGACGGCTCACAAGGAAGAGCTGAAGGCGCACGGTTCGCTTCGGAACAATAAGAGGCGTTGGACACGTGCCCGGCATCAGCCTATGCGCAACACCCGGAAAACAGGGCGTAGCGACACACTGCCTATTTAACAGTAAAGCCTGCAGCTACTCAAATAACGCCGGCCAGCGGCAGGGCGTGGGGCGATTTGTCGCCTCTATCGGGTCGATACGGGGGCTGCCATGGGGGGGAGGCCTTGCTACAGTGAACCGACACCTGCTGGATGAATTCAATCGCCGTTAGGGGGTAAGCATGGCAATCGATATCGGTATCAGTGAAGAAGACCGCAAATCCATCGTCGAAGGGCTTTCGCGTCTGCTGTCGGACACCTATGTGCTGTATCTGAAAACCCACAACTTCCACTGGAATGTCACCGGGCCGATGTTCCGGACCCTGCACCTGATGTTCGAAGAGCAATACAACGAACTGGCCCTGGCCGTGGACTCGATCGCCGAGCGCATCCGCGCCCTGGGTTTCCCTGCACCGGGCGCCTATGCGACTTACGCGCGTCTTTCCTCTATTAAAGAAGAAGTGGGCGTGCCGAGTGCCGAGGACATGATCAAACAACTGGTCGAAGGCCAGGAAGCGGTCACTCGCACTGCGCGGGGGATTTTCCCGCTGCTGGATAAAGTCAGTGACGAGCCGACGGCTGATCTTCTGACCCAACGCATGCAAGTCCACGAGAAAACCGCGTGGATGCTCAGGGCACTGCTCGAAGCCTGATCGCCCGAGGCGCACGGACACCGTTTGTGGGTCGTGCGCCCGTTTTGGCCGGGAAAAAGCGTTCGCTATTGTAGGAAGCGAAGTAAGCACTTCGCTGGTCCGTGATCCTCCCTGTTGTGTTGGCTTATCCTACGTCGACGGTCAAAAAGTCGTCTGGATATACCTTTGCCCCTGCGCTTTTAATGAGGTCACAGGATGTTGCCTTGAAAACAAGCAGCGATGGCAAAGGAGTGTCAACGATATGGAAGGTGGAGACAGGCGAAGTGAAATCGCCATCGGCTCACAGCAGGACCGAGCCGCGGCGCCGTTTCTTGACGAATTCGACATGGCATTGATCCGGCCATTGGCCCGGTCGGTGCGTTTGAACGGGTTTGCGACCTGCATGCGGCTGGAACAGGTCTACTGGAATATTCTGGGTCGCATGGCCGAGGAGAATTGCTGTTCGGTCGGCACGTTGTTATCCCGTGTCGACCGCGAAGTGCACTTGCGTCATGGTGGCGTGAAGAACTTCAGCGGTCTGGTACGGGTGGTGTGTGTCGTACATGGCTTGCGCGATGCCCCGGTGACCACCGGGGGTTGTCAATGACTGGGCGGCCTGTGCAGTCTTCCGGCTGCACAGGCCGCATTTAATGGATATAATCCCGCTCTTTCGCCACACCGCCCTGCGGGAGCTGGCAATCTGATCGCCGAGACAACGCCATGCCGATGTACGATTACCAATGTGCTTCCTGTGGTCATCAGTTGGAAGCCATTCAAAAGATCAGTGATGCACCGCTGATCGATTGCCCTGCCTGTCAGGCACCAGAGCTCAAGAAACAGCTGTCCATGCCAGGCTTTCGCCTCAGCGGCAGCGGTTGGTACGAAACCGATTTCAAGACCGGCGCGAAGAAGAATCTGGCCGGTGGCGACAAATCTGACTAGGGTTCAGACCCAGGTCGAACGACACGCGCGAGTATCCACCGGTCGCACATAGCTTGAGTGCGATGGATCTCCACCGAATTTCGAATTACGAGAAGCGAAACCACTACCATGATGCGCAGCCATTATTGCGGCCAACTGAACGAAAGCCTGGAAGGCCAGGAAATTACCCTTTGCGGATGGGTTCACCGTCGCCGCGACCACGGCGGGGTGATTTTCCTCGATATCCGTGATCGTGATGGTCTGGCCCAGGTGGTGTTCGACCCGGATCGCGCCGAGAGCTTCGCCGCCGCCGACCGCGTGCGCAGCGAATACGTCGTGAAGATCACCGGCAAGGTGCGTCTGCGTCCGGCCGGTGCCACCAACGCCAACATGGCGTCGGGCATGATCGAAGTCCTGGGCTACGAACTGGAAGTGCTGAACGAGTCGGAAACCCCGCCGTTCCCGCTGAACGAGTTCTCCGACGTTGGCGAAGAAACCCGTCTGCGCTATCGCTTCCTCGACCTGCGTCGTCCGGAAATGGCCGAGAAGCTGCGTCTGCGTTCGCGCATGACCACCAGCATCCGTCGCTTCCTGGACGAAAACGGCTTCCTCGACGTTGAAACGCCGATCCTGACCCGTGCAACGCCGGAAGGCGCGCGCGACTACCTGGTACCGAGCCGTACTCACGCCGGTTCGTTCTTCGCGCTGCCGCAATCGCCACAGCTGTTCAAGCAACTGCTGATGGTCGCCGGCTTCGACCGTTACTACCAGATCGCCAAGTGCTTCCGTGACGAAGACCTGCGCGCCGACCGTCAGCCGGAATTCACCCAGATCGACATCGAGACCAGCTTCCTCGATGAAAAAGAGATCATGGGCCTGACCGAGCAAATGATCCGCAACCTGTTCAAGGAAGTGCTGGATCTGGAATTCGGCGAGTTCCCGCACATGACTTTCGAAGAAGCCATGCGCCGTTACGGTTCCGACAAGCCAGACCTGCGTATCCCGCTGGAACTGGTCGACGTTGCCGATCAACTGAAAGAAGTCGATTTCAAGGTGTTCAGCGGCCCGGCCAACGACCCGAAATGCCGTATCGCCGCACTGCGCGTTCCAGGCGGCGCGAGCATGCCGCGCAAGCAGATCGACGACTACACCAAGTTCGTCGGCATCTACGGTGCCAAGGGCCTGGCGTACATCAAGGTCAACGAGCGTGCTGCCGGTGTTGAAGGTCTGCAATCGCCGATCGTGAAAAACATCCCGGAAGCCAACCTGAACGTGATCCTCGATCGCGTCGGTGCAGTTGATGGCGATATCGTGTTCTTCGGCGCCGACAAGGCCAAGATCGTCAGCGAAGCCCTGGGCGCGCTGCGTATCAAGCTCGGTCACGACCTGAACCTGCTGACCTGCAAGTGGGCGCCGATGTGGGTCGTCGACTTCCCGATGTTCGAAGAGAACGATGACGGCAGCTTCTCTGCTCTGCACCACCCGTTCACCGCGCCGAAGTGCACCCCGGAAGAGCTCGAAGCCAACCCGGCGGGCGCTCTGTCCCGTGCCTACGACATGGTGCTGAACGGCACCGAGCTGGGTGGCGGTTCGATCCGTATCCACCGTAAAGAGATGCAGCAAGCGGTATTCCGCCTGTTGGGCATCAACGAAGTGGAACAGGAAGAGAAGTTCGGCTTCCTGCTCGACGCCCTGAAATACGGTGCGCCGCCGCACGGTGGTCTGGCTTTCGGTCTGGACCGTCTGGTGATGCTGATGACCGGCGCCCAGTCGATCCGTGAAGTGATCGCCTTCCCGAAAACCCAGAGTGCTGCCGACGTGATGACGCAGGCGCCGGGTGTTGTGGATGCCAAGGCATTGCGCGAATTGCACATTCGTTTGCGCGAAACGCCAAAGGCTGAGTAAGACGGGCCTGAAGGCGCATCTTCGGATGCGCCTTTTTTCTTTCTGTACCCCATGAAAGCAGGTCGCAATTTTGTGTTTGCCGGCCGATGCGCGAGCATGGCGGGCAACGTTTCAAAGAGAATTCGGAGCGAGATATGGCAGGTCATTCCAAGTGGGCGAACATCAAGCACCGCAAAGAACGTCAGGATGCCAAACGAGGCAAGATCTTCACCAAGTGGATCCGTGAACTGACCGTTGCGGCCCGTCAGGGCGGTGGCGATCCGGGTTCCAACCCGCGTCTGCGTCTGGCCCTGGACAAGGCGCTGGGCGCCAACATGAGCCGCGACATCATCGATCGTGCGGTGGCCCGTGGCGCCGGTGCGACCGAGGCGGACAACGTTGAAGAACTGACCTACGAAGGTTACGGCCCGGGTGGCGTGGCGGTGATGGTCGAGTGCATGACCGACAACCGCAACCGTACCGCTGCGGCCGTGCGTCATGCGTTCAGCAAGTGTGGCGGCAACCTCGGTACTGACGGCTCGGTGGCGTATCTGTTCGAGCGCAAGGGCCAGATCAGCTTTGCGCCGGGTGTCGACGAAGACGCGCTGACGGAAGCGGCGCTGGAAGCCGACGCCGATGACGTGGTCACTCATGAAGACGGCTCGATTGACGTGTTCACCTCGTTCACCAGCTTCTACGCCGTGCGAAACGCGCTGGAAGCGGCCGGTTTCAAGGGTGACGACGCGGAAATCGTCATGCAACCGACCACCAGCGCCGAACTGGATCTGGAAGGGGCGGAGAAGGTGCTCAAGTTGATCGACATGCTGGAAGACCTGGACGACGTGCAAAACGTCTATTCCAACGCGGACATTCCGGAAGACGTGGCTGCTCAGCTCGGTTAAGAGCGACTAGGATTCAATGTGGGAGCGGACTTGCCTGTGTGATCGCGGGCAAGCCAGCTCCCACATTTGTTTTTGTGTTTTTTCGAATCTGCAGGCTTATGACTTTAATTCTTGGTATCGACCCCGGTTCGCGCATTACCGGTTACGGCATTGTTCGTGATACCGGACGCGGCGGTTGCATCTATGTCGCCTCGGGCTGCATCCGAACTGGCGCCGGTGAGCTGCACGAGCGCCTGCAAATCGTCTATCGCGGCGTACGCGAGATTATCCAGACCTATGGCCCGGTGACCATGGGCATCGAAAAAGTGTTCATGGCGAAAAACGCCGATTCGGCGCTGAAGCTTGGGCAGGCCCGTGGGGCCGCTATCGTTGCAGGCGCCGAAGAGAGCCTGGAGATCGCCGAGTACACGGCCACCCAGGTCAAGCAGGCCGTGGTCGGCACCGGCGCCGCCAATAAAGAGCAGGTGCAGATGATGGTCATGCACATGCTCAAACTGACCAGCAAGCCGCAGATCGACGCCTCGGACGCCCTGGCGATTGCCATTTGCCATGCGCACACTCGCTCCAGTCTGCTGCCGCACGGTCTGGGAACCGCACGCAGTCGTGGCGGGCGCCTGCGTCTCTGATAGCATCAGCATCAAATTTACGGAATGTGGACTTGCGCGCCTGTGCTGTCGGCCGGAGTCCTTCGTTCTGATTGTCGCCAGCCCACGGCTGGCCAACGCTCAAGGATCTGAAACGTGATTGGACGCTTGCGCGGCACCCTCGCTGAAAAACAGCCGCCGCACCTGATTCTGGATGTAAACGGCCTCGGGTATGAGCTGGAAGTGCCCATGACCACCTTGTATCGCCTGCCGTCGGTCGGTGAACCGCTGACCCTGCACACCCATCTGGTCGTGCGCGAAGACGCGCAGTTACTCTATGGTTTTGCCGGCAAGCGTGAGCGAGACTTTTTTCGCGAGTTGATCCGTCTCAATGGTGTGGGGCCGAAACTGGCCCTGGCCTTGATGTCGAGCCTGGAAGTTGATGAACTGATCCGTTGCGTGCAGTCCCAGGACACCTCGGCGCTGACCAAGGTGCCGGGTGTGGGCAAGAAAACCGCCGAGCGTCTGCTGGTGGAGCTCAAGGATCGCTTCAAGGCGTGGGAAACCTCGCCGGCCATGTTTGCGCTGGTGCCGAACCAGCCGGACGGCCCGGCGCCGGTCAACACCGCCGAGAACGACGCGGTCAGCGCGCTGATTTCCCTGGGCTATAAGCCGCAGGAAGCAAGCAAGGCGATTTCCGCGATCAAAGAGAAAGGCTTGAGCAGCGAAGACATGATCCGACGCGCCCTGAAGGGAATGATTTAAGTGATTGAAGCTGATCGTCTGATCGCCGCCACGCACAGTCCGCGTGAGCGCGAAGAAGTCCAGGATCGGGCGATACGTCCCGTCAGCCTGGCCGAATACATCGGCCAGCCGACCGTTCGCGAGCAGATGGAACTGTTTATCCAGGCCGCCCGTGGCCGTAGCGAATCCCTCGACCACACCCTGATCTTCGGCCCGCCGGGTTTGGGCAAGACCACGCTGGCGAACATCATTGCCCAGGAAATGGGCGTGTCGATCAAAAGTACTTCGGGCCCGGTGCTCGAACGGCCGGGAGATCTGGCGGCGCTGCTGACCAATCTTGAGCCGCACGACGTGCTGTTCATCGATGAAATTCATCGTCTGTCGCCAATCGTCGAAGAAGTGCTGTATCCGGCGATGGAAGATTTCCAGCTCGACATCATGATCGGTGAGGGACCGGCGGCGCGTTCGATCAAGCTTGATCTGCCGCCGTTCACCCTCGTTGGCGCGACGACGCGGGCGGGGATGCTGACCAACCCGTTGCGTGACCGTTTCGGTATCGTCCAGCGTCTTGAGTTCTACAGCACCGCCGACCTGGCGACGATCGTCAGCCGTTCGGCGAACATCCTCGGTCTGCCGCTGGACCCGGAAGGTGCCTTCGAGATTGCCCGTCGTGCTCGGGGTACGCCGCGGATCGCTAACCGGTTGTTGCGCCGGGTGCGGGATTTCGCCGAAGTTCGGGCCAAGGGTCACATCACCAAGTCCGTCGCCGACCTGGCGCTGAACCTGCTGGATGTCGACGAGCACGGCTTCGATCATCAGGACCGGCGTTTGCTGTTGACCATGATCGAGAAGTTCGATGGCGGCCCGGTCGGTATCGACAGCCTGGCGGCGGCGATCAGCGAAGAACGCCACACCATCGAAGATGTGCTGGAGCCGTATCTGATTCAGCAGGGCTACATCATGCGTACGCCGCGGGGCAGGGTGGTGACCCGGCACGCATACCTGCATTTTGGTTTAAACATTCCGTCACGAATGGGCGAGATGCCTGTGGTAGACGAGTTTCTCGATGCCGTGGACGATTAATACACATTTATTGTCGATTTATTCAGCGTTTGTACTGTCTCAGGACGGTACTTTTGCGGTAAAGCCTTCGAACAATGAAAAACAGTTGCCTGGCTGGATTGGCAACCCGAGGAGTAAGCACTAGAGTATGCGCGCGCAAAACGGGCTTGAGTCGTTCGCACATCGTTGTCGCGTTTATTACGAGGACACCGATGCGGGCGGCATCGTGTATTACGTTAATTACCTCAAGTTTATGGAACGGGCTCGAACCGAGCGGCTCCGGGAGCTGGGCTTTGCCCAGTCGGCGCTGGCAGGGGAGGACCTGTTGTTCGTCGTGCACTCCAGCGAAGCGCGTTACCACGCGCCGGCGCGACTGGACGACGAGTTGCTGGTAAGCGCTGATGTAATCGAATTGAACCGTGCCAGCCTGCGCTTCAGACAGCAGGTCAGGCGGGCAACGGATAATGTGCTGCTCTGTGAGGGGCAGTTTCTGGTGGCCTGTGTGCGCACTAACAGTTTGAAACCCCGGGCCCTTCCCGAAGACTTGCGTGCGGCTTTCGCCGACGCGGTCGGCACGGGTACACACTTAAAGCAGGAGATAAAGCGTGGAAGCTAACGTCGTCGACCATTCCTCCATGTGGAGCCTGGTCAGCAATGCCAGCATCGTGGTGCAGTTGGTAATGTTGACTCTGGTGGCCGCATCGGTGACCTCATGGATCATGATCTTTCAGCGCAGCAATCTGATACGCGCCGGTCGACGTGCCCTGGAGAGCTTCGAGGAGCGCTTCTGGTCGGGTATCGACCTGTCCAAGCTCTATCGTCAGGCCGGCAGCAACCCGGATCCGGATTCGGGCGTCGAGCAGATCTTCCGTGCCGGCTTCAAAGAGTTCTCGCGCCTGCGCCAGCAGCCGGGTGTCGATCCTGAAGCGGTGATGGAAGGCGTGGCCCGTGCCATGCGTGTTGCCATCTCCCGCGAGGAAGAAAAACTCGAGCAGAGCCTGCCATTCCTCGCCACCGTAGGTTCGGTCAGCCCGTACATCGGTCTGTTCGGTACCGTCTGGGGGATCATGAACTCCTTCCGCGGCCTGGCCAGCGCACAACAGGCCACTCTGGCCACTGTGGCTCCAGGCATCGCCGAAGCCCTGATCGCCACCGCGATCGGCCTGTTCGCCGCGATCCCGGCCGTTATCGCTTACAACCGTTTCTCTGCCCGCAGCGAAACCTTGCTGAGCCGCTACTACACCTTCGCCGATGAATTCCAGGCGATCCTGCACCGCAAAGTGCACACCAGCGAAGAATAAGCAGGTATTTCCCGATGGCTTTAATCACTCGAGCCCGACACAAGCGCAAGCCGGTCGCCGAGATGAACGTAGTGCCTTACATCGACGTGATGCTGGTGCTGCTGGTCATCTTCATGGTGACTGCGCCGATGCTCAATCAGGGCGTGAAAGTGGATCTGCCCAAGGTTTCCAGCGAAGCCTTGCCGCAGGACAACAACACCCAGGTGCTGACCATTTCGATCAAGGCTGACAAGACCTACTACTGGAACCTTGGCAGCGAAGTCGATACTGAAAAGCAACAGGACAGGGCCATGACCCTGCCGCAGATGACCGATGCGGTGACCAAGATCATTCGCGCCGGCACTGAAGGCGGCAAGCGTACCCAGGTCTTCATCCGTGGCGACAAGTCCGTCGATTATGGCTCCGTCATGGGCGCCATGGGCGGGTTGCAGAAAGCCGGGGTCGGTAATGTTGGCTTGATTACCGAGGCCCCCTGATGCAGCAACAGCGAGAGCCGTCCGCCTCGGAAAGCTACTTCTGGCCTAGTGTCTGGGCGATTGGCTTGCACGTGCTGGTGTTCGGCATGCTGTTCGTCAGTTTTGCCCTGACGCCTGAGCTGCCGGTGGCCAAGCCGATTGTCCAGGCGACCCTGTACCAGCTGAAATCGAAAAGTCAGGCGACCACCCAGACCAATCAGAAGATTGCGGGTGAGGCGAAGAAATCCGCCGCGCGTCAGACCGAAGTCGAGCAGATGGAGCAGAAAAAGGTCGAGCAGGAAGCGGTGAAGGCTGCGGAACAAAAGAAAGAAGAAGCGGCTCAAAAGGCCGAGGAAGCCAAGAAGGCCGACGAGGCGAAGAAAGCGGAACAGGCGAAGAAGGCTGACGAAGCCAAGAAAACCGAAGACGCGAAGAAAGCCGCCGACGCCAAGAAGGCAGAAGAGAAACAATTGGCTGATATAGCCAAGAAGAAAGCCGAAGAAGAGGCCAAGAAGGCTGCTGAAGAAGAGGCCAAGAAAGAGGCCGCTGAAGAAGCCAAGAAGAAAATCGTCGAAGACGCGAAGAAGAAAGCCGCCGAAGACGCCAAGAAGAAATCCGAAGCTGAAGAGGCGAAGAAGAAAGTCGCCGAAGACGCCAAGAAGAAAGCTGCTGCCGATGCTGCGAAGAAGAAAGCGCAGGACGCGGCACGCAAATCGGTCGAGGACAAGAAGGCTCAGGCTCTGGCCGACCTGCTGTCCGACAAGACCGAGCGTCAGCAGGCTTTGGCAGATGAAGTGGGTGATGAAACCGCCGGCAACTTCGATGATCTGATTCGTTCGCGAGCATCTGAAGGTTGGGCGCAGCCTCCGTCGGCCCGTAAAGGCATGAAGGTGGTACTGCAAATCAACATGCTCCCTGACGGAACGATCTCCGGTGTTTCGGTTGCTCATTCCAGCGGTGACGCGCCGTTCGACAGCTCTGCCGTCGCGGCTGTAAAAAATATTGGTCGATTGACCGAAATGCAGGGTCTGAAACCAGCGGATTTCGCACCCTATCGTTCATTCAAGATGACATTCACACCTGAGGATCTAGCCTTGTGAGAAACCTTCTTCGAGGACTGCTTGTAGTCATGTTCTGCTTTGCAGGACTGGCTTCGGCAGATGAAAAAAATATCCTGGTCAGCAGTGGCAGCTCCCAGGCAACGCCAATTGCCGTCGTGCCGTTCGGCTTCCAGGGCGGTGCCGTCCTGCCGGACGACATTGCTGAAATCGTTGGTAACGATCTGCGCAACTCGGGCTACTACGCTCCGATTCCAAAGCAGAACATGATCAGTCAGCCAAGCCAGCCGAGCGAAATCATCTTCCGTGACTGGAAGGCGGTAGGTGCTCAGTTCATCATGGTCGGCAACATCGTGCCGGCCGGTGGCCGCTTGCAAGTGCAGTGGGCTCTGTTCAACGTCGCTACCGAGCAGAAAGTGGCGGACGGCAGTGTTTCCGGCACGACCGAGCAACTGCGCGACATGGCGCACTTCATCTCTGACCAGTCGTTCCAGAAACTCACCGGTATCGACGGTGCGTTCTCGACTCGCCTGCTGTACGTGACGGCTGAACGCTTCTCCGAGAAGAACACCCGTTACACGCTGCAACGTTCGGACTATGACGGTGCCCGCGCCGTAACCCTGCTGCAATCGCGCGAGCCAATCCTGTCGCCGCGTTTCGCACCGGACGGCAAGCGTATTGCCTACGTGTCGTTCGAGCAGAAGCGTCCACGCATCTTCATGCAGAACATCGACACCGGTCGCCGTGAGCAGATCACCAACTTCGAAGGCCTGAACGGTGCTCCTGCCTGGTCGCCGAATGGTGATCGCCTGGCGTTCGTATTGTCGAAAGACGGCAACCCGGACATCTACGTGATGAACCTGGCTTCGCGTCAGATCACTCGCGTGACCGCAGGTCCTGGCATCAACACCGAACCGTACTGGGGCAAGGATGGTTCGACCATCTACTTCACCTCGGACCGTGGCGGCAAACCACAGATCTACAAAACCAGTGCAAGTGGCGGCGGTGCGGAGCGAGTGACCTTTATCGGTAACTACAACGCCAACCCGAAGCTTTCGGCTGATGAAAAGACCCTGGTAATGATCCATCGCCAGGACGGTTTCACCAATTTCAAGGTGGCAGCCCAGGATTTGCAGCGGGGAAGTGTAAAAATCCTCACTGATAGCACTCTGGACGAGTCGCCTACTGTTGCGCCCAACGGCACCATGGTAATCTACGCCACCCGCCAACAGGGCCGGGGAGTCTTGATGCTCGTGTCCATTAATGGACGCGTTAGGCTCCCGCTTCCTACCGCTCAAGGCGAAGTCAGAGAACCGTCCTGGTCCCCTTACCTGAAGTGAGCGGGCGCTACACGTTTTACTTAACACACTGGGGTTCATTAGGAGTTTCACGATGGAAATGCTGAAGTTTGGTAAATTTGCTGCGCTGGCTCTGGCCATGGCTGTAGCTGTAGGTTGCTCGTCCAAAGGCGGCGACAACGCCGGTGAAGGCGCTGTTGATCCAAACGCTGGTTACGGCGCAAACACTGGTGCCGTTGACGGTTCCCTGAGCGAAGAAGCTGCTCTGCGCGCAATCACCACCTTCTACTTCGAATACGACAGCTCGGACCTGAAGCCAGAAGCCATGCGCGCTCTGGACGTTCACGCCAAAGACCTGAAAGCAAACGGCGCTCGCGTTGTTCTGGAAGGCAACACCGACGAACGTGGTACTCGTGAGTACAACATGGCACTGGGCGAGCGTCGTGCGAAAGCCGTTCAGCGCTACCTGGTACTGCAAGGTGTTTCCCCAGCTCAGCTGGAACTGGTTTCCTACGGCGAAGAGCGTCCAGTTGCTACCGGCAACGACGAGCAGTCCTGGGCTCAAAACCGTCGCGTCGAACTGCGTAAGTAATTCGATATGCGAACGTGCCGTCGTGCTGTAACTGTTCTGGCTCTCAGCCTCGCGCCGCTTGCGGCGTGGGCTGCGGTTCCTGTGGTCGATGACAACTCCGGTTATAACAATAGCGGGAGCAGTTATCCGCCTGCAGGTTACGGTACGAACGGCGCCTATGCCGGGGGAGCGGCTTCGGCCCCTGCCTCGGCACAAGGCATGCTGTTCAACCAACTGCAACAAATGCAGGATCAGATATCGCGCCAGCAAGGCGTGATCGAAGAACTGCAGAATCAGGTTGCGCGCATGAAGCAAGAATCCCTGGAGCGATACCAGGATCTTGATCGGCGCATAGGATCCGGTGCTGCACCTGCCGCGACTCCTGAGAATTCTTCTGCCGGTGGCGATGCAAGTGCTGCTGCCGGTGCCGCCGCTGGAGCCGGGGCCGCTGCGGCCGCCCAGGCACCTGCCGCGGGTGGCGAACCGGCTGATCCGGCCAAGGAAAAGCTGTATTACGATGCAGCCTTCGACCTGATCAAGGCCAAGGATTTCGACAAGGCCAGCCAGGCTTTCGCCGCCTTCCTGCGTAAATACCCGAACAGCCAATACGCGGGCAATGCCCAGTACTGGTTGGGTGAAGTGAACCTGGCCAAAGGCGATCTGCAAGGTGCAGGTCAGGCTTTTGCCAAGGTTTCGCAGCTCTATCCCAAGCATGCCAAAGTGCCGGATTCGCTGTACAAGCTGGCTGACGTAGAGCGCCGCCTCGGTCACACCGACAAGGTCAAAGGCATTCTGCAACAGGTGGTGTCCCAGTATCCGGGTACCTCCGCTGCTCAGTTGGCCCAGCGCGATCTGCAGCGCATGTAATACTGTTTGACCCGTTTAGAAGAAACCCGCGCTTGTCGCGGGTTTTTTCGTTAGAATTCACGCCCTTTTATGAAACACGCTTCTGGTGATCTACGCGATGGCGGGGTTGCCTGAAGTGCCTGACGGAGGCGGACAGCCTGTTTAGCTGTTACGCCCGTGGCGACTATGCAAGACACATTGAGAATCACCGAAGTTTTCTACTCGTTGCAGGGGGAAACGCGGACTGCCGGGCTGCCCACTGTTTTTGTGCGCCTGACCGGTTGCCCATTGCGTTGCCAATACTGCGACAGTGCCTACGCGTTCAGCGGCGGCACCATTCGTACACTCGACGACATCCTCGAGCAGGTAGCCGGGTTTCGCCCGCGCTACGTCTGTGTCACCGGCGGTGAGCCGCTGGCACAGCCCAATGCCATTCCTTTGCTCAAGCAGTTGTGTGATGCCGGCTACGAAGTCTCGCTGGAAACCAGCGGCGCCCTCGATATTTCCGCGGTCGATCCGCGGGTCAGTCGGGTTGTCGACCTGAAGACCCCCGATTCCAAAGAAGCCCATCGCAATCGTTACGAGAACATCGAGTTGCTGACGCCCAACGATCAGGTGAAGTTTGTCATCTGCTCGCGGGAAGACTATGACTGGGCGGTATCCAAGCTGATCCAGTACGGTCTTGAGCGGCGTGCCGGCGAAGTGCTGTTTTCCCCGAGCCATCATGACCTGAATGCTCGGGATCTGGCGGATTGGGTGGTGGCGGACAATTTGCCGGTACGCCTGCAATTGCAACTGCACAAATATCTGTGGAATGACGAGCCGGGGCGCTGAGATGACTGAACAACTGAACACTACTGAAAAGCGTGCGGTCATTTTGCTGTCCGGCGGCCTGGACTCGGCCACGGTCGTGGCGATGGCCCGCGCCGAAGGCTATCGCTGCTACACCATGAGCTTCGATTACGGCCAGCGTTCACACGCCGAACTGCACGCCGCCGCACGCGTCGCTCGCGATCTGGGCGTGGTCGAGCACAAGGTGATCGGTCTGAACCTGAACGGCATGGGCGGTTCGGCCCTGACCGACAGCAGCATCGATATCCCGGAGGAACTGGGTGAAGGCATTCCGGTGACTTATGTGCCGGCGCGCAACACGGTGTTCCTTTCTCTAGCGTTGGGTTGGGCTGAAGTATTGGGCGCTCGTGACATCTTTATTGGTGTCAACGCAGTGGACTACTCCGGCTACCCGGATTGCCGTCCCGAGTTCATCGAGTCGTTCGAGCGCATGGCCAACCTGGCGACCAAGGCCGGTGTAGAAGGCAATGGTTTCCGCATCCAGGCCCCGTTGCAGAACCTGAGCAAGGCGCAGATCGTCGAGGCCGGCGTGAAGCTTGGTGTTGACTACGGGCTGACTGTTTCCTGCTATCAGGCGGACGATAATGGCCGTGCCTGCGGCAAATGCGACAGCTGCCGACTGCGTGCAGAAGGCTTCGCAGCGGCCGGAATCAGCGATCCGACACCTTATTTTTGATTATTTTCAAATTAGGTGTTGAATAGTCCTTAAAAATCAGTATTATACGCGCCACCACACAGCGGGTCGTTAGCTCAGTTGGTAGAGCAGTTGGCTTTTAACCAATTGGTCGTAGGTTCGAATCCCACACGACCCACCATATTTGGCGGTTTAGAAAATCCGGAAGGCCCACGAAAGTGAGGATTTCCGGGTTTTTTTTTGCCTGCGATTCGGGCATGTCTCCTTTCGGCGCCGCTGCGCTGACACAGGTCAGAATCATCTTTTGCATCACCGGGATATTCTGTAGCCTTGCGCAGCTTCAACGCTGTCCGTGCCTGATAAAACTCACTCTCCCGGCGGTACCCTCAAGCGGTCCGGAGCCGGGTGTATACTCGACTTTCGCGCGAATGCGCCTGCAGGTCTTGCGAACATGACGCAGATTTCCGAACGCCTTCTGGTACAAGCCCACCTCGATGCCAAGCAGCCGAAGCCGCTGACGGCCGAGGAAGAGGCTTATTACCGTTCCGCCATCGCCGCCGAGCTCAAGGCTCAGGACGCGGTGCTGGTTGCCCACTTTTATTGCGATCCGATCATCCAGGCCCTCGCCGAAGAAACCGGCGGTTGCGTTTCCGACTCGCTGGAAATGGCCCGCTTCGGCAACGCCCACCCGGCCAAGACCGTGGTGGTCGCCGGCGTGAAGTTCATGGGCGAAACCGCGAAGATTCTCAACCCGGAAAAACGTGTACTGATGCCCACCCTGGAGGCGACCTGCTCGCTGGACCTGGGTTGCCCGGTGGATGAGTTCTCGGCGTTCTGCGATCAGCATCCCGAGCGCACGGTCGTGGTGTATGCCAACACGTCGGCGGCGGTCAAAGCCAGGGCCGACTGGGTGGTGACATCGAGCTGCGCGCTGGAGATCGTCGAAAGCCTGATGGACAACGGCGAGACCATCATCTGGGGCCCGGACAAGCACCTGGGCACCTACATTCAGCGTCAGACCGGCGCCGACATGCTGCTCTGGGACGGTGCGTGCATCGTCCATGAAGAGTTCAAATCCAAGCAGCTGGAAGACATGAAAGCGTTGTACCCGGACGCGGCCATTCTGGTGCACCCGGAGTCGCCGACGTCGGTGATCGAACTGGCGGACGCCGTCGGTTCCACCAGCCAGTTGATCGCTGCCGCACAAACGCTGCCGAACAAGACCCTGATCGTCGCTACCGACCGCGGCATCTTCTACAAGATGCAGCAGCTGTGCCCGGACAAGGTCTTCATCGAGGCGCCAACGGCCGGTAACGGCGCGGCATGCCGCAGTTGCGCACATTGCCCGTGGATGGCCATGAACACCCTTGAGCGCACGCTGAAGTGCCTGAAGGAGGGCTCGAACGAGATCTTCGTCGACCCGGCGCTGATTCCCCAGGCGATTCGCCCACTCAAGCGCATGCTCGATTTCACTCAGGCTGCGCGGTTGAAGCTGGCCGGCAACGCCTGACCTTGAGCCACAAACCAAAACGCCCCGATTTGATCGGGGCGTTTTTGCATCTGCAGGATTATTTGGCTTTCTTCGGGATCCGCACCAGTTGCGTGTCCGAATAGATGTCATGCCAGGCACGCTTGCGTTTGTCGAACAGCGACCAGAAGAATCCCACGCCCAGGCACAGCCACGACGCAATCGATACCATGAACCGCAGCAGCGCCTGCCACAGGCTGATCGCGGTGCCATCGGCATTCTGTACGCGGATGCCCCACACCTGCATGCCCAGTGTCTGGCCAGCGTGAGTCCAGAACTTGGCGAAGAAGCCAAACAGCACCAGCAGCAACACGGTGGAGTAGAGCGGGTCGCCGTCCAGCTTGCCGGCGTCGGTCAGTACCCGCAGGCGCTCCTCACCGATGATCGCGGCCTGGATCATCTTGTAGATTCCGCCGGTGACGATCAGCAGGGCGGTACACAGCAAGAAGTCATAGAACATCGCTGCCAGACGACGACCCAGGCCAACGGCGGGAAAATCGCCCTGGGGGATGAGCAGGTGTTTCGACATGGCAGCCTCTGGACGGAAAGTGAAGCGCCATTTTACGGATTCGCGCGCACAAAAAAGCCCCTGATATCAATATCAGGGGCTTTTTCGTAACAGAAGATCAGCCTTCGGCTTGTACTTCGTCAGCCTGCATGCCTTTCTGGCCCTGCACAGCCACGAAAGTCACTTTCTGGCCTTCTTTCAGGCTCTTGAAGCCGTTGCCCTGAATAGCGCGGAAATGCACGAACAGATCCGGACCGCTTTCTGGAGTGATAAAACCAAAACCTTTCTCGTCGTTAAACCACTTGACGGTACCGCTCTGACGTTGGGACATTTCTTATTTCCTTTGACGCAAAAATTGATGACAGTCTCTTCCTCATGAAAGAGTACTGGGGCTGGTTGCAGGAGAGTAAGAAGACGTCGAACGGGATGTAGCTAACTTGTAGGCTACTGCCCAGGTCACGATTCCAAGCTGACCCATGCAAACACAGTGGACAAACTCTACGCCAACTACAGGAGGAAAAACAAGCCCCGTGAGGGCCCCGGTTTTCCTGTGCTTGCTGGCAGTTAGTCAGTCCATTAGTCGGGCTTATACGATTAGCTTGTTCAATTGTTTTCGAACGTTATAAGCCAAGTTCATATTCGAATCGAATGTAAAGAAAGTGCACTGTTTTATGGCGATTGCGTTACACATTAGTGCACGCATAACGCAATCGCGTTACTTATAGAAACAGTCAATCAACCACGATAGTAGCGTTGTGGAACGAATGGCATTTTGCTTACAAGCATTTGCACCTTTTTCCCACGAACGATGGCCCAGACTGGCGTGTCGAGTGCGACATAGGCGCTGTCGAGGTAACCCATCGCCAATGGCCCACCCAGAGTCGGACCGAAACCGCCGCTGCACACGCTGCCGATGATCTCGCCGGCTTCGTTGACGATTTCTGCCCCTTCACGGACCGGCGTGCGCTCCTGCGGCAACAGGCCGACGCGTTTGCGCGCGACACCGTTCTGTTGCTGGCTGAAAACCTGTTCTGCACCCGGGAAACCACCGGCACGTGCGCCATCAGCGCGGCGTGGCTTGGAGATGGCCCACAGCAGGCTCGCTTCGATCGGCGTGGTGTCGGTGTTCATGTCGTGGCCGTACAGGCACAGGCCGGCTTCCAGACGCAGCGAGTCACGGGCACCGAGGCCGATGGCGGCCACTTCCGGTTCGGCGAGCAGGGCGCGGGCGAGTTTTTCCGCTTCGGCTGCCGGTACGGAGATTTCGAAACCGTCTTCACCGGTGTAGCCCGAACGGCTGACGAAGCAATCGACGCCCAGCAGTTTCACGCGGGCGAACTGCATGAAGGTCATCTTCGCCACTTCCGGTGCCAGGCGCGCCAGCACGGTCACGGCGGCCGGGCCTTGCAGGGCGAGCAGGGCGCGTTCTTCGAACAATGGCTCGATCTTGCATTGATCGCCGATGTGCTTCTGCAGATGGGCCAGGTCCTGGTCCTTGCACGCGGCGTTGACCACCAGGAACAGTTCGTCGTTGCCCAGGTTGGCGACCATCAGGTCATCAAGGATGCCACCGGTTTCGTTGGTGAACATCGCATAGCGCTGCATGCCCACCGGCAGGTCGATGATGTCCACCGGCACCAGGGTTTCCAGGGCTTTGGTGGCATTGGCGCCGGTCAGGCGGATCTGACCCATGTGCGAGACATCGAACAGCCCGGCCTGCTCACGGGTGTGCTGGTGTTCTTTCATCACGCCCAGCGGGTATTGCACCGGCATGTCGTAGCCGGCGAACGGCACCATGCGGGCGCCGAGTTCGATGTGCAGAGCGTGCAGCGGGGTTTTCGACAGTTGTTCGGTGGACATGCGGGACTCCTTGATTCACACCAACCCTCTCCCGGAGGGAGAGGGGGCTAATTAACACTCGATAATGTTGACCGCCAGACCGCCGCGGGCGGTCTCCTTGTATTTGCTTTTCATGTCGGCGCCGGTCTGGCGCATGGTGCGGATGACCTTGTCGAGGGAGACGAAGTGCTGCCCGTCTCCGCGCATGGCCATGCGCACGGCGTTGATCGCCTTGACCGAGCCCATGGCGTTGCGCTCGATACACGGCACCTGCACCAGCCCGCCAATCGGGTCGCAGGTCAGGCCGAGGTTGTGTTCCATGCCGATTTCAGCGGCGTTTTCCACTTGCTGCACGCTGCCGCCGAGGACTTCGCACAACGCGCCGGCCGCCATCGAGCAGGCCACGCCGACCTCGCCCTGACAGCCGACTTCGGCGCCGGAAATCGAGGCGTTCTCCTTGTACAGAATGCCGATGGCCGCCGCGGTCAGCAGGAAACGCACCACGCCGTCATCGTTGGCGCCGGGAATGAAGCGCATGTAGTAATGCAATACGGCGGGAATAATCCCTGCCGCGCCGTTGGTCGGCGCCGTAACCACGCGCCCGCCATTGGCGTTTTCTTCGTTGACGGCGAGGGCGTAGAGGTTGACCCAGTCCAGCACCGACAACGGGTCGCGCAGCGACGATTCCGGGTTCTTGCACAGTTGCCGGTGCAACGCCGCCGCCCGCCGCTTGACCTTCAGGCCACCCGGCAGAATGCCTTCGTTGCGACAGCCGGCGGCCACGCAGTCCTGCATCACTTGCCAGATTTTCAGCAGGCCGGCGCGGGTTTCCGCTTCCGGGCGCCAGGCGCTTTCGTTGGTCAGCATCACCTGACTGATCGACAGACCGTAGGTGGCGCAGTGACCGAGCAAGTCCTTGGCACTTTTGAACGGGAAGGTCAGCGGTGTGGCGTCTTCGACGATACGGTCGGCTCCGGCCGCATCTTCGTCGACCACAAAACCACCGCCGACCGAGTAGTACTCGCGGCTGCGGATCTGCAATCCCGCCGCATCGAAGGCACGGAAGATCATGCCGTTGGGGTGATAGGCCAACGGCTTGCGGATCATTGCCAGATGTTCTTTTTCGTTGAACGCGATGCTGTGTTCACCGAGCAGGTTCAAACGCCCGCTGCCGCGAATCTGTGCGAGACGTGCGGCGACGGTTTCGGTATCCACGGTATCCGGGTGTTCACCTTCCAGGCCCAGCAACACAGCCTTGTCGCTGCCGTGACCCTTGCCGGTGGCGCCGAGGGATCCGTACAACTCGACCCTGACGCTGGTGGTGGCCGACAACAGGTTTTCCCGGCGCAGGCCTTCGACGAAGCGCGCGGCTGCGCGCATCGGGCCGACGGTGTGGGAGCTGGAGGGGCCGATGCCAATCTTGAACAGGTCGAACACGCTTAACGACATGGTTGTTCTCCGGTTTCTTGTTATAGGCACATCAGGCACGCATGAAAGGGGCGGGCGAACCCGCCCCCTCACAGGTCAAGCGTAGCTTTCGATCGACGGGCAGGCGCAGACCAGGTTGCGGTCGCCGAACACGTTGTCGACGCGACCGACCGGCGGCCAGTACTTGCCTTCGATCAATGACGCCACCGGGTACACCGCTTGCTCGCGGCTGTACGGGTGAGTCCACTCGCCAACCAGCTCTGCAGCGGTGTGCGGTGCGTTCTTCAGCGGGTTGTCGTCCTTGTCCAGCGTGCCGTTTTCCACTGCGCGGATTTCTTCGCGGATGCGGATCATGGCGTCGCAGAAGCGGTCCAGCTCTTCCTTGGATTCACTTTCGGTCGGCTCGATCATCAGCGTGCCGGCCACCGGGAACGACATGGTCGGGGCGTGGAAGCCGAAGTCGATCAGACGCTTGGCCACGTCATCGACGCTGATGCCGCTGCTGTCTTTCAGCGGACGCAGGTCGAGGATGCACTCGTGCGCCACCAGACCGTTGCTGCCGGTGTACAGCACTGGATAGTGCTCTTCCAGGCGACGGGAAATGTAGTTGGCATTGAGGATCGCCAGTTGCGAAGCGCGCTTCAGACCTGCGCCACCCATCATACGAATGTACATCCAGGTGATCGGCAGAATGCTCGCGCTGCCGAACGGTGCTGCGCAGACCGCGCCTTCCTTGCGTTCCATGTGGCCATGGCCCGGCAGGAACGGGGTCAGGTGCGATTTCACGCCGATAGGGCCGACGCCCGGGCCGCCACCGCCGTGGGGGATGCAGAAGGTCTTGTGCAGGTTCAGGTGCGAGACGTCGCCGCCGAATTTGCCCGGTGCGCAGAGGCCGACCATCGCGTTCATGTTGGCGCCGTCGATGTACACCTGGCCGCCGTTGTCATGAATGATGCCGCAGATTTCGCGGATGCCTTCTTCGAACACGCCGTGGGTCGACGGGTAAGTGATCATCAGCGCCGCGAGGTGTTCGCGGTGCTCGATGGCCTTGGCGCGCAGGTCTTCGATGTCCACGTTGCCACGGGCGTCGCAGGCGGTCACGACCACGCGCATGCCGGCCATGTTGGCGGTCGCCGGGTTGGTGCCGTGGGCGGACGACGGGATCAGGCAGATGTCGCGACGGTCTTCGCCACGGCTCTGGTGATAGGCACGGATTGCCAGCAGACCGGCGTATTCACCCTGGGAACCGGCGTTCGGTTGCAGGGAGATCGAGTCGTAACCGGTGGCGGCGCAGAGCATCGCTTCCAGTTCGTCAGTCAGTTGCTGGTAACCGGCGCTTTGCTCGGCCGGGGCGAACGGGTGCAGGGCGCCGAATTCGGCCCAGGTCACCGGGATCATTTCGCTGGCGGCGTTGAGTTTCATGGTGCATGAGCCCAGCGGGATCATGGTGCGATCCAGTGCCAGGTCCTTGTCCGCCAGTTTGCGCAGGTAGCGCATCAGCTCGGTTTCCGAGTGATAACGGTTGAACACCGGGTGGCTGAGGATCGGCGACTGGCGAACCAGTGCGGCTGGAATAGTGCTTGCAGCCGAAGCGGCGAGAGCAGCGAAATCCGGCAGGGTCTTGCCGTCGGCGAACAGGCCCCACAGGGTTTCGATGTCGGCCTGGGTGGTGGTTTCGTCGACCGACAGGCCCAGACGCTGGGCGTCGATCACCCGCAGGTTGATCTGTTGGGCACGAGCCTTGTCGTGCAGCGCGGCAGTTTGCGCGCCGGTGGCCAGGGTCAGGGTGTCGAAGAAGCTGCTTTGCTCGACGGTCACGCCCAGTGCGCTCAGGCCCTTGGCCAGGATCGCGGTCAGGTGATGCACGCGGTTGGCGATCTGGGTCAGGCCTTTCGGGCCGTGGTACACGGCGTACATGCTGGCGATGTTGGCCAGCAGCACTTGCGCGGTGCAGATGTTCGACGTGGCTTTCTCGCGGCGGATGTGTTGCTCGCGGGTCTGCATCGCCAGACGCAGGGCCGGTTTGCCGAAGCGGTCAACCGACACACCGACCAGACGGCCCGGCATGTCGCGCTTGAACGCATCTTTGGTGGAGAAGTAAGCCGCGTGCGGGCCACCGAAGCCCAGCGGTACGCCGAAACGTTGGGCGCTGCCGATGGCCACGTCGGCGCCGAACTCGCCCGGCGGGGTCAGCAGGGTCAGGGCCAGCAGGTCAGCGGCCACGGCGACCAGTGCGTTGGCGGCGTGGAAGCGTTCGGTCAGTTCGCGGTAGTCGAACACATCACCGTTGCTCGCCGGGTATTGCAGCAGTGCGCCGAAGAACGGCGTCACGTCGGTCAGTTCACGCTCGTCGCCGACCACCACTTCAATGCCCAGAGGCTCGGCACGGGTGCGCAGTACGTCGAGGGTTTGCGGGTGGCTGTGGATCGAGGCGAAGAACTGATGGCTGCCCTTGTTCTTGCTCAGGCGTTTGCAGAAGGTCATGGCTTCGGCAGCGGCGGTGGCTTCATCGAGCAGCGAGGCGTTGGCGATCGGCAGGCCGGTGAGGTCGCTGATCAGGGTCTGGAAGTTCAGCAGCGCTTCGAGACGGCCCTGGGAAATTTCTGGCTGGTACGGGGTGTAAGCGGTGTACCAGGCCGGGTTTTCCAGCAGGTTGCGCAGGATCGGCGACGGTGTGTGGCAGTTGTAGTAGCCCTGGCCGATGTAGGTCTTGAACAGTTGGTTCTTGCCGGCGATGCCTTTGATCATCGCCAGGGCATCGGCTTCGCTCAGGCCGTCATCGAGGCCGAGCACGCTGGTGCCCTTGATGCTTTCCGGGATGACGCTGGCGCTCAGGGCTTCCAGCGAGTCGAAGCCGAGGCTGTTGAGCATGGCCTGCTCGTCACCGGCGCGCGGGCCGATGTGACGGGCGATGAATTCATTGGCGGTGCCGAGATTTACTTGGGTCATGTCAGGTTCCTCAGGCTTCGGCTTGGGCTTTGATCAGACGGTCGTAGGCGTCCTGATCCAGCAACTTGGCGACGGCCGAAGCGTCGGCTGGCTTGAAGCGGAAGAACCAGCCTTCGCCCAGCGGATCTTCGTTGACCAGCTCAGGGCTGTCTTCCAGGGCCGGGTTGGTGGCCAGGACTTCACCGTCCAGTGGCATGTAAACGCCGCTGGCGGCTTTTACCGATTCCACGGTGGCGGCTTCGGCGCCTTTCTCGTACGCCTGCAGTTCAGGCAGTTGCACGAACACCACGTCGCCCAAAGCGTTCTGCGCGAAAGCGGTGATGCCAACGGTGACAGAGCCATCGGCTTCGGCGCGCAGCCATTCGTGATCTTCAGTAAAACGCAACTCGCTCATGGAATCTCCTAAGGGCCAGACTCGTCTGGTGGACGCGGTGGAATACTCGGGCGGCAATGCCCTGATTTTATGAGCGGTTACTTAGCAAGAACGCGGCCAACGTAAAAATATCGTTATAAATCAATTAGTTGATTGATTTGTTGGCGGTTGTGATCGAGCACGCTGTAGCGAAATCGCTACAGCTTGGAGCGAAGAAAAAAGCTGAAGCGGATCAAAGCCTTGCACGGCGGTGGCCGAAGGAGGGTGTAGCGATATCGTTCCGCTGTAGCGCTTTCAGTACAGATGGAGGTCGCTTTTGGCGGGATTCAGGCTTTTCCCGGAATCCCGTATTTGCGCAGCCGATGGGCAATCGCCGTGTGTGAGGTCTGCAGGCGGCTGGCCAGTTGGCGGGTCGAGGGGTAGCTGACGTAGAGTTTTTCCAGCAGCGATTTCTCGAACGCCTCCACGGCTTCTTCCAGGCTGTCGACGTCGGTATCGGTCTGGCGTGCCACCGAGGTGCCGGCGATGTCGAGGTCGCCGATGTCCACCAGACTGCTTTCGCAGATGGCGGCGGCGCGGAAGATCACGTTCTGCAATTGCCGCACGTTGCCCGGCCAGCGGTTGCCGAGCAGTGCCGGGTAAGTTCCCGGGGCGAGGCGGCAGACCGGGCGCTGGATCTGCGCGCAGGCCTGCTGCATGAAGTAACGCGCCAACAGCAGAATGTCCTGACCGCGTTCGCGCAACGGCGGCACTTCGACGTTGAGCACGTTGAGGCGATAGAACAGGTCTTCGCGGAACAGGCCTTCGCTGACCATTTTTTCCAGGTCGCGGTGGGTCGCGCTGAGGATGCGCACGTTGACCTTCACTTCGCGATCACCGCCCACCCGGCGGAAGCTGCCATCGTTGAGAAAGCGCAGCAGCTTGGCCTGCAAGTACGGCGACATTTCGCCGATCTCGTCGAGAAACACCGTGCCCTGGTTGGCCAGTTCCATCAGCCCCGGTTTGCCGCCCCGTTGTGCGCCGGTGAAGGCGCCGGGGGCGTAGCCGAACAGTTCGCTCTCGGCGAGGTTCTCCGGCAGGGCCGCGCAGTTCAGCGCCAGAAATGGCGCGCTATGGCGGGTGCTGATGGCGTGGCAGGCGCGGGCTACCAATTCCTTGCCGGTGCCGGTTTCGCCCTGAATCAGCAGTGGCGCATCGAGGGCTGCCACCCGTTGCGCGCGGGCCTTGAGCGTGCGGATCGCCGGGGATTCGCCGAGCAGCGCATCGAAACCTTCGGCATGGTCATGGTGCAGCGCCGAGAGTTGTTCGCCGATGCGGTTCGGTTGATACAGGGTCAGCAGGGCGCCGGCGTCGGTGATCGGCGTGGCGTCCAGCAACAGGGTCTGGCCGTTGACGGTGATTTCCCGCAGTGGCAAGCGGAAGCCTTGTTCCAGCAAGGTTTCGAGCAGGCCGGGATCGTTGAACAGTTCCGAGACGCTTTCACCGGCCGGCTCGCGACCGTACAAGGCGATCAGCGCCGGGTTGGCCAGCAGCACTTTGCCGGCGCTGTCCAGCGCCAGCACCGGGTCGGTCATCGCCGCGAGCAACGCGTCGAGCTGCAAGTGCCGACGCTGACCGGGGAGGATGTCGACCACCACCACGGCCTCCACGCCGCGCACCCGGAACAACGCATCCTTGAGTTCTTCGAGCACTTGCGGGCTGAGGGTCGGGGCGTCGATGTAGACGTTCGGCGGGACCATTTCCACCGCATCCAGATTGAGGTTGCGCCCACCGAGTATCGCCAGGACTTCCTGGGTGATGCCGACGCGGTCGATGAAGCTGACGTGGATACGCATGGGGTGGTTCAGTGTTCTGGAGTACGGAGGGGGGCAAGTATGCCTTGGGGCGGGGCTTCAGGTGAAATCCGACGTGAACTTGCGGCAGGTATGCATCTCCTGTGGGAGCGAGTTCGCTCCCACAATGGATCTGTGGTGTGCGGGGTTACTCGAAATGCTCGGGATTGACCGGATCCCCGGATTTCATATTCAACTGCACACGGATGTCTTCAAACATCAAATCGTAATGCTTGTGAACCGAGCCGATCTGGCTGTGGCTCTTGGGGATGCCGTACTTTTCGGCAATCTGCGTCACGTTGCGAGCGAAGTTGTAGGCCTCTTCCTTGGGCAGGAAGAACGGTTCGTTGACCTCTTTGCCCTGGATGGTTCCAACCAGCCGGAACTGTATCCCTTTGCCTTTTTGCGGATCCTGCGACACCTCGTATTCGAGGCGGATGTTGTAGTTGACGTCATCCTGGGTCAACGCGTGCCGTTCGATGTGCAAGTGACCGGGTTCGAACTGGGCCATGGTGTTCTCTCCTTTCAAGGCATGGGAGAAGGGCAGACCCTGGGTCTGCCCCCGGTATTTCTGGTTATCGGTAGGTGATGCCTGGCGCGGCGGTGCTGACCCGCGTACCGGCGGTGCCCTGGACGATGGCTTCGATGTCCGCCAGCGAACCGATCACCGCAACCTTGCCAGTATGGCGCGCAAATTCACAGGCTGCCTGCACCTTCGGCCCCATGGAGCCGGCAGCGAAGCCCAGGCGTTCGAGTTCGTCCGGGTGAGCCTGGGCGATGGCTTTCTCGGTCGGTTTTTTGAAGTCGATGTACGCCGCGTTGACGTCGGTGGCGATCACCAGCAAGTCGGCTTCCAGTTGTTCGGCGAGCAGCGACGAGCACAGGTCTTTGTCGATCACCGCCTCAATACCTTTGAGGTTGCGCTTCTCGTCATACATGGTCGGGATGCCGCCGCCGCCGGCGCAGATCACGATGCTGCCCTTGTCCAGCAGCCACTTGATCGGGCGGATTTCGAAGATGCGTTTCGGCCGCGGGCTGGCCACCACACGACGGAACTTGTCGCCGTCCGGGGCAATCGCCCAGCCTTTTTCGGCGGCGAGTTTTTCTGCTTCAGCCTTGTCGTAGACCGGGCCGATCGGTTTGGTCGGGTTCTTGAAGGCCGGGTCGTTGGCGTCGACTTCGACCTGGGTGAGCAGGGTGGCGAACGGGACTTCGAAGTCCAGCAGGTTGCCCAGTTCCTGTTCGATGATGTAGCCGATCATGCCTTCGGTTTCGGCACCGAGCACGTCCAGCGGGTAAGGGGTGACGGAGGTGTAGGCGGCTGCCTGCAACGACAGCAGGCCGACTTGCGGGCCATTGCCGTGGGCGATGACCAGTTGGTTGCCGGGATGAATCTTGGCGATTTGCTCGGTGGCGATGCGGATGTTGGCGCGCTGGTTGTCAGCGGTCATCGGCTCACCACGGCGGAGCAGGGCGTTACCGCCCAGAGCTACGACGATACGCATAATGCAGTCCTTTCAGAATTCGGTGAGCCTGCGGGTGCAGCCTTCGGCGGCGCCCGCAGGTCAAAGGTCAACGCTTACAGATCAGCCAGGGTCGACACCAGAATCGCCTTGATGGTGTGCATGCGGTTTTCCGCTTGCTCGAAGGCGATGCAGGCAGGCGACTCGAACACGTCGTCGGTCACTTCGATGCCGTTGGCCAGGTGCGGATACTGCTCGGCGATCTGTTTGCCGACCTTGGTATCGCTGTTGTGGAACGCCGGCAGGCAATGCATGAACTTGGTGCGTGGGTTGCCGGTGGCTTTCATCAGCTCTTTGTTGACCTGATATGGCAGCAGTTGCTGGATACGCTCGGCCCAGGCTTCAACCGGTTCGCCCATCGATACCCAGACGTCGGTGTGGATGAAGTCCACGCCTTTGACGGCGGCTTTCGGGTCGTCAGTCAGGGTGATGCGGGCACCGCTTTCCTCTGCGTATTTCTTGCAGCGATCGACCAGATCGTCGTGGGGCCACAGGGCTTTCGGCGCGCAGATGCGCACGTCCATGCCCAGTTTGGCGCCGACCAGCAGCAGCGAGTTGCCCATGTTGTTGCGGGCGTCGCCCAGGTAGGCGTAGCTGATTTCATGGATCGGCTTGTCGGCGTGCTCACGCATGGTCAGCACGTCGGCGATCATTTGCGTTGGGTGATATTCATCGGTCAGGCCGTTGAACACCGGCACGCCGGCGAACTTGGCCAGCTCTTCGACGATTTCCTGCTTGAAGCCACGGTACTCGATGGCGTCGTACATGCGACCCAGCACGCGGGCTGTGTCCTTCATGCTTTCCTTGTGGCCGATCTGCGAGGAATTCGGGTCGATGTAGGTGACGTTGGCGCCCTGGTCATACGCGGCGACTTCGAACGCGCAACGGGTGCGGGTCGAGGTTTTTTCGAAGATCAGGGCGATGTTGTTGCCCTTCAGGTGTTGTTGCTCGGTGCCGGTGTACTTGGCGCGCTTGAGGTCGCGGGACAGGTCGAGCAGGTAACGCAGCTCACGTGGGGTGTGGTGTTCCAGGCTGAGCAGGTTACGGTTGTGGATGTTGAAAGCCATGATTGATCTCCTTGCCCGACACTGTGAAAGCTACTGCGCTCGGAAATACTGCGTTAAAAACAGGCTCGGAATGCTCATTTACAGCCAGTAAACTCCGCTTCCTCGCCTGTTTTTGCCTTGTCTTTCCTTCGCTCGCTACGCTTTCACAGCGCCGGGTCGTTTTAAGTCAAAAAGTTAGTAGTCGATTGGGTCGCGGACGATCGGGCAAGTCATGCAGTGGCCGCCGCCACGGCCACGGCCCAGTTCGCCGGCGCTGATAGTGATGACCTCGACCCCGGCCTTGCGCAGCAGGGTGTTGGTGTAGGTGTTGCGGTCGTAGCCGATGACCACGCCCGGTTCCACGGCCACCACGTTGTTGCCGTCATCCCATTGCTCGCGTTCGGCGGCGAAGCTGTTGCCGCCGGTTTCGACGACGCGCAGTTCCTTGAGGCCCAATACGTCGGCCACCACCTGGATGAACGACTTGTTCTCTCGGCGCACGTCCAGCCCATAAGGCTTGCTGCTGTCGGGGCGGATGATGAACGGCACGATTTCCTTGACCACTTCCGGGAAGACCGTGACCAGGTCGCGGTCGCAGAAGCTGAACACGGTGTCCAGGTGCATCGCCGCGCGGGATTTCGGCAGGCCGGCGACCACGACTTTTTCCACGGCGCCTTTGGCGAACAACGATTGCGCCAGTTGGCCGATGGCCTGACGCGAAGTGCGCTCGCCCATGCCGATCAACACCACGCCATTGCCGATCGGCATGACGTCACCGCCCTCAAGGGTGGCCTGGCCGTGATCCTTGTCCGGGTCGCCGTACCAGACTTCGAAGTCGGCGTTGGTGAACTCGGGGTGGAATTTGTAGATGGCGGTGGTCAGCAGGGTTTCCTGACGACGGGCCGGCCAGTACATCGGGTTGAGCGTCACACCGCCGTAGATCCAGCAAGTGGTGTCGCGGGTGAACTGGGTGTTGGGCAGCGGTGGCAGCAGGAAGCTGGAGTGGCCCAGGTAATCGCGGTACATCTTGATCACGCTGGAGCCTTCGCTTTCCGGCAGGTCTTCACCGGCCACGCCGCCAATCAGGAACTCGGCGAGCTTGCGTGGCTCCAGGCCTTCGAGCCAGCTGCGCACTTCGTTGGTCAGGCCGACGCCGACGGTGTCGGGGGTGATCTTGCGGTCCAGAATCCATTTCAGCGCTTCGGGGTTGGAAACGATGTCGGTCAGCAGGTTGTGCATTTCCAGCACTTCGATCCCGCGTTCGCGCATCTTGGTCACGAAGTCGAAGTGGTCGCGCTTGGCCTGGTTGACCCAGATGACGTCGTCGAACAGCAGTTCATCGCAGTTGTTCGGGGTCAGCCGCTGATGGGCCAGACCTGGGGAGCAAACCATGACTTTGCGCAGTTTGCCGGCTTCGGAATGGACGCCGTACTTAACTTTTTCCGTGGTCATTTCAGTGATCCTCCAGATAACAAATCAGTCAGGGGTTACAGAGTCAGGAAGCCGTCGTAGAGACCGTAGGCTGCCACCAGGGCACCCACGACCACCGCGGCGAAAATCAGCTTCTCGACGTTGGTGAAAACCGGTTGTTTGAGTTCCAGCTTGGCCTTGGCGAACAGGATCGCGCCGGGCGCATAGAGCAGGGCTGACAGCAGCAGGTACTTCACGCCACCGGCGTAGAGCAGCCAGACCGCATAGATCAGGGCGATGGCGCCGATGATCAGGTCCTTGCGGCGTTCGGCCGCGAAGCCTTCGTAGCTTTCACCGCGCACCGCCAGCAGCAGGGCGTAGGCCGCCGACCACAGGTACGGCACCAGAATCATCGAAGTGGCGAGGTAGATCAGCGACAGGTAAGTGCTGGCCGAGAACAGGGTGATGATCAGGAACAGCTGCACCATCGCGTTGGTCAGCCACAGGGCGTTGACCGGCACGTGGTTGGCGTTCTCCTTGCGCAGGAACTCCGGCATGGTGTGGTCCTTGGCGGCGGCGAACATGATCTCCGCGCACAGCAACACCCACGACAGCAGCGCCCCCAGCAGCGAGATGATCAGGCCGACGCTGATCAGCACCGCGCCCCAGTGACCGACCACGTGCTCCAGCACGGCGGCCATCGACGGGTTCTGCAGTTTGGCCAGTTCCGGCTGGGTCATGATGCCCAGCGACAGCACGTTCACCAGCACCAGGAACAGCAGCACGGTGATGAAACCGATCACGGTGGCCTTGCCGACGTCCGAACGTTTTTCCGCCCGGGCCGAGAAGATGCTCGCGCCCTCGATGCCGATGAACACCCACACGGTGACCAGCATCATGTTGCGCACCTGGTTCATCACGCTGCCCAGATCCGGGTTTTTCACGCCCCAGATGTCGGCGGTGAAGATGTCCAGTTTGAAGGCGAAGATCGCGATCAGGACGAACAGCAGCAACGGCACGACCTTGGCGACGGTGGTCACCAGGTTGATGAACGCCGCTTCCTTGATCCCGCGCAGCACCAGGAAGTGCACCGCCCACAGCAAAACCGACGCACCGATCACCGCAGCAACGGTGTTGCCTTCACCGAAAATCGGAAAGAAGTAACCGAGGGTGCTGAACAGCAGAACGAAGTAACCGACGTTGCCCAGCCAGGCACTGATCCAGTAGCCCCAGGCCGAAGAAAAACCCATGTAGTCGCCGAAACCGGCCTTGGCGTAGGCGTAGACACCGCCGTCCAGGTCAGGTTTGCGATTGGCGAGGGTCTGGAAGACAAAAGCGAGAGTGAGCATACCGACAGCGGTGATGGCCCAACCGATCAGCACGGCACCGACGTCGGCGCTGGCTGCCATGTTTTGTGGCAAAGAGAATATCCCGCCACCGATCATTGATCCGACTACCAGGGCAACCAGTGCACCTAGCCGTAGTTTTCCGGGAGCTTCAGACATTGCATGACTCCATTGCAGGAGAGAAGAGTTCACAGCGTAGTTCTGTTGGCTTTTCAAACAGCTGACTTAGATCAGTGCATGCTCACATTCCATTGTTAATGAATGACTTATGAAACCACTGCAGGCATAAAGCTATTGTCTGGAAGGCCCGTCCCAGAGGCCTTTGGTCGATGTGGTTGGGAATGGATCCTATTACTTTCGAGTTATCACGCTAGTTGCTTTTCCACTTTTGGCAAATTTTTCACATCTGTTTTCAGTACAGAATTGATTTATTAGGATCAGCGCACAAAACTGTCTTAACGTGCTAGGCGTTAGCGTCATCGGCTATATATAACCGGACGTTTATCGGCATTACCTGATAAACGTCAGTCAGTTTTATCCGTTTAGTTAATAGTTGTTACAAATAAAAACCTCACCCATCTTTCAAGGAGATTTGAATGTCGCAACCGACGCAAAAGCTGCGCCTTGGCGCGCTGATCGCCCTGGTGGTGGGGTCGATGATTGGCGGGGGGATTTTCTCTTTGCCGCAGAACATGGCGGCTCGCGCCGACGCCGGGGCAATCCTGATCGGCTGGGGGATCACGGCCATCGGCATGCTCACCCTGGCGTTCGTGTTCCAGACCCTGGCCAACCGCAAACCGGAACTGGACTCCGGCGTCTACGCCTACGCCAAGGCCGGGTTTGGCGACTACATGGGGTTCTCGTCGGCGTGGGGCTACTGGATCAGCGCCTGGCTGGGCAACGTCGGGTATTTCGTGTTGCTGTTCAGCACCCTCGGCTACTTCTTTCCGGTGTTCGGTCAGGGCAACACGCCGATCGCAATTGGTTGCGCTTCGGTGTTGCTGTGGGCCGTGCATTTTCTGGTGATGCGCGGGATCAAGGAGGCGGCGTTCATCAACCAGCTGACGACCGTGGCCAAGATCGTGCCGCTGATCATGTTCATCGTCATCGCTGCCGTGGCGTTCAAGGCCGATATCTTTACCCGTGACATCTGGGGCCACAGCAACCCGAACTTCGGCGGGGTGATGGATCAGGTGCGCAACATGATGCTGGTGACGGTGTTCGTGTTCATCGGCATCGAAGGCGCCAGCGTGTATTCGGCGCGGGCCGAGAAACGCGCGGACGTCGGTCGGGCCACGGTGATCGGTTTCATTGGCGTGCTGGCGCTGCTGGTGCTGGTCAACGTGCTGTCGCTGGGGATCATGAGCCAGCCGGAACTGGCGACCCTGCAGAACCCTTCGCTGGCGGCGGTGCTGGAACACATCGTCGGGCCGTGGGGCGCGCTGGCGATCAGCATCGGCCTGGCGATTTCATTGCTCGGTGCGTTGTTGTCCTGGGCGCTGTTGTGCGCCGAAATCCTCTTCGCCACCGCCAAGGACAAGACCATGCCGGCGTTCCTGAAAAAGGAAAACGCCAACCATGTGCCGGTCAACGCGCTGTGGCTGACCAACGTGATGATCCAGATTTTCCTGCTGATCACGCTGTTTTCCGCCGGCACCTACACCAGTCTGATCTACCTCGCGTCGTCGATGATTCTGGTGCCGTACCTGTGGTCGGCGGCCTATGCGGTGCTGTTGAGCGGGCGGGGAGAAACCTATGAACATGCCTCGGCCGAACGCACCAAGGATCTGCTGATCGGCGGCATCGCCCTGTGCTACGCGGTGTGGTTGCTGTACGCCGGCGGGGTGAAATATTTGCTGCTGTCAGCGCTGTTGTATGCGCCGGGGGTGATTCTGTTCGCCAAGGCCAAGCATGAGCAGGGCGAGCCGCTGTTCACCACGATCGAGAAGGGGATTTTCACCTGTGTCATCGCCGGTGCCGGGCTTGCGGCCTACGGGTTGTACAGCGGTGTGCTGTCGTTGTGAGGCTGCGGCTCGAATACCTGGCGCCCTACGACTGGCCGGCGATGCTCGGGTTTCTCGCGGCGCGGGCGGTGGTCGGGATGGAGACCGTGGTCGATGGCGTGTATTCGCGCAGCATCGGTTTGAACGGTGTGCATGGCACGGTTTCGGTCTGGCCCGGTGACGGCGATGCACTGGAGGTCGAGCTGGATTTTCCGGATGCGACGGCGGTGCCCGAGATCATCACGCGCTTGCGTCGGCTGTTCGATCTGGACGCGGATCTGCCGACGATGCAGCGCCATCTGGCGGCGGATCCGCTGCTGGCGCCATTGATTGCCGAACGCCCGGGGTTGCGGGTGCCGGGCGCGTGGGACGGACTGGAGCTGGCGTTTAGGGCAGTGCTGGGGCAGCAGATTACGGTGGTCGGGGCGATCCGGCTGGCGGGGAAAATGGTGGCGCAGTATGGCGAGCCGTTGCGTTCTTCGGTGTCGGGGCTGACCCATGTGTTTCCCGACGCAGCGGTCTTGGCGAACGCGGATCTGGCGACGCTGGGTATGCCGAAAAGTCGCGGACGCACTTTGTCCGGGGTCGCGCAGGCGTTGCTGGATGATCCGTTGCTGTTTGCCTCCGGGACCGCGCGGTTGCTGGCGCTGCACGGGATTGGCGACTGGACGGCGCAGTACATTGCCCTGCGGCAGTTGCGGGACATGGACGGGTTTCCGACCGGCGATGTGGGGTTGCTGCGGGCGTTGGAGGTGCTGGAAGGGGAACGGATGACGGCGCGGGAGTTGTCTGTTCGGGCAGAGGCCTGGCGGCCGTTTCGGGGGTATGCGGCGCAGGTTTTGTGGGCGTCTTTGAGCCGATTCGACTGAGGTTTTGGTGTACGGCTTGAGATCGCTGCCCTCACCCCAGCCCTCTCCCGGAGGGAGAGGGAGCCGATTGGGGGATATTTGAGAAGTACACCGACTTGAACGTTCTGCATCGAATCCAAAATCGACTCGATCTCTCAGGTCGATGCATGGCGCCAGACAACTCGGTCGGCTCCCTCTCCCCCCGGGAGAGGGCTGGGGTGAGGGCAGCGATCTCAAACCATGCACGAATCTCAGAGCCACTGCGGTTGATGCGATCCCAACTCAGTGGCCGGCAAAGCCCACTGCAGAGGCGTCCCGCTGATCTTCAGCGGGGCTTCAAGCCGATGCGCGGGGCCCCACGGCGTCTGTTCCACCCGCAAGCGCTGATCCTGCTCATCTTCCGGACGCAGCGCTTCGTCCGTCCCCGGCCCATGTTCAATCAACAGTTTCGCCGTGCGCGCCAGCGACAATCGCGCCGATCCACCTCGACCACTGCGCAGCCTTTCAGCCAGTAACCGGATCGCACTCGCCGCCATCAGATACCCCGTCGCATGATCCAGTGCCTGCACCGGCAGCGGTGTCGGTTTGTCAGCCTGCTTCCAGCGCTGTCCGGCCTCTGCGATGCCGCTGCTCATCTGCACCAGACTGTCGAAGCCCCGGCGGTTCTGCCACGGGCCGCTCCAGCCGTAGGCATTGAGGCAGACGTCGATCAGCCCCGGCGCCAGTTGCCGGCGACGTTCGGCGCCAAAACCGAGATGCTCAAGCGCATCGGCGCGATAGCCGTGCAGCAGAATGTCAGCGTCCTTGAGCAGGCTTTCAAACACCGCGCGATCTGCCGGCTCATGCAGATCCAGACGCGCACAGCGTTTACCGAGGGTCACTTCCGGCACTACGCCGGGCTCGTTCCAGGTCGGCGGGTCGATGCGCAGGACATTGGCGCCGAGCCCTGCGAGAAAGCGGCTGGCGGTGGGGCCGGCCAGTACGCGAGTCAGATCGAGCACCTTGAGCCCGGCCAATGGCTGCGCCACCGAGCCTTGCCAGGGTTGATGGCTTTCGTCTTTCCCATCACTGAAATGCACCAGCGGCTCGGCATTCACCGCCAGCCCTTGCGGATGCTTCTGCCACTGCGCCCAACTGCGCATTTCGGCGGCGCAGCCCTTGGCATCGACCACCGCTTGCTCCAGATCGGCACTGGCCCATTGCGCGACTTTCGCCGCCATCGCCGTGCGGTCGGCGCAGGCACCCAGCACGCTTTCGGCGGCGGCGCGGTGATGCGGGGCGTTGGTGTGCAGGCGGATCCAGCCGTCCTTCGTTGCGTAGTCGCCGGCGACCGGATCCCACAGCGGCGGCACTTCCCAGCCGATCGGCCGTAGCGAAGTGGCAAACCAGAACGAGGCGAGGCGTCGATCGACTTCAATACCGGGCAAGTCGCCGGTTTGCTGCTGGAGCAGTTCCGCGACTGCCTGCCCGGCAGCGGCAATGCTTGCGCAGGCAAGGTCAGTGACGGCAAACGCGGAGGGCAGGGCGCCCTCCGCGGTGAACGGAATCGGCGTGCGGGACAAGCCAAGCGCGGCTTGAATGGACGTGAGCAGATCAGTCATCGAAGGCCCTCCGGAAGAGGGCCTGATCATAGAACAGATGACGAGATCGTTCCCATGCTCTGCGTTCCAATTCAGGAGCGGGACGCGGAGCGTCCTGGGCTGCATTCCCACGCGGAGCGTGGGAACGATCAGGGAAGGGAGGTCAGACGCGGAACTGATCCATCAATTTCATCTGCTGACTGGCCAGGGCATTCAACTGGCTGCTGATCGCCGCCGATTCGGTGGCCTGTTCGGTCAGGGTCTCGGTGACAGTGCGGATCGCCGACACGTTGCGGTTGACCTCTTCGGCCACGGCGCTTTGCTGTTCGGCGGCGCTGGCGATTTGCAGGTTCATGTCGCTGATCACGGTCACCGCATCGCTGATCTTGCCGAGGGCGTCCACGGCCTGGCGGATCTGCCCGGCGTTGTTGTGGGCCTGGGTCTGGCTCGAATGCATGGTCGCGACCACGCCACGGGTGCCGGTCTGGATGCGTTCGATCACCACGCGGATTTCTTCCACCGAGTCCTGAGTGCGCTTGGCCAGGTTGCGCACTTCGTCGGCAACCACCGCGAATCCACGGCCGCTTTCACCGGCACGGGCCGCTTCGATCGCAGCGTTCAGCGCCAGCAGGTTGGTCTGTTCGGCGATGCTGCGGATCACTTCCAGCACAGAGCCGATCTGCTCACTGTTGACCGCCAGCTCCTCGACTTCGGTCACTGCTTTACTGACTTCGTCGGCCAGTTGATTGATGTCGCGGGTGCTGCGTTCGATGATCGACATCCCGTCCTTGGCCGACTGATCGGCGCCCTTGGCGGCATTGGCAGCGTTCGAGGCGCTGTTGGCCACGTCATGGGCGGTGGCGCTCATTTCGTTGGAGGCGGTGGCCACCTGATCGATCTCGCGGAACTGCACCTGCATGCCTTCGCTGGTCTGGCGGGCGATTTCCGACGATTGATCGGCGGTGCCACGGGCTTCGGTGATGCTCTGTTTGATCTGGGCGATGGTCGGTTGCAGCTTGTCGAGGAAGCGGTTGAACCAGTTCACCAGTTCGCCCAGTTCATCTTTCTTGGTGTAGTTCAAACGCTGGGTCAGGTCGCCTTCACCGCTGGCGATGTTCTTCAGCATTTCGGCGACGCTGTTGATCGGACGGGTCACACCGGAGGCGGTGAGCCAGATCAGCAGCAGACCGATCAGACCTGCGATCACGGCCACCGACAGCGCGGTAATCATGCCGGTTTGCTGAGCGTCGTCGAGCACCGCTTGCAGCTTGACCGAGTCGGCCAGGAGCACTTGTTTCGGCAGGTCGATGACCACGCCCCAGGCCCGGGAATTGCCGATCGGATCGACCGGGTACACGGCGCGGATCAGGTCGCCCTGTTCGAGAATCTTCGGTGTGCCGGCGCTCAGCAGTTGCAGGATGTCCTTGCCTTCGGCGCCAAGGGTTTCGGCGATGCCTTTGCCGACCTTGGTGGCGTCGGTGCTGTAGGCGCCGAGCACGCCGCTGCCGGAGACGATCAGCATGTGCCCGGCACCGTTGAACAGTTCGCGCTGGGAACCCACGGACGCTGCTTGCAGGGCGTCGAGGGCGATGTCGATGCCGACCACGCCAATGGCCTTGCCGTCCACCAGCAGCGGCACTGAAATGGTGGTCATGAGCATTTCCTTGCCGCCCACGGTGTCGGCGTACGGGTCGAGCAGGCAGGTGCGCTTATTGTCGCGAGGGCAGGTGTACCAACTGTTGTAGGGCGTGCCGCTGACGCTGAGGGTGGTCTTGGTCATGTCTTCTTCGACCATGATCGTGTTCAGCGCAGAACCGGCGGCACGGCTCCAGTAGGTGGCGAAGCGCCCGGCTTCGTTGGACTGGCGCGCCGCGTCGTTGACGAACTCGCTGTCCTTGCCGTCCAGGCCGTTGGGTTCGAAGGCCAGCCAGATGCCGAGCACCTTGCTGTTGCGCTCGAACGCGGTTTTCAGGCTCAGGTTCAACTCTTCGCGCAACGCCCCGGCGTCCAGCGAACGCTTGGCAGCCATGACGCGCATGTCCTTGATCTGGTCGGCCAGTGCTGTAATCACCAGCAGACTCTCACCGAAGGTTTTCTGCACTTGTACTGCCTGTTCGGCAGCCTTGGCCTGCAACAGGTTCTGCACGCTGGCGGTGAGCATCTTGCTGCTCGACTCGCTGACCAGTTCGTCGTTCTGGTTGGTCTGGTAGAGGTTGATGCCGACGATCAGCGCAACCACGCCGAGCAGGCACAGGCCGGACAGCAGGACGATTTTCAGGCGAATGGACAGAGAGTCGAACATGGGATGTTCTCGCGAATGAATGAACGGTTGGCTACGGGGCACGGAGTTGCCCGGTTCGCCAAATCCATTCAGCGCCATTCAATGCTCATCGGCGCGGGGCGAGGGTGCATGAGGTGCAAGCCGACGAACGGTCACGGCTAAACGTTTGCGCGGGCAAATGCCCTGAAAAGAAGGGAAAAATCAGGAAATCTTCGGCAACGCTTCCGGTCGAGACCAGATCCACAGATTGCCCATGGTCATGCCGGCAATCGCCAGATACACCGGCCAGCCGTGATCGAGCATCACCAACATCAGGGTCGCGCACAACAGCATGCTGACGGTGGCGCTGACCTTGGCCTTGCGGGCGATGATCTTGCCGTTGCGCCAGTTGCTCAGGATCGGGCCGAACAGCCGATGGTTTTCCAGCCAGGCGCTCAGGCGCGGCGAACTGCGGGTGGCAGCCCAGGCGGCGAGCAAGATGAACTCGGTGGTCGGCAGGCCGGGCACGACGATGGCGATCAGACCGATGCCGAGGCTGACATAGGCGAGCAGGCCGAACAGCAGGCGGGCGAGTCGGGAGGAGGCGGGTTGGGGCATGGGCTCGAGGTGCGTGAGGCGAAACGGGGATTCTACAGGCTGGCGCCATTCCCATGTGGAAGCTGGTTGGCCAGCTCCCCCAGGGTTTTGTGTCGGGCTTGGGATCAGGCCAGCTCGGCTTCTGTGGCGTAAGCCTGTTCCAGCAGCACGGTGAAGCGGTTGAACGCGTCGATCGCGCCTTGCTCCACTTCGGCTTCTTCTTCGGCACTGAATTGCAGCGCGTCGAGGGTGCGCACGAAGCTCTTCCAGCCTTCGGCGCGACCGCCTTCAGGCTCGCCCAGGTGACGGGCGCCGAAGGTTTCGCTCAGCTCCAGCGCAACGGCGCGTTTGATCAGGAACGCAGCGCCGAGCTTGGAACCTTCGGACACGAAGATCCAGCCCAGGGCGCGGGCCTTGCTCGGGTTCTTCACCGCGCCGGCCACCGGGGCAGGCACTTCGGTGTCGAGATCGGCGAGGTCGGCCTTGGCCGCTTCGGCGCGGCAGCGGGCCGGCAGGTCAGGGACGATGGCGGTCAGTTCGGCATCGTTGTACAGCGAGACCAGTTCCGACTGGAACAGGTACTGCGCAACCACGAAGCGGGCGAAATTGGCACGGGTCTCGAACGGCGCGTGCGCCTTGACCAGCGCATCGAGCTTGCTGTGCGGCTCGTGGGTGATCTGGTTCAGGCGTTGCGAACGCAGGGCTTTTTCCGGGGTGCTCATGAGATGTCCTTGAAAAGAAGAGGCGCTTGATAACGAGACGTACGGGCAAGCGCCGGACAGTAAAAAAACCTCACGGCGCGGCAATGCACACGCGCCGTGAGATTGGCCGGATCAGATATCCCAGACCAGGTTGATCGCGAAGTTGCGACCCGGCTGGGTCAGGCGATCAAGGTTGGCCGGTTGTGTCACCGAAGCTTCGCCGACGCTGTCGTAACCGCGCACGTCATCCCACAACCAGTACTTCTTGTCGGTCAGGTTGTAGATGCCGCCGCTGACGGTGACGTCGTCGGTGACCTTGTAATAACCGGCCAGATCGAGAATGCCGAAGCCCGGCGACTTGAACTGGCTGCTGACACCGTCCGGCGACTTGAAGTTGCTGTCGTCGACGCGATCCTTTTTCTTCACCACGGTCCAGCTCAGCAGGCCGCCGTAGTTGTCCTGGTCATAACCCAGACCGAATACGCCGGTCAGCGGATTGACGCTGTTCAACGGCTCGCCGTTGTCGTTGTTGCGTCCGTAGGCGTAGGAGATCGAACCCTGGGTATACAGGCCTTGCGGCGCGCCGAAGGAATCCAGGTTCAGACGACCTTTGACTTCGGCACCCTTGATGGTGGCGTGCTTGATGTTGCTGGACTGGAAGGTCAGCTCGCTGTAGCCCGGGGTGACGGCGTCTTCGTTGATGAAGTCGCGGTACTTGTTATAGAACACCGCCACGTCGAACGAGCCTTGCTCGAAGTTGCCGCGCAGACCGGTTTCATAGCTTTTGCTTTTTTCCGGTTCCAGGTTCGGGTTCGGTGCCACGTTGTAGCCGGTGGTGCTGTTCTCGAAGCGGCCGTACAGCGCTTTCGCGGTCGGGGTGCGGAAGCCTTCGGCGTACTGACCGTACCAGGTGTAGTTTTCGGTCAGGGCGTAGGTCAGGCCGAATTTCGGCGAGACTTTATGCCAGGTCTTGTTCTCGTCGCTGACCGTGCCTTTGCCGTCGGCAGCCACGGTGTTGAGGAATTCCTGGGTGATGTGCGGCTTGAGCTGGGTGTAGTCGTAGCGCAGGCCTGGCAGGAAGGTCCAGTTGTTCCAGCTGATCTGATCCTGGGCGAACAGGCTGTAGGTGTTGATGGTCGGATCCGGGAAGTCGCTGGACTTCTTCAGCACGTCGGCCGCACTGGTGGCGCCGATGGCGGTGCAGCCGCGACCGACTGCCAGGCACTTGCCGTCGCCGCTGCGCGAACCGGTGACTTTCTGCTGTTTGATCGTGGTGCCGTAGGTCAGCACGTGATCGGTGTCACCGATGGCGAATGCCTTGTCCAGTTGCGCATCGAACACCCATTGTTTTTCCTCGTAGATCGTGTCGCGGGTACGCAGCACCTTACGGGTCATCGGGTAGTAGAACTCTTCGGTGCTCTGGTCGGTCTTGGCGACCTGGTGGTTGAGGCTCCACTTCACGTTATCGGCCAGCAGGCTGTCGAGGGCGAAGCTGTGCTCCAGGCCGAAACGCTCGCGGGTGACGGTGTCGTTGCCGGTACGCCACTGGTACATGCCGCCGGGCAGCATGCTGTTGGGGATCGTCGGAGCACCATTGAAGAACGGGCCGCCGTAGGCACTTTTCTGATCGGTGTCGCGATCATCCTTGTACTTTTCGTAGGTCAGGCCCAGGCGTGAACCTTCGCTGTAGTTCCAGCCGATCTTGGCCAGTACGTTGGTGGCTTTCACGTCCTCCGGGTTGGCGGCAGTGCGCTCAAGACCGGTGCCGTTGTTGCTGCCGTAGGAATCGGTTTCATGACCGTCGCGCTGACTGTAGTGCAGCAAGCCGTCGAACTGGTCGGCGCGACCGGCGACGGTGGCGGATTTCAGCCAGCTGTCGTCGGCGGAGCTGTAGCCGGTTTTCAGGCGGGCGCCGACGTCTTTGCCGGGCTTGATGATGTCGTCCGGGTCGAGGGTGTAGTAGCTGACGGCGCCGCCGATGGCGTTGCTGCCGTAGAGCACCGAAGCCGGGCCGCGGAGGATTTCGACGCGTTTGACGATTTCCGGGTCGACGTAGTTGCGCTGGGTCTTGGCGTACGGGCCGTTGAAGAAGCCGTCGGGTACTTCGACACCGTCGACCTGAGTCAGGATGCGGTCACCGTCGATGCCGCGAATGTTGTAACCGCTGATCCCGCCGCGCTGGCCGGCGCCGCCGACGGAGACGCCCGGCTCGTAGCGCACCAGATCCTTGATGGTGTTGACGTTGTTGCGGTCCAGGTCCTGACGGGTCTGCACGGTGACGGTGGCCGGCACGCTGCTCACCGACTGTTCCTGACGGGTGGCGCTGATGGTCACCTGATCGAGGTTGAGTGCGCCGCTGTTGTTGCGCTTTTCCAGCACGACGTTGTTGTTGCTCAGTTTGCGGAAGCTCAGGTTGGTCCCCACCAACAGGCGCTCCAGGGCTTTTTCCGGTGGCAGCGAACCGCGCACGCCCGGCGACGACACGCCTTGACCCAGTTCCGCCGGCAAGCCGACCTGCCAGCCCGTGACGGCGGTGAACGCGTTGAGCGCCGACACCAGCGGTTGCTGGCCGATGGCGAACGAGTAATCGCCCATGTTGCGTGCCGGTTGCTCGGTGGCAGCCATCAGCGGCGCGGTGCCGGCCATCAGGATGGCAGCGGTCAGCAGCGACAGTACGCGGGAAGGGGAAGAAGTCTGGCGGGTAAGGCGTGAGGACATCGATAGCGCTCCGTGTCGCACGAATCTTTATAGGTGCTGATTGGTATCGCGAGATGCGAATCAATTGCATTGGCTATAACGAGACGAACGAGCTTTGACTATCGAGTAAAAATAATTCTCATTTAGTTCAAAATCACCAGCGCCGGGAATTCCTGAAGCTTGGCCGAGGTGATGTGAGCGAGCGAACGCACTACGTCCAGCGGTTGGTCGAGACGGTAATTGCCGGTGACGGCGACGTCGGCCAACTGCTCGTTGGTGTTGATGATGAAGCCCGGGTAGTAGCGGCGCAGTTCCGCCAGCACCTGGTTCAGCGGGCAGTTCTCGAAGATCAGCCGACCCTGCACCCACGCCAGATCGGTGGCGGCATCGACCTTGGCCGGGCGGTCGAAACCATTCGGGCCGATGCGGATGCTTTCCCCGGCGGACAGCCGCACCCGGGCATCGTCACGGGTGGCACGCAGATCGACATCGCCGCGCTGCACCCGCACCTGTGCCACGCCGTCCAGATAACGCACGGCGAACGCGGTGTCGCGCACGCTGGCCTTCACCGGCCCCGCGTCGATTTCCAGCGGCTGACCACGGTTGGCCGGGACCTCGAAAAACGCTTCGCCTTGATACAGGCGCGCCACCCGCTGCCGATCGTTGATCGTGCTGGAGAAGGCGGAATTGGTGTTGAGCAGGACTTTCGAACCGTCCTCAAGCTGCAGGCGTTGACGCTCGCCGACCACGGTCAGGTGATCGGCCTGCAAACGCATCGGCAGGTTGCTGAAACTGAACAGACCGAGCACCAGCACGGCGGCGGTGGCCAGCGGTTTCCAGTGCGGACGCAGACGTGTGAGGACGGTGACTTTCTTCGGTTTGGCCGCGAGGTTCTGCGCGCACTGGGCGATCTGCGGGCCGTCCCAGATCGCCTGGGCCTTGGCGAACGCCTGGCCGTTCAACGGATCGGCCGCCAGCCAGGCATGAAACTGCCGGGTCTGCTCCTCGTCCGGACTGCCGAGCACGATGAGCCAGTCCAGAGCCTGGTCCATTGCGTTGGCGGCGTCCTGCGCCTTATCGGGCGAAGGAGGGCGGTGGGTGTCCGTCACGGTGTTTCCTCGGCAGTGTCTGTGCACGGCTGTTTTTTTAGTGAAGCGTAAAAGTCGGGCAAGGGTAACAAAGCCCGATGATCAGTGCAGTCGATCCTGTCGAATACGGACAAGGCCTGGTCAGTCGCCGTTCAGGCGCTCGGCGACACCGATGCAAATGGTCATGATCAGTTTGAGTTCTTTCTGCACCGTGCTGAGGGACACGCTGAGTTCTTCGGCGATCTCCTGATAGCTGTGCCCGTGCAAGCGGCTGAGGATGAAGATTTGCTGCTGACGGGGGCTGAGTTCACCGAGGCTCACGTTCAGGCGCTCCAGCAATTGTTCGGCGTGGGCGGCGTCTTCGGCGCTGCTGGCGGGGGCGGCGACGCTGTGCACCACGTCCTGCGGTACGTCGTCGACCATGGTGCGTGAATGAATCTTGCGCGCACGCAAATGGTCCAGCGCCAGGTTGCGCGCGGTCTGGAAGACAAAGGGTTCAAGGTGATCGATGGCCCGTTCGCTCAGCGCCCGGGTGACGCGCAGGTAGGTTTCCTGCAACAGGTCTTCGGCGGTGCTGTGGTTGTTGACCATTCGTTCCAGCGTTCGCAGCAGTGAAGTGCGCTGGGCGAGGAAAACGTGATTGAACTGCGACTGACTCACGGGAGGACCTGATCCATTTCGAGCGAATGATAATGCTTATCATCCGCCCGAGTGGTCAAGTGTTGATTTGTCAAAGGTTGGTAAAGCTATTACCCGCTCTCAAATCGGCGGCAGCGGTTTTATTCCGCGTTGCACAGCGCCAGGCAGTTATCGAGCATGCGGTTGGAGAAGCCCCACTCGTTGTCGTACCAGGCCAGCACTTTCAGCAGTTTGCCGCTGGATTTGGTGTGGTTGGCGTCGAAGATCGACGACAGCGGGTTGTGGTTGAAGTCGCTCGATACCAGCGGCAGGGTGTTGTAGCCGAGGATTTTCGAATGCTGGCTCGCGGCTTTCATCAGTGCGTTCACTTCATCGGCCGAGGCTTCGCGCTTCAATTGTACGGTCAGGTCAACCAGCGACACATTGATCACCGGCACGCGCACGGCCATGCCGGTCAGCTTGCCTGCCAGTTCCGGCAACACCAGGCCCACAGCTTCGGCAGCACCGGTCTTGCTCGGGATCATGTTCTGGGTGGCGGAACGGGCGCGGTACGGGTCGGTGTGATAGACGTCGGTGAGGTTCTGGTCGTTGGTGTAGGCGTGAATCGTGGTCATCAGACCGCTTTCGATGCCCAGTTCGCGGTGCAGCACCTGGGCCACCGGGGCCAGGCAGTTGGTGGTGCACGATGCGTTGGAAATGATCTGGTGCGACTGGCGCAGGATGTCGTGGTTCACACCATAAACAACGGTGGCATCGGCGCCTTTGGCCGGGGCCGAGATGATGACTTTGCGCGCACCGGCAGTAATATGCGCGGCGGCTTTGGCCCGGTCGGTGAACAGACCGGTGCATTCGAATACCACATCAATCTTTTCCGCAGCCCACGGCAGTTCGGCAGGGTTGCGGATGGCGCTGACCGAAATGCGGTCACCGTTGACGGTCAGACTCTCGTTGTCATGCGCAACTTCAGCATCGAACGTGCCGTGAACGGTATCGTATTTGAGCAAGTGCGCATTCATCGCGCTGTCGCCCAGATCGTTGATGGCGACGATCTGCAAATCCTGACGATAGCCTTGGGTATACAGTGCGCGCAGGACATTACGGCCGATGCGGCCAAAACCATTGATTGCGATTCGAAGAGTCATTGAACAGCGCCGCCGTCGTTTTGTTGTTGGAATTACAAGATTATTCGCATAAAAATAGAAAACAAGCCTTTTTAGTGGCAATATTTTGTTTTATCTACAACGAGTGACCTGAATCAACTGGTCCGAATGATCAAGAAAACCGCTCGTCATCCCACGCGAACGGGCTTTTGATCAGCATAGACAATCAGGTCGCCACATCCGTTAGCCTGGAGTTCTACACATGCATCCCCGCGTTCTTGAGGTCACCGAACGGCTTATCGCCCGCAGCCGCGCCACGCGTCAGGCTTACCTTGCGCTGATTCGCGGCGCTGCCACTGACGGGCCGATGCGCGGCAAGCTGCAATGCGCCAACTTCGCCCACGGCGTGGCCGGATGCGGCAGCGAAGACAAGCACAGCCTGCGGATGATGAACTCGGCGAACATCGCCATTGTTTCGTCGTATAACGACATGCTCTCGGCGCACCAGCCGTACGAAGTCTTCCCGGAACAGATCAAGAACGCCCTGCGCGAAATCGGCTCGGTCGGCCAGTTCGCCGGCGGCACGCCTGCCATGTGCGACGGCGTGACCCAGGGCGAACCGGGCATGGAGCTGAGCCTGCCGAGTCGCGAAGTGATCGCGATGTCGACGGCGGTGGCGCTGTCCCACAACATGTTCGACGGCGCACTGATGCTCGGCATCTGCGACAAGATCGTGCCGGGCCTGATGATGGGCTCCCTGCGTTTCGGTCACCTGCCGACGATTTTCGTACCGGGCGGGCCGATGGTCTCGGGGATTTCCAACAAGGAAAAAGCCGACGTGCGGCAGAAGTACGCCGAAGGCAAGGCGACCCGCGAAGAGCTGCTGGAATCGGAAATGAAGTCCTACCACAGCCCGGGCACCTGCACGTTCTACGGCACCGCCAACACCAACCAGTTGCTGATGGAAGTCATGGGCCTGCACTTGCCGGGCGCATCCTTCGTCAACCCGAACACGCCGCTGCGTGATGCCCTGACCCGCGAAGCCGCGCATCAGGTCACGCGCCTGACCAAACAGAACGGCAACTTCATGCCGATCGGCGAAATCGTCGACGAGAAGGCGTTGGTCAACTCGATCGTCGCGCTGCACGCCACCGGCGGTTCGACCAACCACACCCTGCACATGCCGGCCATCGCCATGGCGGCGGGCATCCAGCTGACCTGGCAGGACATGGCCGACCTCTCCGAAGTCGTGCCGACCCTGAGCCACGTCTATCCGAACGGCAAGGCTGACATCAACCACTTCCAGGCCGCGGGCGGCATGTCGTTCCTGATCCGCGAACTGCTCGAAGCCGGCCTGCTGCACGAAGACGTCAACACCGTGCTCGGCCACGGCTTGAGCCAGTACACCAAGGAGCCGTTCCTCGATAACGGCAAACTGGTGTGGCGCGAAGGCCCGACCGAAAGCCTCGACGAAAACATCCTGCGTCCGGTGGCTCGTGCGTTCTCGGCAGAGGGTGGTTTGCGGGTGATGGAAGGCAACCTCGGTCGTGGCGTGATGAAGGTGTCCGCCGTGGCGCTGGAAAACCAGATCGTCGAAGCGCCGGCCATGGTGTTCCAGGATCAACAGGATCTGGCGGACGCCTTCAAGGCCGGTTTGCTTGAAAAAGATTTCGTCGCAGTGATGCGCTTCCAGGGGCCGCGTTCCAACGGCATGCCGGAACTGCACAAGATGACGCCGTTCCTCGGCGTGCTGCAGGATCGCGGCTTCAAGGTTGCACTGGTGACTGACGGGCGCATGTCCGGCGCGTCGGGGAAAATCCCGGCGGCGATCCACGTCAGCCCCGAAGCTTATGTCGGCGGCGCTTTGGCTCGCGTGCAAGAGGGCGATATCATCCGCGTCGATGGCGTCAAAGGCACCTTGGAACTCAAGGTGGACGCCGCCGAATTTGCAGCGCGCGAACCCGCCAAAGGCCTGTTGGGCAACAACATCGGCAGCGGCCGCGAACTGTTTGGCTTCATGCGTTTGGCCTTCAGCTCGGCAGAGCAGGGCGCCAGCGCCTTCACTTCTGCCCTGGAGACGCTTAATTGAAACTGGCTTTGGTCGGTGACATCGGAGGCACCAACGCGCGGTTCGCGTTGTGGAAAGATCAGCAGCTCGAATCGGTTCAGGTGCTGGCCACGGCCGACCATGCCAGCCCGGAAGAGGCGATCAGCCTCTACCTGAGCGGGCTCGGCCTGGCGCCGGGCGCCATCGGTTCGGTGTGCCTGTCGGTGGCGGGGCCGGTGAGCGGCGATGAATTCAAGTTCACCAACAACCACTGGCGCCTGAGCCGCAAGGCGTTCTGTCAGGCGTTGCAGGTCGAGCAGTTGTTGCTGATCAACGATTTCTCGGCGATGGCGCTGGGCATGACCCGTTTGCAGCCCGGCGAATTCCGCGTGGTCTGCGAAGGTGAACCGGAGCCATTGCGCCCGGCGGTGGTGATCGGCCCGGGCACAGGCCTGGGCGTCGGCACCTTGCTCGATCTGGGCGAAGGCCGGTTTGCCGCGTTGCCGGGGGAGGGCGGCCACGTCGATCTGCCGCTGAGCAGCCCGCGTGAAACCCAGCTCTGGCAGCACATCCACAACGAAATCGGTCACGTCAGTGCGGAAACCGCGTTGAGCGGCGGCGGTTTGCCTCGGGTGTACCGGGCGATCTGCGCGGTGGATGGCCATGAACCCAAACTCGACACGCCGGAAGCGATCACCGCCGCCGGTCTTGCGGGCGACCCGATTGCCCTGGAAGTGCTGGAGCAGTTCTGCTGCTGGCTCGGTCGCGTGGCCGGCAACAACGTGCTGACCACCGGCGGCCGAGGCGGGGTGTACATCGTTGGCGGCGTGATTCCGCGCTTTGCCGATTTCTTCCTCGAAAGCGGTTTTGCCCGCAGCTTCGCCGACAAGGGCTGCATGAGCGATTACTTCAAGGGGATTCCGGTGTGGCTGGTGACGGCGCCGTACTCGGGTCTCGTCGGTGCAGGAGTCGCGCTCGAACAATCCGGTCAATGATCATTCCCACGCCGAGCGTGGGAACCATCAGCACATCAGGCATAATCCGCCCAATTCCAACAACAAGGATGCCTTCGAAGTGAGTTCAGTCAACAAGTCGATTTTGTTGGTCGATGACGACCAGGAGATACGCGAGTTGCTGGAAACCTACCTGACCCGCGCGGGTTTTCAGGTACGGGCCACGGCCGACGGCGCCAGCTTCCGCCAGGCGCTGAACGAGGCGCCGAGCGATCTGGTGATTCTTGATGTGATGCTGCCCGATGAAGACGGCTTCAGCCTGTGCCGCTGGGTGCGCCAGCATCCGCGTCAGGCTCAGGTGCCGATCATCATGCTTACTGCCAGTTCCGACGAGGCCGATCGGGTGATCGGTCTGGAACTGGGCGCCGACGACTACCTCGGCAAACCCTTCAGCCCCCGCGAACTGCAAGCCCGGATCAAAGCCCTGTTGCGCCGTGCCCAGTTCGGTCAGGAACGCAGCGGCAGTGAAGTGCTGGCGTTCGACGAGTGGCGGTTGGACATGGTCAGCCATCGGCTGTTTCACACCGACGGCGAGGAAGTGATTCTGTCCGGTGCCGACTTCGCCCTGTTGAAACTGTTCCTCGATCACCCCCAGGAAATCCTCGATCGCGACACCATCGGCAACGCCACCCGTGGCCGCGACCTGATGCCGCTTGATCGCATCGTCGACATGGCCGTCAGCCGCTTGCGTCAGCGTCTGCGCGACACCGAAAAACCGCCACGGCTGATCCGCACCGTGCGTGGCAGCGGCTACCAACTGGCAGCCAACGTGGTTGCCGGCAATGGTCACTGAGTTCCTGCGCAACACCGCACGCAAAGTGCCGATGCCCCGTTCGCTGCTTGGGCGGATGCTGCTGCTGACGTTGTTGGCGGTGTTGTTTGCCCAGACCTTGTCCAGTGTGATCTGGGTGTCCCAATTGCGCGCGACACAGCTCGAAGGCCTGGTCACCAGTGCCCGCAGCCTCGCCCATTCGATGACCGCCAGCGTCAGCTATTTCCGCTCGTTGCCGGTGGCCTATCGGCCGCTGGTGCTCGATCAGTTGCGCAGCATGGGCGGCACGCGTTTTGTGGTGACGCTGAATGACAAACCGCTGGGCATGGACGTGTTGCCGGTGACGCCGCGCAAGGCAGCGGTGCTTCAGGCGGTGGATGAGGTGCTGCGTCAGTCGTTGGGCCAGGACACCGATATTCTGGTGACCTTCGTCAGCCCCGATGACCTGCGGATCTTCAATGCCGGGTTGAAACTCGATGAGTTGCCGCGCTCCTGGGCGCATTACGCGCTGACCCTGGAACCGGTGAATCCGCCGGTGCTGGTGACCCAGATCCAGTTGGCGCCGGGTGAATGGCTGTACATCGCCTCGCTGCTGCCCGAGCCCTACACCAGTCTCGAAGAGCAAGGCCTGCCGACCCAGCAGGTGTGGTTTATCGTGTTCACCAGCGGCTTTCTGCTGTTGTTCATCGGCCTGCTGGTGCATTGGCAGAGCCGGCCGCTCAAGCGTCTGGCGCGGGCCGCGCGGGACTTGTCGCTGGGCGCCGACGTCGAACCGGTGGCCGAGGGCGGTGGCAGCGAAGTGGTGGAAGTGGGCCGCGCGTTCAACACCATGCGCGAGCGCATCAGCCGTTACCTGACCGAGCGTAGCCAATTGTTCAGCGCGATTTCCCATGACCTGCGCACGCCGATCACTCGTCTGCGTCTGCGGGTCGAACTGCTGGAAGACGAACAACTGCAAACCAAGTTCGGCCGCGACCTGGATGAACTGGAGCTGCTGGTCAAAGGCGCGCTGCAATGCGTGAAAGACACCGACATTCACGAAAACATCGAGCCGGTGGATCTCAACCATGTGCTCGACTGCCTGGTGGAGCCGTATCTGGCGCCCAACGGCAATGGCCGCGTCACCCAGCAGGGGCGGGCGCTGGCGGCGTATCCGGGCAAGCCGTTGGCGCTTAAGCGCTGCATCGGCAACTTGATCGACAATGCGCTGAAGTACGGGCAGAACGCGCATCTGCATATCGATGACGACGAGAGTGCGTTCGTGCTGCATGTCGACGATGAAGGGCCGGGCGTGCCGGAGCAGCGGCTGGAGCAGGTGTTCGAGCCGCATTTCCGGCTGGCGGGGCAGCAGCAGGGGTATGGGCTGGGGTTGGGGATTGCCCGCAACATTGCTCATAGCCATGGCGGTGAAGTGACGTTGCAGAACCTGCGTGAGGGTGGATTGCGCGTGACCCTGCAATTGCCGCGTTCGGCGGATTGAGTCAAAAGCGTTTCCCTCACCCCAGCCCTCTCCCGGAGGGAGAGGGAGCCGACCGAGGTGTGCGGCGCTCTACATCGACCTGAAAAACCGAGTCGATTATGGATTCAAAGCAAATCGTTCAGGTCGGTGAAATTCTTCAATATTCCCCATTCGGCTCCCTCTCCCTCGGGGAGAGGGCTGGGGTGAGGGAGAGCTCTTTGTCACGATCCAGTGACAAACCCCGCCCCCTTCGTTACAAGCCCACCCCGGCCCGTTGTTTAGACTCCCCGCAGTCATAACAACAAAAAAGGCCACCCATGGATCACTTCAATCCGGGCTTCAGCAGTTGGCTGAACACCCCTGCCCACCAGCGATGGCTTGCCGACGAAGGCCTGCGCCTGCTGGCGTTCGCCAAGGCTTCACGACTGCCCGAAGGCTTCGGCAATCTCGATGAGCGCGGCCAGCTCCAGGCCGGTGCGCAAGCCGAAACCATGAACACCGCGCGCATGACCCACAGCTTCGCCATGGCCCATATTCAGGGCCTGCCGGGGTTTGCCGAGCTGGTCGATCACGGCATCCAGGCGTTGCGCGGCCCGTTGCGCGATGCGCTGCATGGCGGCTGGTTTGCGGTTGCCGAACACCGTGATGGCAACACCGGCAAGAACGCCTATCTGCATGCTTTTGTGGCCCTCGCGGCCAGTTCCGCTGTGGTCGCCCAGCGTCCTGGCGCACAGGCGTTGCTGGATGACGCCATCGACATCATCGACACCTGGTTCTGGAGCGAAGAAGAGGGCGCCATGCGCGAGTTCTTCAACCGTGACTGGAGCGAGGAAGAAGCCTATCGCGGCGCCAACAGCAACATGCACGCCACCGAAGCGTTCCTTGCGCTGGCCGATGTCACCGCAGACCCGCGCTGGCTGGTACGTGCGCAGCGCATCGTCGAGCGGGTGATTCACGGTCACGCCGCCGCCAACGATTACCTGGTGATCGAGCATTTCGACCGCGACTGGCAGCCGCTGCGCGAATACAACCACGACAATCCCGCCGACGGTTTCCGCCCGTACGGCACCACGCCGGGCCACGGCTTCGAGTGGGCGCGGCTGTTGCTGCACCTCGAAGCGGCGCGGGTTCAGGCCGGGATGCTCACGCCGGGCTGGCTGGCCACCGATGCGCAAAAGCTGTTCGAGAACAACTGCCGTCATGGCTGGGACGTCGATGGCGCCCCGGGCATCGTCTACACCCTCGACTGGGACAACAAAGCGGTGGTGCGCCATCGCCTGCACTGGACCCACGCCGAGGCCAGCGCCGCTGCCAGCGCCTTGCTCAAACGTACCGGCGATGCGCAGTACGAAACCTGGTACCGACTGTTCTGGGAATTTTGCGAAGCGAATTTCATCGACCGTTGCGACGGCAGCTGGCATCACGAACTCGATCCGCAAAACCGTCCAAGTGCCGATATCTGGGCGGGCAAACCGGATCTGTATCACGCCTGGCAAGCCGTACTGATCCCGCGTCTGCCGCTGGCGCCGAGCATGGCGACTGCGCTGGCACAGTTGTCCCGGCCCGTTCCTGTGTAACCATGCGGTGACATTTGCGCGTCCCTTCGTTACCTGCGAAGGGAAGCGCTCTGTTTAAACTCGTGTGCAGCGCAAGCACCAGACTTGCATGCATAACAACAAGAAAGGTACATCTCAGATGAATGCGATTTCTCGCCTCGCTACTGTCATTTCTGTCGCCTCCCTGTTCCCGCTCGCTGTGCTGCCCCTGAGTGTTTCCGCTGCCGAATCCAAAGGTTCGGTGGAAGTCGTGCATTGGTGGACGTCCGGTGGCGAAAAAGCCGCCGTCGATGTGCTCAAGGCACAAGTGGAAAAAGACGGTTTCACCTGGAAAGACGGCGCTGTCGCCGGTGGTGGCGGTGCGACTGCCATGACCGTGCTGAAAAGCCGTGCCGTCGCCGGCAACCCGCCGGGCGTTGCCCAGATCAAAGGCCCGGACATCCAGGAATGGGCGTCGACCGGTCTGCTCAGCACTGACGTGCTGAAGGATGTTTCCAAGTCCGAGAAGTGGGACAGCCTGCTCGACAAGAAAGTCTCCGACACCGTGAAGTTCGAAGGTGATTACGTGGCCGTGCCGGTGAACATTCACCGTGTGAACTGGCTGTGGATCAACCCGGAAGTCTTCAAGAAAGCCGGTATCGAAAAAGCCCCGACCACCCTCGCAGAATTCTACGCTGCCGGTGACAAGCTCAAGGCTGCGGGTTTCATCCCGCTGGCCCACGGTGGCCAGCCTTGGCAGGACAGCACCGTGTTCGAAGCGGTCGTGCTGTCGGTGATGGGCGTTGATGGTTACAAGAAAGCCCTGGTCGACCTGGACAACGCAGCCCTGACCGGTCCGGAAATGGTCAAGGCCCTGACCGAGCTGAAGAAAGTTGCGACCTACATGGACCAGGACGGCAAAGGCCAGGACTGGAACCTGGAAGCGGCCAAGGTCATCAACGGCAAGGCCGGCATGCAGATCATGGGTGACTGGGCCAAGTCCGAATGGACCGCCGCCAAGAAAGTCGCCGGCAAGGATTACGAGTGCGTAGCCTTCCCGGGCACCGACAAGGCGTTCACCTACAACATCGATTCCCTGGCCGTGTTCAAGCAGAAGGACGCGGGCACCGCGGCCGGTCAGCAGGACATCGCCAAAGTCGTGCTGGGTGAAAACTTCCAGAAAGTCTTCAGCATCAACAAGGGCTCGATCCCGGTGCGCAACGACATGCTCGCCGACATGGGCAAGTACGGTTTCGACTCCTGCGCCCAGACCGCTGCCAAGGACTTCCTGGCAGACGCCAAGAACGGTGGCCTGCAGCCGAGCATGGCGCACAACATGGCGACCACGCTGGCCGTACAGGGTGCGTTCTTTGATGTCGTGACCAACTACATCAACGACCCGAAAGCCGACCCGGCCGACGCTGCGAAGAAACTCGGCACCGCCATCAAGGCTGCCAAGTAACACCAGCGTAGAGCAGCCGCCAGCTTCAAGTCGCGCATCGGCTTGAGGCTGGCAGCTTGCAGCGGTCCCTCATCTTCTTTACTGGATCTTCCCATGAGTTCTGTTGCTGTGTTCAGCAAGGCCTCGCCGTTCGACGCATTGCAGCGCTGGCTACCGAAACTGGTGCTGGCGCCGAGCATGTTCATCGTTCTGGTGGGCTTCTATGGCTATATCCTCTGGACGTTTGTCCTGTCGTTCACCACGTCGACCTTCCTGCCGAACTACAAGTGGGCAGGGCTGGCGCAATACGCGCGGCTGTTCGACAACGATCGCTGGTGGGTGGCGAGCAAGAACCTGGCCGTGTTCGGCGGCATGTTCATCGGCATCACCCTAGTGATCGGCGTGACACTGGCGATTTTCCTCGACCAGAAAATCCGTCGTGAAGGCTTCATCCGCACCATTTACCTGTACCCGATGGCGCTCTCGATGATCGTCACCGGTACCGCGTGGAAATGGCTGCTCAACCCGGGCATGGGCCTGGACAAATTGCTGCGGGACTGGGGCTGGGAAGGCTTCCGTCTCGACTGGCTGATCGACCCGGATCGCGTGGTGTATTGCCTGGTGATCGCGGCGGTCTGGCAAGCTTCGGGCTTCATCATGGCGATGTTCCTCGCCGGTTTGCGTGGCGTTGATCAGTCGATCATCCGTGCCGCCCAGATCGACGGCGCGAGCATGCCGCGCATCTACTGGAAAGTGGTGCTGCCAAGCCTGCGTCCGGTGTTCTTCAGTGCGGTGATGATCCTGGCGCACATTGCGATCAAGAGCTTCGACCTGGTGGCGGCCATGACGGCCGGCGGCCCGGGTTATTCCTCCGACCTGCCGGCGATGTTCATGTATTCGTTCACGTTCAGTCGTGGGCAGATGGGCATGGGCTCGGCCAGTGCGATTCTGATGCTCGGTGCGATCCTCGCGATCATCGTGCCTTACCTGTACTCCGAGCTGAGGACCAAGCGTCATGACTAGTCTCGCTGCCAAACCTTCCATCAGCCTGAGCCGCATCGCGATCTACGCGGTGCTGATCCTCGCGGTCCTGCTGTATCTGGTACCGCTGGTGGTCATGCTGTTGACCAGCTTCAAGACCCCGGAAGACATCTCCACCGGCAACCTGCTGAGCTGGCCGACCGTGGTCAGCGGCATCGGCTGGGTGAAAGCCTGGGCGACTGTTGACGGTTACTTCTGGAACTCGATCAAGATCACCGTTCCGGCCGTGATCATCTCCACCGCCATCGGTGCGTTGAACGGCTACGTGCTGTCGTTCTGGCGCTTCCGCGGTTCGCAGCTGTTCTTCGGTCTGCTGTTGTTCGGCTGCTTCCTGCCGTTCCAGACCGTGCTGCTGCCGGCGTCGTTCACTCTCGGCAAGATGGGCCTGGCGAGTACCACCACGGGCCTTGTGTTCATCCATGTGGTCTACGGTCTGGCGTTCACCACGCTGTTTTTCCGTAACTACTACGTGAGCATTCCGGATGCGCTGATCAAGGCGGCACGCCTGGACGGTGCAGGGTTCTTCACCATCTTCCGCATGATCATCCTGCCGATGTCGACGCCGATCATCATGGTCTGCCTGATCTGGCAGTTCACGCAGATCTGGAACGACTTCCTGTTCGGCGTGGTGTTCTCCAGCGGTGATTCGCAACCGATCACGGTGGCGCTGAACAACCTGGTCAACACCAGCACCGGGGCCAAGGAATACAACGTGGACATGGCGGCGGCGATGATCGCCGGGCTGCCGACCCTGCTGGTCTATGTGGTCGCAGGCAAGTATTTCGTGCGCGGGCTGACGGCCGGCGCAGTCAAGGGGTAATCATGGCTACGCTCGAACTTCGCAATGTAAACAAGACTTACGGTGCCGGCCTGCCGGACACCCTGAAGAACATCGAACTGTCGATCAAGGACGGTGAGTTCCTGATCCTTGTCGGGCCTTCGGGCTGCGGCAAGTCGACCCTGATGAACTGCATCGCCGGCCTGGAAACCATCACCGGCGGCGCGATCATGATCGGTGACCAGGACGTCAGCGGCATGAGCCCGAAAGATCGCGACATCGCCATGGTGTTCCAGTCCTACGCGCTGTACCCGACCATGAGCGTGCGCGAGAACATCGAGTTCGGTCTGAAGATCCGCAAGATGAGCCAGTCGGCCATCGACGAAGAAGTCGCCCGCGTGGCCAAGCTGCTGCAGATCGAGCACCTGCTCAATCGCAAGCCGGGCCAGCTCTCCGGCGGCCAGCAACAGCGCGTGGCGATGGGCCGTGCACTGGCGCGCCGACCGAAGATCTATCTGTTCGACGAACCGCTGTCCAACCTCGACGCCAAGCTGCGCGTCGAGATGCGCACCGAAATGAAACTGATGCACCAGCGCCTGAAAACCACCACGGTCTACGTGACCCACGACCAGATCGAAGCGATGACCCTGGGCGACAAGGTGGCGGTGATGAAGGACGGGATCATCCAGCAGTTCGGTACGCCGAAAGAGATCTACAACGACCCGGCCAACCTGTTCGTGGCGAGCTTCATCGGTTCGCCGCCGATGAACTTCATCCCGCTGCGCCTGCAGCGCAAGGATGGTCGTCTGGTGGCGCTGCTCGACAGCGGCCAGGCCCGTTGCGAGCTGCCGATGGCGATGCAGGACGCCGGTCTCGAAGACCGCGAAGTGATCCTCGGCCTGCGTCCGGAGCAGATTGTTCTGGCGAACGGCGAGGGCAACGGCCTGCCGAGCATCAAGGCTGAAGTGCAAGTCACCGAGCCGACCGGTCCGGACACCCTGGTGTTCGTCAACCTCAACGACACCAAGGTCTGCTGCCGTCTGGCCCCGGACGTGGCGCCGCAGGTGGGCGAGACCCTGACCCTGCAATTCGATCCGTCGAAAGTGCTGCTGTTCGATGCCAAGAGCGGCGAGCGCCTGGGGGTTGCCGGTCTGCCGAAGTCTGAAGCGCACAGCGCCAACGTTGCTCAGTTCAAAGGTCGGTAAGAAATCAATGTGGGAGTGAGCCTGCAACAGGCTCATTTCTGCAGGGGATGTAAACCGCGTTGGAAAAAAACAGTTAATAACAATAAAGACGAGGATGTAGGGATGAAAAAGAAACACGTCAATGCCCGGTTGATCTGCCAAATGTCAGCTGCGGCCGCATTGGTTCTGGCCGGCAATGCCATGGCCGCCGATGCATTCAGCTCCGATTCCAAGTGGATGACGGGCGACTGGGGTGGTGAGCGGACCAAGCTGATCGAGCAAGGCATCGACATCAAGGCCGACTACGTTGGGGAAATGGGCGCCAACCTGCATGGCGGCTACAACGACGACAAGACCGGCCGCTACAGCGACCAGTTCGGTCTGGGCGTGGCACTGGACCTGCAAAAACTCTGGGGCTGGGACAACACTCAGGCCAAGATCCAGCTGACCAACCGTAACGGTCAGAACATTTCCAACGACCGCGTTGGCGATCCGCGTGCCGGCACCCTGTCTTCCTCGCAGGAAGTCTACGGTCGTGGCCACATGGTGCGTCTGACCCAACTGTGGATTCAGCACCAGTTCTTCGACAACAAACTCGACGTCAAGGCCGGTTACTTCGGTGAAGGCGAAGACTTCAACACCTTCCCGTGCGAATTCCAGAACCTGGCGTTCTGCGGCTCGCAGGTGGGTAACTGGGCGACCAACATCTGGTACAACTGGCCCGTCAGCCAGGCCGCGATCCGCGTGAAGTACAACATCAACGACGAGCTCTACGCGCAGATCGGCGCGTACAACCAGAACCCGTCGCAGCTGGAACACGGCAACGGCTTCAAGCTCAGCGGCAGCGGCACCGCCGGTACCGTGTTGCCGGTCGAGCTGGTCTGGTCGCCGAAGGTCAACAGCCTGCCGGGCGAATACCGCGTTGGTTACTACAAGAGCACGGCTGATGCCAATGACGTCCGTGAAGACATCAACGGCAACGACGCAGCAACCACCGGTAACGCCTACCGCACCCACAGCAGCAAACACGGCTACTGGTTCGTTGCGCAACAGCAACTCACCAGCCACAACGGCGACGCTTCTCGTGGTCTGAACATCGCGGCCAACGCCACGTTCCACGACAAGGACACCAACTTCATCGACAACTATCAGTCGGTGATGTTTGTCTACAAGGGCCCGTTCGATGCACGTCCGAAGGATGACGTCGGTATCGGTGCCGCGCGTATCCATGTCAACGACGACGTGAAGAAAAACGCCGAGCTGCTGAACGCTTCCAACGGTGTTTCGGACTACGACAATCCGGTGTTCTCGCCGATTCGCGAGACCGAATACAACTACGAGATCAACTACGGCTTCCACGTCACCAACTGGCTGACCGTGCGTCCTAACCTGCAATACATCACTCACCCGGGTGGCGTGGATCAAGTGGACAACGCATTGGTCGCTGGCCTGAAAATTCAGTCTACGTTCTAACGCGTCTGCGATAAGCTCCTCTCTATGTGCGCATATTTGCGGACAGCCCAGGCTGTCCGCTTTTTTTTGCAAAGGGGCGTCGCAGCCCATGAAAGTTGAATCTGGAACCGTGGCCCATGCATGAGCATCCGCTGCAACGCTTCTTCAAATCCTTGCGCGAACGACCGGTGTTCGCCTGGGAGCGCTATCAGATGCGCGATGTGCTGGTGATCGACCATCCGCTGTGTCAGGCGGTGTTCAGTCGTCAGGGCGCGCAGTTGCTGCATTTTCAACCGCGCGGGCAAAAACCGTGGCTGTGGTGCGCGGCAAAGTGGCCGCATGTCGGCGCGATCCGTGGCGGTGTGCCGGTTTGCTGGCCGTGGTATGGCCGTCATCCGAGCGAAAACGCGTGGCCGTCCCACGGCTGGGCGCGACTATTGGACTGGAAACTGCTCGACAGCAGCACCAGCGATGACGGCGTGCGCCTGCATTGGCAATTGCAGCTGTGCGACTGGCAGGTGGACCTGCACGCGCACCTGGGTGAACGCATGGAATTGCGCCTGAGCACCGAGCATCAGGACGACATGCCGTGCCAGTTGAGCCAGGCTTTGCACGCTTACTGGCGTATTGGAGATGTGAGTGAGATAGCGCTGTCTGGGCTCGAAGGGGCGCAGGGTTACGATCAGTTGAACCGTGAGATTTGTCAGCAGGAAGGCGAATTACGGGTCGATGGCGGCTGTCAGCGCGTGTTCCAGCACGACGGCGAATTGCAGCTCAAGGATCACGCCTGGCAGCGCGAGTTGTGCATCGATACCGGTGACAGCGCAGACACGGTGGTCTGGCATCCGGGCGCACGGCCGTTGTTGGGCGTGACCTGGGATGAGATCTCGGAATTTGTCTGTGTTGAAGCAGCGGCGGGGGGCACCGACAGCTTGCATCTGGCGCCGGGGGAGAAGGCGCATTTGAGTTTGCAGGCTTGGGCTGCTGCTTGAGTGGGTCAGTTCCACTGCTGCCCTCACCCTAGCCCTCTCCCGGAGGGAGAGGGGACTGACCGCGGGATGCTGACGAGTTACGCCGACGTGAAATTGCAGTACCGAATCCATAATCGACCCAATCTTTCAGGTCGATGTATAACGCAAGACACCTCGGTCGGCTCCCTCTCCCTCCGGGAGAGGGCTGGGGTGAGGGGCTTTTGATCTTCAGTTGAACTCGTCACCCACCGGATACCGGCTCGCATTCAAGCTCTCTTTGATCTTGCGCAGATGCGGCTGGAAATCCACCCCGCGACGCAACGTCATCCCCGTCGCCAGCACATCCAGCACCGTCAACTGAATGATCCGCGAAGTCATCGGCATGTAGATGTCGGTGTCTTCCGGCAGCGGAATGTTCAGGCTAAGCGTACTGGCCTTGGCCAGTGGCGAGTTCTCGGCGGTCAGGCCCAGTACCGAAGCGCCGTTCTCCCGGGCGATGCGCGCCACTTCCACCAGTTCGCGGGTGCGCCCGGTGTAGGAAATGATCACGAACAGCTCGCCAGTGTGCGCCACCGACGCAATCATCCGTTGCATCAGCACATCGGCGTGGGCGGTCACCGCCAGGTTGAAACGGAAGAATTTGTGCTGCGCATCCAAAGCCACCGGGGCCGAGGCGCCGAGGCCGAAGAAGTGGATCTGTCGGGCCTGGATCAACAGGTCGACGGCGCGGCTGATCAGGTTCGGGTCCAGCGCCTGGCAGGCGCTGTCGAGCGAGGCGATGGCGCTGCCGAAAATTTTCTGTGTGTAGGCTTCAGGATTGTCATCAGCTTCCACTGCACGGCTGACATACGCCGCGCCGCTGGCCAGGCTCTGGGCCAGTTGCAGCTTGAGTTCGGGGTAGCCGCTGACACCGAACGAACGGCAGAAACGGTTGACCGTCGGTTCACTGACCGACGCCGCCTGGGCGAGGGCGGCGATACTGAAGCGGGTGGCCTGCTGTGGGTTGAGCAGGATCACTTCGGCGACTTTGCGTTCGGCCTTGTTCAGCTCTTCAAGGCGACTCTGGATTTGTTCCAGTAAATTTCGCACGCGGTCCATAAGAATTCCTAGATTCACCGGCGCCGATAAGCGCGCGGCTATGCAAATTGGGCCTTTGATGTGGCCCGTGACGGTGGCCTATCCTACTGATGGCTCCGACCGACCACCACTCGGAATCTGTATTTTGCGAAAATGTTGTGGTTATTACTACATTTTCCCTTGAGTGATGCCTTGAAAAAAGGTATTTGTAGCTTAACTTGATAAAAGAACAAACATCATGCCTTCGATTACGGTTGAACCGTGCACCTTCGCCTTGTTCGGCGCCTTGGGCGATCTGGCCCTGCGCAAGCTGTTTCCTGCCCTTTATCACCTGGATGGCGCCGGCCTGCTGCACGAGGACACGCGTATTATCGCGCTGGCCCGTGAAGAAGGCACCGAACAGCAGCACATGGCATTTATTGCCGCCGAACTGCGCCGCTACGTGGGCAAGGAACTGGACGAGGCCGTGGCCGAGCGCTTTCTGGCGCGCCTGACCTACCTGCACGTCGACTTCCTGAAGGCTGAAGATTACGCGGCGCTGGCCGAACTGGCGGGCACCAAACAACGCATGATTGCCTACTTCGCCACCCCGGCGGCGGTGTACGGCGCGATCTGCGAGAACCTGGCGAAAGTCGGTCTGGCCGAAAACACCCGCGTGGTGCTGGAAAAGCCGATCGGCTCGGACCTGGAATCCTCGCGCAAGGTCAACGACGCCGTGGCGCAGTTCTTCCCGGAGAACCGCACCTACCGCATCGACCACTACCTGGGCAAAGAGACGGTACAAAACCTGATCGCCCTGCGTTTCGCCAACAGTCTGTTCGAAACCCAATGGAACCAGCATTACATCTCCCACGTGGAAATCACCGTGGCCGAGAAGGTCGGCATCGAAGGCCGCTGGGGCTATTTCGACAAGGCCGGCCAGCTGCGCGACATGATCCAGAACCACCTGCTGCAACTGCTTTGCCTGATCGCCATGGACCCGCCGGCCGACCTGTCCGCCGACAGCATCCGTGACGAAAAAGTGAAAGTGCTCAAGGCGCTGGCGCCGATCAGCCCGGAAGGCCTGACCACTCAAGTGGTGCGCGGCCAGTACATTGCCGGCCACAGCGAAGGCAAATCCGTACCGGGTTACCTCGAAGAACCGAATTCCAACACCCAGAGCGACACCGAAACCTTCGTCGCCCTGCGTGCCGATATCCGCAACTGGCGCTGGGCCGGCGTGCCGTTCTACCTGCGCACCGGCAAGCGCATGCCGCAGAAACTGTCGCAGATCGTCATCCACTTCAAGGAACCGTCGCACTACATCTTCGCCCCGGAGCAGCGCCTGCAGATCAGCAACAAACTGATCATCCGTCTGCAACCGGACGAAGGCATTTCCCTGCGTGTGATGACCAAGGATCAAGGCCTGGACAAGGGCATGCAGCTGCGCAGCGGCCCGTTGCAACTGAATTTCTCCGACACCTGGCGCAGCGCGCGGATCCCCGACGCCTACGAGCGGTTGTTGCTGGAAGTGATGAACGGCAATCAGAACCTGTTTGTCCGTAAAGATGAAATCGAAGCCGCGTGGAAGTGGTGTGACCAGTTGATCGCCGGGTGGAAAAAATCCGGTGACGCGCCCAAGCCGTATGCGGCCGGGTCGTGGGGGCCGATGAGCTCCATTGCATTGATCACGCGGGACGGGAGGTCGTGGTATGGCGATATCTGATGTGAAACTGCCCGCGGGCGTAAATGCCCACGAATTCAAGAGCCCGGTGTTGCTCGCCGAAGGTCTGGCGCTGAATGTCGCCAAGCAGTTGAGCGATGCATTGGCAGCGCGCGGCAACGCTGTGCTGGTGGTGTCCGGCGGTCGCAGCCCCGTGGCGTTTTTCCAGCACCTGGCCAAGCAGGCGCTGGACTGGTCGAAGGTCGTCGTGACCCTGGCCGACGAGCGCTGGGTGCCGGTCGAACACGCCGACAGCAACGCCGGTCTGCTCAAGCAGTATCTGCTCAAGGGCCCGGCGGCCAAGGCGCAGTTCCTCAGCCTTTACAGCGCGGCGGCCAACGTCGAGCAGGCTGCGGAGCAGGCCGATCGGTTGCTCGCCGAGTTGCCGCCCATCGACGTGCTGGTGTTGGGCATGGGCGATGACGGTCACACCGCGTCGTTGTTCCCGGACAGCCCGAACCTGACTGAAGCCCTGCAAGCCGATGGCACCCGTCGCTGCTGGCCGATGCTGGCGCCAAGCGTGCCGCGTCAACGCCTGACCATGAGCCGGGCGCTGCTGGCCTCGGCGCGGCACAAGATTCTGTCGATTTCCGGTCAGTCGAAACTGACCACCCTGAATGCCGCACTGGCATCCAACGACGTCGCCGCCATGCCGGTTCGCGCGTTTCTGCAACCTACGTTAGAGATTTACTGGTGCCCATGAGCCAAGGAACAGCCGCTATGACAACCCCATCCCCGACCGTTTCCATGGCGGACAAAGTTGCCCTGATCGACAGCCTCTGCGCCAAGGCGCGGATCCTGCCGGTGATCACCATCGCCCGTGAACAGGACGTGTTGCCGCTGGCCGACGCCCTGGCCGCCGGTGGTCTGACCGCGCTGGAAGTGACCCTGCGTTCGCAGTTCGGCCTCAAGGCGATCCAGATCCTGCGCGAACAGCGCCCGGAGCTGGTGACCGGCGCCGGCACCGTGCTCGACCGCAACATGCTGGCCGCGGCCGAAGCGGCCGGTTCGCAATTCATCGTCACCCCGGGCATCACCCGTGACCTGCTGGAAGCCAGCGTCGAAAGCCCGATCCCGCTGCTGCCGGGCATCAGCAACGCCTCCGGCATCATGGAAGGCTATGGCCTGGGTTATCGCCGCTTCAAGCTGTTCCCGGCTGAAGTCAGCGGCGGCGTCGCAGCCATCAAGGCTCTCGGCGGCCCGTTCGGCGAAGTGAAATTCTGCCCGACTGGCGGCGTCGGCCCGGCCAACATCAAGAGCTACATGGCGCTGAAAAACGTCATGTGCGTGGGCGGTAGCTGGATGCTGGATCCTGAGTGGATCAAGAACGGCGACTGGGCGCGCATTCAGGAATGCACCGCCGAGGCTCTGGCACTGCTGGACTGATGTTTCTGAAATAGTTTTTTCCTGACACTTCGTTGTGTGTTCTACGGCTTTAACGGTGCGCTTGGTCGGTGCACCGTTTTTTTTTGCCCGCAAAAAACCTTCGTTATCTCGAGATACGTTATCTGGAGATACATAGTTACCGCACCTGGCTTGGTGTGTGGCGCTAACCTGCGTTCATCTTATGGAAGAGAGAACGCGTCATGGATAACCAGCCTTCAGCGCCATCGGTTTATCAACTGGCCCCCGAGCAAGTCGCCGGGCCGTATTTTCGCAATCCCAAACTGCTGCGCCGCAACATCAGTGAAGGCGCCGAGGGACTGCCTTTGCTGCTGCGCCTGACCATTGTCGATGCGATGACCGCCGAACCGGTCAGCGGTGCACTGGTGGATATCTGGCACTGCAACGCACGGGGCGCCTATTCCGGCTGGAGTCGGGTCAACCCGGACCAGGAGGTCGATGTCGAAGACATCGGTTCAATCCCGCGAACCGACGACGATACCTACCTGCGCGGCGGTCAGTTCAGCGATCACAAGGGCAGGGTGCGCTTCACCACGATCTATCCGGGGTTTTATGCCGGACGTGCCTTGCACATTCACGTGGCGGTGCGCATCGTCGCCGGCAACGAATACCTGGACGAGCGCAATGTGGCCTGGGTCGGACAGCTGTACTTCCCCGAGGTGGTTTCTCGCGGGGTGCTCAACGCCAAGGCGTATCGCGGGCGCGGCTCGGAGCCTGTGTGCAATGCCAACGATGTCTATTACGCCAACATGGGTGGGGAGGCCTCGACCCTGACCGTGTGGCCGATCGGCCGCGACTCCCACGAGGACGGTTACTTCGGCCACCTCACGATCGGCATCGACACCTTTGCGGTGTCGTCGCAGATCAAGCCCGAGGACTTCGACAAGTACACGGTTTAACGCAGTTCATTCAGCGCCAGAACCAGCGACTGGATCTCCGCCGCCGTCGTGGTCAACGACGGCGTGATGCGGATGCACGGCCCGCAGGCTGCGCCGTTGCGCACGACGGTGAACAGGTTGTAGTCGTTGAGCAGGCGTTCGACCATCGCCTGCTGGTCGGCATGCCGGGTAAAACGCATCGAGGTGATGCCGCAATACAGACGTGGATCGTCCGGGGTCGTGACTTCGATGCCCGGCAGATTGCGCACGGCGCTGACCCACAGGTTGCGCAGGTAATTGACCCGTGCGCCCTTGGCCGCCGCGCCACCGAGTGAGCGGTGTTCCTCGAACACCAGCGGCAGGGTCATCAGCGCCGGAATGTTCGGCGTGCTGTGGGGTGTGCGCGAGCGGATGTCGTTGAGCGGGAAATGCATCTCGCCCATGTCCGGGTCGATGTCGGCCAGGCGTTGCGGGGCGATATACAGAAAGCCCAGGGTCAGCGGCGAGCCGATCCATTTGTGCAGGTTGTACCCGGCGAAGGCGATGCCCAGCGCTTCCAGATCGAACTCGATCTGGCCGAGGGCATGGGCGCCATCGAGGATGATATCGACGCCATGTTCCTTGGCCAGCGAGGCGATGGCCTGCACCGGCATCACCAGTCCGGTGCGGTGGGTGACGTGGGTCAGTGCCATCAGCTTGAGCTTCGGATAGCGAGTGAAGGCTTCGCGGTAGGTCGCCAGCAGGCTGTCGAAGCTGGCCGGGTGCGTGTGCTCGATCTCGATCACCTCGACCCCGCGATGGCGGGCCAGCCAACGCATGGCGCCCTTGACCGTGTCGTATTCCAGATCGCAGATCAGCACCTGATCGCCAGGTTCGAGACGGTTGTAGTTGCGGATCAGCGACTGCAGGCCAGCGGTGGCGTTCTGAGTGAAGGCGATGCTTTGCGCACGCACGCCGATCAACTCGGCCAGTTGCGCGCGGATGTCGAGGCTGTCGTGCTGTTCAAAGCGTTGGCGCACGTAGATCGAGTTGCTGTTGTTGATCAGCTCGATGTGGCGCTGGTAGTCCTCGACCACGGTGCGCGACATGCGTCCGAAGTAGCCGTTTTCCAGGTTCACGGGGCCGGGGTGGCGGTCGTAACGGTCGGCGAAGGTTTGCCAGAAGGCTTCGTCTCGGGCGCGGCGGGTGTTATCGGGCATGGTCGACTCGGATCAGGATGCGCCTCAGTGGCGCGGGGCGGGTTTGCCATGTTTGGCGCGCAGCGGTTCAAGCAGCTCCGACAGGCCGTTGTGATCGATTTCCTGCATCAGCGCCAACAGGCCGCCGAGTTCGCCGTGGGGGAAACCTTCCCGGGCGAACCAGTTCAGGTACGGGCCGGGGAGGTCGGCGATGATCCGTCCCTTGTATTTGCCGAAGGGCATTTCGCGGGTAATCAGCAGTTCGAGTTTTTCGGGATTCATTGCACGGATCGTCTGAGTTCAAAACAGTCTGGAAAATACAGGCATTCTGCATGCAGGCCAAATGACAGATCATGCAAATAACAGGCATACAGATTTCGTCTTTATGAGTAACTTGTTGAAAATAAAAGAATAAATTCAATAGAAAAAACTGGCACGGCCACTGCAACACTCCTTGCACCTTCCACCGAACGCAAGGAATTGAAAAATGACTGACCTCAATAAAGAAGCCATCTCCGTCCTCAACGACCTGATTGAAACCAGCAAGGACGGTCAGGAAGGGTTCAAGACCTGTGCAGAAGACATCAAACACCCTGAACTGAAAACCCTGTTCGTGAAACGCTCCGCCGACTGCGCTACGGCTGCCGCCGAATTGCAGGCGACCGTGCGTTCAATGGGTGGCGATCCGGAAACTTCCACCAGCGTCAGCGGCGATCTGCATCGTCGCTGGGTCGACGTCAAAGCCGTGTTTACCGGCAAGGACGAAGAAGCGGTGCTCAACGAAGCCGAGCGCGGTGAAGACCATGCCCTGAAGGCCTATCGTGAAGCGATCGAGAAGATCAACAAGCACAACCTGGTGGGCATCCGTGATCTGGTCGAACGCCAGTACCACGGCGTGCAACGCAATCACGATCAAGTGAAAGCCCTGCGTAACCAGGCTCGCGCACGCTCTTAAGCGTTCGGGGCCAAGAAAAAACGCCAGCTAGTCTGGCGTTTTTTTGTGTCCGGATTTAACCGAGATTGATCAGCCGATGCTGATCGCCGGCAAGGTCGGCAGGGTAACGGTCTGTTGTTTACGTGGAGCCAGAATCTCGGCTTCACCGTCCACGACCAATTCATCGCGCTGGTTGAATACGCGAGTGGCAATGCGCACGCGGAATTTTGGCAGTTTCTCGAGGATTTCCAGGCGCACGGTCAGGGTGTCGCCGATCTTCACCGGCTTCTGGAAGCTCATCTGCTGGCCGATATAAATGGTGCCAGGCCCTGGCAGCTCGCACGCCACGGCCGCACTGATCAGCGCGCCGCTGAACATGCCGTGGGCGATGCGTTCCTTGAACATGCTGGCGGCGGCAAACTCGGCGTCCAGGTGCACCGGGTTGTGGTCGCCGGACATCGCGGCGAACAGCTGGATGTCACGCTCTTCGACGTGCTTGCTGTAGCTGGCGGTCTGGCCGACTTCGAGCGCTTCGTAAGGGGTGTTGGTAACCTGGGTCATGAGTCTGAATTCCTGTGACGGATTAAATGAATCCAAAAAAAAATTATTCGCTGCGGTGAGGGCGGCGATGGCTGAGCGCCTGGTCGATCCAGGCCAGCACATCGGCGGTCACTTCGTCGCGGTTGGTCTCGTTGAACAATTCGTGCCGCGCCTGCGGGTAGATCTTCAGTTGCAGGTTCTGGCTGCCGGCCGAGCGCAAGGCATTGGCCAGATCAGTCAGACGCTTGCCTTCGCTCACCGGATCACATTCGCCGCCAATCACCAGCAGCGGCAGGCCCGGGTCGATCTGGGCGAGATTGGACGCTTTGCTGATTTGCTGCAACCCGCCGAGCAGGTCGATCCACAACTGATTGGTGCAGCGAAAGCCGCACAGCGGATCGGTGGCGTACTTGTCGACTTCGGCCGGGTCGCGACTCAGCCAGTCAAACGCAGTGCGCACCGGTTTGAATTTATTGTTGAACGAGCCGAACGACAGCCACTCGATCAGCGCGCTGCGGCCCTTGGCGCCCTGGCGCAGCTTTTCGAACCGGGCGATCTGCCGGGCTGCGCGGTACAGCGCAACCGGCTGGAAATTCGAGCCGCTGAGAATCGCGCCGTGCAGGCTGGCGCTGTGATGCAGTAAATAAGCCTGCGCGATGTAGCTGCCCATGCTGTGCCCGAGCAGCACGATCGGTACGTCGCTATGACGCTGGCCGATGTGCTGGTTGAGGCTGGCCAGGTCGCCGACCACCTTGCACCAGCCATCGTCGTCGGCGAAATGCCCGAGCGTCCCTTGATCGGCCGTTTTGCCATGGCCGCGCAGATCGGGCGCATACACACCGTAACCTTCGGCGCAGAACGATTCTGCCAGTCGCGCATAACGACCGCTGTGCTCGGCCATGCCGTGGGCCAGCAGAATCACCGCCTTCAGCGGTGCGTTCGGCAGCCACTGGTTGATGAAGAGGCGGCTGCGGTCACTCGCGTCCAGCCAGAAAGTGTCGTGGATCATGGCTATTCCTTTTGCTGCATGCTTTTGCTGCAGGGGCCAGCAGAGGTTGCATTGTATAGCGCGTCCGATCAGCTCACGCCACGGCTGGAAGATTCACACGATCAATGAGGACGTCGCCCATATTTGCCTGAATGACCATAGCTGCTAGTGTCCGTGGAGCCCCGCTTTTTGCTTTCGGCTTTTTCAAGGACAAGAGAAAAATGACAGCGAAGCGGCCCCGGATCGGCTCAGGTAAAGAGGACAAGAACAATGCAACCTGATTTCTGGAATGACAAACGCCCGGCGGGCGTACCCCTGGACATCGACGTGGGTGAATTCAAGTCGGTGATCGAGGTGTTCGAGCGTTCCTGCAAGAAATTCGCTGATCGCCCGGCGTTCAGCAACATGGGCGTGACCCTGACCTACGCCGAACTCGAGCGCTACAGCGCCGCGTTCGCCGGTTACCTGCAAGCCCACACCGATCTGGTGCCGGGGGATCGCATCGCGGTGCAGATGCCCAACGTCCTGCATTATCCGATTGCCGTGTTCGGCGCGCTGCGTGCCGGGCTGATCGTGGTCAACACCAACCCGCTGTACACCGCGCGGGAGATGCGTCACCAGTTCAAGGATTCCGGTGCCCGGGCGCTGGTGTACCTGAACATGTTCGGCCAGAAGGTCCAGGAAGTGCTGCCGGACACCGACATCCAGTACCTGATCGAAGCGAAGATGGGCGACCTGATGCCCACCGCCAAGGGCTGGCTGGTCAACACCGTGGTCAGCAAAGTGAAGAAAATGGTCCCGGCGTACTCGCTGCCCCAGGCGATTTCCTTCAAGAGCGCGTTGCGCATGGGTCGGGGCCTGGGCATCAAGCCGCTGAAGGTCGGCCTGGACGACATCGCCGTCCTGCAATACACCGGCGGCACCACCGGCCTGGCCAAGGGCGCGATGCTCACCCACGGCAATCTGGTGGCCAACATGCAGCAGGTTCGCGCCTGTCTCGCCCAGTTCGGCAGCGATGGCCAGCCACTGCTGCGCGAAGGTCAGGAAGTGATGATCGCGCCGCTGCCACTGTACCACATCTATGCCTTCACCGCGAATTGCATGTGCATGATGGTGTCGGGCAACCACAACGTGCTGATCACCAATCCGCGAGACATCGGCGGCTTCATCAAGGAGCTGAAGAACTGGAAGTTCTCGGCGTTGCTGGGGCTTAACACGCTGTTCGTCGCGCTGATGGATCATCCGGACTTCAAGACCCTGGATTTCTCCACGCTCAAACTGACCAACTCCGGCGGTACTGCGCTGGTCAAGGCCACCGCCGAGCGCTGGGAGCAGATCACCGGTTGCCGCATCACCGAAGGCTACGGCCTGACCGAAACCTCGCCGGTGGCCTGCACCAACCCTTACGGCGATCTTTCACGAATCGGCACGGTCGGGCTGCCGGTGCCGGGCACCCGGTTGAAAGTCATCAATGACGACGGCGTCGAACAGCCTTTGGGCGAGCGCGGCGAACTGTGCATCAAGGGCCCGCAGATCATGAAGGGCTACTGGCAGAAACCCGAGGCCACCGCCGAGGTGCTGGATGCCGAGGGCTGGTTCAAGTCTGGTGACATCGCGGTGATCGACCCGGACGGTTTCGTGCGCATCGTCGACCGCAAGAAGGACATGATCATCGTCTCCGGTTTCAACGTGTACCCGAACGAGATCGAAGACGTGGTGATGGCCCACCCGAAAGTCGCCAACTGCGCGGTGATCGGTGTGCCGGACGAACGCTCCGGGGAAGCGGTGAAGTTGTTTGTTGTGGCGCGGGAAACCGGCGTGAGCCTGGAAGAACTGAAGGCCTACTGCAAAGAGAATTTCACCGCGTACAAGGTGCCCAAACACATCGTGCTGCGTGAGTCGTTGCCGATGACGCCTGTCGGGAAGATTCTGCGGCGTGAGTTGCGCGATATCGCCTGATCGCCGAATGACTGCGCCTGACGCATTCGCGTTGAGGCCTGAAGATCGCAGCCTCTGGTGGCTTCCTTGAAGCCGCTGAAGGCTGCGATCTTTTGCTTTTTGTCCCGGAATTCCGGGGCTTTTAGAGAGTTATAGGATTTTTGCTCTAAAATGACTGCCAGTAGTTCTTGAGTCATGATAATGACTGTAGGGGCCGCTTTTGGCTCTAGTCGACCCTTGGCAAAGCTGCTACTCTCGGCGCGCTTTGTGACTTCTCGGCCTTGTAAAAAGCCAGACTCACCAATAAACAAACACCAATAATAATCGCATCAAATGCGGTGCTGAATTCGCGTTGCTGAGGAGTGGGCTTCCATGATCGAAGACTTTTGGAAGGATAAGTACCCCGCTGGAATTGCTGCCGACATCAATCCAGACGAGTACCCGAATATTCAGGCAGTGTTGAAGCAATCCTGCCAACGCTTCGCCGACAAACCGGCGTTCAGCAACCTGGGCAAGACCATCACCTACGGTGAACTGTACGAATTGTCCGGTGCGTTTGCCGCTTATCTGCAACAGCATACCGATTTGCAGCCCGGTGATCGAATCGCCGTGCAACTGCCCAACGTGTTGCAGTACCCGGTCGCCGTCTTCGGTGCCATCCGTGCCGGGCTGATCGTGGTCAACACCAACCCGCTGTACACCGCGCGGGAAATGGAACACCAGTTCAATGACTCCGGTGCCAAGGCGCTGGTGTGCCTGGCCAATATGGCGCACCTGGCCGAAGCCGTGGTGCCGAAAACCGGCGTCAAACACGTCATCGTCACCGAAGTCGCCGACCTGCTGCCGCCGATCAAGCGTCTGCTGATCAACAGCGTCATCAAGTACGTGAAGAAAATGGTGCCGGCCTATCACCTGCCAAAAGCCGTCAAGTTCAACGACGTGCTGAGCAAGGGCCAGGGTCAGCCGGTCGCCGAAGCCAACCCGGACAGCGGCGATGTCGCGGTGCTGCAATACACCGGCGGCACCACCGGCGTGGCCAAGGGCGCGATGCTCACCCATCGCAACCTCGTCGCCAACATGTTGCAGTGCAAGGCGCTGATGGGCTCCAACCTCAATGAAGGTTGCGAGATCCTGATCACCCCGCTGCCGCTGTACCACATCTATGCGTTCACCTTTCATTGCATGGCGATGATGCTGATCGGCAACCACAACATCCTGATCAGCAACCCGCGCGACCTGCCGGCGATGGTCAAGGAACTGTCGAAGTGGAAGTTCAGCGGTTTCGTCGGCCTCAATACGCTGTTCGTGGCCCTGTGCAACAACGAAGGTTTCCGCAAGCTGGATTTCTCGGCGCTGAAAGTCACCCTGTCCGGTGGCATGGCGTTGCAACTGGCCGCCGCCGAGCGCTGGAAAGCGGTCACCGGTTGCCCGATCTGCGAAGGTTACGGCATGACCGAAACCAGCCCGGTGGCTACGGTCAACCCGATCCAGAACATCCAGATCGGCACCATCGGCATTCCAGTGCCGTCGACCCTGTGCAAAGTCATCGACGATGCCGGCGTCGAGCAGCCGCTGGGTGAAATCGGCGAGCTGTGCGTCAAGGGCCCGCAAGTGATGAAGGGCTACTGGCAGCGTCAGGAAGCCACCGACGAGATGCTCGACAGCGAAGGCTGGCTGAAGACCGGTGACATCGCGCTGATTCAGCCGGACGGTTACATGCGCATTGTCGATCGCAAGAAAGACATGATCCTGGTCTCCGGTTTCAACGTGTACCCGAACGAACTGGAAGACGTGTTGGCGACCCTGCCGGGCGTGTTGCAGTGCGCGGCCATCGGTATTCCGGACGAGAAGTCGGGCGAGGCGATCAAGATCTTTATCGTCGCCAAGCCAGGCGTCACGCTGACCAAGGAAACGGTGATGGAGCACATGCGCGCCAACGTCACCGGCTACAAGGTGCCGCGTTCGGTGGAATTCCGCGATGCGCTGCCGACCACCAATGTCGGCAAGATCCTGCGTCGCGAGTTGCGCGACGAAGAGCTGAAGAAGATCAAGGCGAAGAACGCCGCATAAAATAAAAAGCCCCGCAGATGCGGGGCTTTTTGTTGGTGCAGGAATCGCTTACTGACGGAACGGCGCGAAGTTCACGTTGGTGCCTGCCGGGCGCATGTCCTGCAGGTACGAGTCCTTGTCGGCGCTCAGTTCCAGGCTCAGGGCAGCCTTGCGCTTGCCTTCGTTGCGGATCACCAGGCCTTCGAGCTTCTCGCGCAGAAACACGGTCGGCACTTTCAGGTGCAGCAGCTCGTCGGTGGCCGGGGTGTGCATCAACAGGTGAATCCACTCGTATTGGCCGATGGCCAGACGCGACACCGGCAGATCGAACCACCAGATGTTACGGTTGCGGTTAAGTTCGGCGAAGTGGCAGTTGTTGGTGCCGAGCACGGCACCGCCCAGTTCCTGGTTGCGACGGGCGATGGCCTGCTTTTTATCGAGTTTCATAACATTCCTGCGGGATCGGTTCTGTGGCGCCTGGCGCCCTTATGGTGGGCATTCTCGGGGCTACGCTCGCAAACATAAAGCGCAACCTGCACGCCGCGACGAAATGAAGCCCTGAAAATAAATGAAACTTGGCGCAAACCGGGCCAGTCAATCGTTACGTACTGACTTTTCCCCTTCAATGCACCAAGGAGAAACACCATGAGTAGCACAGGCGATAAAGTAAAAGGCATGGCCAACGAAGCGGTCGGCAACGTCAAGCAGGGCATCGGTAAAGCCACCGACAACACCAAACTGCAAGTCGAAGGCAAACTGCAAGAGAAGAAAGGCGAGGCCCAGCAAGCCGTGGGCAAAGCCAAGGACGCGATCAAGAAAGGCGTCGACAAGGCTTGATCCAGCCTTGAACGAAACAACAAAGCGGCCATCCAAGGATGGCCGTTTTCGTGTCCCGTTCACATACAGTCACGGATCACAGTGTTTCAAAGTCGCCAAGTAAGCTACTTTGATGAGAGAAAAACGGCCCCTGAGTCGCCACGACTTCAACCTGTTTTGCGGCGAAAGGAGACGCGAATGATTTTCCCCGACATGAAAGGCCTGCCCCTGCACCGGGTCATCGTGCGCACCGTCACCGAGTTCATGGATGACGAGATGTCGACCTATGCCTCGGCACTGGCCTACCAGATGCTGTTCTCGCTGTTCCCGTTTATTCTGTTCCTGATTGCCCTGATCGGTTTCCTGCACCTGCCGGACTTCTTCTCCTGGCTGCGCCTGCAATCGGAGCTGGTGTTGCCGCCCCAGGCGCTGGAGCAGGTCAACCCGGTGATCGACCAGTTGCAGCAATCCAAGGGTGGTCTGCTGTCCGTGGGTATCGTCGTCGCCCTGTACACCGCGTCCGCCGGTGTGCGCCTGATGATGAGCGCGATGAACGCGGCCTACGACGTGGTCGAGGGCCGGCCGATCTGGAAGCGCTTCCCGCTGTCGATCATTTACACCGTCGGCATTGCCGGCATGCTGCTGGCCGCCGCCGCGCTGATGGTGCTCGGGCCGCAGGTGATGGGCTGGATCGCCGGGCAGGTCGGGCTGGAAGACTTCATCGTCACCGTATGGACCATCGCCCGCTGGCCGGTGATCGTGATCCTGATGATGGTCGCCGTCGCTTTGATCTACTACGTGATGCCCGACGTCAAACAGGAATTCCGTTTCATCACCCCGGGCTCGGTGCTGGCGGTGGTGGTGTGGATCATCGCGTCCCTGGGGTTCGCGTTTTACGTCAAGACGTTCGCCAACTACAACGCCATGTATGGCAGCATCGGTGCGATCATCGTGCTGTTGCTGTATTTCTACATTTCCGCCGCCGTGCTGTTGCTGGGCGCGGAGATGAATGCCGTGATCGAACACATGTCCAGCGAGGGCAAGGACCCGGGCGAGAAAGTCCCCGGCGAACTCGATGAGCATCCCAAACAACACGTTTCCGGACTTGGGCGCGATCATTCGCTCAACCCGAACACAGACGAAGCCTGATCATGATCCGTGAAATCTTGAAGATGGGCGATGAACGCCTGCTGCGCATTGCCCCGCCGGTGCCCGCCGAGATGCTCGACAGCCCTGAGCTGTGGCAACTGATCGACGACATGTTCCAGACCATGGAAAGCGTCGGCGGTGTCGGCCTGGCCGCGCCGCAGATCGGCGTCGACCTGCAACTGGTGATCTTCGGCTTCGAGCACAGCGAACGTTACCCGGACGCCGAAGCGGTGCCGCAGACGATCCTGATCAATCCGCTGATCACGCCGTTGAGTCCCTTGATGGAAGAGGGCTTCGAAGGCTGCCTGTCGGTGCCCGGCCTGCGGGGCGCGGTAGATCGTTATCAGCAGATCCGCTACGAAGGTGTCGATCCCAAGGGGCAGCCGATCGTGCGCGTGGCCTCGGGGTTCCATGCACGGGTGGTGCAGCACGAGTGCGATCACCTGATCGGGCGGTTGTACCCGTCGCGCATTACCGATTTCAGCAAGTTCGGTTACACCGAAGTGATGTTCCCGGATCTTGACCCCAACGCCGACGACTGACTAGTCCGCGCGCGGCGCAAGCTCCATGGCAATCATCGGCTTGCTCCGCGCATAACGGCTCAAGCGCTCGGCCATCGCCTGGGGCAGGGCGGGGTCGAAAGTGAAGCCGCGCCGTTCGTAGAAACCGCGCAGATCCGGGTGGCAGAACAACCAGACAGGCGCCTCGACGTCCTTCACCGCTTCGGCAATCAATTGCGCGGCAATACCCTGTTCGCGGCAGGTCGGGTCGACGAACAACCCGGTCAGCCAATACCCGCCTGACACCAGTCGCAGACATAAAGCAGCCACGATTTCCTCGCGCCTTGCCACCCACAATTGCGCCTCGCGCACCGCTTTCATCGACGATTGATGTTGGCGGTAGAACTTGTTCATCAAGGGCCAGGACAGGTCGTCGAGCTGGCTGTAACGGATGTCGGTCATGAATCGGACTGCCGGTGCAAAAGCCGCGGATTATAAAACAACGTGCTCGCCGGGATAGGTGTATACCTGATCTCACATCCCCTCTGAGTGGAGTACGCATCATGTCCAAAGGTATGGATTCGAAGAAAGCCGCGAAGAAGAAACCGGCCAAGACCGCCATCGAGAAACGCCACGAGAAAAGGGCGAAAAAAGTCGACATCTTCGGTCATTGATCACCTCCTTCAGGAGCCTGGTTCCCAGGCTCCTGTCTCGCCCGTAAAAACCTCGCAAAAATAATCTGCAAGATTTTCCGCTGGTGTTGCACAGAACGATCAGACCCTCGTTCCGAGCCACGCCATGCCCCATTATTTCGACGATGCCCATCGCCAACAGATCGAAGCCCTGCGCCAACGCTTCACCGCCCGCACCGACTGGCCGACCTGGCTGTTGCTGATCGGCGTGTATGCCGGTTGGTTCGCGATTGTGTTGGGCAGCGAATGGCTGGGCCTCTGGTGGAGCACGCTGCTGCTGATTCCGTTGCTGGTGCTGTGGCTGTCGGTGCAGCACGAATTGCTCCACGGTCATCCGACGCGCTGGACTTCGGTGAACAAAGTCCTCGGCTACGCGCCGTTTGCGGTGTGGTATCCGTACACGCTCTATCGCGACAGCCATTTGCAGCACCATCGCGATGAGGACCTGACGATCCCCGGCGTCGACCCCGAAAGCCGTTACCTGAGCGCCGAGCGCTGGCAGGGCAGTTCGCTGTTCGAACGCAGCCTGCACTGGCTGAACAAGACCGTGCTCGGCCGATTCATCCTTGGCGCACCGCTGGCGTTGCTGGCGCTGGCCAATGAACAACTGCAACGCCTGAAAAACGGCGAGCGCCAGGCCTGGCTGATGTGGCTGACCCACGGAACCCTGACCTTACTGATGCTGTTTTTCATTGCCCGCTACAGCGTATTGCCGGTGGGGCATTACCTGTTTTTGATCAGCGTACCGGCGCTGTCGATCGCGATGGTTCGCTCCTACTATGAACACCGGCCACACGCACAACCGGAACAGCGCACGGTGCTCAACGAAGCCGGATGGCCGTGGCGCTGGCTGTTCCTGAACCTGAATTTCCATCTGGTGCACCACGATTTGCCGAAGCTGGCGTGGTACGACTTGCCCAAGGCCTACCGCATGCGTCGGGAGCAATGGGTCGCGCGCAGCGGTGGATTTCTGGTGCAGGGTTATGGGCAACTGTGGCGTCGGCACGGCATCAAACCGATCGACAGTCCGCAGCATCCGTTTATTTGAGGCCACCATGACGTCAGGTTACGCAGAGCTGTTGATGTACATCGCCCCCGAGCCGATCCGCGCGGCGAACGAACAGTGGCTGGCGCGGATTCTCGATCACCTGGGCCGCTCGCGACTCAAGGCCGAAGGCTTGTCGCTGCCCGACCTTTGGCTGTCGCCGCAGTTGCTGTTGACCCAAACCTGTGGCTATCCGCTGATGACCGCGCTGCGTGGTCAGGTCCGGATTGTCGGCCGTCCGCGCTACGAATTGCCGGACGCCACTGCAGGCAATCATTGCAGCCTGATCCTTTCCCGCGCCGATGATCCACGCCGCAGTCTGGCGGAGTTCTTCGACAGTCGCGGGGTGATCAACAGCGAAGACTCCAACAGCGGCATGAACCTGTTGCGCCAGCGACTGGCGCCACTGCAGCGGGACGGTCAGTTTTTCGCTTCGGTCGGCCTCAGTGGCGGCCATCGCGAAAGCCTGCGCTGGTTGCGCGAAGACCGCGCCGATCTGGCGGCCATCGACAGCGTGACCTTTGCCTACCTGGCGCAGCACGCCGCCGAAGAAGTCAGCGGCTTGCGGGTGGTGGCGCGCAGTGCGTTCAGCCCGACGTTGCCCTTCATCACCGTTGCCAGTGCTTCGGACACGCAGATCGAACAGCTGCGCCGGGCGATCAACCGCAGCCTTCAAGACTTGCCCGACATTGCCCGCATCCTCGGCCTGCCCGAAGTCCTGCCTGCCAGCGAAAGCGATTACCTCGTCCTGCTGGACTATCAACGCGAGGCCGAAGAACTGGGATACGGCCGCTTGCGTTAGCGATTTCCATTAATTCACTAATGGAATATAAAAATTCTTTTTAAGTATTTTTAACGCATAAGGCACCTTGCTAGGATCGCACCACCGGACGACCGGACATTCAGCGACCCTTGACCAAGGAGCCCCCATGTCCGGCGCCGACTCATCCCATCGCAATCATGTGAATACGTTGTTTCGCGACCATTACCAGTGGTTGTGCACACGTCTGCGCCGGCAATCGAATGATGCAGCCAGCGCCGAAGACATCGCCGCCGAAACCTTCGCGCAACTGCTCGAAGCACCGGGCCTGACCGCCATCCGCGTACCCCGCGCGTTGCTCACCACCATCGCCCAGCGGCTGCTGTATGAGCGCTGGCGGCGGGGCGATCTGGAGCGTCGGCATCTGCATCAACTGCAACAGAGTGACCTCGATCACGCGCCGTCTCCCGAAGATCTGGCAGATCTGTCGCAGAGCCTCAAGCATCTGGACCGGACGCTCCAGCGCCTGCCGGGCAAAGTCCGCTCGACCTTTCTGCTGGCGCGCATCGACGGCCTGACCTACCCGCAAATCGCTGCCGAACTGGGCATCTCCCAGCGTTCGGTAAGCATGTACATGACCCGTTCCCAGGCCCTGTGCAACCGCCACAGCGCCAACCAAACCCTGATTTCCTCCCAGAACAAGAGGTCCGCATGAGATCGATCAAAACCCTGCTCGGCAGTTCGCTGCTGGCCTTGACCCTGACGGCCGGCCACGCCGTGGCAGCGGAAAAAACCGCGCCTATCCACTTCGGCGACATCACCTGGGAAAGCGGCAGTTTCATCACCGAAGTGCTGCGCCTGATCGTCGAAAAAGGTTATGGCTACCCGACTGACACGCTGCCGGGCAGCACCGTCAGCCTCGAAGCGGCGCTGGCGAAAAACGACATTCAAGTGATCGGTGAAGAGTGGGCCGGGCGCAGTCCGGCGTGGGTCAAGGCTGCCGCCGAGGGCAAGGTGTTCGGGCTCGGCGACACGGTGAAGGGCGCCACCGAAGGCTGGTGGGTGCCGGAATACGTGATCAAGGGCGACCCCGAGCGCGGGATCAAACCGCTGGCGCCGGAGCTGAAATCCGTGGCCGACCTGCCGCGCTACAAGGATGTGTTCAAGGACCCGGAAGACCCGAGTCGCGGGCGTTTCCTCAACAGCCCGACCGGCTGGACCTCGGAAATCGTCAACAGCCAGAAGCTCAAGGCCTATGCGCTGAACGACAGCTTCGTCAACTTCCGCACCGGTTCCGGCGCGGCGCTGGATGCCGAGGTGGCGTCGTCGATCAAGCGTGGCAAACCGGTGCTGTTCTACTACTGGTCGCCGACACCGTTGCTCGGTCGCTTCAAACTGGTGAAGCTGGAAGAGCCACCGTTCGACGCCGAAGCCTGGAAAACCCTGGCCGACGCCAACAACCCCCATCCGAAAGGCACCCGCTCGATGCCGGCGAGCCTGGCGATTGGCGTGTCTGCACCGTTCAAGGCGCAGTATCCGGAACTGGTGACGTTCTTTGAAAAGGTCGATTTGCCGATCGATCTGCTGAACCAGACCCTGGCCGGGATGAGCGAGAAACGTCAGCAGCCACGTCAGGTCGCCGAAGCCTTCCTGCGCGATCAACCGCAAGTGTGGAAATCGTGGGTGCCGGGTGAAGTGGCGAATAAAGTCAGTGGCAGTCTGTAGTACTTATCCGATAATTGCGTAGTTTCAAAAGTTGCCATTGCGAGTCTGTCGCAATGGCAACCAACACCCCCGCCGCTGAACCGATTCTTGTCCGTTTTTTGTCCAAACTCCCCGTGGTACTGGCCGACTAGTGGCCTTGCGCAAGGCTTTGCGCTGTCTATGCTCACACGTAACTAACTATGTCGACCGCCATCCAATGCGCCTCGACGGCAATCGGTTAGTCATGAACAAAGCTGCCAGAGTGCGCAATCCAAGGCACCGACACTGAACCGACAAGGAGCATGTTTTTAAATGGAAGTTCTTCTGCACGTTAGGAATGGCCCGCCCGCGGGCTATCAAGAGAAGGATGTCTTGATTAGAGCGTCGCTGCATGGACTCTTTGATTAATCATCGTTGATCACCTGACAACTTCCTCCTGTGGAGGAATGCGTGTGCCTGTTCTGTGGAACGTAGTGGTGGATTCTGAAAGACCTGAACTTTCATCAAATCAAAAGACCGCGCGGAAGGTGATAGAGACATGTTCAACCTACATCACAAGGCTGACCTGCAGGAAATCGAACGCTTCAGTTGTGCCCTGACCGAAGCCAACGCCAAGTTGGAGGCGATCAGCCGTTCGATGGCGATGATCGAATTCACCCCCGAGGGCATCGTTCTGGATGCCAATGAGAACTTCTGCAAGACCATGGGCTACAGCGCCGAGGAAGTGCGTGGCAAACATCACCGGGTCTTTTGCGAAGAGGCGTTTTACCGCAGCGAGGAATACGCCAAGTTGTGGCGTGATCTGGCCCGTGGTGAACCACTCAGCGGGACTTTCCTGCGTTTGAACAAGCGCGGTCAGGAGATCTGGCTCGAGGCCAGTTACATGCCGGTGTATGGCCCGGACAAACAAGTCAGAAGCGTGATCAAAGTGGCGTCGGACATCACGGCGCGCGTGAACAAGGAAAAAGAAGAGGAGAGCATGCTCGCCGCCATCAGCCGTTCGATGGCCGTGATCGAATTCACCCCGGAAGGCAATGTGATCTCGGCCAACGACAACTTCCTCAAGACCATGCAGTATTCGCTCAACGAAATTGTCGGCCATCACCACAGCCTGTTCTGTCATCGCGCCGAAGCCGAATCCGCGCAATACAAAGCGTTCTGGGCCTCGCTCAATCGCGGCGAATATCACTCGCACCGCTTCGAACGCAAGAACAAGTCCGGGCAGACCGTTTACCTCGAAGCCTCGTATAACCCGTTGTTCGATGCCAAGGGCCGATTGTACAAAGTGGTGAAGTTCGCCAGCGACATCACCCACCAGATGACCACCTTGCAGACCGCTGCGGAATCGGCCCACAGCACCTCGGTACAAAACGACGCCTGCGCGCAAAAAGGCTCACAGGTCGTGCAGCAAACGGTGCAGATCATTCAGGACATTTCCCGCGACCTCAACGAAGCGGCGCTGAGCATCGATGCGGTGAGCAAGCAGTCGGACATCATCGGCACCATCGTCCAGACCATTCGCGGGATTGCCGACCAGACCAACCTGCTGGCACTCAACGCGGCCATCGAAGCGGCGCGGGCGGGTGAGCACGGACGCGGTTTTGCGGTGGTGGCGGATGAAGTGCGCAGCCTCGCGGCGCGGACCAGTCAGGCGACCCTGGAGATCGTCGATGTGGTGCGCAAGAACCATGAGTTGTCACTGAGTGCGGTGTCGAGCATGCAGTCGAGCCTGAGCCGCACCGGGCTCGGGGTGGAACTGGCGAACGAGGCGGGCGACGCGATCCGCGAGATTCAGCAGGGCTCGCGGCATGTGGTGGATGCGATCAGCCAGTTCAATGAGACGTTGCAGTTGAACTGACGGTTTACGGCTGAAAAAAAAGGATCCCTTGGGATCCTTTTTTCATTGCGCTGCGAGTCAGAGCGAAGCGAGGAACTTGTCTGCCGACTGGTCGCTGATCTTGACCGAGTTGGCGTCTTGTTTGTTCTGCTTTTCGGCTTCGGCCAGTTTCATCTTGTCCTGCAGGCGATCGGCGATCTCTTTGCCGATGGCCAGTTGTTTCTCTGGCGGCATGGCTTTGATGTCGTCCTCGGTCAAACCCATTTCCTTGAGGATGCTGTCGCGCAGACGCTGTTCCGGCGACTTGCTCATGTAGTCCTTGAACTCGTCGGTGGCGGAAGTGCCGGTGGCCTTGGTCTGCGAAGCGTCAGAAGTCTGCAGGCCGACGCGGGTCTTGGCGAACGCTTCATCGACGTTGTCGCTGATGCGTGTGGCTTCGCTGACTTGCTGGGTGGCGAGTTGCGTGGCCGAGCTTTGAATCTGGTTGGTGGCGTCAGTGGTTTGCCCCTGCGCCTGGTTTTGCAGCGATTGCAGCATTGCGCCGTGGAGCCCGCCTTGCAGACCGGCAGCCGCCGAAGCGGTGGTGTCTTCGGTGATGCGCTTGGGCAGATGAATCAAATTCGCCTGTTTCGAGCTGACCAACATGATTGAGGACCTTGTGGTAATTGCTGTTGGCGGTAAAGCAGCAATTACCGTGCCGTCAGAATAAGTCTCATGAATTCAGCAGGTTAAGGAATTTCCAGTTTTCGGAAGCGGTCATCCTTTGCCGTCCGGCGGCAGAAGATGACCGTTGCCCGTCAGCGATGGGCGATGTTTTCCAGCGCCAGGTTGCGGGTGCGGGGGCCGAAATAGCCGATGGTCAGCATCACGATCAACATGCTGACGACAATGAACGCCAGCACGCCCGGCGTGCCGAAGTGGTCGAGGAACAGACCGATCAACAGGCTGCTGAACACCGTCGACAAGCGACTGAACGAGTAACAGAACCCCACCGCCCGGGCGCGGATGTTGGTCGGGAACAGTTCGCTCTGATAGGAGTGATAACTGAAGCTCAGCCACGCGTTGCAGAAGGTGATCATCACCCCGCAGAAGATCAGGCCGAAGGCGCTGGTCTGCAACGCGAACAAGGTGCCGAAGGTCATGGCGCCCAGCGCCGAGCCGACGATCTGCCATTTGTTCTCGAAACGGTTGGCGAATTTGACGAACAGCAGCGGCCCGAGCGGGTAGGCGAGGGTGATGATGAACGCGTACATCAGACTGTGGGTGACGCTGACGCCCTGACCGGAAAGCAACGCTGGCAACCAGTTGCCGAAACCGAAGAAGCCGATGGCCTGGAAAATGTGAAAGACGATCAGCATCAGTGCCCGGCGCCGGTACGGTGGCTGCCAGATATCGGCGAAACGGCCCTTGCCTTCGACGTCGACGGCCACGGCTTCCGGCGCACCCAGTGGTTGACGGTGATCTTTCTCGCAGCGCGCCTCGATGTCATCGAGAATCCGGTTCGCTTCATCGAAGCGGCCATGCTGGGCCAGCCAGCGCGGCGACTCCGGCAGCCGTTTGCGCAGCCACCAGATGAACAGCGCAAACACCGCACTGGCCAGCACCACCCAACGCCAGCCGGACACCCCGAACGGCGCCTGCGGCACCAGCCACCAGGACATCAGCGCCACCGCCGGCACCGACAGGAACTGCACGAAAAACGCGAAGGCGAACGCCGAACTGCGCATGCGTTTGGGCACCAGTTCCGAGAGGTAGGCATCGATGGTCACCAACTCAATGCCGAGGCCGATGCCCACCAGAAAACGCATGCAGATGATCCCCAGCGCCGAACTCTGCACGCCCATCAGCACCGTGGCCACGGTGTACCAGACCAGCGCGAAGGTGAAGATCGCCCGTCGCCCGAAACGATCCGCCAACGGACTGAGCAGACTGGCGCCGAGAAACAGACCGAGGAACGTCGCCGAGGCGAACGCGGCTTGATCGGAGAACGCGAACACGCCCTGATTGCCGGTGGCGAAGATGCCGTCGCGGATCAGGCCGGGGCTGATATAGGCGGTCTGGAACAGGTCGTAGAGTTCGAAGAAACCACCGATCGACAGCAGCGCCACCAGCCGCCAGATCGTGGCGACCGCCGGAAGACGGTCGATGCGGGCGGAAACCTGTGCGGCGCGTATCGGGTCGATGCCATCGCTTTGCGCGGGGGCGGGGGCGTGTGCAGTCATGGGCCGATCCATTTTTTTATGATGGAAAAGCTTAGCCTGCTATCGGAAATCAAGGATTGTTTATATCGGCGGTTGGTACGGGAAAACCGCCGATTTCTTGCAATATCCACTTACCAATTAGCGATTCATGCTGCGGGCACGGGATCCGGCAGCGCCGAGGCCGGCAAACCGAACACCTTATCGAACAGCCAGTTGAAGGCGAAGGTGTAGCAAGGGATGAACACGATCAGCGCCAGATCCAGCAGGAAGGCCTGCACCAGGCTGATGTTCATCCACCAGGCGATCAGTGGAATCAGGAACACGATCAGCGTCAATTGAAAGCCGACCGCGTGGGCGATACGGCGTTTGACTGTGCGGGTGCGCGACACCTGACGGCTTTCCCAGTGCTCGAACAGCGAGGTGTAGATGAAGTTCCAGGTCACGGCGATGGTGGTGATGATCACCGCCAGCGGGCCGGTGCTGCCGGGCGAGGTGCCGGACAACAGAGCCAGGCCGAGGGCCGAGAAGGTCATGCCGATCACTTCATAGAGCGACACGTAGACCAGTTTGCGTTTGACGCCTTGCATGGGGAATTGCCTCTTTCTTGCGACTTGTGGCCAGTGGGGCTGGCGAAGGCGACGAAAGATAGCTTCAATGGCGATGACAGAAAAAGTCAGTAGCTTTCAGTTTTATTGATAGGTAAATGATGTGAATTTCAACAGCGAAAGCATCGAGCTGTTTCTCGCAGTGATTGAGCGCGGCTCGTTTTCCGCCGCAGCCAGGGCATTGGGCAAAGTCCCGTCGGCGGTGAGCATGGCCATCGGCAATCTGGAGGCCGAACTCGGCTACCCGCTGTTTGATCGCAGTCACCGCGAACCGCAACCCACGGCGATGGCGCTGTCGCTGGTGCCCCATGCGCGACTGATCGCCGATCAGCTCAAGCAATTGCAGGTGCATGCGGTGCAGTTGTCGCTGGGGCTGGAGAGCAAGTTGTCGATCGGCGTGGCGGCGGATATCGATCGTCGACGGTTGTTGGCGGCGATCAAGGACATCAGTGAGCGCCACCCGCTGCTCGACATCGAAGTGCTGACCGCGCCGCAGGATGACGTGCTGGCGATGCTTCACAGTGGCCGGGTCAGCGTGTGCCTGGCGTTCGCCGGGTTGAGCGTGAACGTGCTGGAGCGCTTTCAGTTTGTCGGCAGTGAACGGATGATCGCCACGCTGGCGGCGGACAGTCCGCTGTTGCAGGGGCAGGATCTGTTTCTCGAAGATCTGGTGCATGTGCGGCAGATCGTCGTCGGCAGTCGCGACTTGCCGATCAGCGAAACCCGGCCGCTGGTGGCCGAATCCCACTGGCGCACCGACAGCCTGGAGACGGCGCTGGAGATGGTCGAGGCGGGGTTGGGCTGGGGCAATTTCCCGTTGTCGGTGGTGCAGCCGTGGCTCGATTCGGGGCGATTGAAACGGCTGAACTTCCGCAACATCGAGAACGGTCTGGTGCTGCCGGTGCACGCGGTGTGGCTCAAGAGCCAGCCGTTGCAGAAGGGCGCGGCGGCATTGGTTGAAATACTCGGCCGGTGATCGTTCCCACGCTCTGCGTGGGAACGCAGCCCGGGATGCTCCGCGTCCCTTCCAGAGCCGAACGCGGAGGTCAGGTGCTTTCGCGGATCTTCAGTTCGAAGCCCATGTCCTCGACCGGTCGCGCCACGCTGTTGCCGGCCATCAGGGTCAGCATCTGTTCCGCCGCACGCCGGCCGATGGCCTCACGCGGGGTGTTGATGCTGCTCAGGCGCGGCACCATATGCTCGGACATCGGCAGGTCGTTGAAGCCGAGGATCGCCACTTGCTCGGGGATCTTGATCCCGTTGCGCAGGGCCTCGAGCAGGGCGCCCTGGGCCAGGTCGTCGTTGCCGAAGAAGATCGCATCGACGTCCGGATGCGCCGCCAGCAGTTGCAGGAACAACTCGCCACCCAGGCCCACGGACGAAGAACGCGGGGTCAGCACTTCCAGATCCGGGTCGTAGCGACCGGCCTTCTGCAACGCTTTGCGAAAACCTTCACCGCGCAGCAGGGTGCGCTGATCAAGCTGTGCGCCGATGTACGCCAGCCGCTTGCGGCCACGGGACAGCAAATGTTCGGCGGCGGTTTCCCCGGCGCTGAGCTGGGAGAAGCCGACGCAGTTCACCCCGGCGGCGCTGTCCAGTTCCATCATGTACACGCAGGGAATGTTACTGGCCTCGATCATCCGCCGCGATGTTTCGGTGCGGTCGAAACCGGTCAGCAGCAAACCCCGTGGCTGATAAGCCATGTAGTTGCGCAGCAGGTTTTCTTCTTCATCGCGGGAATAGTGGAAGTTGCCGATCAGCACTTCGAAGCCTTTGGGCGTGAGCACCCGATGAATGGCTTCCAGGGTGTCGATGAACAACAGGTTGGCCAAAGAAGGCACCAGGACCACCACCGAATGGCTCTGGGCCGAGGCCAGGGCGCGGGCGGCGGGGTTGACCACGTAGTTGAGTTCCAGCGCGGCTTTCTGGACTTTTTCCACCAGCTCGGTGGCGACAGTGCTGACCCCGCGCAAGGCGCGGGAGGCGGTAATCGGGCTGACCCCGGCCAGTCGGGCGACTTCATTGAGGGTGGGACGGCCGGTGGTGCGGGTGTTTTTATCGTTTTTAGGGGTGGTCATCGGGCGGCTTGCCAAACAAAAATCAAGGCACTAAGGTAGCGCTGTCCTTATGCAGCTGCAAATGCGTAAGCGAGGTCCTGCCTGATCCTCGCTTTTTGGCGTTGGGACCCAACCTGCTGCAACCCAAAAAAACGACAAGAAGGCGTCGGCAATTTCTGCCTGTGCACTAGAGTCATAGTTAGCAAAGGTAGCGCTGTCTGCGCGCTGAGGTGTTTCATGAATCATCCCATCACCGCCCTGGTCATCATGGGCGTTGCCGGTTGCGGCAAGACGTGCGTCAGCGAGGCCCTGTGCCAATTGAGCGGCGCCACTGCCATTGAAGGCGATACTTTCCATCCGGCCGCGAACATCGAAAAGATGAGCGCGGGGATCCCCCTGAACGACGAAGACCGTGCCGGCTGGCTCGACAGCCTGTGCGATGAGCTGCGTCGCGTCGATGCCCTGGGCGAACGCCCGGTGCTGACCTGCTCGGCCCTCAAGCACATTTACCGCGAACGTCTGCGCAGCGCCTTGCCGGGCCTGGGCTTCGTGTTCCTCGAATTGACGCCTGAAGTTGCCGCCGAACGTGTGTCCCATCGTCCGGGCCACTTCATGCCGGCCACCTTGATCGAAAGCCAGTTCGCCACCCTCGAATCGCCCAAGGGCGAGCCGTTGACCCTGGCCCTGAATGCTTCGATCCACAGCGTTGAAGAACTGGCGTCGCAAGCCCACGTCTGGTGGCAGGCCCATGGCCTGAAACAGGCGGTATGAGTGTGATTGCGAAGATAGCGCTGTCCTTTCGACTTCTGATTAACCCGCTTTAATAACAACAACAAACCAGGAGACACCCCCAATGTTTGGCATGTCCCATGACGCCTACCTGCTGCTCGATGCAGTGGTCACGGTGATCGGGCTTATCGTCCTGATCACCAAGTTCAAGCTCCATCCCTTCATTGCCCTGACCATCGCCGCCGCGTTTCTCGGTCTGACGTCCGGCATGCCGATCGGCACCATCATCAAAGCGTTCCAGGACGGCTTCGGTGGCGTGCTCGGTTTTGTCGGCATCATCCTCGCGCTGGGCACCATGCTCGGCAAAATGATGGCCGAATCCGGCGGTGCCGATCAGATCGCCCAGACCCTGATCCGCGCGTTCGGCAAAGAGCGCGTGCAGTGGGCAATGATGTTCGCCGCGTTCCTGGTGGGCATTCCGCTGTTCTTTGAAATCGGCTTCGTGCTGCTGATTCCGCTGGTGTTCATCGTTGCCCGCCGCACCGGTGTGTCGATCATCAAGATCGGTATCCCGCTGCTCGCCGGCCTGTCCGCCGTGCACGGCCTGGTGCCACCGCACCCGGGCCCGCTGCTGGCCATTGGCGTGTTCGGTGCCGACATCGGCAAGACCATTCTCTACGGTCTGATCGTCGCGCTGCCGACCGCCATCATTGCCGGTCCGATCTTCGGTACGTTCATCGCCAAGCACATCCCGGGTCATCCGAACCAGGAACTGGTTGATCAACTGGCCCGTGAAACCGATTCGGCCAAGCTGCCAAGCTTCGGCATCACCCTGGTCACCGTGCTGCTGCCGGTGTTCCTGATGCTGCTGAAAACCTTCGCTGATGTGGCGCTGCCGGACGGTCATTTCTTCCGCACCTGGATGGACATGATCGGTCACCCGATCTCGGCGCTGCTGCTGGCGTTGCTGCTGTCGCTGTACACCTTCGGCGCCAAGCAGGGCATCGGTTCTCAGCAGATGCTCAAATGGCTGGATGCGAGCCTGGCGCCAACCGCCGCGATCATCCTGATCATCGGTGCCGGCGGCGGCTTCAAGCAGATGCTGGTGACCAGCGGTGTGGGCGACGTGATCGGCCACATGGCGGTCAGCGCGCAGATCTCGCCGATCCTGCTGGCGTGGCTGGTGGCGGCGGTGATCCGCATCGCGACCGGTTCGGCCACCGTGGCGACCATCACAGGCGCGGGCATCGTGGTGCCGGTAGTGGGGATGATCCCGGGTGTGAACCGTGAGCTGCTGGTGCTAGCCACCGGTGCCGGTTCCTTGATCCTGTCCCACGTCAACGACGCCGGTTTCTGGCTGGTGAAGCAGTACTTCAACATGACCGTGGCGGAAACCTTCAAGACCTGGACCGCGATGGAAACCATCCTGTCGGTGGTTGCGCTGGGCTTTATCCTGCTGCTGTCGCTGTTCGTTTAACCTCGAACGCCAGACACAAAAAAACCGCAGCGATGCGGTTTTTTTGTGCCTGGATCGTTCCCACGCTCTGCGTGGGAATGCAGCCCGGGACGCTCTGCGTCCCAAAGCGGACGCAGAGCGTCCATTGAGGCATTCCCACGCGGAGCGTGGGAACGATCAGGTTGCGGAGGCTGTTACTTGGTGACCAGGCCATCCGCCCGGAACATCCCGCGAATCCCGCGTACGGCCTGACGAATCCGGTCCTGGTTCTCGATCAGTGCGAAACGCACGTGATCGTCGCCGTATTCACCAAAGCCGACGCCTGGCGAGACGCAGACCTTGGCCTCGGCCAGCAGCTTCTTGGCGAACTCCAGCGAGCCGAGGTGCGCGTAGGCGTCGGGAATCTTCGCCCAGACGTACATCGAGGCTTTCGGATTTTCGACCATCCAGCCCAGTTCATGCAGGCCTTTGACCAGCACGTTGCGGCGCTGGCGATACTGCTCGGCGATGTCGCGCACGCATTGCTGATCGCCTTCCAGCGCAGCAATCGCGGCCACCTGCAGCGGGGTGAAGGTGCCGTAGTCGTGGTAGCTCTTGATCCGCGCCAGGGCGTTGACCAGTTCCGGGTTGCCGACCATGAAACCGATGCGCCAGCCCGCCATGTTGTAGCTCTTGGACAGGGTGAAAAACTCCACCGCGATGTCCTTGGCGCCCGGCACCTGCATGATCGACGGGGCTTTCCAGCCGTCGTAGACGATGTCGGCATAGGCCAGGTCGTGCACCACCAGCACGTCGTACTGTTTGGCGAGGGCAATCACCCGCTCGAAGAAATCCAGTTCCACGCACTGCGCGGTGGGGTTGGACGGGAAGCCGAGGATCATCATCTTCGGTTTCGGGATCGAGCCACGAATCGCCCGTTCCAGCTCGTCGAAGAAGTCCACGCCCGGCACCAGCGGCACCGACCGCACCTGGGCGCCGGCAATCACGGCACCGTAGATGTGAATCGGGTAGCTCGGGTTCGGCACCAGCACGGTGTCACCCTGATCCAGAGTCGCCAGCATCAGGTGCGCCAGGCCTTCCTTGGAACCGATGGTGACGATGGCTTCGCTTTCCGGGTCGATATCGACCTCGTAGCGTTCCTTGTACCAGTTGGAAATCGCCCGGCGCAGGCGCGGAATGCCCTTGGACGTGGAGTAACCGTGGGTGTCTTCGCGTTGTGCAACCTGCACCAGTTTTTCAACGATGTGCGGCGGCGTGGCGCCGTCGGGGTTGCCCATGCTCAAGTCGATGATGTCTTCGCCACGACGTCGGGCGGCCATCTTCAGCTCGGCAGTGATGTTGAAAACGTAAGGGGGGAGTCGATCTATGCGCGCAAAGCGGCGCGGCGAACCTTGTTCAGCCATTATTGCCTCGGATAACGTAAGCGCCCGGAACCGTCCGAGCGACGCTGGTCACTGCGGTGACCTGTGGCGGAAGATAAGGGCAGCGATGGCAGACTGTCCAGCGTGCACGACAACAATTTTTTCCCAAGGAAAACGGTTAATGGAATTCACCAGCGGCTTCTTGCTGAGCCTTTCGCTGTGCCTGGACATCGGCGTGGCCAACATCGCGATGATCACCCTGGCCATGCAGCGCGGCTATTTTCAGGGCTTCGCGCTGGGCCTCGGCACCTGCGTCGGCGACCTGATTTACGCCGTTCTTGCCCTGGCTGGAATGACCGTTCTGCTGCAATACGAAACCGTGCGCTGGGTGTTGTGGATCGGCGGTTCGGCGCTGTTGATCTACTTCGCGGCGAAGATGATCTATTCGGCGATCCACCACGAAGCGTTGCTGGCGGAGACGGCGGAGGTCGGCCAGAACTCCCATCGCAAGGAATTCTTCCGTGGGATTTTTCTCGCCATGTCGTCGCCGAGCGCCATCCTGTGGTTCGCGGCCGTGGGCGGCACGTTGATCGCCCGTTCCGGTGGCGGCGGTCCGCTCAGTTCGGCGCTGTTCCTTGGCGGCTTCCTGTGTGCCGGGCTGTTGTGGTCGGCGGGTCTGTGCTTTGCGGCGAGCCATGGCGGCAAACTGCTGGGTGACAAACTGCTGCGCTATTCCTACATGGCATCGGCGGCGATCTTCTGCTATTTCGCGGTCTACGTGATCGTATCCGGTTATAACGAGTTCGTCGGTTCCGGTGCCGTCGAGGCCCTGCACACGCTGTAAATGTGCGAATCGGGTTTGGCTTCTATACTCCCAGCCGAACCCACTTTTTTCGTTCCAAGGAGTCGAGTCATGGATGAGCAAAAACGCGTCGAAGTGGCTGAACCTCGCTTCGAACATGGACACTTCCTGCTGATTGCAGGTTTTCGCGATCGTTTCACCAAAGAGACCGTCCAGGACATCCCCGCGCTTTGGGAGAAACTGATCCCGCACATCGGAAATATTCCGGGGCAGAAGGGCGAAGTGACCTACGGCGTCTGCAGCAATTTCGACGGCAACGGCGGTTTCGATTACATGGCCGGGGTCGAAATCCGCAAGCTGGATGACTTCCCGCAGGAAAAGTATCCGTGGATCGAAATCCTGCCTCGCCAGTACGCGGTGTTCGAGCACAAGGGTTCGCTGGATCTTCTGCCGCAGACCATCGAGTACATCTACAAAACCTGGCTGCCGGCATCTGAATACAAGGGCCTCAACGCCCCGGAGCTGGAACGCTACAGCGCCGATTTCAATCCGAAAACCAATGCCGGCAAGCTGGAAATCTGCGTCCCGGTGGAAAAGAAAACCTGATGAACGACCGGCAGCGCGAACCCGCTTCGCGCTGCCGATCAAGCCTTACTTGCCCTTGATCCGTCGTGCCCGCAACAGGTCGATGCCCAGGGTGATGAAGCCGAAAAAGCTGATACCCAACACCATCAACAAACCGATTTCCATGCTGCTCATAAACTGTTCCCCTTCGGGTGATCAGAGACAGTGCTCAGGAATAAACCGTCCCGAATCCGAAGAAAAGCGCTTATACGCAGGCTTTACGCCGCCCATGCGGATCGATATGAACACCTTATTCCTTTATCCTTGGCGGCCCTGTTTCCACTGATTTCGAGCCGCCATGAACACCGTCATCCGCCACGTCACCGCCGCCGACCTGGATCGCTGCTACGCCATCGAAACCCTCGCCTACGAGGGCGACGAAGCCGCGACCCGCGAGAAGATCGCCACGCGCATCGCCACCTGGCCGGACGGTTTCATCGTCGCCGAGGTGGACGGGCAGGTGGCCGGCTTCATCAACTCCGGCGCGGCGTTCGAGGTGCAGATGTCCGACGAGGCGTTCAAGGAACTGATCGGCCACGATCCGGCGGGGCCGAACGTGGTGATCATGTCGGTGGTGGTGCACCCGGACTATCAAGGCCTGGGCCTGGCCAAGCGTCTGCTGGGCGAATTCATCGAGCGCATGCGCGCTCAGGGCAAGGCGACGATTCACCTGATGTGCAAGGATCGGCACATCCCGCTGTACGCCGGATTCGGTTTTGCCTACATCAAACCGTCCGAGTCCGACCACGGCGGGATGGCGTGGCACGAGATGATTCTGACCCTCTGACCCATGATCATTCCCACGCTCTGCGTGGGAATGCATACCGGGACGCTCCGCGTTCCTGCCGCACCGCTGATGTAACGCCTGGCACCGTCATGACGCAGAGCGTCAAAGGCTGCATTCCCACGCAGACGGTTCGACGCCTCGACGTGGGAACGATCGATGGGCGGCGTCAGTAAAGGGTTTCACGCACCCGCGCCGGGGCCTCACGGTCGTAGGCCTCGGCATCGAACTGACCTTCATTCAGACGCTTGTGAAACGCGCCCGCCGTTGGCAGCGCCGAGCGCGGCAAGTGGGTTTGCGGATTCCACGCATCCGAACGCACGAATGCTTTCGAGCAATGAAAGAACGCCGCCTCCACCGTCACCAGCAACACCGTGCGCGCCGGCTTGCCGTTGACCGCGAAGCTTTCCAGTAACTCCGGATCAGCGCTGATGGTCGCGGTGCCGTTGACCCGCAACGTTTCGCCAATCCCCGGGATGATGAACAGCAGCGATACCCGTGGATCGTGCAGCACGTTGCGCAAGGTATCGATGCGGTTGTTGCCCGGGCGATCCGGCAGGGCCAGGGTGCGCTCGTCGATAATCCGCACAAACCCCGGCGCATCACCGCGCGGAGAACCGTCGATGCCGTCGGCACCGACCGAACTGACAATTACCAGCGGCGAAACCCGGACCATCGCCTGATAGTCCTCGTTGAGAAAACCGATCTGCTTGCGCACCGCCCGTTCGTGGGGCAATCCGTAAATAGCTTCCAGTGCTTCGATTGAATCGATCATCGTTGCTCCCTCGACGATTAAAAGAACAGGCCCATGCGCCGCTCGTAACCGATGCGCCCCTTGTACGCTTCGCCGCTGTCGACGAAACCGTACTTGGCATACAGCGCAATCGCAGCATCGTTGTCAGCGTCCACCGACAGTTCCAGCCCTTTGATTTCCGGCCAGGCCTGGCGCGCAACGTCCGGCAGCGCCAGCAGGCAAGCCTTGCCATAACCCTTGCCCTGGGCCCGGTGATCGACCTGCAACGCATGCAGGGTGGCGCTGTGCTCATCGGCCCATTCCGGCAACACCGGCGGGCGCTTGAGCAGCAGGAAGGCCACCGGTACGTCTTCGGCCAGCAGCGCAAAACCTTTCACGCCGGGGCCGGGTTTCGACAGCAGCGTGTGCAGGGCGCCGTGGATGTCGCCGGAGAACTTGATCTGCTCGGCGTGGATTTCAATGGCCTCGACCTGTTGGCGTTGGGTGGTGTTCAGGCTTTCGTAAGGCACGAGTCGGGCTGACACGGGAATTTCCTTTTTCCTACAAAGATGAGCCTCGGATTCTAGCGATTTTGCGTTCTCTGGAATTTTTTTGTTTCAGCTGTCGATCCGGCCAATCGCCAAGCGACCAAGTGTGTCTTCACAACAAAAACCAGGGAGAAAACCCATGAGTACGCAAGCGCAGATTCAAGCCGTGATCGACACCTACCGTCAGGCCGTCATGACCAAGGACGTGGAAAAGGTCATGACCCTGTACGCCGACGACATCCTCTCGTTCGATGCGATCAAGGCCCTGCAATTCAAGGGCAAGGAGGCCTACCGCGCCCACTGGGTGGCCTGCATGGAAATGTGCCCTGGCCCGCACATCTTCGAATTCCACGAAATCGCCATCGAGACCGGGGACAACATCGCCTTCGCCCACTGGGTCGCCAATTGCGGCGGCACCAATGAAAAAGGCGAAACCCAGAGTTGCTGGATGCGCGCCACCGCCTGCTATCGGCTGGTCGACGGGGCGTGGAAAATCGCCCACGAACACTGGTCGGCGCCGTTCGATCCGATGACTGGCTCGACCCTGTTTGATGTGAAACCCTGATCTTCAGCCATAGTTGATCCGTCCGATTCAGGAGAACGCCATGAAGTATTTATGCCTGGTCTACAGCGATGAGCGCCTGCTGCATTCGTCGCCCGACAGCCCGGAAGACGCCGAATGCTGGGCCTACGCCGAGTCGATTCAGGGCAGCGGCCGGATGGTCGCCGCCGAAGCACTGGAGTCGGTGCAGACCGCCACCACGGTGCGCATGCGCAACGGCAAGTTGTCGATCACCGACGGCCCGTTCGCCGAGACCAAGGAGCAGTTGGCCGGTTTCTACCTGATCGACGCGCGGGACCTCAACGAAGCGATCCAGGTCGCCGGCAACATTCCGGCGGCCCGGGTCGGCAGTGTCGAAGTGCGTCCCGTGCGGCAGTTGAATGTCTGAGGTCGCTGCTCGGGTCGCGCAGGTCTATCGCGAAGACTCGCGGCGGATCCTCGCGACCCTGATCCGTCTGCTCGGCGATTTCGACCTCGCCGAAGAAGCCTTGCACGAGGCGTTCTTCGTCGCGGTCGAGCGTTGGCAACGCGACGGCGTGCCGGACAATCCGCGGGCGTGGCTGGTGTCCACCGGGCGCTTCAAGGCGATTGATGTGTTGCGTCGGCGCGCACGGTTCAAGGCGTCGCAGCCCTTGTTGCTGGCGCAACTGGAGGAGCTGGAACAGTCCGAATGGGACGTTGAAGACGTGGAAGACGATCGCCTGCGCCTGATCTTCACCTGCTGCCACCCGGCACTGGCGGCGGACGCGCAAGTGCCGCTGACCCTGCGCGAAGTCTGCGATCTCACCACCGAGGAAATCGCCCGCGCATTTCTCTCGGCCCCGGCGGCGATTGCCCAGCGCATCGTGCGCGCCAAGGCGAAGATTCGCGATGCGAAAATCCCTTATCAAGTCCCGAGCCTGAGCGAGTTGCCCGAGCGCCTCGACAGTGTGCTGCGGGTGATTTACCTGGTGTTCAACGAGGGTTATTCGGCGTCCGGCGGCGCCCAGGTGACCCGCGAGGATTTGACCCGTGAGGCGATTCGTCTGGGGCGTCTGCTGCTGGAGTTATTGCCGGATGCGGAAGTCATGGGCTTGCTGGCACTGATGCTGTTGCATGAGTCGCGGCGTTCGGCGCGGTCGACGCCAAGCGGTGAGCTGATTCTGCTGGATGATCAGGATCGCGGATTGTGGAACACCGAACTGATTGCCGAAGGCTGCGATCTGGTAGAGCGGGCGCTGACCACCGGACGCTTCGGGCCGTATTGCCTGCAAGCGGCGATTGCGGCGGTGCATGCCGAAGCGCCGACGGCAGGGGAGACGGATTGGGAACAGATTGTCGGGCTGTATGAGGTGTTGCTGCGGGCGGTGCCGTCGCCGGTGATCGAGTTGAACCGGGCGGTGGCGGTGGCCAAGCGTGATGGGGCGCTGGCCGGGTTGACCTTGATTGAAGGAATTCTGGACCGTGGGGAGCTGCAGGACTACCACCTGGCGCATTCGGCGCGGGCGGAGTTTTGTCGGCAGTTGGGGCGGGTTGAGGAGGCTCGGGCGGCTTATCGGCGGGCCTTGGAATTGACTCGGCAGGAGCCGGAGCGGCGGTTTATTGAAGGGCGGCTTTCGGCTTTGGATCGCTTGCCCTCACCCTAGCCCTCTCCCGGAGGGAGAGGGGACCGATCCGGGGATATTGGAGAGATACGCCGACCTGAACGATTCGTCGTGAATCCATAATCGACCAGATCTTTCAGGTCGGCGTATCACGCAAGACACCTCGGTGCTGACGTGAGCGATTTGCTCTAAATCCATAATCGACTCGATTTTTCAGGTCGATGTAAGACGCAAGACACCTCGGTCGGCTCCCTCTCCCTCCGGGAGAGGGCTGGGGTGAGGGAACTTTTGATTTTGCCTTTCGCCTTTAGGCCTGCTGGCGCGTAGCCGCCATCACAATCTCCCGAATACAAACCCCCTGCGGCTGCCCATACGCATAAGCAATTGCCGTCGCCACATCCTCGGCACTCAACACCGTCCCACCCATGTCCTGCTTCCAGGCCTGATACCCGGTCTTGATCGCCTCATCCGTGGTGTGGCTCAACAACTCGGTCTCCACCGCACCCGGCGCAATCGTGGTCACGCGCACGTTATGCGGCGACAGCTCTTCGCGCAGGTTTTCCGACAACCCGTGCACCGCGAACTTGGTGCCGACATACGCCACATGGTTCGGGAACGTCTTGCGCCCGGCCACCGAGCTGACGTTGATGATGGTGCCGTGCTTGCGCTCGATCATCCCGGCGACCACCGCGTGCACGCCGTTGAGCAGACCCTTCACGTTGACGTCGAGCATCTGGTCCCACTGCGCCGGGTCCTGTTTGCTCATCTCGCCCAACAGCATCACCCCGGCGTTGTTGATCAGCGCATCGGCCGGGCCGAATTGGGCTTCGGCCTCGGCAACGGCGGCCAGCAACGCGGCGCGGTCGGTGATGTCGACGCGGCGGCTGAGGGTGTTCGGCAGTGCCAGCGCTTCGAGGCGTTCGATACGGCGCGCCAGCAACAGCAGGGGGTGACCGGCAGCGCTCAAGCGCCGTGCGGTGGCTTCGCCGATGCCCGAGCTGGCGCCGGTGATGATGATCAATGGCTTGCTCATGGTTGAACTCCTGAGATAAGAAAAACAAATGACCAGATTCGAAGCGCAGTATATTTAGCCCGCTGGAGGCTGAAAAATGCCTTATTCCTCTGTCTGCTATCGGAATTTCCTATGGATATCCGCCATCTCAAAGCCTTCCTCGCGGTGTTCGAGGAACGCAACATCACCGCTGCCGCACAACGGCTGTTCATCAGTCAGCCCACGTTGTCGGTGACCATCAAACAGCTGGAAGAAGAACTCGGCGCGACGCTGTTCGTGCGTCAGCCCCGTGGCGTAGAAGTCAGTGCCGAAGCGCGGCTGCTGTACCCGCAGGCGCGACGGATGGTGGCCGAATCCGAGGCCTTGAGCCGGATGTTTCGCGGCCGCGAAAACCGCGCGCCGCTGACCCTCGGCATCGAGGGTGACATCGCCGCCAGTCACATCGAAGCCTTTGTGCGCATGGCCTATCAGGCGTTGCCCAATCTGCTGCTGACGCTTGAGGAAGGCTGCCACGGCGATGGCCGGTTGGCGGTCGAGGAAATGTGCTGCGAGGACGAACTGTTTCTGCCGCTGTGGGAAGAGTCTTACGTGATGGCGCTGCCACTCGACCATCCGATGGCCAACGCGCAGGCAGGCTGGGCGCCGATCGAGGACTGGATCACCTGCCCGCAACATCCGTCCCATCAGCGGTTGATGGCGCTTTACGGACGCTCGCCGGAAGCGGTGGCGGGGCATGCCGGTTCACTGCAACAGGCGTTGCACATGGTGGCGGCGGGTGTCGGCGTGGCGATGTTGCCGCAGTCGTTGGTGAGCGGGCATGAACGCATCGTCGTACGTGCGCTGCACCTGCCGGCGCCGACCCGGCGGGTGGGGTTGTGCTACGCGGCGCAGGCGCTGGAATTGCCGGCAATGCGCGGGTTGCATGAGTACTTTCAACACAATCGGCCGCCGGCGATTGCCGCTTGAATCGTCACTCGAGCATCTTGCTCAGCAACCAGCTCCCCGCCGGCCCCGGCGGGTACAGCCGCGACCACAGCGCATCGACGAACACCGGCTTCGGCCAGCCGCGCACCTTCAGCTCAACCAGCAGATCGTTACCGAAACGCTCCACCAGCCAGCGCGGCAGCGGTGCCCAGCCGAAGCCCTTTTCGGCCATCTCCAGCAGCATCAGATAACTCGGCGCCGACCACACCCGGCCTTTGCCGCGACTGTCATAGGGATTGACGATGGTGGCCAGGCGCAGCTCGCGATGCTGTTCAAGGACTGTTTGATCGATGGATTCCTGCGTCGCCAACGGATGATTACGGCCGACGAACAGGGCGATTTCAGTGCGTTCGGCGACGGTCGAGGTCGCCAGGTCCGGCGGGTAGTTGTCCTGCATCTCGGCGAATGCCAGGTGCGCCCGACCGCGTTGCACCAGTTCGATCAGGTCATCGCACTCGGCGATCAGGCATTCCAGCTCCAGATCCGGATAGCGCTGCTCGAAGCCCACCAGTGCCGCCTCGAAACGGTCGGACTGATAAGTGTCGGAAATCGCCACCGTGAGTTTCGGCTCGACGCCCTGGGCCAATTGCCGGGCGGTCATTTCCAGGCGGCTGGTGGCCGACAGAATCGCCTCGGCCCGTTGCAGCATCACGTGACCGGCCGGAGTCAGGGCCGGTTTGCGGCTGCTGCGGTCGAACAGGATCAAGTCCAGATCGATCTCAAGACTGGCCACCGCCGCACTCACCGTCGACTGACTGCGCCCGAGTTTGCGCGCCGCTGCCGAAAAAGAGCCTTGAGTGGCGGCCTGGACAAACGCGAGCAACACTTCCTGAGAGGCCATGAACTATCGCCTTGATCGATGGTTATTGGTTATGAAGTATCGGTGTGGTGCTGGAACATGGCAACCATCTTCACAGAGGAACTCGGCCATGACTGCCAACAAATCCATCACTGAACGTATCTTCCAGGCCATCGGTTTCGAACTGCTGGCAATTCTGATCTGTACGCCGTTGCTGGCGTGGATCATGGGCAAACCGCTGGTCGAAATGGGTGCCGTCACCATGGCCATCGCGTTGCTGGCCCTGGGCTGGAACGTGGTGTTCAACGGCTTCTTCGACCGTCTGCTCAAACGCTGGAACATCGCCCACAACGCCTGGGTGCGGGTGGTGCACGCGCTGCTGTTCGAGGGCGGGTTGATCGTGATGGGCGTGCCGCTGATTGCCTGGTGGCTGTCGGTCAGCCTGTGGCAGGCGTTCCTGCTCGACATTGGCGTGCTGCTGTTCTTCCTGCCGTACACCTACGTCTATCACTGGGGTTATGACGTGGTGCGCGAGCGGCTGGTGATGCGCAGCGTCTGCCAGAACTGAAAACAAAAATCGCAGCCTGCGAGGGCTGCGATTTTTTTTGTCCGGGATTTTTGCCGGGTTTAGAGAAACATCCCGCCCGACGCTTCAATCCGCTGACCGTTGATCCACTGCGCGCCCGGCGACAGCAGCAGCGCCAGTGCACCGCCAATGTCATCCGGCTGCCCGGCACGGCCCAGGGCGGTGTTGCTGGCGACCATGGCGTTCAGCGCCGAATTGTCGCGCACCGCACCACCGCCGAAGTCGGTTTCGATGGCGCCCGGTGCGAGGATATTCACGGCGATCTGCCGCGCACCCAGCTCCTTGGCCTGATAACGGGTCAGCACTTCCATCGCACCTTTCATCGCCGCGTAGGCGGCATAACCCGGCAGGGTGAAACGGGCCAGACCGCTGGAGATGTTGATGATCCGCCCGCCATCGTTGATCAGCGGCAGCAGTTGCTGAGTCAGGAAGAACGGCCCTTTCAACTGCACGTTCATCAGCAGGTCGAACTGCTCCGGCGTGGTTTCGGCGAAGGACGCATGCACACCAATCCCGGCGTTGTTGATCAGGAAGTCGAAGCGCGACTGTCCGAGCTGTTGCAGCGCTTGCCCGACCCGCACGGCGAAATCGGCGAAGCCTTCGCTGCGGCCGACATCCAGTTGCAGCATCACGGCGTTGGCGCCGAGTGTTTTCAATTCCTCGACCAACGATTGCGCTTCATCGGCGCGGCTGTTGTAGGTGCCGATGATGTCCACGCCTTGCGCGGCGAGGTGCAGGGCGGCGTTCTTGCCGAGGCCACGGCTGGCACCGGTGATCAATGCGATTTTGCGATTCATGGGTCTTCCTCGAGAGCAGTGACGGTTGATGCAGCAAAGTTTATTTATCCGCTGCAGGGTGATAAACAGACTGAAACCGGAATCACTGGTCGGTATGTCCGAACAATCAAAAGGTGGCCCATGAACAAACTGGAACTGCTGCGCACCTTCGTCCGGGTCAGCGAATTGTCGAGTTTTACGATGGCGGGGGAGAGTCTGGGGCTGCCGCGCTCGACGGTGTCCGAGCAGGTGCAGGCGCTGGAAACCCTGCTCGGCACGCGTCTGCTGCAACGCACCACGCGCAAGGTCCAGGCGACTCAGGACGGCCTTGCGTTGTATGAGCGCAGCAAGGATCTGCTGTCGCACATGGACGAAATCGAGAACCTGTTCCGTCAGGACGAAGCGTCGCTGACCGGGCGGATCCGGGTCGATATGCCGAACATTCTGTCGCGGCGGCTGATCATGCCGAAGTTGCCCGAATTCATTGCGCGCCATCCGAACCTGGAACTGGAAATCAGCAGCACCGATCGCCGGGTCGACCTGCTCGCCGAAGGCTTCGATTGCGTGGTGCGCATCGGCGCGCAACCCGATCAGTCGGTGGTGGCGCGACATCTGGGGGATTTCAGCATGATCAACTGCGCCAGCCCCGCATATCTGCAGCGCTACGGTGTGCCGCAGACCCTTGAGGATCTGGCGCAGCATCGACTGGTGCATTACGTCGGTGTGCTGGGTTCGCGATCGGAAGGGTTTGTCTATGAGCAGGACGGACAGATCTACCGCTTGCCGATGGCGGGCAGTGTGACGGTCAACAGCACCGATGCCTACGAATCGGCGTGCCTGGGTGGATTTGGTCTGATTCAGGTGCCGCGTACCGGCATGAATACCTATCTGGACACCGGTGAGGTGGTGACCGTGTTGCCGCAATACACCGCGCCGGCGATGGGCATTTCACTGCTGTACGCCCGGCAGCGGCATTTGCCGTTGCGGGTGCGGGTGTTCATGGACTGGTTGGGGGAGTTGATTCGTTCGACGCTCTGATTCCTGCCGCAAATCCCTGTGGGAGCAAAGGCTCTCACGGGGATTTCGGTTGATCAGAAGATCTGGGTGAACAACCAATACAGGCTGCCCGACAGCAGAATCGCCGCCGGCAACGTCAGCACCCACGCCATCAGCAGATTGCGGATGGTCTTCATCTGCAGGCCGCCACCGTTGGCGACCATGGTCCCGGCCACGCCCGAGGACAACACGTGAGTGGTCGACACCGGCAAGCCGAACATGTCGGCGGCGCCGATGGTCAGCATCGCCACCGTTTCAGCCGACGCGCCCTGGGCGTAAGTCAGGTGCGTCTTGCCGATCTTCTCGCCGACCGTGACCACGATCCGCTTCCAGCCGACCATGGTGCCCAGCCCCAACGCAATCGCCACGGCGATCTTCACCCACAGCGGGATGAACCGGGTGGCGTTGTCGATCTGCTGTTTGAACAATTGCAGTTTGTTGGTGGTGTCGGCGTCGAAGGTGCCGACCTTGTTCTTGTCCATCAGGCGAATGGTTTCGCTGGCCAGGTACATGTCGTTCCGCACGTTGCCCATGGCCTCGGCCGGGACTTTCGACAGCGAACCGTAGCCTTTGACTTCTTCACCGATGTGCCCGGTCAGTGCGGCGAGGGCCGGAACCAGTTGCGGCGAGGCTTGCTTGCTGCGCACGTAATCCGAGAGCACCGGACGCGGATCGGCCGGGGCCGGCAGCGGTGCGCTTTTTACCAGCGCCTGTTGGGTGACTTCAGCCACGGCGGCGAACTGCAACGCCTGATCCGCCGGCATGGTGCGGTTCAGCGCATAAGCCATCGGCAGGGTGCCAACGAGGATCAGCATGATCAGGCCCATGCCTTTCTGGCCGTCGTTGGAACCGTGAGCGAACGACACGCCGGTGCAGGTCAGGATCAGCAGACCGCGAATCCACCACGGCGGCGGGGTGTTGCCTTCCGGGGCCTTGTACAGCGAGCGGTTCTTCACGAACGCGCGCAATGCCAGCAGCAACAGCGCCGCGCAACCGAAACCCACCAGCGGCGACAGCAGCAGTGCGTAACCGATCTTGGTGGCCTGGGCCCAGTCCACACCGCTGGTACCGTCGCGACCGTGCATCAGGGCATTCGCCACGCCAACGCCGATGATCGAACCGATCAGCGTGTGCGACGACGAGGCCGGCAGGCCCAGCCACCAGGTGCCTAGGTTCCACAGGATCGCGGCGATCAGCAGGGCGAAGATCATCGCGAAACCGGCGGACGAGCCGACTTGCAGAATCAGCTCGACCGGCAGCAGGGCGATGATGCCGAACGCCACCGCGCCACTCGAAAGCAACACGCCGAGGAAGTTGAAGAAACCCGACCACACCACGGCCACATTCGGTGGCAGCGAGTGGGTGTAGATCACCGTGGCCACGGCGTTGGCGGTGTCGTGGAAACCGTTGACGAACTCGAAACCCAGCGCAATCAACAGCGCCACGCCGAGCAGCAGGAACGGGGTCCAGGTGGTGACCACCGTGCCGAGTTCGTGCATGTCGTGCATCAGGCTGTAGGCCGTGAACAGCATCCCCATGGCCAGTACGGCGAAGAACACCACGTAAGTGAAGGGGCCGGTTTTCTTGTCGAGCGCCGGCCTGCCGCTGGGGGCGGAGGCCGGGCTGGCGGTCAGGGAGGGAGTAGCCATGGGAGGACAATCCTGAGCGGGGGAAGGAGTGTTGCCCATGATCGTTGCTAAATATTACAGAGAGACTGCGGCAGATCAGTGTTTGGCGGATTAGCCGCGCCGCTGGTCTTGCTTAATAGTGACTGATCGTTCCCACGCTCTGCGTGGGAACGCCGCCCGGGACGCTCCGCGTCCCTGTGACGCAGAGCGTCACCTGATGCATTCCCACGCGGAGCGTGGGAACGAGCGTGTCGGCGCTCGGCAGCGCTCAGTAATCCCCGCGCTTGCGAAACGCCCAGCGCCCGGCAATCACGGTAAACGTCACCACCAGCGCCACCAGAATCCAGAACCCTTCCGGATCAGTGGCCAGCGGCACACCGCCGACGTTCATGCCGAAGAAACCGGCAATGATGTTGATCGGCAGCGCCAGCACCGTCACCACGGTCAGGGTGAACAGCGTGCGGTTGCTCTGCTCGTTGAGGTTGGCGGCGATCTCTTCCTGCAACAGCTTGATCCGCTCACCGAGTGCCGTGAGGTCGTTGATGATCAGCGCGAACTCCTCGGTGGACTTGCGCAGCTCCTTCACGTCTTCCTTCTGCAACCACGGTGGCGGCCGATTGAGCAGGCGCAGCAGCGAACCCGGCTCCAGCGCCAGCAGTCGTTGCAGGCGCACCAGCACCCGACGGTTGGCGCCGAGTTCGGCGCGGTTGGTCGACAGTCGCGAGGACAGCAACTCGTCCTCGACCTGATCGACGCTCATGCTGGTCTTGCGCACGATCTGGGTCAGCACTTCGCCCTGGTCGCGCAGCAAGTGCACGAGCAATTCCGACGGTGAGCGAAAGCACTCGCCGGCCTTCACCGACGAACGCAGCTTGTCCACCGAGTGCAGCGGTTGCAGGCGCGCACTGACGATCAGTTTGCTGCGCACGCAGACCCACAGCGTCGACACGTCCGACGACACCATGCTGCTGAGGTTGAACACCACGTCGTTGACCACCGCCAGCAACGCCGAATCGACATGCTCGATACGGGTCGAGCGCGAGCCTTCATGCAGCGCTTCGAAAAACTCTTCGGGTAATTGCAGATGACTTTTCATCCAGCGCTCGCAAGCGGCGTGGGCCAGGTTCAGGTGCAGCCAGAGAAACTCATCGCCATCGCTGTCGTCTTGCAGGCAGCGCAGGGCAGTCGCCGAGTCGACTTCGCGACCACGCTCGCCGGGACGAAAACGAAAACCGTAGAGCAAACCGAACAGGTCTGGATCGCGATGGCTGATATCGAGGCTGTGGTTCATGAAGTCTCGCTGGGAGGAGGGCGTCTGTCGCGGGATTTGCAGATTCACCTGAGCCGCATCATTGCAATGCAGTGTGACGTTTTGGTGACAGCTAAATGACGCCAGAATCAATGCCTTACCGGCGGTCGGATTTTTCTCAAGAAGCCCTCTGGCACGCCGATCACGCATGAGTTAGGTTGCGCGCCTTCGGCCAAGAGCCAAGGTTCGCCGACACGGATGTCCGGCCACAATTCACGTCTTACCGGACGTGCCTCATCCCTGTCATGAGTACCTGCGATGTTGCAAAAATCCCTGAGAGCGCAAATTCTCGCCCTGCTGAGCGGCAGTCTGTTGGCGATGCTGTTGATCGCGCTGGCCTGCTTTCATTTCCTGTCCAACGGCGTGCAGAACTACAGCCAGTTGATTGCCGGCCCCTTGCACACGTCGCAACTGATCGACGAAGCCAACCTGCAATTCAAGGTGCAGGTGCAGGAGTGGAAAAACGTCCTGCTGCGCGGCAAGCAACCGGCAGACCTGGCCAAGTACTGGGGCCAGTTCGAAGATCGCCAGCGCGATGTGCAGAACATCCTCGGTGAACTGGCCAATCAGAAAGGCCTCGAGCCTTCGCTGAAAACCCGCATCGAACGTCTGCGTGAAGAACACCGTCTGCTCGGCGCCGCCTACCAGAAAGGTCGCGATGCCTACGTAGCTGCCGGTGCCGATCCGACCGCGGGCGACACCGCCGTCAAAGGCGTCGACCGCGCCGCCAGCGACCAGATGAGCGAACTGGTGGGCGAACTGCGCAAGCAGGGCACCGAACAGTCGGCGCTGATCAGTGCCAGTGCTGATCGCACCGTGTTGCTGGGGATTCTGGTGATGCTCGCATCCGGCCTGTTGATCGGTTTGCTGAGCCTGTGGCTGGTCAACCGCAACCTGGTCGAGCCGATCCGCAAACTCATCGACTACGTCACCCAGTTGAGCAGGGGCCGTCTGGTCGAGCGTGTGTCCAGCAGCCGTCAGGACGAGTTGGGCAACCTGGCCGCCGCCGCCAACACCCTGCGCGACTTCCTCGCTGAAACCTTCAACCACCTGCAGCGCAGCGCCAAGGATCTGGACAGCGCCAGCGGCGAGTTGAACGCCATCGCCACCGTGATGGCCGGCGGGACCAACGAGCAGTTCAACCGCACCGATCAGGTAGCCACGGCGATGAACGAAATGTCCGCCACCGCCCAGGAAGTCGCCCGTCATGCGGCCGACGCAGCGCGTGCTGCGGACGATGCCGACCAGTCCGCCCAGCAGGGCGAGAAGGTCATGCAGAGCACCATCCACAGCATCACCCAGATGCGCGGCGAAATCGCCAACACCGCCACAGTGATCCGTCGTCTGGAAGCCGACAGCGGTCGCATCGGCAAGGTGCTGGAAGTGATTCGCGGGATCGCCGAGCAGACCAACCTGCTGGCGCTCAACGCCGCCATCGAAGCGGCCCGGGCCGGTGAAGCCGGGCGTGGTTTTGCGGTGGTGGCCGATGAGGTGCGCAATCTCGCGCAGCGTACGGCGGAGTCGATCATCGAGATCAACCAGATCATCCAGAGCGTGCAGACCGGCGCGGTGGATGCGGCCCACGCCATCGACAGCGGCCAGACCCGCAGCGACGAAAGCGTCGAGCAAGTGACCCAGGCCGGCGCCATGCTCGAGCGCATCACCCATGCGGTGGAAGCGATCCGCGACATGAACCGCCAAATCGCCACGGCGGCTGAAGAGCAAACGTCGGTGGCCGAAGACATCTCGCGCAACCTGACCGAGATCACGTCGATTGCCAGCACCAACCTCGACAACGTGCAGCGCACCGAAAGCGCCAGCCAGAACCTGCACGGTCTGTCCGGCCAACTGAACGATGTCACCGCTCGCCTGAGCGTCTGACCCGCCAGTGACTGTGTACCGGCCCGGTTACCGAGTCGGTACACAGTCGATCTCAATTCGTGCAGGCCGCCGCCGATGGCCGGTTATTCATAACCGTCATTGGAGATTTCCCATGGTCAGCATCACGTCTGTTTCGATCAATCAGACCGTCACCACACCCACCAGCAAAACCTCGATTGCCGACACGGGCGATGACACCTCGACCACAGCAGCGGCCAGTACCGGTGTGAAGGCCGACACCAGCAAAGTGGCGGCGGGCGGTGGTGCTGCACCGTCGGGTGACAGCAGCTCCAGCAGCGATGAATCGGATACGGTGAAAGAACTGCGCAAGCAGATTGCCGAGTTGCAGAAGCAATTGCAGGAACAACAGCAAGCGCTGCAAGCGGCTCAGGCCAAACAGGAAAGTCAGGATGCCAAGGCGGCGGATGTTGCGGCTGCGCAGTCGCAGATCGCGACGACTTCGGCTTCGTTGCAGACGGCGACGGCGGCGTTGTTGGCGGCGTTGCAGGAGTCTGATTCGAGTACGTCTGGCTCGCTGGTCAGCACGACCGCGTGAAGCCGTTCCCCTCACCCTAGCCCTCTCCCCGAGGGAGAGGGGACTGACGGAGTTGAATGTTCGAAGTACACCGACCTGAAAATCTTGTGTTGAACTCAGGACTGGAGCATCCCCCGATCGGCTCCCTTTCCCCCTCGCCCCCCTGGGGGAGAGGGCTGGGGTGAGGGGGTAGGGGCTCCCTGGCGAAACATGGTTTCAGCCAAACGCCAGACACAAAAAAGCCGCACGATCCGAAAATCGTGCGGCTTTGTCTTGCGGGGCAATCAGTGATCTTGCTTGTTGCTCAGGACCTTGCCGGTTGCCGCATCCAGATCCACGTCCCATTCTTTGCCATCGGCAGTACGCAGCTCGACTTCGTACTCATAGCCGTTGAAATGGTTGTCCAGGTCGGTGTCGACGATGGTCGCGCCCGGGTGCAGGGCCAGGGCAATCTTGTTCAATTCTTCCAGTGGCTTGATCTTGCCGGACTTGACCAGCTCAGGGATCTGATCGACGCGAACGTCAGCCTGGGCCAGGCCAGCGGTGAGGGTCAGGGCGGCAGCGGTAAACAGGGCAGTCAAGGTTTTCATCGGTTATTCCTTTGGGTGATTCGTTCAAGTGAGTTCAGGTTAGCCACCGCAACTTAATTCACCCTTAAAAAAACGCCGTGGGTGTTTGCGTCGTTTGTTCAATCGCCGTTCGCGGGTAACTTTCATGCTCTGCCTTCGATTAATGGAGGTGGACATGAAACGCATCTTTTCGTGGTTGTATGCGCCGTTGTTCTGGCTTGGATTCATCGGCGGCGGGATTGGGTTGGCGGGGCATTCGCTACTGTGGTTGATGCCGTTGTTTGCTGTGGCATTGGCGGTGTCGTTCGTGGCGGAATGGGTGTTGCCCTATGAAGTGAGCTGGAACCGCCCGACCGGCGATCGCCGTCGCGACATGCTCCACGCGTTGATCAACGAAGCGTTGAACGCCCTCGGCCTGCTGGCATTGCCGGGGCTGGTGACGCTGATTGCGATTGACGGTGCTTGGCCGTCGAGCTGGCCACTGTGGCTGCAAGTCGGCCTGGCGATTTTCATTGCCGATGCGGGCGTGAGCCTGATGCATTACGCCAGCCATCGCGTGCCGTGGATGTGGCGGCTGCACGCGATTCATCACAGCGTCGAGCGGCTCTACGGGTTCAACGGTTTGATGAAACATCCGCTGCATCAATTGCTGGAGGCGACGGCGGGGCTGCTGCCGTTGCTGGTGCTGGGCATTCCGTCCGAGGTCGCGGTGTTGTTGGCATTCGCCATTGCGATTCAGCTGTTGCTGCAGCATTCGAACGTCGACATGCGAGTCGGCGCGCTGCGCTGGATCTTCGCCTGGGCGCCGCTGCACCGTTTTCATCATATGAAGTACGGGCGTGCCGGTGACGTCAATTTCGGGCTGTTCTTTACCCTCTGGGACTGGCTGCTGGGCACCGGTTTTTACACGGAGAATTACCGGATCGGCGCGGGCGATCTGGGCATCGGCAGTCGTCCGGATTTTCCACGGGACTATATGGCGCAGTTGTTCGATCCGTTCGAACCGGCAACGCTGGGCAAGGAACCGAAAGTGCCGGAGGGCTTGAGACGTTGAGTCAGTCCAGCAGACGCAATTCGATGTGTTGCAACGCCTGGCGGGCGGTGACGCCGAAGAGTTTTTTCAGGCTGCGGGAGAAGTGCGCGGAATCGGCAAACCCGGCGTCGTGGGCGGCGTCGGTCACCGGGCTGCCGGCGATTATTAAAGCCATCGCCAGTCGCAGTCGTCGCCACAGGACCAGTCGCCGTACTGGCAGTCCGACCTGACTGACAAACAGCCGCTGCAACTGGCTCAGGGAAACATGGGCGGAATCAGCCACGGCACTGGCGGCAACTTTGCTCGACAGCGAGGCATCGACAGTGGCGAGGGCTCGTTCGATTCGCGGATCGCTCAACTCACGACGCGGACATTGGCCAATGGCGTGATCCAGTGCCGCCAGCGACAACTCAACGTCGAACAGCGCATCGCGCAACGTCTGGGCCTCAAACCGCAACGGTTCGGCGTACACGGTGAACACAGGGTCCGGCGCCTCGACAATCGCATGACGAGTCTGGGACGTAATCAGCAGGCGGGAAGTGGTGACGGGTACGCTCTCGACCAGCACAGTCAACGGCCGGTCAGGCGCAAGAATCAGTTGGTGAGCGTAGTGGGAGTGGGGCGCAGTGCGCCCCGACATCCCGTGGATCAGGCCATAGTCGTGCCCCAGCCAGAGGCGGCCTGTCCACGGGGTGTCCGGTTGCATCAGAAACCGTTGTTCTTCAACACCTGATCCACACTGGCGGCGGCCGGGCGTTTGTAGAACTTCAGCAGTTCGCTGGCACGGTTGGTGAAGATGCCGTCGACGCCGGCAGCCATGACTTTCTCGTAGTCCACCGGCTCATCGACGGTGTAGACGTGCACCAGCATGCCCTTGTCGTGGGTGTACTTGTTCATCCAAGGCTGCACGAGGTCCGAATAGCTCTGATCGCCGCCGTGGGTCAGCTTGGCCGAAGGACCGGTGCCGATGGCGCCCTGAGCCTTGGCGTAGTCGACCCATTGCTTGAATTCAGCTTCGGATTTCGGCTCTTGTTTGCCGTAGAACGTGTTCTTGTCCTTCTCGCCGGAGTCGGCAAAAGTCACTTTGGATTTCGGCTCGATGCTGCCTTCGCCAACCCACAGCAACAGAATCTTCGGCACCTGCGGCATTTCCTTTTGCAGCAGTTCGAGGCTGTTCTTCTCGAAGGTTTGCAGGATCACTTTACCGTTGCCCGCGCCGACGCTGGTGGCGTCTTTTGGCTGCTTGGCGCCGGCCGGGATCAGCAGGCCGCGAGCCTGGAGTTTTTCCTTCAGGTCGTGCTCGATACCGGGGAACAGTTGCGGTTCCTTGGTCTCGATGTACAGGCCCGGCTTGTGCTGCGGGTTGGCCTGGGCGATGTCGATGATTTCGTCCAGGGTCAGAATCTTCAGGCCGGCGTAGGACGGACGCGCGCGATCCGAGTAGGCCTTGTTGTACCAGCTGCCGGCATCCAGGGTTTTCAGTTCGGCCATGGTGAAGGCGTTGGCCGGGCTGTCCTTGCGGTCCGGGAACTTGCTGGCGACGTCGGTGGTGCGTTGCAGGTTGTTGTCGTGCAGGGCGAACAGCACGCCGTCCTTGCTGCGCTGCAGGTCCATTTCCAGGTAGTCGGCGCCGAGGTCGCGGGCCAGTTTGTAGGAGGCTGCGGTGGATTCCGGTGCATCGAAGGAGGCGCCACGGTGGGCGATCACCGCCGGGTGCGGAATGCCCTCGGAGGCAGCGAGCGCAACCGGGTTTGGCTGGCTGGCAGCATGGGCCTGACCGAGGCCGAGCATCAGGCTCAGCAGCAGAGCGCTTTTGGTAAACGTGGCGGGCATGTCGAGGTCCTTTCGCAGGTATTTTCGAAGATGTCCCTTTTAGCAACTCAAACGAAAACGTGCTATCGCAAGACCGACATAAACGTACTGAAAGCGAAAATTTCCGCACTTTTGTGCGTTTGTTTGCAGTACGCTTGGCCACGGCGACCACCCCGGCAGAGGGTGTGCCTCAATGCCCTGCGTGTAAACCTTCGATCACTCTTGTGAGGTTTACCATGCGCATCACATCCCAACTCATCTGCCAGGCGGCCGACGACCTCAAGGGTTTTGTCGGCCTCAATCGCAAGACCGGCCAATACATCGTGCGTTTCAGCGAAGACTCGTTCGGCATGGACGTGGCCGATGACGGCATCATTCCCGCCAGCGAATTCGTCTGGGCACCGGCCACCGAACAGACCATGACCCTCAAGCGCGAGTTGATCCAGTTGCTGCTCGATCAGCACATCGATGACCGGATCAACATCACCGAGCCGTTGCGGGTTTACATGAGCAAGCGTGAAGTGCCGGAGATTGTGGCGGTGCGCAGTCTGGTGAAGGGCTGACTATCCGAATCGATAATCGCGCTCCACTTTGCACACCCGCGTATGACATGCCGAGTACCAGGTCGAACGTCCGCGCTCGCGAATTGCCTGGTGCTCGGGATGGTGTTTCCACGCCAGAATCGCCGCTTCACTGTTCCAATAGGAGGTCGTGATCCCGAGCCCATCCGCCCCTCGGGCCGACTCCACGCCGAGAAATCCCGGTTGCTCGCGCGCCAGTACAACCATGCGCTCGGCAGCTTCGGCATATCCCTGATCACCTTCGGTACGGGTCGAGGTGAAGATCACCGCGTAGTACGGCGCTTCTGGCGTTTCGGCGATCATGCCCGTTGCTCCGCGCAGGCTTCGACAAATGCCCGCACCAGCGGTGGCAATAGACCTTTGAGCGCCGCACGTTCCGGCTGGAACAACGTTGCGACGAAGAACACATGGTTTTTCAGTTCGATGGCGCGCAGATCGCCCGCCGAATCGTGGCCCACGGCGTGTAGGTCATGGGTCAGCAATTCCCGTTCGAACTGCGGATTCACACCAAAACGGCAGCGATAGCCTTCACGGGTCTCGGACGTTTCGTACGCCTTGGCGATCAACGAACCGGGCACCAGATGGATGCTGTCCACCGCTTCCACCAGCGAGCAGGTCAGCGGCGTGAGCACCGCGCGGCTGGAATCGGGCGAGGTTTCGCCGTGCTCTGCATCGGCCCAGCCCAGTACGTGGCGGGAAAACTCCAGCACCGCATGTTGAAAACCGCCGCAGGTGCCGAGGAACGGTCGTTGCTGTTCGCGGGCAAAACGGATCGCTCTTAGTGCGCCGTCTTCACTTTTGTAGGGGCTGGCCGGGACGCACCAGAAACCGTCGAAACCCTCGAGCGGTGTATCGAGGTGAATCCCGTCCGTGGGCAGCCATTCGAAATCGACTGCTCGGCGGATGTGTTCCGCCACAAGCCCGAGGGCGACGGGGATGGCTTGGTGGGCGGTGACTTTTGGGTCGTAGTCACCGATCAGGGCGATGCGCAGGGCTCTGGATTCCATGAGTGTTCGCTGTGCTTGTTGAGGGATGACGCTCACTATAGATTGGCGTTCACGCACTCAATATGGGCGTTTCCCCAAGTGATTAATGCAGCGACGCACTATCGACTCGACTTCCCGGATCTGGCGCTGATTCTCGCCCTGGTGCGAGGCGGCTCTCTGGCCCGGGCCTCGCAGCTGCTGAAGGTCGACGTGTCGACGGTGTTTCGCGCCGTGCGCCGACTGGAAGCCGCGCTCGGTCAGCAACTGTTCGAAAAAAGCCGCGCCGGTTACCTGCCCACCAGCCTTGCGCAGACTTTAGCCGAGCAGGCCGAGCGCGCCGAGCAGGCACTGGAGGCGGCGCGAATCGGTGTGGAGCAGGGCGGCGAAGTGATCAGCGGCACGGTACGCCTGACCTGTACCGACTCGGTGCTGCAAGGTCTGCTGCTGCCGGCACTGGCGCAGTTCATGCCGAACTACCCGGCGCTGACCATCGAACTGAGCACCTCCAACGACTTTGCCAACCTCAGCCGTCGCGACGCCGACATCGCCTTGCGCCTGACGCGCACGCCACCGGAGCACCTGGTCGGACGGGAGCTGGCGAAGATTTCCTACCGGGTCTGTGCCAGCGAGCATTATCTGCAAAATGTTGAAGCGGTCGATCTGAACGTCCTGACCTGGATCGCCCCGGACGATTTCCTGCCCGATCACCCGACCGTCGTCTGGCGTCGCCAGCACTTGCCGGGCGTGACATCGGGCTATCGCTGCAACAGCATGTTATCGGTGACGGAACTGGTGCGTGCCGGACTGGGCGTCGCGGCGTTGCCGGACTTTCTGATCACCGAAGGCCTGCGAGCCTTGAGCGAACCGCTGCACGGCTACGACACCGCGCTTTGGTTGCTGACCCGCCCGGACTGCCGTGCGTTGCGCTCGGTGGTCACACTGTTCGATGAACTCGGGCGGGCGCTGCGTTTGCCGTGATCAGGCCTGCGGGTTCTGACGCATGTGATCGTGCAGTTCGCGGGTCAGGCCTTCGATGCGCTCGGTGAGGTTCTTGGTCATTTCGGTGAGCCGGGTGTTCTGCTCCAGCAGTTCCAGCAACTGCGCGGTGTTCTTTGCGGCCTGCGCCTGACGCTCGGAATTGGCCACGGCCAGGGCTTCGCGATGCTGCGCGTCGGCGTCGGATTGCGCCTTGTCCCGCGCGGCCTGACGGGTCTGGGCCAGCAGAATCAGCGGTGCGGCATAGGCCGATTGCAGGCTGAACGCCAGGTTCAACAGGATGAACGGATAGACGTCGAAGTTCGTGACGCCAAACATGTTGAGGCACACCCAGAGCACCACGATCAGGGTCTGCGCGCCGAGGAAGGTCGGCGTACCGAAGAATCGCGCAAACGCCTCGGCCCGCAAGGCGAACTTGTCGTTGCCGAAGGTTGTGTTGAGGTGGGCGTGGGGGCGGTGGAAGCGCAGGTGATCGACAGGGGCGGCGGATTCGGTTTTTTCGGTGGTCATGACGGACTCGGCAAGGCTTGGGACGTTGAGTCACTATAGCCCTGCGTCGCCCGTGTTGGCCTTATCCCGGCGCACGCTCGTTGGCAAACATGCTCACCGCTTCCACGGCTTCGCTGGCGCCATCGCGAATCTGCAGAATCACCGTCCCCGCCTGATCCGCCAGTTCGACGCCTTGCGCCGCGCGTCCACGAGTGCCGTCCATGCTCTTGATCGCCTGACGGGTTTCGCTCTGGATCAGGCCGATCATGTTGGAAATCTCCGCCGTCGAGCCGCTGGTGCGGGCCGCCAGTTGCCGTACTTCATCGGCCACCACGGCAAAACCACGACCTTGCTCGCCGGCCCGTGCCGCTTCGATCGCGGCGTTCAGGGCCAGCAGATTGGTCTGATCGGCAATCGCACGGATGGTGTTGACGATGGTGGTGATCTGTTCGGAGCGCTCGCCGAGTTGTGCGATCAGGTTCGAAGATTCGGCGATGTCTTCGGCGATCTCGCGCATTTCGCTGGCGGTTTGCTGGATCACTTGCGTGCCTTGCTCGGCGACTTTTCGGGTGGCGACAGAGATGTGATAAGCGGCGCTGGCGCTGCGCGCATCCTGCTCGTGCTGCTCGACCCGGGCGGTGACGTCCGAGGCAAACTTCACCACTTTGCACAAGCGGCCGGCGGCGTCGTAGACCGGGTTGTAGTTGGCTTCCAACCAAACGGTTTGCCCGCGCTTGTCGACGCGTTCGAACTGGCCGTGGAAAAACTCACCCTGATTGAGCCGGCGCCAGAAGTCATCATAAGCACTGCTGTTGACCAGCTCTGCGGTGCAGAACAAGCGGTGATGTTTACCTTTGAGCTCGGCGAGCGTGTAACCCATGCGCGTCAGAAAATTCTGATTGGCTGTAAGAACATTGCCATTGAGGTCGAACTCAATCACTGCCATGGCGCGGTCGATGGCCTGCAACTTGGCGTTGGCTTCGCTTTCCTGCTGCACCTTGGCGGTGACGTTCATGGCGTACTTGACCACTTTCACCACGCGACCCGAAGCATCCTTGATCGGGTTGTAACTGGCTTCGAGCCAGATCGGCCGGCCCTGGCTGTCGAGGCGCTCGAAGGTGCCGGACTGGAACTGACCGTTTTTCAGCTTCGACCAAAGCTCGGTGTATTGGCTGCTGCGGGCAAATTCCGGTGGGCAGAACTGGCGGTGGGACTGGCCGATCACCTGTTCGGCGGTATAGCCCGTGGTCTTGAGAAAGTTGTCATTGGCGCGCAACACCACCGCGTCGAGATTGAATTCGATCACCGCCATGGAGCGGTCGATGGCTTCGAGCAGGCCGGTTTGCTGGGCGAGGGTGTGTTGCAGGTCGTCGACAACAGACTTCTGGCGATTGAAAAACATGCTGGGTGCGCTCCGGAAATAGGGCTAGAGGTGTTGTCCCTGTTCCCGCGGCGGCAGGCCGAAGATGCTGGCGACGTTCGGCGTTGACTTCATAGTGCCAGCATCCAGGCTGACAGCTCGATCTTATACAAAGTTTATAAAGTTGTACAAGAAAGTGGTTGGTCCGGATCTTGTACAACGCTTGTCAGGCGCTGGAACGGCTCAACGCTACGCTGATCGTGTTACGGCCCGTGTGCTTGGCGGTGTACAACGCTTTGTCGGCGTCATCCAGCCAGTCGAGGGCGTCCGGGCAGGTCAGTTGGAAACGCGCCAGTCCGATGCTCAGGCTGACCCGCAACTCGGGCACCTCGGGATGGCGGTACTGATGCAGAGCCTGGCGCAGTTGCTCCATCAGGGCTTCGGCTTTGCTCAGCGGCAGGTTGGGCAGGATTACGCAGAATTCGTCGCCGCCGTAACGCCCGGCCAGCTCACTTTCATCCAGCACGGATTTCAGTTCGCGACTCAGTTGTTGCAGCACCGCGTCGCCGATGATGTGCCCGTAACTGTCATTGATCACCTTGAAATGATCGATGTCGATCAGTGCCAGGGTGGCTTGGCTGTTGTGGTCGCGGCACTGCTGGAACTTGAGGTGCAACAGGTCTTTCCAGGCGCCGTGGTTGAGCAGGCCGGTGAGGCTGTCGGTGCGGCTCAGGGCGCTCAAGGTGCGTTTGTGTTCGGCGAGTTTGATCGCCAGTTGGTAACAGACCATCCCCAGTGCAAGCGGATAAAGAGTGAGCATCGGCAGGCACGCCCAGACCTGGGTTTGCGTGGTGGTCAGGTTGAACTTGACCCCGAACACTGACCAGCCCAACAGCACGCCGATCACCTGGGCGAGGGCGCCGAGCAGGAACAGCCGCCGGCCACCGGCGGCCACATTGTTCATGGTCATCATCGACAGAATGGTCACGGCGGTCAGCGGGTTGAACTGGAAACACGCGGTCCAGAAACCACCGAACACCGAGTCGTAAAGCAGGTTGCGACGCTCGGCGCGATAGGGGAAGGCCGAACGGGTCGACCATTGATAGGCGACGTGGGGCCAGAGAAAACCGTTGAACAGCAACAGCGCCCAGAGCCAGGCCGGCATGTTCAACGGATACAGCGCGGCGCCGACACTGAAGAAACCGACGCCCAAACCGATGGCGCGTGGCAGGTAAATGCGTCTGGCGAATGACAAGCCTTTGCCGCGTTGGTTATCCATGAGGTTCTTCGCCAGATTCATTCTGAAACACTTTCCAGTGTAATTCTTCAGAGCGACCGTTCATCGGTCAATGACAGATATTGTCATTTATTCCAGCGGGAAAATTCAGTGTCCTTGTGAGCCATTTAATCGTGGCGCAGGCTCGATCTAGAGCTGATAACAGGCCAGGAACATGTCCAGCGCCGATTCGACCACGGCATTTTGCGTTGCGTTGTCGAGCGCCGGCTGGCCCATGGAAATCTGTGGCCAGAAGGCGAAAGACTTGAGCAGGCCCTGTACCTGATGCGCGGCGAATTCCGGGTCGACCGGTTTCAGCCGACCGTCTGCCTGAGCGGCGCGAATCCACACGGTCACGCTTTCCTCACGCTCGCCCATGCGCGCCACCATGTTCTGTGCGCGTTCGGGCGAGTGGATCGCGGCCGCGATGGCGACACGGGCCAGATTCATGAAATTGTCGTCCGCCATCATCTGCAGTTTGGCCAGCAGCATCGTTCGCAATTGATCGCGCAAGGGGTGATCAGGCTGATACGACACGGCTTGCTCGGTGCTGATTCGTGCCCACAACTGGTTGAGAATTTCGGCGAACAGCTCTTCCTTGCTCGGAAAATGGTTGTACACCGTGCGCTTCGACACCCCGGCAGTGGCCGCGATCTTGTCCATGCTGGTGACTTCGAAACCGTTGGCACGGAATTCGGTGATGGCCGCCAGGATGATGGCTTCGCGTTTGCGGTCGGTGAGGCGCGTTGGAGCTGTCATAAATTCGATTCGGCAGGAAATAGATGAAATTACACTCGGCAGTTTACTTGTCATCCGGTTTGATGCAACCTAGAAAGTACACCGATCAGTGTAATGTTGCGTTAATCGGTGCAACCTAAAACCAGATGTCCGGCTGATGCGTGCGTGCCTTGGCCATTTATCGTCCCACCGTGGAAAACCGTGAATTGCACGGTTTTTCTGGAGTCATTCAGTCATGGCCAAATCAATTTCTTCCGCGGTCAGTCCTGTACCTGAAGCTTCGCGCCAGGCAGAAGGGACGTTCCGTAACCACGCTCCAGTGCAACGTGAAGGTGTGCGCAAGATGCTGCGCATCATGTGGAACATGATCTTCCACAAACCGCGCAATACCCGTCCGGCGTCGGCCATTCCGGTGCAGTCACTGACCCGTGCCGACCTGATCGCCGCCCCCAATCACAGCGTCTTTCGCCTCGGTCACTCGACCTTGCTGCTGAAGCTGCAAGACAAATTCTGGATCACCGACCCGGTGTTCGCTGAGCGCGCCTCGCCCGTGCAATGGGCCGGCCCGAAACGCTTCCACCAGCCACCGATCAGCATCGACGAGTTGCCACCGATCGAAGCGGTGATCCTGTCGCACAACCATTACGACCATCTCGACTACGAAGCGGTGTTGAAACTCGCGGACAAGGTCAACGTGTTCCTGACTCCGCTGGGCGTCGGTGACACGCTGGTCAAATGGGGCATCGATGCCAGCAAGATCCGCCAGTTCGACTGGTGGCAGGGCACCGAAGTCGCCGGCATCCGCTTCATCGCCACCCCGTCGCAGCACTTCTCCGGCCGTGGCCTGTTCGATGGCAATCAGACCCTGTGGGCTTCGTGGGTGATTATCGATGGCGATACACGAATCTTCTTCAGCGGCGACAGCGGCTACTTCGATGGCTTCAAACGCATCGGCGAACAATACGGCCCGTTCGACCTGACCCTGATGGAGACCGGCGCCTACAACGTCGAATGGCCCCACGTGCACATGCAACCGGAAGAAACCCTGCAAGCCCACATCGACCTCAAGGGGCGCTGGTTATTTCCGATTCACAACGGCACGTTCGATCTGGCGATGCATGCGTGGCACGAACCGTTTGATCGCATTCTTGCACTGGCCTGGGAGCGCAGCGTTTCCATTACCACGCCGCAAATGGGCGAGGCGTTTAACCTGATGCAACCGCAACGTGGGGACGCATGGTGGTTGGAAGTGGAACAAGAGGTGTCAGAAAAAGGGCGTGTTGCCTGTAGCAGCTACAAGGCTGGGTGAGTTTTCCTACCAGCTCTGGTTCTTGTTGCTGACAGCCGTTTCCTGCGGCTTCGGTAGGCTTGGTCGCGAGTGAAATGACTCACTCGTGATTGGCTTAAACAAGGATTGGAAAATGAAATACCGCTTTAAACGCAACATGAATACGCTGGCGCAGGCCATCGTGTTTTCGCTGAGCAGCGGCGTCGCCCTCGCGGCACCCTCCAGTGCAGCACTTGAATACGCAAGCGCCAGCGAGCTGAGTGCGATGATGGTCAGCAACGAACTGACATCGGTCGCGCTGGTTCAACACCTCATCACGCGCATAGCGGATCTGGACAAGCAAGGTCCGACCCTCAACGCCATCATTGAAATGAATCCCCAGGCCCTCGACATCGCGACTGCGATGGACGAAGAGCGTGCGCAAGGCAACATCCGTGGCCCGCTGCACGGAATTCCGGTCCTGTTGAAGGACAACTTCGATACCGCTGACAGCCTGCAAACCAGTGCCGGGTCACTGGCCATGGTCGGGCAGCCGGCGGCTCAAGATGCTTTTACGGTTAAACAACTGCGCGATGCCGGCGCCATCCTGCTGGGCAAAGCCAACATGAGCGAATGGTCGGGTATGCGTGATATGTCTCTGCCATTGGGGTGGAGCGGGCGCGGCGGCCAAGGTAAAAATCCTCATGTACTGAGTGAAAGCACCTGTGGTTCCAGCTCCGGCCCGGCGGTAGCGGTAGCCGCAGGCTTCACACCGCTGGCCGTGGGGACTGAAACCAATGGCTCGATCACTTGCCCGGCGTCGGCCAACGGCGTGATTGGCGTCAAACCGACGCTGGGGTTGTTCAGTCGCTCCGGCATTGTGCCGATCACTCGATTGCAAGACACCCCAGGTACGCTTACCCGCACCGTGCGGGATGCCGCGCTGCTGTTCAACGTCATGCAAGGCACCGATGCTTCGGACAGCGCCACTGCCAACGCTCCTACAGGCGTTGACTACACCGCATTGCTTGCCAATGAAGCCTTGCAAGGCAAACGGATCGGTTATCCGATCGCGTACACAGGGTCCCACGATACGGTATTGAACCCGAGTCTGGAGATGCTTGCCGCAATGGCCACCCTGGAAGAGCAGGGCGCTACGCTGGTCCCGTTGACTGTTCGTCTGCCGGACATCGATGACTACGTTAACGGCCTGATGGGCGGGATGAAGCATGAACTGCCCGAATATCTCGCCAGTCGCCAGGGCTTGCCGATCAATTCATTGCAGGCCCTGATCGACTTCAACCGGGCCAACCCCGGTGAGGAGCAACACGGCCAGCAGATGCTGGAGGCTATCAACGCGTCGGCGCTTTCCCATCAGGAGGCGAGCGCACTGATTACAACCATCAGCCAGAACTTCAAAGGCGCTATCGATGAGCAGGTGCGTGAGCACAATCTGGATGCCCTGTTCGCCGAGTCGGATGGCTTTTCCCAGTTCTCCGCTGCGGCCGCAGGCTACCCGGCAATCACCTTGCCCTCGGGCATGAGCGATGACGACACGCCGACCTCCGTGTTCTTTTACGGCCAGCAGTGGAGCGAGCCTCAGTTGTTTGCGATGGCATACAGCTACGAACAGGCTTCGATGGAATTGCGGCATCCAGGGTTCAAGGATTAAACACCTTGTTGGCACTGCGTTGTCTTCGACTATTTGATGCACTGCCGTATCACGCGAACACCACCTCAATTCGGCCCTCTTTGCGAGAGCGGGGGGCCGGTTTGACCACAATCTGCACATCTCGGCCGAGGTGGGAAAGGCATTCCATCATCTTGGCTTCACTGATGCCGCGGAATTTTCCTCTCAGCATTTCGGACAGCTTGGGTTGTGATAGCCCCAAGATTTCAGAAGCTTGAGATTGAGTGAGATGACGCGCTTTGATGATTTCACCGATCTTTGCGGCGAGTTGAGACTTGACCTGCATTTCACTGGCGTTGGGCAAGCCGAGGTCTTGATAGACGTTGCCGCTGCCTTCTTCGATTTCAATCATTTCTAAGTTCCTTTCGCATGGTCCTGAGCGGCTTGAAGTCTCTTTCGGATCAGATCGACATCGCACTGCGCGGTTTTTATGCCCGTGGTCGACTTTTTCTGAAAACAATGCAGGACGTAAATCGCATTGCCAAAACGGACCGTGTAAACGGCGCGGTAGGTATTCGTATCAAAGTCCTCAATCAACTCGAGGACGCCCGCGCCTCCAAACCCCTTCAGAGGTTTTGCATCTGGATGTCTGAGACCGCTTTGGGCCAAATCCATTGCGTAACCAAAAACATCCTGTACATCAGTGGGCATCTGCTTGAGATCTTTCTTGCTACTGCTAACCCACAGGAGTGGCTTCCTTGTACTCATGCGAAAAATATACCTATATTGGGATAATCTCAATCAATTGGTTCAGTCAGCCATCGCATAATCTCCATGAATCGCTGATTCCGGCATCGCACCTCTGACATTCCCCCCACGCCCCGGCGCAAACCCCGGAAAGAACACCAGCCCCTGCGCCTCAAACCGATAGGTCAACGCCAGCCGCGCCGAATCCGCCACGTCCTGCTGCGCTTCGAATCGCTGAATATCGTCTACCGAAACCCCTGCCTCCCGCGACAGTTGTTCCACGCTCCAGCCCAACATCCCTCGGGCCTGGGCGCAATGCGTCGGGGTGAACTGGAAAAGGGCGATACGTTCGAGGATGAGGTTCATCGCTGAAGAGGCCATGGTGTGCTCCGGGCTCGAGAGTGCTGATGGAAAATGTACTGTGTTTTTGTACAGTTGTTTTCGGCCGGGATCAAACGCATTTTTTGATTTGCCCTAGTTCGCCGCCTCCAACCAGACGGACGGTGCCTGACCGAGGATCCGACGAAACATCGTCGAGAACGCCGCCGGGCTGTCATAGCCGAAATCCAGGGCAATCCGCGTCACCGCCTCACCCGCCGCCAGCCGTGCCAGCGCCAGTACCACGCAGGCGCGTTGGCGCCATAGACTGAAACTCAGGCCGGTCTGCTGACGAAACAGTCTGTTGAAGGTGCGCAAGCTTACGTGCAGCTGATCGGCCCATTGCAGGGGCGACTGGTGGGCGTTCGGCTGATGCAGAAATTTCTGACACAGTTCGAGCAGTCTTCCGTCAGACGGCAGCGGTATATGCAACGGCAGCGGTGCACTGCGCACCAATTCATGCAGCAACAAATCGATCAGCACGCCGTCACGCCCGGCCAGGTCATAAGTCAGCGGCAGCTCCACCGCCTCCATCAGCAAATGCCGCATCAACGGCGACACACTGATCACCTGACAACGCTCACCCAGATCCACCGCCCCCGGCTCGATATACAAACTGCGAGTGCTGACTCCCAGCATCAACACCTCATGCGCCACCCCCGGCGGAATCCATACCGCCCGCTGCGGCGGCACCACCCAGTTGCCGTCATGCGTGCTGACCTGCATCACCCCGGTCGCGCCGTACAACAATTGCGCCCGCCGATGCGTATGACGTGGCAACAGATAGCCGTGGGAATAATCCGTACCGATCGCCACCACCGGGCGTGGTGTGTCATCCAGCAGATTGATCGAAACATTGCGCATCGAGCGGCACCCAGCAATTGGCGTAAACGCAAACATTATTGGCTGACTTGCTGAGGCAGGCCAAGCGCCGCCGCTCTATCGTCGACCGATCCCCACCAACGGACGACGCGCCATGTTCTACCTCCTGCTGACACTCTTCGGCTGCCTGACAGGCGTCACCGCCGTGCTCTTCGGTTTCGGCGGCGGCTTCGTCGTCGTGCCGCTGCTGTACCGCATGCTTACCGCGAGCCACGGCGCTGACGACCCGATCAGCCAATCCGCAATGCACATCGCCGTCGCCACCTCGACCTGCGTGATGATCGTCAACGCCCTGATTGCTGCCGACAAACACCGCCGCGCCGGCAACCTGATCCGGGATTACCTGTGGCCCTTGGGCGGGTTCATCGGGTTGGGCGCTATCGTCGGCGCAATGGCGGCGGTATGGGTCAGTGGCGAAGTCATTCGTTATGCCTTCATCGCCTACCTAGGTGTGACGATTGTCGACTGCCTGCTGCGACGCGGCTTTCTCACACAGTCCGAAGGCGTCATCCCACGGCGATTGGGAACGGTGGAAACGTCCGGCGGTGGTGTAGGCATTGGCGCCATCGCGACCTTTCTCGGCGTAGGAGGAAGCGTCATGACTGTGCCGTTGTTGCGGCGTTGCGGGTTGAGCATGTCGCAGGCGACGTCGATGGCCAATCCGCTGAGCGTGCCGGTGGCACTGGCGGGCACCCTGACTTACATGGCGCTGGCCGGTTTCAGCGAGACCGACTTGGGGCCATGGTTTATCGGGTATGTGGATCTGCTGGCGTTTGCGGTACTGACGCTGGGCTCGATGCTGGGGATTCGACTGGCGACGCCGTGGATCGGGCGGATACCGGATCGGGTGCATGCATGGGTGTATATCGCGCTACTAGTGATTGTGATGATCAGCATGTGCGTGAATTGAATCTGAAGTTGCTCGATTCCCCACTGCAACCACTACATAATCCGCGGCTACTTTTTGCGAGCAACGGCTCGTTTACTCAAGGATGAAGTGATGCTCCGAGGACTGTTGCGCCTTTTCGGTGTTTTTTTGCTGACGGGTTTGTTTGTGCCGACGCCGACCTGGGCCGACAACGGCGCGCAGGTGTACACCGGTACTCTGGGTAAATCGCCCATCGTCCTCGAAATAAATGCTCGCACCGGAGAGGGGCGGTACTTCTATAAAAAGTACCGCAAGGATCTGGCACTCGACGGTGCCATGGATGGGGAAACACTTGTGCTGGAAGAAGGTTCACGGATGGAGAACTCCCGCCCGACCCTTCGCCTGCAGCCAGCACTTGATGGGTGGAGTGGCGAGTGGACAAGTACCGCCGGTAAATCTCTGGGGATAGAGTTGAAGCCAGCCATCATTCCCGAAGTACCCGCCGGCTCCTTACCCTATCTGGCCAAGTTGCATGATCATGCACCTTACGAGTACTTGCGGTTGCAGGGCGTCACGCTCAAGAAAGGCAAGGTCGACACTTTCATGGGCTATACGCTGCAATGGTGGAGCGAGCCGCAGACCAAAACTTCACTCTTCGAAGTGGTCTCGGGTTACTCCCCTGAGGAGCGTCAGCGTATCAATCAGCAGTTGATGGCGCGTTTGTGGGGTCAAGTGTTGTCGTCATATGGCTGCGGCGGTTATTACGCTCAATCCAGTCAACCACTGTGGATGTCATCGGCAGTGATGAGCGTGCGCATTTCAACCGAATACTTCTGTGGCGGGGCCTATCCGGATCAAAACCAGGAAGCGCTCAATATCGATACAAAGAGCGGCAAGTTACTGACCCTCGAAGATGTCCTGTGGGTCGGGCAGGGCCAGCCAGTACGTCATGAAGAGCGCGACGACTACATCGACACATCATCCGGTTCGTCTGATGTCTGGTCAAAGTACCGCACCACGGAGTTAGCGCCTTGGCTGGTTGCCCAATTGACCAGGCTCTACCCGAAAGACATGACCATCACGCCGGAAGGCACAGACGACTGCGGCTACAACGATGAAGGTCCTTGGGACTTCCCGGGTTGGTATTTCACACAGCAAGGCATCAAGCTCGATCCATCGTTTCCGCATGTAGCAGCGGTGTGCGGATTCGTGGACTGGAGTGTTCTGCCGTACAACATCGTCAAACAACATCCGGGTGGTGTTGCGCTGCAACTGCCATGACGCGACGTTGCATCTCGAATTACATTTCTCGATTACCGGGCACAACCCCGCCATAATCCGCCGCGAATTTTCCAGCGCCGACACCCACGTCCCGGCGCAACTTCCGACTCATTCAGGGACCGATCCATGCTCAAGGGACTGTTACGCCTGGCGCCATATGCCGTGGCGTTGTTCACACTGATTTCCACCGCCAATGCCGAAGATGGCCGGCGCGTGTTCACCGGCACGCTGGGCAAGACGCCGATTGTGGTCGAGCTCAATACCCAGAACCCGGATGAAGTGACCGGTCGTTACTTCTACGAAAAATACCATCGGGACCTGCCCCTCAGCGGGTCATTGCAGGACAGCACCCTGACGCTGGTTGAAGGCAACAATCGCTACGGTGACGACAAGCCACTGCCAACTTTGAAACTGGAAGAAACTGCCACTGGCTGGCAGGGCGAGTGGCAAAGTCCGAAGGGCAAGAAGCTTACAGTGCAACTTTCCGAGGCCAGGCTTCCAGCGCCGACAACTTCTACGCTGCCCTTCATCGCCGCGTTGCCAAACGGCGAGCCGTATGAGTATTTGCGACTACAGGGACTCAAGCTCAAACCGCTGAAGAAACAAGACTTCATGGGTTACACCCTGCAATGGTGGATAGAGCCGGAGTCGAAGATTTCGCTGTTCAGCGTAGAGTCCGGTCTGCCAAAAAATGATCTGCAACGGGTTAACCAGCAGTTGCTTGGGCGATTGTGGAATGAAGTCATCCGCTATCACGGTTGCCAACTACAGGGCGGGGAAAACGTCGACTTCATGCAGGACGCAGAGCCCAAAATGATTTCGCAGGCCGTGGTCAGCCTGAACATCTCGACCAGCTATTTCTGCGGTGGCGCGCATCCGGACTTCGGTGATTCGCCCCTTAACATTGATGTAAGCACAGGCCATCCGTTGTCGCTCGAAGATGTGCTGTGGGTAGGTGAGGGCAAGCCACTTCTGCATGCCGAACGAGACAGCCTGGGTGACAAGCCTTTGAGCCCGGCTGAAAGTAACGCGCGTTATCAGTATGAAAACAAGGAGCTGGTGCCTTGGCTGATCAGGCAATTCACTGCCCTGTACCCCGCAGAAATGAAGAAGCCGACGCAAGATGATGATTGCGACTTCACGGAAGAAAGCGTTTGGGGTTCTTCGCCGTGGTACTTCACTGCGAAAGGCTTATACCTGGGCGCTTACTTCGCCCGCGTACAACGTTCTTGCGATAGACCAGACTGGTCGATCCTGCCGTACTCTCTGATCAAACAACACCCCGGCGCCGTCAAACTGCAACTGCCCCAGGGCTGACCATCACGCCAGACCCGGCGCTTCACGAATGATGAAGTGATCCAGGTTCTCGATATTGGCATTGAAGACCTCGAAAGGCTTTTCGGGGTTCTTCTTGCCCGGCACCTGCTTCAACTCCGGCGTCACACCATAGAAGAAGCAGAACAACTCCTTATCACTGTCGATGGCGTGCTTGATCTCTTCCAGAAACGCCTTGCGCTTGCGGTAGTTGTCGATCAGCTTCTTGTTGAGATAAACACTGACCGGGTAAGGCTTCTTCTTGCTGTCATCCGGCTTCTTGAACCAGACCTTGTCCTCGAAGTCGATCCGGAAACTGGCGCTGTGAAAGTCCTCGATCTTCTTGATCCGGCCCCAGTAAATCAGCCCCTTGTTGTCCATCAAGTACTCGATCTTCTTGAAGAACGAACTGTAAGGCGCCGTATGCTCGCCAATCTTCAATGGCATGCGCTTGAGCAAATCCTTGTCCGCGAAGTTCGACACAAAACACTCCACGGGATGAGCGAAGACACTGGTCTTGTCCGGCGCTGACTCACGACTCGGCGATTCTTTTGAAGGGGAGGTTGCCACCCGCACCGGATCATCCCGCAACACATCCGCCGACCCCGCTGGCGCGGCAGGCTTGCGCACATACTCACGGCGCGTCAGCAACAACTCCGAGGGGAAATGCTCCTCTCGCCCGTCATCCAATTCCCCATCCGCCGCCTCAACCCCCGACGCCGACGTCTTCACACTCACATACGGACAACCCGCCACATGCTGCGTACCGGGCAGATTCTTGAAGTGCGGCGTGCGCACGTAATTCACGTTCTTGGCGTTGAACGTGCCCAACTCGTTGGAAGCATCGAAGGCCGAACGACAGGCGTCGTTGGGACACTGGAAGTGTTCCTTCGCGGAATCGAACGCCACCGTCTCATCGAAATTGAGATCGCGAACGTCATAGATCGACAGTTTGTCGTCGAGGCTGAGGCAGTAGGCGAGGTCGAATTTCATGGTGGGGCTCGGGTCCTTGAGTGGGGGAGGGGTATTAATAGCGGGAGGTACGTGATGGCGCACCTGTTAATTCACTTTAGTAGCCAGCATCTTCATTTTTTCGGCCCAAGTTCGGCATCTCGGAAGGGCTTTCTTTGCGACACAGGCTCGATCGCTGCTTTCTAGGTTCTGTTTTAAATTGCGAGTGAGAGCCTTCTGTTGATCGTGTAGGAGATTTCCTGAAATTTGGTAGTCTTTACCCTCTGATAGGGAGGTGAGTGGATGCCAGCTGTAATTGCCGAAAATGATGAGTCAAAGTGGGACGACGAAACAGGAGTCTCTTATCACTTTCCGAAGCAGTACCGAGCGATTCTGGCCGAAGGAACGAGGGTGCTGTATTACAAAGGGAAGATGAAAAATAAGGCTTTTTCAGGGCAGCGTCTGAGTACTCAGCCTCATTATTTTGGGGTTGCTCGAATAGGTAAGGTTTACGCGGATGTGAACAGCAAGCAGGGTGATTGGTTTGCTGTCATTGAAGATTTCCAACCATTTGAATCAGCGATCCCGATCAAAGCTGATGGAGAGTATTTTGAGCAGATTCCTGTAAAACTTGAGAAAAACTATTGGTGGAATGGCGTTCGCCCAATCGGTCAAACCGTATTCGACCAAATCTTATCCCGAGCGACGTTGACGTCAGTTCCGATTGATGAGTTCAGTCCAAGCAATATCACGCAGGAGTTTGAAACCAAGATCGTTGGTACTGAAGGGAAAAAAATAATTTACTACGGTGTTAGATATGAACGCTGTCTAAAGCTGAGGGCGCAGGCAATCGCTATTCACGGGCTTCAATGCAAAGCTTGTGATTTTGATTTTGAGAAAGCATACGGAGCTCATGCAAAGGGGTTTATTCATGTGCACCACGTGAAGCCCATTTCCGAATTTGACGAGGATCAGATTGTGGATCCCGAGACTGACTTGATCCCGCTTTGTGCAAATTGCCACGCGATTATTCATAGAAAGCCCCAGCAGCTACTAAGCGTTGAGCAATTGAAAGGAATTCTCAGTGGGCGTTGGGTTTTTGACGATTTAACCTAATGTGCGAAATGGATTAATAGATCAGCTACCGAGGATTGAGAACCCTCGGTAGTTGCGGAAGCTAGCGCTGCATACGAAACATGAAAAAATGACAGCGAAAATCCCGCGATCCTGCGAGCGCGATACTTAACCGATCGAGTGCTTAGATGACGGAAACAGCTGGGTGACTCTCCTCCACCAAGGTTTAACCACTGTCGCCTGCCGTTGAGTCTGATCGAATAGCAGATAAGGCATATCCCGCAGCCGAATCCAGCCTTCATCCTGCCAATGCAGCAGACTCAATGACATCTCCGGCCAATCTAACAAGCTCAGCATCGGCCGATCTGAATGTCCCGAGTGTTCTGCATCACGCAAGGCCGGTACCACCTGATGAGTCAGCCATTCACGTAACAACCGATTCCCGGGAACGTAGTGGTACACCAGCAGCGCATACACACCGGACTCGCTGAGCATCAGTTGCTTTTCAGGTTGCCGAAAATACTCAATCCACAAAACGCGACGTTGATCCTTGTCTAGCTTATTGACCATGCGTTCGCACAGATGGACACCCATCAAGCGGCCGACATCGCGAGCGCAGAACCACGTTTGGTTTTCGAGCAGAAGGGCGTGTAGTGCGAGGTTGTGACGAGAGAAGACTGTTACAGAAAAAGGATCGGGCATATCCATTACCTCTACGTTAGATTTTTGGAGGGCCTGACCCCAACGTAGAGTGGACTTAAGAAATCCCAACGAGCGGGGCAGCTCCACCGACGACATGTACGTCTGTGTAACTGGCCAAGCTTTCTACGTTGGGTGTTTCTTAGGCACCTGCAATTGAGCTTAGAGGTGCTTGCAGTTGGCTTCAATGCGAAGCGGCTGTAAGTGCTGTAGGAGATTGAACTCTGCAACGTAGGGACGGAAAAGGGCAACCAGTCGCCCATAAAAAAGCCCCGATCAAATCGGGGCTTTTTGCTTTCTCAATTCGACGACTCAAGCAGCAATCGTCAAATCGTGACGCGCGAGACGATTAGTCCCAGCTCAGAGCACCACCAGTCTGATACTCAATCACCCGAGTCTCAAAGAAATTCTTCTCTTTCTTCAAGTCCATAATCTCGCTCATCCAAGGGAACGGGTTAGTCGTCCCTGGATATTCTTCTTTAAGGCCGATCTGCGACAGACGACGGTTAGCGATGAACTTCAGGTAGTCCTCCATCATCGCCGCGTTCATGCCCAACACGCCGCGAGGCATGGTGTCGCGGGCGTATTCGATTTCCAGCTGGGTGCCCTGCAGGATCATTTGCGAGGCTTCTTCCTTCATTTCGGCGTCCCACAGGTGTGGGTTTTCGATTTTGATCTGGTTGATCACGTCGATGCCGAAGTTCAGGTGCATGGATTCGTCGCGCAGGATGTACTGGAACTGCTCGGCGACGCCGGTCATTTTGTTGCGGCGGCCCATGGAGAGGATCTGGGTGAAGCCGCAGTAGAAGAAGATGCCTTCCAGAACGCAGTAGTAGGCGATCAGGTTGCGCAGCAGTTCTTTGTCGGTTTCGACGGTGCCGGTGTTGAATTCCGGGTCGGAGATGGCGCGGGTGTATTTCAGGCCCCAAGCGGCTTTTTTCGCGACCGACGGGATCTCGTGGTACATGTTGAAGATCTCGCCTTCATCCATGCCCAGCGATTCGATGCAGTACTGGTAGGCGTGGGTGTGGATCGCCTCTTCGAATGCCTGGCGCAGGATGTACTGGCGGCATTCCGGGTTGGTGATCAGGCGGTACACGGCCAGGGCCAGGTTGTTGGCAACCAGGGAGTCGGCGGTGGAGAAGAAGCCGAGGTTGCGCATCACGATGCGGCGCTCGTCGTCGGTCAGGCCTTCCGGGTTTTTCCAGAGGGCGATGTCGGCGGTCATATTGACTTCTTGCGGCATCCAGTGGTTTGCGCAGCCGTCCAGGTATTTCTGCCAGGCCCAGTCGTACTTGAATGGCACGAGCTGGTTGAGGTCGGCGCGGCAGTTGATCATGCGCTTTTCGTCAACGGCGACACGGGCGGCGGAGCCTTCGAGTTCGGCGAGGCCTTCGGCGACGTCGAGGGAATCCAGTGCAGCCTTGGCGCGGGCCACGGCGGCCGAGTCAGCGGCGGTCACGGCGCGGGCTTCGAGAGCAGCGGCACCGCCGGCGCTGTCGAGGCGGTCCATGTTGGCTTCGGTAGCGTGGCCGGCGTTGGCGCCTTTTACGGCTACTTCACTGTCTTCTTTGTCGAATTCGTCCCAGCTCAGCATGACGTGTCGTCTCCTGCGTGAGGGCCAGATGCCCGTGTGAAAACTGATGGTTGGTTTTTCACACGACCGTACTGGCCGCGTTGGATCTTAAGGAATCGTTTTTTGCAGCAGCTAAGGCAGGCAATAAAACAGAATTTTGTACGGGTTTCCGAGAGCCTCTGACGGGCGCAGGTCAGCGTTGTCGCTGCTGCGGGGCTTCAGAATGGCTTTGATCCCTGTAAGGGAATATTGCTGACCCGATTGGGCGGCATTATAGGGAAAAAAACACCGGCGTGGGGGAGGGCGAAACAGCGCAGGGCGGTCGAGCGGGAGGGTGATTTCGTTTGGAGCGAGGGTTTACAGGGCTTTCGCCGGGATTGACCCCGGAGAAAATTTTTTCATTAATTTTTCTGCGTGTGATTGGTTGCTCAAAAAACGAGCAAAAAACCGCGTTTTTCACTATATCTTGTGTTTTGCAACCCTTTTACGTCCCTTCAAACACAACTGAGCCCGACCGAAGCCGGGCTGGAATCGACCCTCGATGTTGCGCTGAGTGATCCGATTCGGTGCAGTCTCAAACCATCAATTGGTGCAGCCGTTACCCATCACGCTGTAACGCAGGATGTGGCGCTGGCCGGTGGAGTCGTCGTACTCCATTTTCATCGGAACCACTTCGCAGACATTCGGAACTTCGCTCATCGATACAACGTTGGCGATGTCCAGGTGAGTGGAGTAAGTGTATTCCTCGATGGCCGGTTGTTGCTGTGCGACATCAGTCGGGACCTCGTCTGCCATGGCGGTTGCGCACAGACTGCTGAGGGCCAGAACCAATAAAGCTTTCATTTGAAATTTACCTTCTTGAGGTCGAGTGGGGTCACGCAACCTTTTTGGGGTTGCGTGTGGAACTTCATCGTTTTGGTTTGTTACTTCAGAGCTGGATTAACGGCCTTCGTGGGGGCTGTAACGTTGTTAATCACTTTGCCTTGTCGGCGAGGCAGATTTTAGGGAGACGGGGTGGGTGTAAACAGATGTGGTTTTGATAAACACCTTTGGCAGATTTGGTAACAATCGCTGCCAGGCCAGTACATTCAAGGCCTGCGGGGGCATTGAGGGTGAGCATCGGGATTATCGCCACGACATGTAGGGGCTTGTTACTACCATCGTCGAATGGTTCTATACGGGCGCCCCGGCTACAACAGGGTCATACAAAAACAACTATTACACCGAGGTAGGAAAGATGAGTGCGGCTTCCCTGTATCCCGTTCGCCCCGAGGTTCTGGCCAATACGCTGACCGATGAGGCGACCTACAAAGCCATGTACCAACAGTCGGTCGTCAACCCTGACGGCTTCTGGCGCGAACAAGCCAAGCGCCTCGACTGGATCAAGCCTTTCACCACGGTGAAACAGACTTCGTTCGACGACCACCATGTCGACATCAAGTGGTTTGCCGATGGCACCCTGAACGTTTCCTACAACTGCCTCGACCGTCATCTGGCCGAGCGCGGCGATCAGGTCGCCATCATCTGGGAAGGCGACGATCCTTCCGAAAGCCGCAACATCACCTACCGCGAACTGCATGAACAAGTCTGCAAGTTCGCCAACGCCCTGCGTGGCCAGGACGTGCACCGCGGCGACGTGGTGACCATCTATATGCCGATGATTCCCGAAGCCGTGGTCGCCATGCTGGCCTGCACCCGGATCGGCGCGATTCACTCGGTGGTGTTCGGTGGTTTCTCGCCGGAAGCCCTGGCCGGTCGCATCATCGACTGCCGCTCGAAAGTGGTGATCACCGCTGACGAAGGCATCCGTGCCGGCAAGAAGATTTCCCTCAAGGCCAACGTCGACGACGCGCTGACCAACCCGGAAACCAGCAGCATCCAGAAAGTCATCGTGTGCAAGCGCACCGGCGGTGACATCAAGTGGAACCAGCATCGCGACATCTGGTACGAAGACCTGATGAAAGTGGCGGGCACTGTCTGCGCGCCGAAAGAGATGGGCGCCGAAGAAGCGCTGTTCATCCTTTATACCTCCGGCTCCACCGGCAAGCCGAAAGGCGTGCAGCACACCACTGGCGGCTACTTGTTGTACGCAGCGATGACCCACGAGCGCGTGTTCGACTACCGCCCGGGCGAAATCTACTGGTGCACCGCCGACGTCGGTTGGGTCACCGGTCACTCCTACATTGTCTACGGCCCGCTGGCCAATGGCGCGACCACACTGCTGTTCGAAGGCGTGCCGAACTATCCGGACATCACCCGGGTGGCGAAGATCGTCGACAAGCACAAGGTCAACATCCTCTACACCGCGCCGACCGCAATCCGCGCGATGATGGCTTCCGGCACCGCCGCTGTTGAAGGCGCGGACGGCAGCAGCCTGCGCCTGCTCGGTTCGGTGGGCGAGCCGATTAACCCGGAAGCCTGGGACTGGTACTACAAGAATGTCGGCAAGTCCCGTTGCCCGATCGTCGATACCTGGTGGCAGACCGAAACCGGCGGCAACATGATGAGCCCGCTGCCGGGCGCTCATACCCTGAAGCCGGGTTCGGCAGCGCGTCCGTTCTTCGGTGTGGTGCCGGCGCTGGTGGATAACCTCGGCAACATCATCGAGGGCGAGGCCGAAGGCAATCTGGTGATTCTCGACTCGTGGCCAGGTCAGGCGCGCACTCTGTACGGCGACCACGACCGTTTCGTCGACACCTACTTCAAGACCTTCCGTGGCATGTATTTCACCGGTGACGGCGCCCGTCGCGATGCCGATGGTTACTACTGGATCACCGGTCGCGTGGACGACGTGCTCAACGTGTCCGGCCACCGCATGGGCACTGCCGAGATCGAAAGCGCGATGGTCGCTCACCCGAAAGTCGCCGAAGCGGCGGTGGTCGGTGTGCCGCACGACATCAAGGGGCAGGGCATTTATGTCTACGTCACCCTGAAGAATGGCGAAGAACCGAGCGAGCAGCTGCGCCTGGAACTGAAGAACTGGGTGCGCAAGGAGATCGGCCCGATCGCTTCGCCGGACGTGATCCAGTGGGCGCCGGGGCTGCCGAAGACCCGTTCGGGCAAGATCATGCGTCGCATCCTGCGCAAGATCGCTACGGCCGAATACGACGGGTTGGGCGACATCTCCACCCTGGCCGATCCGGGTGTGGTGCAGCATCTGATCGATACGCACAAGACCATGAACGTCGCGTAAGCGGCGGGTCTGAAGGCTGAAAAGCCCCGTCCGGCATCGCGCCGGGCGGGGCTTTTTGTTTTCGATCGTTCCCACGCTCTGCGTGGGAATGCAGCCCGGGACGCTCTGCGTCCCAAGAGCGGACGCAGAGCGTCGAGGGAGGCGTTACCACGCGGAGCGTGGGAACGATCAGTTACGGGGGGGGGGATCTTCGGCCAATAATTATCGAATTGCTCTGTCAGCCTATTCCCACTGTTACCCCTCAGCCTTCAAGTAACTGAATGTGTAACCGCCTGCTCCGCAACGGGGCGATGGGAAACGTCGCGCCCTGTTTCAGGGCCTCAAAACGCCCTGTGAAAAATAAGACATCACCCCGCGCTTGCCGGATTAGAAGGGTTTGCGAATAATAGGCCCGCAATTTGCAGCATAGATCGGTTCACTGTCTTTCGCTCTTGCATGAAATTGCGGAGCTGTCAATGTGCTCAGGCGGGTTTCTCGGTGCATCTGTAATTAGTTGTCGCATTGAAGAAATATCGGCTTCGGGCCTGTCGTTAGAATGCCGATCACTCGCTCGTCGTGGCTCGTGTTGAAATCGCTGACGGTTTCAATGGGAGATTTCCCACGGATGCAGCACCGCTTTCCCGATTCACCCATTCGCATATTGGGCTGTCGCTCACTCTGCCGTTTTTGCCCTTTACCGATGGAGTCCCAAGATGAAGAAACTTGTGCTGCTTGGCGCCCTGGCACTGTCCGTGCTGTCCCTGCCGACATTCGCCGATGAAAAGCCTCTGAAGATCGGTATCGAAGCGGCTTACCCTCCATTTGCTTCCAAAGCGCCGGACGGCAGCATCGTCGGTTTCGACTACGACATCGGCAACGCGCTGTGCGAAGAAATGAAGGTCAAGTGCCAGTGGGTCGAGCAAGAATTCGACGGTCTGATCCCGGCACTGAAAGTGCGCAAGATCGACGCGATCCTGTCGTCCATGTCCATCACTGACGACCGCAAGAAGTCCGTGGACTTCACCAACAAGTACTACAACACCCCGGCTCGCCTGGTCATGAAAGAAGGCACCGCTGTCAGCGAAGGCCTGACCGAGCTGAAGGGCAAGAACATCGGCGTACAACGTGGTTCGATCCACGAGCGTTTCGCCCGCGAAGTCCTGGCCCCGCTGGGTGCCGAGATCAAGCCATACGGCTCGCAGAACGAAATCTACCTCGACGTGGCCGCCGGTCGCCTCGACGGCACCGTGGCGGACGCTACGCTGTTGAATGACGGCTTCCTGAAAACCGACGCCGGCAAAGGCTTCGCGTTCGTCGGCCCGGCCTTCACCGACGTCAAATACTTCGGCGACGGCGTAGGTATCGCGGTGCGCAAGGGCGACGCCCTGAAAGACAAGATCAATACTGCCATCGCGGCCATTCGCGAAAACGGCAAGTACAAGCAAATCCAGGACAAGTACTTCGACTTCGACATTTACGGCAAGTAAAGACGTCGCTCGACCCGTCCGAAATGGCGCAAGCAACAGGATCTCTGCGGTTTGCGCCATTTTTTCATCCCAACTTTCGAGGACCTGAATCATGTTGAAAGGCTACGGGGCTGTCATCCTCGATGGCGCTTGGCTGACGCTTCAGCTCGCCTTGTCGTCCATGGCCCTGGCCATCGTTCTCGGGCTGATCGGTGTCGCATTGCGCCTGTCGCCAGTGCGCTGGCTGGCCTGGCTGGGCGATCTGTATTCCACGGTGATCCGCGGGATTCCCGATCTGGTGCTGATCCTGCTGATCTTCTACGGCGGCCAGGACTTGCTCAACCGCGTCGCGCCGATGCTCGGCTATGACGACTACATCGACCTGAACCCGTTGGCCGCCGGTATCGGCACCCTCGGTTTCATCTTCGGTGCGTACCTGTCGGAAACCTTCCGCGGCGCGTTCATGGCGATCCCCAAAGGTCAGGCCGAAGCGGGCATGGCGTACGGCATGAGCAGTGTCCAGGTGTTCTTCCGGGTGCTGGTGCCGCAGATGATCCGTCTGGCGATTCCGGGCTTCACCAACAACTGGCTGGTGTTGACCAAGGCCACCGCGCTGATTTCCGTGGTCGGTCTGCAAGACATGATGTTCAAGGCCAAGCAGGCGGCCGACGCCACCCGCGAGCCTTTCACCTTCTTCCTCGCAGTGGCGGCGATGTATCTGGTGATCACCAGTGTCTCGTTGCTGGCGCTGCGTCACCTTGAGAAGCGCTACTCGGTAGGCGTAAGGGCGGCTGATCTATGATCTTCGACTACAACGTCATTTGGGAGGCCCTGCCGCTGTACCTCGGCGGTCTGGTCACCACCCTCAAGTTGCTCGCGCTGTCGCTGTTCTTCGGTCTGCTCGCGGCACTGCCGCTGGGGCTGATGCGCGTCTCGAAGAATGCCGTCGTCAACATGACGGCGTGGCTCTTCACTTACGTGATTCGCGGCACACCGATGCTGGTTCAGCTGTTCCTGATCTACTACGGTCTGGCTCAGTTCGAAACGGTGCGTGAAAGCTTCCTCTGGCCGTGGCTGTCCAGCGCAACGTTCTGTGCGTGCCTGGCATTCGCGATCAACACCAGCGCCTACACCGCCGAAATCATCGCCGGCAGCCTGAAGGCCACGCCGAACGGCGAGATCGAAGCGGCCAAGGCCATGGGCATGTCGCGCTTCAAGATGTACCAGCGCATCCTGTTGCCATCGGCCCTGCGCCGGGCACTGCCGCAGTACAGCAACGAAGTGATCATGATGCTGCAGACCACCAGTCTGGCCTCCATCGTGACCCTGATCGACATCACCGGCGCGGCCCGTACCGTCAACGCGCAGTTCTACCTGCCGTTCGAGGCGTACATCACCGCCGGCGTGTTCTACCTGTGTCTGACCTTCATTCTGGTGCGCCTGTTCAAGCTGGCCGAGCGTCGCTGGCTGAGCTACCTGGCCCCGAGGAAGCACTGATATGGAACGCATCGACCACGTTCTGCCGTGGAGCCACCTGGGCAGCGAGCGCCGGATTTCGGTATTTCGCTTCGGTAGCGGTGAGCGTAAGGCCTACATCCAGGCCAGCCTCCACGCCGACGAATTGCCCGGCATGCGTACCGCCTGGGAACTGAAAAAACGCCTCGGCGAACTCGAAGCCAAAGGCCTGCTCAACGGCGTCATCGAGCTGGTGCCCGTGGCCAACCCGCTGGGTCTTGGCCAGTTGCTGCAAGGCAACCACCAGGGGCGCTTCGAGGCCGGCAGCGGCAAGAATTTCAACCGTGATTTCGTCGAGCTCAGCGCGCCGGTGGCCGCTAAGCTTCAAGGACAACTCGGTGATGATCCGCACGCCAACATCCGTCTGATCCGTCAGGCGATGGCCGATCACCTGGGCGCATTGCCCGAGGCCAGCAGCCAGTTGCAAGGCATGCAGCGCATCCTGCTGCAACATGCCGCCACCGCCGATGTGGTGCTGGACCTGCATTGCGACTGCGAAGCCGCACTGCACATGTATGCCTTGCCGCAACACTGGCCGCAGTGGCGTTCGCTCGCTGCGCACCTGGACGTGAAGGTCGGCCTGCTGGCGGAAGATTCCGGTGGCAGCTCGTTCGACGAAGCCTGTTCGCTGCCGTGGCTGCGTCTGTCGCGCCTGTTCCCGGACGCGCAGATTCCACTGGCGTGCCTGGCGACCACCGTTGAACTCGGCGGTCAGGCTGACACCACACCTGCACAGGCTGAGGCCTGGGCAGAGGGCATTCTGGCGTTCCTCGCCGAGCAAGGCCTGATCCGTGGCGAGTGGCCAAGCGCCGTGCGCGAACCATGCGAAGGCATGCCGTTCGAAGGCACGGAACTGCTCCTGCCGCCGCATCCTGGCGTGGTGAGCTTTCTGCGCAAGCCCGGCGAGTGGGTTGAAGCCGGTGACAAGATTTTTGAAGTGATCGATCCGCTGTCGGATCGGGTCAGCACGGTGTGTGCTGGTACGTCCGGGGTGCTGTTTGCCATTGAGCGGCTGCGTTACGCCCAACCCGGTTTCTGGCTGGCCAAAGTGGCGGGGCGCGATGCGCTGCGCGACGGCCCTTTGCTCAACGACTGACTGTTTTTGTGAGAACCGACCGCATGTACAAACTTGAAGTCCAAGACCTGCATAAACGCTATGGCAGTCACGAAGTGCTCAAGGGCGTTTCCCTGAAAGCGGCCGCCGGCGATGTGATCAGCATCATCGGCTCCAGTGGCTCCGGCAAAAGTACTTTCCTGCGCTGCATCAACCTGCTCGAGCAGCCGCACGCGGGCAAGATCCTGCTCAACAATGAAGAGTTGAAGCTGGTGGCGAACAAGGACGGCGCGCTGAAAGCCGCTGATCCGAAACAGCTGCAACGCATGCGTTCGCGCCTGTCGATGGTGTTCCAGCACTTCAACCTGTGGTCGCACATGACCGCGCTGGAAAACATCATGGAAGCGCCCGTTCACGTGCTGGGCGTGTCCAAGGCCGAAGCCCGCGAGAAAGCCGAGCACTACCTGAACAAGGTCGGCGTGGCCCATCGTAAAGACGCGTTCCCGGGGCACATGTCCGGTGGCGAGCAGCAGCGTGTGGCAATTGCCCGTGCGCTGGCGATGGAACCGGAAGTGATGTTGTTCGACGAACCGACTTCGGCCCTCGACCCGGAACTGGTCGGCGACGTGCTGAAAGTCATGCAGGCCCTCGCTCAGGAAGGCCGGACCATGGTGGTGGTGACCCACGAAATGGGCTTCGCCCGTGAAGTGTCGAACCAGTTGGTGTTCCTGCACAAAGGCGTCGTGGAAGAAAGCGGCAACCCGCGTGAAGTGCTGGTCAATCCGCAGTCGGAACGTTTGCAACAATTCCTCTCGGGCAGCCTCAAGTAATCGCTCCCGTTATGCACCAAATTAGGTCATGCTGCGCAGCGCGCCAGATGGTCTAATTTGGTTGCAGCCGATTTCGGTTTTTCCCTCTGTTTACGTTTCGGATCGCCCGCCATGACTGCCCATCGAATTGGTTTCCTGATTTGGCCCAGCACTAAAGCTCTGACTTTGGCGCTGGCAGAGGAGGCCTTGCGTGTTGCCCAGCGTGTGCATCCGGACGTGGTTTACGAATTGTCGTTCCTGCAAGCCGAGCCACCGCTTGAAGGCGAATGGCAACTGCCCGGCGAACCCTGGGCCGGCAAGCTCGAAAACTTCCAGAAACTGTTCCTGCTCGCCGATGAGCCGCCGACCACACTGGCGCCGGCACTCAGCAGCGCGCTGAAACAACTGGTGCGCGCCGGTTGTGTGATCGGCGGTCTGTCGGCCGGTGTGTATCCGTTGGCGCAACTCGGCCTGCTCGACGGTTATCGCGCTGCTGTGCACTGGCGTTGGCAGGACGATTTCGCCGAACGCTTCCCGAAAGTCATCGCCACCAGCCATCTGTTCGATTGGGATCGCGATCGCCTGACAGCGTGCGGCGGCATGTCGGTACTCGATTTGTTGCTGGCGGTGCTGGCCCGTGATCACGGTGCTGAACTGGCCGGCGCGGTTTCCGAAGAACTGGTGGTCGAGCGCATCCGTGAAGGTGGCGAGCGTCAGCGCATTCCATTGCAGAACCGTCTCGGCTCCAGCCATCCAAAGCTCACCCAGGCGGTGCTGCTGATGGAAGCCAACATCGAAGAGCCGCTGACTACCGATGAAATCGCCCAGCACGTGTGCGTGTCCCGTCGCCAGCTGGAGCGGATCTTCAAGCAATACCTCAACCGCGTGCCGAGCCAGTACTACCTGGAACTGCGCCTGAACAAGGCCCGGCAGATGTTGATGCAGACCAGCAAGTCGATCATTCAGATCGGCCTGTCCTGCGGTTTCTCCTCGGGGCCGCATTTCTCCAGCGCCTATCGCAACTTCTTCGGCGCTACGCCACGGGAAGACCGCAACCAGCGGCGCAGCAGCAGTCCGTTCGAACTGTCGTCGGTGCCGCCAGAGCGCGGTTGATCCGCTGCCAGCGACGCCATGGCTTTGGCTGCCATGGCGCTGTCTCGGTCAGTCTTCGATTTCCAGATCAGGCCTCATTTCCGGCAGTCTCGGCGTACCGTCGATGCCGGCAACGTTCAGGTTGTTACCCGTTTCCAGGTAGTAAGCCCGAACCCGGGCCAGGCTTTGGGGTGACAGTGGATTGTTGTGCAGGTCATAGCGGTCACCGACTGTCGCGGGCACATCCATAATTTCTTCCGGTATGTCAGTGATCGCATTGCCGGACAGGTCAAGCTCGTTCCAGTGCAGGTTTTCCAGGGTCCCTTTTGGTATCTCGGTGATCCCGGTATCGCTCAAATCCAGATCGGTCAGGGTGTGCAGGTTGCTGACGTCCGGCGTCAGCCCCAGTGGGTTGTCGCGCAGATTGAGCACTTCGAGGTTGTCCATCCCCGCCAGTGCCGCGACTGACTCGGGCGTCAGGCTGATCTCGCAGTCCGGCAGGCTCAGCGCCGTCAGTCGGTTCATGGTGAAAATATCCTTGGGAATATCGCCCAGATTGCATTCGCGAATGGCCAGGCTGTCGAGGCCGGGAAAGGCTTCGAGGAAGCGACCGAGGCGTGATGAGTGGCCGTCACCCACCAGAAACAGGTCCGGCACGTAGGGGAATGGGGCGCCCAGTGTTGGCAGTTCGCCGATGAAACTCACGGTATGGCTGAACCCGTAACTGTCGAGACTTGAATCCTCGATCGGGATCTTGCGCCAGCAGGTCAGCAGCGCTTCGGCGAACTGTGAGCGCAGTTGCTCCTGTCGCAATCGTGCGGTTTCCGACAGTGGCTGGCCGTTGAGCGGATTCGCCGGAATGTCGTCGCTCCAATGGGCGAGGCTGCGGGTGAGATCACTCAGCGCCGTTTCCCGACGTGCCACTTCCTGGCGACCGTCGGCCAACGTTCCGCTCAGGCGATAGAAGAAGGTGCTGGCCTGATCGTTGTCCATCGCGGGGTACAGCGTTTGCACCCGTGCGCGATCCGCCTCATCGGCAAGTACACCGAGATCACCGCCGGTGCGCCTGAAGTAGTCTTTGACCCGTTCACGAGTCGCAGGGGTCAGGGGGTTGTTGCCGAAGTCGTAGCCATTGCCGATTTCCGCCGGCAAGTTGAAAACTTCGTCTGGAATCTCACTGATGCGATTGTTGTTGAGGATGACGATTTCCAGCTCCGGATGATTGATCATCCCGATGGGTACCTCGGCAATCGCGGTACCGGCCAGATCGAGAAAATCCAGTGCCGGCAGGGAACGGATGTCCGGAGCCAACCCCAGCGGATTGTTGTACAGATCGAGTTTCTTCAAGCGCGTCAACGAAGCAAGAGTGGCGCGACCTTTGGTATCCAGCACCACCGCGCAGTTGCTCAGTACGAGACTTTCCAGGGCAGGCATGCGCCGGAATGAATCCGGCATTTGTTGCAAGCCCAGGTCGCGCAGTTCCAGGGTTTTCAGCCCTGTGAAAGCGCCGAAGAATCCGTCGCCGGCACGCAGTTGGGCATTGCCGGTGATCGACAGCGTAGTGACATGGCTGAAGTCTGCGCTCAGTGGCGGAAGTTCGCCGATGAAGGGGAGATTGAGAACCAGCCTGTCCGGTCGCACCTCGGGTTGGGCTGTTGAGCGGGCGCGCCAGAACGCTTGCAGATCCCGGCGATACTGATCGCGGCCGGAGCGCTCAACGACGTTGTCCTCGGCTGTGAGCAGTGCGCCAGTTGACGGATGTTGATCGGGCGTCTCCTCGACCCAGCGGTTAAGCGTCGCCTCCAGCTGTTGCCATTCCGTTTCCCACTGACCGATTCGAAGGCGGCCGTGATCAATCGTCCCCGGCAGCAGATACAACAATCGACTGGCTTGATCGGTATCCAGCGCGGGAAACAGCGCGAGCACGCGCTCGATATCAGCCTGCGGCATCGATACCCCGAAGTTTTGCCGGTTGCGCTGGTAGCTTGCCTTGATACGTTCGCGCGTGGCGGGGGACAACGGGTTTTCGCCAAGGATGAATTGGTTGGGCGAAAGCACGGGAAGGTCGAACAGGCTGTCGGGCAGTTCGCTGATCCGGTTGTGATCGAAGTTGGCCATGATCAGTGTCGGGTGTTCGACCAGGCCTTCCGGCAGGTGGGTGATTCCGGTGTCGATCAGGCGCACATGGGTCAACGCCGGCAATCCCTTCAACTCCGGTGTAGCGCCCAACGGGTTGTGGCTCAGGTTGAGGAACTGTAATCGGGTCAGCGATGACAGGCGAGCCTGGGTTTCATCCGTCATGACCAGCTCGCAATACTCCAGCACCAGCCGTTCCAGCGAAGGCATGCGCTCGCAAGCCTCTGGCAGGTGCTCCAGTTTGAACTCGTGCAGTTCCAGATGACGCACGCCGGTAAAGGATGAAAGGAAGGCATCGGCACCGCTCAGGGTAGGGTTGCCGTCGAGGGTCAGTTCGGCGATATGACTGAAGTCTGCCGACAACACGGGCAACTCGCCGACAAAGGGCAGATCCGTGATCAGCACATTGCCTCGTTCTGTGGGTTTCTCGGTAACCCGGAAGCGCCACAGTTCTTCGATCCGCTGAGCGAACAGTCGTCTGTTCGCCTGCATCACGAAGATCTGCCGTGGATTGAGTAACTGCCCCGTGGTCGGGTGAATGCTCGGCCCTGCCGCAGCCCATTGCGCAAGGTCGGCGTTCAGTTGACGGATTTCTGCCTGCCAGTGCCGCAGTTGGCTTCGGCTATTCTCCAGTGAGCCCGGCAAACTGTAGAACACATCGCTGGCGTCCTGCACGTCGAGGTCGGGAAACAGCTGCTGGGTGGTTTCGATATCGGCCGCGTCGGCGAGGACGGCGAAATCCTGGCCGGTTTCACGGCAGTACTGTTTGATCCTTTCTCGAGTGGCGAGGGTCAGCGGGTTGTTCGACAGGTCGTAGCCATCACCGGCCTGGGCCGATAGCTCAAAAAGAGCCTCGGGCAATTCGGTGATCTGGTTTTCACTGAGGATCGCGGTCTTGAGGGTTGGGTGATCGATCAGACCGGGCGGGATTTCCAGCAGGCCCGTACGCGACAGGTCAAGGTAGGACAGCGTGTTCAGGGTTTGCAGGTCGGGCACCTGATCCAGCAGATTGCGTGGCAGTTCCAGTGACTCGAGTTTCGACATGGCAGCAAGCGCCGTCAGCGACTCGGCGTTGAATCTCACCCCGCAGTTGTCCAATACCAGTACTTCCAGCATTGGCAGTCCGGTGAGGGTTTGGGTCAATTGATCAAGCTCGCCATTGCGTAAAAACAAGCGCTTGAGTCGGGGGAAGCTTCTGAGGAATGGCGCGTTGCCGCGCAGGCCTTTGTTGCCGTTGAGGGTCAGCGCGGTGATGTGGTTGAAGTCAGCGCTCATTTCCGGCAGGTCGCCGATGAACGTGGCCTCGGCAGTGAAGATATCGGCCCTTGCGTGCGGGTGGATTCTCGAGCGGTGACGCCAAAGCTGTTGCAATTTGCCGGCGAAAGTCTCGCGTGCGTCTTGCTCGGTGAAGCGCTCGTTGGCCTCCAGTGTTGCGCCGCTGTCCGGGTCGCGGTCTGGAATGTCTCGGGCCCAGCGAGTCAGATCATTGCTCAGCGTAGTTATCTCGGTTTCCCACGCCGTCAATTGCAAGCGGCCCTGAACCAGTGAGCCGGGCAAGCGATAAATCAGGCCGCTGGCCTGGCCTTCGTCGACGTCCGGAAACAGTGCTCGGGTACGGACGATATCGGCCTGTTCGGCGCGAACGCCGAAATTGACGCCCGTACGAGTGAAATAGGTTTTCACACGCTCGCGCGCGGCGGCGGAGAGCGGGTTGCCGGAAAAATCGTATCCGGCTCCGGCAGTGGGTGAGAACTCGAACAGCGCTGCGGGCAGCGTGGTGATCTGGTTGTCGGTCAGCCAGGCGCTCCTGATCTGCGGGTGATCGATCAAGCTGACGGGCACTTCGGCAATTCCGGTGCGCGACAGGTTGAGGTAGGTCAGCGAAGGCATGAAGGTCACGTCGAAGCTCGGTCCCAGCGGGTTGTCCTTCAGATCCAGCTCCACCAGTTCGTTGAGTGATGTCAGCAGCGCCTGGTTTTCCGGGGTCAGGGTGATTCCACATTTACGCAGCCGCAATTGGCGCAGAGCGGGCATGACCGAGATGCCTTGCGGCAGGTTGTGCAGGTCAAAGTTCTGCAGGTCGAGACGGGCCAATCGAGGGAAGCGACCTATGAAAGTCTCGATGCCTGCGGATGTTCCGCTGCCGCTCAATTCCAGGCTGATGACATGGCTGAAGTCAGCCGTCAGCACCGGCAGATCGCCCAGCAGCGGTTCGATAAAACGCATGCGGTAGCCAAAGCGTTCCGGGGTTTCCCGGCGCCAGCAACTGAGCAGGGTTCGGGCAAAAACCTGTCGATCGCGAGCCGCCGCTGCTCGTCGTGCCAGGGAAAGTGGCAGACCGGTTGCTGGATCGATCCGCACTTCCCTGAACCGCCATTGATCAAGGCTGTTTTCAAGGTTCGAATATTCGAGTCGAAGACGCGACAGCTCGGCAATCGGATTCTCCAGATGGCTTTGCAGGTGTTGCACCATTGCCCGTTGACCGTCCTGGGTGATGCCGGGAAAAACATCGCGCACCCGCGTTTCCAGGGTTGGGGGTGCCTCGTCGGCCGACACATTACGTGCGTAACCGTCTGTACCCAGCAGACGCAAGGTATCGACGCCAGATGCCGGCACAGATGCGTCCATCGATGTCAGACGCAGGTTGGCGCGGGGCAGGGGATTGTCGCGAATGAGCTGGCGGAGTTTTTGGCTTTCACCGATTTGCAGATTCAATGCCTGGCGCTGGGCATCGGGCAAGGCTTGCAGCACGCTGGTGTAGAAATCCGTCGGGCCGTGCAGTTCCAGTCCGGCCTGGTCGAACGGTTGCCAGGTGCCATCGGCCCGGCGCACCAGAACTTTCTCGATGGCCGCACCCACAGGACCGGTGGTGTCGAGCCTGTTCCCTGCAAACGACTGGTTTCGGACTTCGAGACTCACCGCGTCTGACCAACCCGGTAGCAGCGGCAGACTGTGCAGTGCCAGGGTTTCGGAATCCGGGTTGTGCACCGAATCGATTTCCAGTCCTTCATAGGCACGGGTGATCCGCAATTCGTGCAGGGCGTTTTCAGAGAGTCGCTGCTGACGCTCTGCAAACGCGCCTTCGCCCAGTTGCAGCAGCTCGGTGCCGGTAGCGGTGAGAACGAGTTCTTCGGTGATCCTGACGGGCAGTTGAGGTACGTGCCGTGCCACTTGTTTCACCAGCGGGGCATCGTGATGCTGGAGTGACTGATAGCGTTGTTCGAACAGGGCAGGGCGCTGCTGTTCTGCGATCTGCGCGAGCCGGATCCTGAGTTGACGACTGCGTACCTCGAGGGCGATTTTCTGCCCGAACTCTTCATTGAGCAGGGCGTGGACTTCGGCTTCGCCGAGGGTTTGCAGCAAAGTCTTGAGCAGGTCGCTGTCGATAAGCCGGTCGGCGTGAATGTCTGTCAGGGGGAGCTGCGCATTGTCGGAGGACTGCCAGACCGTTTCGCCCAAGGCATTGATCAGGCGCAGCCGTTTGGTGTCCGGCCACAAGCCCTGCTCGTTGAGCAATTGAAGCTGGATCAACGGATCGGCCTTGCGATAAATCGCTGGATCGTCGCTGGTCAGTTGCTCGATGAACGTCTGCAGATCCTGATCGATCCTGAAGCGCTCGATGGTGTCGGCCAGCAACGGTGGCACGCGCTCCTGATTCACGTGCATCTTGCGCAGGCCGCCTTCGGTGTAGCCGCTGACTTGAAGTATTCGCTCGCGCCGGGCCGGTGTGAACGGCTCCATGCGCGGGCCGATACGTCGCAGCACGGTAGCGCTGTCCCACTGCAGCGGGTTTTCCAGTTCGGTATGAAACGCCCCTTCGCCGTTATGCCGCACGATCGGTTCATAGGCATCGGTGCGCGCCGGGTGTTCGATCCGCAACTTGCCGGGTGTCTCGTGATCGTTGACGACGAAGTGCGCCTGCTCCAGCGGGAGCAGTTTTTTACCCTGATGCCAGTGCAAGCCTTGCGCGTCGGGTGTGGAGCCAGCCGCAGGCACGATGTCACGGGCGTAGCTTTGCAGATCCGGCTTCCAGTACAGGGTTTTGCCGTTGCGCAGTTTCACCGGCTGGAAGCGATCCATGAACGCCACCACCTCGGCCGGCAACACCTTGGGCAATTCGGCCATGGTGATACTGGTACCGATCCCGAAAGCGCCGAGCTGGATTAGCGATTCGAGTGCTGCGAAGAAATGTTCGCAGGCTTCGGTCGTTTGAGCTTCAGTCCAGTCGATGACCGATTCAAAGACCTCATCGAGCAGTTGGTAAGCGATGTACGCCATCATCATTTCGCCCAGAAACGGTACGAACGGCAAAACGACGAACGCGGCGATTTCCAGGATCGACGCCGCGACACTGACAAATGAATCCCAGCGCCTCCAGCGTGCATTGCGATCGACCATTGCGGTTGGAACTGCAATCACCGCCCCATCGTTGAGGATCTTGTTCAGCTTGCCCTGATAAAGATGTTCCCAAAGATCGCCGACGATGGGCGTGACAGCGAGTTGCAGGTCAGGCTTTTCGATGGGCGTCTCGCGCCAGGACGGCAATTGACTGCCGACCTGGGGCGGGTGCCATTTCACTTCGCTCAGGCGTTGCTTGAGCTGGTCGAAAAATTGTCCACGCTGCTCGTGAGCGAAAAAGCGGCTGAAGAATCGCTGATAGTCGGTCCCGCGCAATTGCCGGATCAGTTCTTTTGCAAGGTCTGCGGTGGAGCGGTACTCCTTGATCGGATGCTCCGGGTCATCCGGTAAGTAAGCCACCACGCTGACTGCGGTTTTCGTGCGTTCGAGGTCTGGCGCAAATATCACGATCCCGGTCAGGGCGACCGACATCATCGTCAGGTCGTGGCACCGCATTGGCTGGCCGTTCATCAATACGGTGGTTGCGCCATCCAGCAGGCTTTCAATCGACAGCAGATTCGCTTCACTGATATCGCCCTTCATCCGGGCCATCTTCAGTGCGACTCGCAGTGCGGTTTTTTGCGCCGCGTTGACTTTGTGTCTCAGCACAGCAGCCGCCACCGGATTGGAGATCGCGAGGTTTTCCTCGAGATAGATTTTGTAGCGGGCGCCGATATCCAGCTCCCGGCACAGGCGGGTAAAGGCCTGGATACCGGGTTTCGCATTGAGCGGCGCCAGCGTTTCGAATTGCCCCGTCGCCGACGGGCGGGTGATGAACGAGGAGCCGCTGGCATACGCCCCGGCTTCTGTTTCGCCAACCTCGAAGTTATGCAGCGCCGCCTCCAGCAGAGACACCGTCCACGTCCGGGTGCCGGTGGTCATGCCAGCCGCTGTGACGGGGATATACAACTGCAAAAAGGTTTCCCTGACATTCAGATCCAGGTCGAAGCGCGACTTCAGCGCCTCGGTCAGCAGAGGCTCGGCGAAGGTACTGGCGTTTTGCACGCGGTCGAGCATTTGATCGACAGCATTTTGTGCCGTCATGTGCTGGGTGATGGCGTTTCTGAGGGCGTCGTGCTGCGGTCGCGGGGCTGACTTGAGCGAGTCGGTGAGGGGGCGACGGCTGTTCTTCAATGCAGAGCGCCGGGCGGGTGAGGCCTTGCCCAGCCATTCGGGGATCGCTTCGGCCAGCGGTTCATAGTGAGAAGCGGGGTTGAGCGATTGCCCGGTGGTGGAAGACATCGTTGGCGTCCTTGAGCGTCGATAAGGAGCTCAAGCAGAGCAAAATGCATCCCGTGTCCGGTGGTACATATGTATGACAGCAAGCGCCTTCGTAATTGATAAGCTCGCAGGAGTGCTGCAATGGCCGGCGGCAGTTTAAACTGCGCCTTTGCGACGCTATATGTCGCATTGCCGTAAACCCGGGAAAATCCGGGGTTTGCGCTATAAGAAGTTGTCGCTTGGCGGCAAGGCCGGGCTGAAAACTGTCCTTACAATCCCCCCATCGCTCGCCAGTTTCAGGCGGGTGGCCCTCATCAGGAGACTCCGATGTCCGTTGAGCACGCTGCGGTACAACGCGCCGATTTCGACCAGGTTATGGTTCCCAACTACGCGCCTGCCGCTTTCATTCCGGTGCGTGGCGCCGGTTCCCGCGTCTGGGACCAGGCCGGCCGCGAGCTGATCGACTTCGCCGGCGGCATCGCCGTCAACGTATTGGGCCATGCGCATCCGGCGCTGGTCGGTGCCTTGACCGAGCAAGCCAATAAGCTGTGGCACGTGTCCAACGTGTTCACCAACGAACCGGCCCTGCGCCTGGCGCACAAGCTGATCGACGCCACCTTTGCCGAGCGCGTGTTCTTCTGCAACTCCGGCGCTGAAGCCAACGAGGCTGCTTTCAAGCTGGCCCGTCGCGTTGCGTTCGATCGTTTTGGCACCGAGAAGTACGAAATCATCGCTGCGCTCAACAGCTTCCACGGCCGTACTCTGTTCACCGTGAACGTCGGTGGCCAGTCGAAGTACTCCGACGGTTTCGGCCCGAAAATCACCGGCATCACCCACGTGCCGTACAACGATCTGGCGGCACTGAAAGCCGCTGTTTCGGACAAGACCTGCGCGGTCGTTCTGGAACCGATCCAGGGCGAGGGCGGCGTACTGCCGGCCGAGCTGGCTTACCTGCAAGGCGCCCGTGAACTGTGCGACGCGAACAACGCGCTGCTGGTGTTCGACGAAGTGCAGACCGGCATGGGCCGCACCGGCAACCTGTTCGCCTACCAGCATTACGGTGTGGTTCCGGACATTCTGACCAGCGCCAAGAGCCTGGGCGGCGGTTTCCCGATCGCGGCGATGCTGACCACCGAAGCGCTGGCCAAGCACCTGGTCGTCGGCACTCACGGCACCACTTATGGCGGCAACCCGCTGGCGTGCGCCGTGGCCGAAGCGGTGATCGACGTGATCAACACCCCTGAGGTGCTGAACGGCGTCAACGCCAAGCACGACAAGTTCAAGACCCGCCTGCAACAGATCGGCGAGAAGTACGGCCTGTTCACCCAGGTGCGTGGCCTCGGTCTGCTGATCGGTTGCGTGCTGAGCGATGCCTGGAAAGGCAAGGCCAAGGACATCTTCAACGCCGCTGAAAAAGAAGGCCTGATGATTCTGCAGGCGGGTCCGGACGTGATCCGTTTCGCCCCGAGCCTGGTGGTTGAAGACGCGGATATCGACGCCGGTCTGGATCGCTTCGAACGTGCTGCAGCGAAACTGACCCAAGCCTGATTCATGCAAGACCGCCCGGCGCCTGTCGTTATCGGCAGACGCCGGGACAATTTTCCTGTGCCGGGCCTGCCCGGCATTTTTTTCCCGAGTCGGCGCTTTCGCCGACCTGAAGTAGAGAAAGGAGTGACACCATGCTGGTGATGCGCCCCGCGCAAATGGCTGATCTGGGCGAGGTACAGCGTCTGGCTGCGGACAGCCCGATTGGTGTCACTTCCTTGCCGGATGACGTTGAACGCCTGAGCGACAAGATCGCCGCGAGCGAAGCCTCGTTTGCTGCCGAAGTGAGCTTCAACGGTGAAGAAAGTTACTTCTTCGTCCTTGAAGACACCGCCACCGGCAAACTGGTGGGCTGCTCGGCGATCGTCGCTTCGGCCGGTTATTCCGAGCCGTTCTACAGCTTTCGCAACGAGACCTTCGTGCACGCTTCCCGCGAGCTGAAGATCCACAACAAGATCCACGTGCTCTCGCAATGCCACGACCTGACCGGCAACAGTCTGCTGACCAGTTTCTACGTGCAGCGCGAGCTGGTGGGTTCGCCGTTCTCGGAACTCAACTCCCGTGGCCGTCTGCTGTTCGTCGCCAGCCACCCGGAGCGGTTCGCCGATTCGGTGGTGACCGAGATCGTCGGTTACAGCGACGAGAACGGCGACTCGCCGTTCTGGGACGCCATCGGTCGCAACTTCTTCGACTTGAACTACGCCGAGGCCGAGCGTCTGTGTGGCCTGAAAAGCCGCACGTTCCTCGCCGAACTGATGCCGCATTACCCGATCTACGTGCCGCTGCTGCCGGACTCCGCTCAGGAAGCGATGGGCCAGGTTCACCCGCGTGCGCAGATCACCTTCGACATCCTGATGCGCGAAGGCTTCGAGACCGATCACTACATCGACATTTTCGACGGCGGCCCGACCCTGCATGCACGCGTCTCGGGGATACGTTCGATCGCCCAGAGCCGTGTGGTGCCGGTGAAGATCGGTGAGCCGGTCAAAGGTGCCGGGCGCCAGTATCTGGTAGCCAATGCCCAGTTGCAGGATTACCGCGCGGTATTGCTGGAGCTGGATTACGCGCCGGGCAAACCGGTGACCCTGGATCTGGAAGCGGCCGAAGCCCTGGGCGTCGGTGAAGGTGCCAGCGTGCGCCTGGTGGCGGTTTAACGCCTTAGCGAGTTTCACGGGTGGCCACGGCGGCCCGTTTGAGGAGATAGCATGATTGTTCGTCCCGTACGCAGCAGCGATTTGTCCGCTCTGATCGACCTGGCCCGCAGCACCGGCACCGGCCTGACCACGTTGCCGGCCAACGAAGAGCGCCTGACCCACCGGGTCGGCTGGGCCGAGAAGACCTTTCGCGGTGAAGCCGGCCGTGGCGACGCGGACTACCTGTTCGTGCTCGAAGACGACAACGGTCGCGTGGTGGGGATTTCCGCCATCGCCGGCGCCGTCGGTCTGCGTGAGCCTTGGTACAACTTCCGTGTCGGCCTGACCGTCAGCGCCTCGCAGGAGCTGAACATCTATCGCGAGATCCCGACGCTGTTCCTGGCCAACGACCTGACCGGCAACTCCGAACTGTGCTCGCTGTTCCTGCACGCCGACTACCGCACCGGCCTCAACGGTCGCATGCTGTCCAAGGCGCGGATGCTGTTCATCGCCGAATTCCCGCAGCTGTTCGGCAACAAGATCATTGCCGAGATGCGCGGTGTGTCGGATGAAGCCGGCCGTTCGCCGTTCTGGGAAAGCCTGGGCCGTCACTTCTTCAAAATGGAATTCAGCCAGGCCGATTACCTGACCGGCGTCGGCAACAAGGCGTTCATCGCCGAACTGATGCCGAAATTCCCGCTGTACACCTGCTTCCTGTCGCCGGACGCGCGCAACGTCATCGGCCAGGTGCACCCGGACACCGAGCCGGCGCTGGCGATGCTCAAGAGCGAAGGTTTCAGCTATCAGGGCTATGTCGACATCTTCGATGCCGGCCCGGCCATCGAGTGCGAGACCAGCAAGATCCGCGCAGTGCGTGACAGCGAGGCGCTGGTGCTGGCCATCGGCACGCCGGGCGAAGACGCCACGCCGTTCATCATCCATAACCGCAAACGCGAAGACTGCCGCATCACGGCTGCGCCGGCCCGTCTGGCCGCCGGCACGCTGGTGGTCGATCCGCTGACCGCCAAACGTCTTCAACTCAACGCTGGCGATCAGGTTCGCGCCGTGGCGTTGTCCGCTGCTCGGGAGTCGAAATAATGAATTCGCTATACATCGCAGGTGAGTGGCTGGCCGGTCAGGGCGAGGCCTTTCAATCGCTGAACCCGGTGACCCAGCAAGTGCTGTGGTCGGGGGAGGGGGCCACCGCCGCTCAGGTCGAGTCGGCCGTGCAGGCTGCGCGTCAGGCGTTCCCGGGCTGGGCCCGTCGTACCCTGGAAGATCGCATCAGCGTGCTCGAGGCTTTCGCCGCCGCGCTGAAAAACCACGCCGACGAACTGGCCCGCACCATCGGTGAGGAAACCGGCAAACCGCTGTGGGAAGCTGCGACCGAAGTCACCAGCATGGTCAACAAGATCGCGATCTCGGTGCAAAGCTACCGCGAACGTACTGGCGAGAAGAGCGGCCCATTGGGCGACGCCACCGCCGTGTTGCGCCACAAGCCCCACGGCGTGGTAGCGGTGTTCGGCCCTTACAACTTCCCTGGGCATTTGCCGAACGGCCACATCGTGCCGGCGCTGCTGGCCGGTAACAGCGTGCTGTTCAAGCCAAGCGAGCTGACGCCGAAAGTCGCCGAGCTGACGGTCAAGTGCTGGATCGAAGCCGGTCTGCCGGCCGGCGTGCTGAACCTGCTGCAAGGCGCCCGTGAAACCGGGATCGCTCTGGCGGCGAATCCGGGCATCGACGGTCTGTTCTTCACCGGTTCGAGTCGTACCGGCAATCACCTGCACCAGCAGTTCGCCGGTCGTCCGGACAAGATCCTCGCGCTGGAAATGGGCGGCAACAACCCGCTGGTGGTCGATCAGGTCGCTGACCTCGATGCGGCGGTGTACACGATCATTCAATCGGCGTTCATTTCCGCCGGTCAGCGTTGCACCTGCGCCCGTCGTCTGCTGGTGCCGCAAGGCGCGTGGGGCGACAGTCTGCTCAAGCGTCTGGTGGACGTCAGCTCGACCATCGAAGTCGGCGCGTTTGATCAGCAGCCGGCGCCGTTCATGGGCTCGGTGGTTTCCCTCGGCGCGGCGAAAGCGTTGATGGATGCCCAGGCACATCTGCTGGCCAATGGCGCAGTGTCGCTGCTGGCAATGACTCAGCCACAGGCGCAGTCGGCGCTGCTGACCCCGGGCATCGTTGATGTGACGGCGGTTGCCGATCGCTCCGACGAAGAACTGTTCGGCCCGTTGCTGCAAGTGATCCGCTACGCCGATTTCGCGGCAGCGATCGCCGAAGCCAACGACACTGCTTTCGGCCTGGCCGCTGGCCTGCTGTCGGATTCCGAAGAGCGCTACCAGCAGTTCTGGCTGGAAAGCCGTGCCGGTATCGTCAACTGGAACAAACAGCTGACGGGGGCTGCGAGCAGCGCGCCGTTCGGCGGTGTCGGCGCTTCGGGCAACCACCGCGCCAGTGCCTACTACGCGGCGGATTACTGCGCGTACCCGGTGGCCTCGCTGGAAACCCCGAGCCTGGTGATGCCGGCGGCCCTGACGCCTGGCGTGAAGATGGCGTGAGGCGCGTCGCGCCTCGATTGCACTCGATTGTTATTTGATGCCTATAAAAACAGATTCTCGTGGAGCCTCGCTGATGAAATCCTTTGAAGTCAATTTTGACGGTCTAGTGGGGCCGACCCATAACTACGGTGGTCTGTCCTACGGCAACGTTGCGTCCCAGAGCAACAGCCAGCAGTCCTCGAATCCGAAGGAAGCGGCGCTGCAAGGCCTGGCGAAAATGAAAGCGCTGATGGAAATGGGCTTTCAGCAGGGCGTTCTCGCACCGCAGGAGCGTCCGGACGTGGCTGCTTTGCGCCGTCTGGGTTTCAGCGGCACCGACGCCCAGGTCATCGAGCGCGCCGCGAAAGACGCGATGCCGCTGCTGGTCGCCAGCTGCTCGGCGTCGAGCATGTGGGTGGCCAACGCCGCCACGGTCAGCCCGAGTGCCGACACCGCTGACGGTCGCGTGCATTTCACCGCCGCCAACCTCAATTGCAAATATCACCGCAGCATCGAGCACCCGACCACCAGCCGCGTGCTCGGTGCGATGTTCGCTGACCAGCAACACTTTGCTCACCACGCCGCATTGCCGGCGGTGGCGCAGTTCGGTGACGAAGGCGCGGCCAACCACACACGTTTCTGCCGTGAGTACGGCGAGGCGGGCGTCGAGTTCTTCGTGTTCGGTCGCAGTGCGTTCGACACCCGTTACCCGGCGCCGCAAAAGTACCCGGCGCGCCAGACCCTCGAAGCCTCGCAAGCCGTTGCCCGTCTGCACGGCTTGCGCGACGAAGGCGTGGTCTACGCGCAGCAGAATCCGGCCGTGATCGATCAGGGCGTGTTCCACAACGACGTGATCGCGGTAGGCAACGGCGAGGTGCTGTTCTATCACGAGGACGCGTTCCTCGACACCGAGCAGATGCTGGCCGAGTTGCAAACCAAGCTGGCCAAGGTCGGCGGCAAGTTCCAGTCGGTCTGCGTGCCACGCTCGGCGGTCACCGTGGACGACGCGGTGCGTTCTTACCTGTTCAACAGCCAATTGCTGTCGCGCCCTGACGGTTCGATGCTGCTGATCGTGCCGGAAGAGTGCCGTGGCAACGAGCGCGTGTGGAACTACCTGCAAGGCCTGACCAGCTCCGGCGGCCTGATCCGTGAAGTGAAGGTTTTCGACCTCAAGCAAAGCATGCAGAACGGCGGTGGCCCGGCGTGCCTGCGACTGCGCGTCGCGCTCAACGAAACCGAGCTGGCGGCCGTCAACCCAGGGGTTATCATGACCGCCCCGTTGTACGGTTCGTTGACCGCATGGGTTGAAAAGCACTACCGCGACCGCCTGAGCGAAAGCGATCTGGCGGACCCGCAATTGCTGCTTGAATGCCGGACGGCACTGGATGAACTGACGCAAATCCTTAAACTGGGCGCGGTTTATCCATTCCAGATCAATTGATGGCCGGCGCGCCGCCTGAACGCGGCGCGCGGCTTGTCACCCCAACAGAGCGTAAAAAAGACATGAGCGATTCCCTGCGGCTGATCCTTGAAGACACCGACGGCAAGCAACTGGAAACTTCCTGCACCCGCGTCGCGGTCATGTGGCAAGGCAAAGAGCTGTGGATACAGCAGGACGGCCGCGGCCAACTGTTGATCGGCGTGGACGTCGAAGAAGGCGATGCTGAATACGCCAACCTGCTGTTGCGCCCATTGGCGACTAATCTGGTAAGTCTGCAACTGGAGATGGAACCGGCTGACCTCGGCGACGATGACGGTCACGTGCACGGCCCGGATTGCAACCACGACCACTAAGGAAACCGCTCTATGCTCGCCCTCGGCAAACTGCTTGAACTGACCCTCGCCGGCCGCGAACCGGCGGAGAAGACTCAACTGACTGTCGAAGGCGTGCGCATGCGCTGGTTGAGCGAGGGTGCGCTGGAAGTCCGGCCACCCGAAGCACGCGACAATGGCCTGGATCTACTGCTGTCGGCAGGCATCCATGGCAACGAAACGGCGCCGATCGAATTGCTCGACCGGTTGCTGCATGACATCGCCCGCGGCGACTTGAAGCCGCGCGCACGCATTCTGTTCCTGTTCGGCAACCCGGAAGCGATTCGCAAGGGCGAGCGTTTCATCGAGCAGGACGTCAATCGGCTGTTCAACGGCCGTCATGAACAAAGCAGTGGCTCCGAAGCCCTGCGCGCCTGCGAGCTGGAACGCCTGGCGGCGAGCTTCTTCAGCGTGCCGGATCGTCAGCGTCTGCACTACGACTTGCACACGGCGATTCGCGGTTCGAAGATCGAGCAGTTCGCCCTGTATCCGTGGAAGGAAGGTCGCCAGCATTCCCGTCTTGAACTGTCCCGTCTGCGTGCGGCCGGCATGGAGGCGGTGCTGTTGCAGAACAAGCCGTCGATCGTGTTCAGTTCCTACACCTACGACAAGCTCGGTGCCGAGTCCTTCACCCTGGAACTGGGCAAGGCGCGGCCGTTCGGGCAGAACGCCGGGGTCAATGTGTCGCTGCTGGAAACCCGTCTGAAGCAGATCATCGAAGGTACCGAGCCGGAGATGGCCGAGCAGGGGCTGGACGGTCTGCAACTGTTCAGCGTGGCCCGGGAAATCATCAAGCACAGCGATGCGTTCCGCCTGAACCTGCCGGCGGACATCGAAAACTTTTCGGAACTGGATGTGGGTTATGTGCTGGCCGAAGACCTGGCCAATACCCGCTGGATCATCGAAGAGCAGGGCGCGCGGATCATCTTCCCCAATCCCAAGGTCAAGAACGGCCTGCGGGCAGGCATTCTGATCGTGCCGACCACTGACGAAAATCTCGCCTGATAGCACCGTATCACCGATGTGGGAGCGAGCTTGCTCGCGAATGCGATCTGATATTCAACACTGATGTTGACTGTCAGTCCGCTTTCGCGAGCAAGCTCGCTCCCACAGTTTTTATGATGCTTAGACCGCTACAGCACGCGGCTCGGTGCGGCGCAACGCACGCACTTTCTGCAGCGTATCCGCGCAAGTCTTCGCCGCTTCCTGACCCTTGTGCACGAAATGCTCGAAAAAGAACTTGTGGTGTTCTTCGCCGGCATGGAAGTGGTGCGGGGTGAGGGACACCGAGAACACCGGCACTTCAGTTTCCAGCTGAACCTGCATCAGGCCGCTGACCACCGACTGGGCGACGAACTCGTGACGGTAGATCCCGCCGTCCACCACCAGGGCGGCGGCAACGATACCGGCATAACGACCGGTCTTGGCCAGCAGCTTGGCGTGCAGAGGCATTTCAAAGGCGCCGCCGACTTCGAAGAAATCGATGTCCGATTCCTGATAGCCCTGGGCGATCATTTCGGCGAGGAAGCCTTTACGGCTCTGGTCGACGATTTCCTTGTGCCAGCAGGCCTGGATGAACGCGACGCGCTCGCCGTGAGTGTGTTTGCTTTTGCTGTCGATAGCGGTGGGTTGCATGTTCTGACTCCTGTTTGTGTGAAAAACAGGGCGTTATGAATCGAAAGGGATTCAAGGGTACGCACGCTCGCGCGAACACGGCGGACGGCCCTTTGGCGTCAATCCCGTTCTCTCTTCATCCGGACTATGACCGTCGGCCCCGGAATCACACCGGGTCTGCTGACCTTGCCGCCGCTCACGGCTTTTGCCGTGCCTGACACCAAGCGCTCGCGGGCTATGCGCATTGCGCGCAATTACCGCCGGTGGGGAATTGCACCCCGCCCTGAGAACGTTTCGCCGCCCTTTATCGGGCGGCGCAGCGTTTTTAACACAGATCGGCGGGCTGTGCATTGCGCCTTTGTGATGATTGCCATCGGATTTTTCGAAGCGTGGAAACGACTTTTCCTTGCGCGAGGGTTGATTAATCCGCGTCATGCCCGCAGTAATTCCTCTACGAAAAGGGATTTCCCCTGCTGACTAGAGGCCAGGTTCATGAGCGTTATCGATCTTCGCAGCGACACCGTCACCCAACCGACTCCCGCCATGCTCGACGCGATGACCGCTGCGGCCACCGGTGACGATGTGTATGGCGAAGATCCGACGGTCAATCGTCTGGAAGCCGAACTGGCAAAACGGCTGGGTTTTGCTGCGGCGCTGTTCGTCCCGACGGGCACCATGAGCAACTTGCTGGGCTTGATGGCGCATTGCGAACGCGGTGACGAGTACATCGTTGGTCAGCAGGCGCACACCTACAAGTACGAGGGCGGTGGCGCAGCGGTACTCGGTTCGATCCAGCCGCAGCCGCTGGAAGTGCAGGCCGATGGCTCGCTGGACCTGGATCAGGTGGCGGCGGCGATCAAACCTGACGACTTCCACTTCGCCCGCACCCGTCTGCTGGCGCTGGAAAACACCATGCAAGGCAAAGTGCTGCCGCTGGAGTATCTGGCCCGGGCTCGCCAGTTCACTCAGGACAACGGACTGGCCCTGCATCTGGACGGCGCGCGGCTGTACAACGCGGCGGTCAAGCTAGGGGTCGATGCCCGGGAAATCACGCAACACTTCGATTCGGTGTCGGTGTGCCTGTCCAAAGGCCTCGGCGCACCGGTCGGCTCGGTGCTGTGCGGTTCGGTCGAGTTGATCGGCAAGGCGCGGCGCCTGCGCAAGATGGTCGGCGGCGGCATGCGTCAGGCGGGCTTGCTGGCGGCGGCGGGGTTATATGCGCTGGATCATCACGTCGAGCGTCTGGCGGATGATCATGCCAACGCGCAATTTCTGGCCGAAGGCCTGCGTGCGGCCGGTTTCACCGTCGAGCCGGTGCAGACCAACATGGTTTACGTGCAGATGGGCGACCGTGCCGAGGCGATCAAGGCGTTTGCCGCCGAGCGCGGGATCAAATTGAGCGCTGCCGCCCGTCTGCGGATGGTCACGCACATGGACGTCAATCGTTCGCAAATCGAGCAAGTGATCGCGACATTCGTCGAGTTTTCGCGCAAGTGACAGCGTTAGCCCCTCAATTGACCGTTTCTATCGTATAAACACGCTGTACCCCGCGCGCAGGGCCGATATAATGCGGCCCTTTGCCGTCGTTTCGTCTGTTGACGTTTCGTACAGGCCTTTGGCCGCAGCCTCCGTGGAAGAACCTAATGAAAAGCGCAGAAATCCGTGAAGCCTTCCTTCGCTTCTTCGAAGAGCAAGGCCACACCCGTGTAGCCTCCAGCTCTTTGATTCCGGGCAACGACCCAACCCTGCTGTTCACCAACGCGGGGATGAACCAGTTCAAGGACTGCTTCCTGGGCCAGGAAAAGCGCGCGTACACCCGTGCGACCAGCAGCCAGAAATGCGTGCGTGCCGGTGGCAAGAACAGCGACCTGGAAAACGTCGGTTATACCGCCCGTCACCACACCTTCTTCGAAATGCTGGGTAACTTCAGCTTCGGTGACTATTTCAAGCACGACGCGATTACTTTCGCCTGGACGTTCCTGACCGGTGTCCTGAAACTGCCGAAGGAAAAGCTCTGGGTCACCGTCTACGCCTCCGACGACGAAGCGTATGACATCTGGACCCAACAAGTCGGTGTGCCGGTCGAGCGCATGATCCGCATCGGCGACAACAAAGGCGCGCCTTACGCGTCCGACAACTTCTGGACCATGGGCGATACCGGCCCGTGCGGCCCATGCACCGAGATTTTCTACGATCACGGCGACCACATCTGGGGCGGCCCTCCGGGCTCGCCGGAAGAAGACGGTGACCGCTACATCGAGATCTGGAACAACGTGTTCATGCAGTTCAACCGCACCGCCGACGGCGTGTTGCATCCGTTGCCAGCGCCGTCGGTGGATACCGGCATGGGCCTGGAGCGGATCAGTGCGGTGATGCAGCACGTCAATTCCAACTACGAAATCGACCTGTTCAAGAACCTGCTGAGCGCATCGGCCGAAGCAATCGGCTGCGAAAATGGCGATCAGTCGTCGCTCAAGGTTGTTTCGGACCACATCCGTTCGTGCGGTTTCCTGATCGCCGACGGCGTGCTGCCGTCCAACGAAGGCCGTGGCTACGTGCTGCGCCGGATCATCCGTCGTGCCTGCCGTCACGGTAACAAGCTGGGCGCCACCGGCAGCTTCTTCTACAAGATCGTTGCAGCGCTGGTCGCCGAAATGGGTGAAGCGTTCCCGGAACTGAAGAAGCAGCAATCCAACATCGAGCGCGTGCTCAAGGCTGAAGAAGAGCAGTTCTCCAAGACTCTGGATCACGGCTTGAAGATCCTCGAGCAGGATCTGCTGGAGCTCAAAGGCACTGTGGTGCCGGGTGACGTGGTGTTCAAACTCTACGACACCTACGGTTTCCCGATGGACCTGACCGCGGACATCGCTCGCGAGCGCAGCCTGACCATCGACGAAGTCGGTTTCGAACGCGAGATGGAAGCCCAGCGTGTTCGTGCACGTTCGGCCAGTTCGTTCGGTCTGGACTACAACACGCTGGTCAAGGTCGATGTGGCCACCGAGTTCACCGGTTACACCGACACCAGCGGTTCGGCGAAAATTGTCGCTATCTATAAAGATGGCCAGTCGGTCGACGTCTTGAATGAAGGCGAAGAGGCGGTGATCGTTCTGAATCAGACGCCGTTCTACGCTGAATCCGGCGGCCAGGTGGGCGACTGCGGTTATCTGCAGGCCGGCAACAGCCGTTTCGACGTGCGCGACACCACCAAGACCGGCGGCGCGTTCCTGCACCACGGCGTGCTGGCGTCCGGCAGCCTGCTCATCGGCGCACCAGTGGAAACCCACGTGGATGCCGAGGTGCGTCATGCGACTTCGTTGAACCATTCGGCCACCCACTTGCTGCACGCTGCATTGCGTCAGGTGCTGGGTGAGCATGTTCAACAGAAAGGTTCGTTGGTTGATAGCCAGCGCCTGCGCTTCGACTTCAGCCACTTTGAAGCGATCAAGCCTGAGCAAATCAAAGCGCTGGAAGACATCGTCAACGCCGAGATCCGCAAGAACTCCGCTGTTGAAACCGAAGAAACCGACATCGAAACCGCCAAGCAGAAAGGCGCGATGGCGCTGTTCGGCGAGAAGTACGGCGACAACGTGCGCGTGCTGAGCATGGGCGGTGATTTCTCCGTCGAGCTGTGCGGCGGTATCCACGCCAACCGTACCGGCGACATCGGCCTGCTGAAAATCATCAGCGAAGGCGGTGTGGCATCGGGTGTGCGTCGTATCGAAGCGGTCACCGGCGCTGCGGCGCTGGCTTACTTGAACGCTGCTGAAGAACAACTCAAGGAAGCGGCCAGCCTGGTCAAGGGCAGCCGCGACAACCTGATCGACAAGCTGTCGGCTGTGCTGGAGCGCAACCGTGCGCTTGAAAAGCAGCTCGAGCAGTTGCAGGCCAAGGCCGCTGCTGCCGCAGGCGACGATCTGTCGGCCTCGGCCGTGGACGTCAAGGGCGTGAAGGTCCTGGCCGTGCGTCTGGATGGTCAGGACGGCAAGGCGCTGCTGGCGCTGGTCGATCAGCTGAAAAACAAACTCGGTCGCGCAGTGATCCTGCTCGGCAGTGTCCATGAGGAAAAGGTCGTACTGGTCGCTGGCGTGACCAAGGACCTGACTGGCCAACTCAAAGCCGGTGATTTGATGAAAAAGGCTGCTGCGGCAGTGGGCGGGAAGGGCGGTGGTCGTCCGGACATGGCGCAGGGCGGCGGTATCGACGCCGGCGCACTGGATGGCGCACTGGCGCTGACCGTTCCATTCGTCGAGCAGGGTTTATAAGACGGCCCGTCGGGCCCGCAGTCTAGTGGCGGGCCTGGCGGCTGTTTGAGTGATTATTGGGCGCCCTTCATGGGCAGAGGCGGCTTTGAAATGGCTTTGATCGTACAGAAATTTGGAGGCACCTCGGTCGGCACTGTCGAGAGAATCGAGCAGGTCGCCGACAAGGTTAAGAAATTCCGCGATGCCGGCGATGACCTGGTGGTTGTGCTGTCTGCAATGAGCGGCGAAACCAACCGTCTGATCGATCTGGCCAAGCAAATCAGTGGCGAAGATCAACCGGTTCCGCGTGAACTGGACGTGATCGTTTCCACCGGTGAGCAGGTGACGATTGCCCTGTTGGCCATGGCGCTGATCAAGCGCGGTGTGCCAGCGGTGTCGTACACCGGTAATCAGGTGCGGATCCTGACGGACAGTGCGCACAATAAAGCGCGTATCTTGCAGATTGATGACCAGAAGATTCGCGGCGACCTGAAGGCTGGCCGCGTGGTTGTGGTTGCCGGTTTCCAGGGCGTCGACGAGCACGGCAACATCACGACCCTGGGTCGTGGTGGTTCCGACACCACCGGCGTGGCGCTGGCCGCTGCGTTGAAGGCTGACGAATGCCAGATCTACACCGACGTCGATGGTGTCTACACCACTGACCCGCGTGTGGTATCGGTCGCTCAGCGTCTGGACAAGATCACCTTCGAAGAGATGCTGGAAATGGCCAGCCTCGGTTCCAAGGTGCTGCAGATCCGCGCGGTGGAGTTCGCCGGCAAGTACAACGTTCCGCTGCGCGTACTGCACAGCTTCAAGGAGGGTCCGGGCACCCTCATTACTATTGATGAAGAGGAAACCATGGAACAGCCGATCATTTCCGGCATCGCTTTCAACCGCGATGAAGCCAAGCTGACCATCCGTGGCGTGCCAGACACCCCGGGCGTGGCGTTCAAGATTCTCGGCCCGATCAGTGCCGCGAACATCGAAGTCGACATGATCGTGCAGAACGTCGCGCACGATAACACCACCGACTTCACCTTCACCGTGCACCGCAATGACTACCAGGCCGCACAGACCGTGCTGGAAAACACCGCTCGCGAGATCGGTGCCCGTGAAGTCGTCGGCGACACCAAGATTGCCAAGGTCTCGATCGTCGGCGTCGGCATGCGTTCCCACGCAGGTGTGGCCAGCCGCATGTTCGAGTCCCTGGCGAAGGAAAGCATCAACATCCAGATGATCTCGACTTCGGAAATCAAGGTTTCCGTGGTGATTGAAGAGAAGTACCTGGAACTGGCCGTGCGCGCCCTGCACACGGCTTTCGAACTGGACGCTCCGGCCCGTCAGGGCGAGTAATCCTGGTCAATGAAGGGCGCGGTCTGACCGCGCCCTTTATTTTTTGAATGGCGCGAGCCCTGAACTGTTCTTTTGCTCGCGCTGGTCAATACTCAGGCATGTAGGGCTACGATCGCTCCGGTTGTAGGTCGGGTGCCTTTTTTTTGCAGACTGTTGTCCCTGAAATGATTCGCGTGAGGAGAAAGGTATGCTGATTCTGACTCGTCGGTGCGCAGAAAGCCTGATTATCGGTGATGGCGAAATCACCGTGACCGTGCTCGGCGTCAAAGGAAATCAAGTGCGTATCGGCGTCAACGCCCCGAAAGAGGTCGCCGTGCACCGTGAGGAAATCTACCTGCGTATAAAGAAAGAGAAGGACGAAGAACCAAGCCATTAATTTTTATCGATTTTTATGTTTGCAAACGGGGAAAAGGTTGGTTAAGATACGCCCCGTGTTGCGGAGAGCTGGCCGAGTGGCCGAAGGCGCTCCCCTGCTAAGGGAGTACACCTCACAAGGGTGTCGGGGGTTCGAATCCCCCGTTCTCCGCCATTATTTGCTTAGTACGTTGTAATCTGGCTTTTTCTGTAAGTTGTTGAAATTAATAGAAAAAGTGGTTGGAATAGAGATTAGACGGGCTATAATGCGGCGCAACAAATGCACTCGTAGCTCAGCTGGATAGAGTACTCGGCTACGAACCGAGCGGTCACAGGTTCGAATCCTGTCGAGTAC